>JACPDX010000027.1 GCA_016183805.1 Bacteroidota bacterium
AATAATTTTGATTTCTATTCTCATCTCAAACTAAAGTTTAGTATTAACAAGAAAAAACTATATGAAAAAAATTACTACCTTAATTTCAACGGTAATATTTACTGCTTTGAGTACTACTCTTGATGCACAAGTATTAAACCAATCAGCAAACTGGCCGGATACCAATTGGACAGTTGGCGGAACCTATAATCCAGCTGGATTATTGAATAATCCAACAATAAATTCGAGTTTTTCTTTTGATGACGATGCCGCAGGAAACAGTTCCTTTGATGTGAGTTTTGCTGCTTCACCGATAATTGATTTGACTCCAGCACAAGTAGCTGGAGAGACAATGATTAACATTTCAGGGACAGTTGTTTACAGACCTCTTGGAGGAGATTCATTAACCATAGACTACTGGGATGATGATGCTTTAACATGGAACACTATAGAAGTGTTTGCTGGAAATAGCACTACAACGGATTATCAAACATGTTTAGGATTATTACCATACACAACAGGATTTTTAAATATTGCTGGGTTTACTCCTACACAATTAGCCGGATTTAGATATAGAATTAATTATAATGATAATGCAGGATGGCAATGGGGATTTTGTATTAGCTCTCCAACAATTACTTCATCGGTTCCTCCTTCATGCCCTGATCCAACCACTCTGATGGCGAATAATATTACAGCAACTTCTGCTGATTTGGGTTGGACTGAAAATGGATTTGCTACAAACTGGAATATTGAATGGGGTACAGCAGGATTCACTCTAGGAACCGGTACAATGGTTTCCGATACAGTTAATCCATATGGTTTAACAGGACTTTCTGCTTCTACGAGTTATGATTTTTATATTCAGGCAGATTGTGGTGGAGATTCAAGTGCTTGGGTTGGCCCTTATAGTTTTACAACTCCATGTGTAGCAAGTGCTATCTCATCTTTCCCATGGACAGAAAATTTTGACGGAGAAACTGTTCCAAACTTGCCTTGTGGCTGGTTAGCAGAAAATGTAAATGCCGACGCTAATACATGGATTTCAACTACAACTCAGTCAAGTTCAGCTCCAAATGCTTTAGCGGTTACTTATAATGCTACTATTGCAACAGATGACTGGGCTTTTACTCCTAATTTAACATTAACAGGTGGGCAAGCGTATCAATTGTCGTTTAAATATAGAGCAGAGAGTGCTACATACCCAGAAAAATTGAAAGTAATGTATGGTAGTGCTCAAAACTCAGCATCAATGACTACCATGTTATTTGATAGCACGAACATTATAAATACTACATTTAATACAGCTAGTGTAATTTTTACTCCGCCTACAACAGCTTCATATTTTATTGGCTTCCATGGTTATAGTGATGCTAACATGTGGAGATTATATGTTGATGATATAACAGTAGATATTTCAACTAATGTAAATACTGAAGTTGGCAATAAAGGATTTACTGTTTATCCTAATCCAAACCATGGATTATTTACAGTTGCAACTCCAAAAGGAGAGAAAGCAACCATTGAAATTTTAAATGTTCAAGGCAAGGTAATTTACAAAAATACTATGAATGGTTCGAATCAAAACATTGATTTAACTAACAATGCTAAAGGAATTTACTTTGTAAATATCACTACCGCTAAAGGTGTTGAAGTTCAAAAAATTGTAATTCAATAGTTTTTGTTAGTAGATTTTCAAAAAGGCTTGGAGAAATTTCTTCAAGCCTTTTTTGATTTTAAAAGACTAATAAAAAAATTAAATTTGAGCTTATGTCTTTTGAAAGTGCTGATTGTTTTTCTTATAATATAACGTGAGATTCTGTGCTGTGTTAAACAATAACAAAATACAAAAGCAAAAAAGCCGCACGAATTTATCCGTGCGGCTTTTTCTATCTAAAAACTGAAATTAAAATGTTTAACAATCGAAGTAAATTAACGAACAATTAATTTTTCTACACTTATTTTGTTGTCAGCATTAAACTCTATAAAATAAAGACCGGAAGCCAATTTTTTACCTTGGTCAATACTTAATGTATATCTGCCGGCAGCAAAAGGTTGTCCGTTAATTATTTTAGTAACTTCTTTTCCTAAAACATCTTTAAGTGTTACACTTAAATTTTTAACTTCTGAAATTAAGTTAAAAGAAAGAGCAGCACTTTCGCTGGTTGGATTAGGAAAAATAGTTAGGTTATTTACCAATTTTGGTTCATCTATTCCTACAGTCCCATCAACGTTGATATCGTCTAAATAAACATTGTTACCTCCATTGCTTTTAAAATAAAATTTAAATCTAACATTTGTTTGTGCGGCTAATCCGGCACTTATCGTAATGCTGTGATTTTTCCATTGAGTTGTACCAGAAGGCGTAAAAGCAACATCAGTTGCAGGTGCACTCGACATGGTTGAGGCAGACTTAATGGTTACAATTTGCCAAGAAGCACCACAATCAATAGAAGAGTAAATTATCAATTGGTCGTTTCCTCCAGATACTTTTTTAGCATAAGCTAATTTAAAAGTCATTATCGGGTTCTGCAATGATGTTAAATTTAAAGAAGATGAAATAGCCTCGGAAACATCATTAATAGAATTAGCTAAATTATTAATTTTTAAAGAACGTGTTCCGGAATAAGAAGCCGTTGTTACATTTTGCCATCCATTACCACTTATGGTATTTATAGTCCAATCGTTGTTAAAATTGGTGGTATTTTCCATACCTTCAATAAAAGGCAACGTAAATTGAGCGGCAATAGAACTTACAGTAATAATATTGCTTTTTGATACAGCAGGAGTATAGTAACCTGCAGTTGTACCTGGCGAATAGGTTGCTCCATAAGTACCAGCAGTATTATAAGTAATTACTGGTGAAGCAACATTTGATGTGTTGGGAGTTCCTCCAGTAAAAGTCCAATCCCATAGAGTTGGAGTGGCATTATAGGTATTTAAATCCGAATAAGTAACAGCCTCTCCTTCACACAGGTATTGTTTGTTGTAAGAAAAATCTGCACCCCAAGGAATACAAATTGGATTTGGGTCATAAGGGTCTCCCGTGCCAGTGAAAGCTAAATTAGAAGGTGTCCATAATTGAGCTAATCCAGTTGTAGTATTTGCCGAATTTAATGTTGACATCATTCTGGTGGCTTGATTTAAACTAAACATATTTTGGCAAGCATTGTAACTCATGTAGTTTTCAATTTGATCCAGTACATTTGCGTTGTAAGGAGCGTGATTTACATCATTTGAACAAGTATTTTCTGAATAATCACAAGAACCGCTTGATGTAGAAACAGGGGGAGTGTCGCAACACATATCACCAGAAGCAGAACAATTAGTACTTCCACAACCACTTTGGAAAGTGTGGTATAAATTAAAACAATGACCAATTTCATGTGTTAATGTTCTACCTGATAAAAAGGTATTATCTATTACAACACCATAAGTTGAATTTATACCGCTGGAAGGAAATTGAGCATATCCGGCTACATAACTTGGGGGTGCAGATCCATTAATTAAATCAACCACCCAAACATTAAAATATTTTTTACTATTCCAATAGCTTACTGCTTTAACAGCATCTGTTGCGTTTGAAGATAAAGGAGATTCCACTCTTACAATACCTTCTGTACAATTCCCATTAGGGTCTAAGTGAGCCAAACGAAATTCAATATCTAATGATGCTACATAAGGTTGAAAAATTGATCGCGTATTTGCCGCATCAGGGTTTAATCGCTTAAAATCTTGATTTATGACATTAACAGCCTGTTGTATTTCTGCTTTTGTAACATTTCCGTTACCATTATCTGTAATAACATGAAACACGATAGGTATGATAATTGTAGCTTTTTTTGCAGTTGGGTCAAAAGATTGCGAAAAATTTAAAATATAGTCTTCTAAATCTTGTTGCTGTTGAATTAATGCCGGATTTTGTTGTTGTAACAATTGTGTTTGCTCGTCAGTAAAACACCAGTTCCCACTTCTGTTTTGAGCGGAATTGGCATTAGCTATCAGAAGCATTGTTAATCCCAATAAATAAGTAAATATTTTTTTCATCGTTTTAAGTTTAGTTAGTTTAATTTGCAAGATATCAAATTTAACGAATTGTTATTAAAAAAATAGTCTATTATTATATTAACGGTTGGATTTTTAAGTTAAACGGTTAAGTATGGAGTTACTTTGTTAAATCTCTAACAGAACAAACCACATTTTTTGACAAATTTGGTTCATTAATAAATCGGATGATTTTTTTTGCCGTGTCTTCGGCAGAAGCTAAATCGCCATTTTTTTTGTATTCAACAAAACGGTTGATGTTCGAGAAATTTTGGCTGTCGGTACTTCTAATTTGTTGTTGCATTTCGGTATCAATAATACCCGGAGCAATGCTCAATACCTTGATATTTATTTTATTGATGTTCGATTCTTCTTGTAAAACCCTGCTAAACATATCCAGCCCTGCTTTGGTTGCACAGTAAACACTCCAACCATCAATGGCAGATTGACTGGCTCCGGAGCTAATGTTTAACACCAATTTTTCAGCATTCGTTTTTTGATACGTTTTTACAAATTCGTTGGAGAGCATAGAAGGCACAATTAAATTGATGGTGTAGCAATCCACAATTTTTTGGTTGGATAAATTTCCCACGTGTTTTATTTCTCCAACAATTCCTGCATTGTTAATCAACACTACCTTTTTGGCATCTTTTAGTTCCGGAAATTTAATTTTCTGAACAGCTTCTAAGCTAGCAAAATCAATGTGTTTGTGGTAATAACGATGATGCGTAATGCTTGAACTTCTGGCATAACCAAAAACAAAGTTGTTTTCGTTTTGCAATAATAATTCGGTAAGAGCTTTTCCTAAACCTTTACTGGAACCGGTTATAAAGTAGTAGTTCATGGTTGTTTGGTTGCTGGTTTCTTGTCGCCGGTTTCTTGTTTCTTGTTGACTGAAAAGAACTGCCAACTGTTTACAGTCAACTGTTCAACGCTTGTTCTAAATCGGCAATTAAATCTTCTACGGCTTCAACACCAACACTTAAACGGATTAATGAATCGACAACACCGCTTTTTTCCCGTTCTGCTTTTGGAATAGAAGCGTGTGTCATGGTTGCAGGATGCCCGATTAACGATTCAACTCCACCAAGTGATTCTGCCAAAGAAAAAATTTGAACATTTTTAACAATTTTGTGAGCGTCTTCCAATTTATTTCCTTTCAAGGTAAATGAAATCATTCCACCAAAACCTCTCATTTGTTTTTTTGCCACATCGTGGTTTGGATGAGTTGGAAATCCTGGCCAATATACTTTGTCAATTTTTGGATGTTTAACTAAAAAATGAGCAATTTTTTCGCCATTTTCGCAATGTCTTTCCATTCTTAAATGAAGCGTTTTAATACCTCTTAATACCAAAAACGAATCTTGAGGACCACAAACTGCACCGCTACTGTTTTGAATTCTATAAATTTCTTTGGCTAATGTTTCGTCGTTGCAAATTAACGCTCCCATTACTACGTCAGAGTGTCCGCCTAAGTATTTTGTTACCGAATGCATAACAATATCAGCACCCAAATCTAAAGGGGTTTGAAGGTATGGCGAAGCAAATGTGTTATCGACTGCCAATAAAATATTTCTAGGTTTAGTTAACTTAGAAACTGCTTCAATATCAATAATGTTCATCATTGGATTGGTAGGAGTTTCCACCCAAACCAATTTAGTGTTGGCGTTTATTTTTTCTTCAATAAACTTTACATCTTGCATCGGTACAAAATGAAATTTGATGCCATATTTTTCAAAAATGGTTTTAAAAATTCGGTACGAACCACCATACAAATCGTTGGTTGAAATTACTTCATCGCCCGGATTTAATATTTTTATGATACAATCCATGGCAGCCAAACCTGAGGCAAAACAAGCACCAAACTTTCCATTTTCAATGGCGGCTAAATTTTTCTCTAAAGCATGACGGGTTGGATTTAACGTTCTTGAATACTCATATCCTTTGTGATTTCCAACACCTTCTTGTACATAAGTTGAAGTTTGATAAATAGGAGTCATTATTGCTCCAGTTGCTGAATCAGGCTCTAATCCTGCGTGAATTGCTTTTGTGGCAAATTTCATTTTTGAGTGGTCTTGCATGGCTTTAATTTTTATGGAAGCAAAACTACATAAATTGGGAATAAACAAAGGGCTTATTTTACTAATTTTTAGGATTGATTATTAGCAAATCATTTAAATAGCATGAGTATTGATTTATACAATATTATCAGATGGATTAAAATCACCCCTCTAACTCCCCTCAAGGGGAGAATGACCTCCGTTATGATTTTCTCCCTTAAGGGAGGGTAGGGTGGGTGATACAACCAAAACTTGTTATTTGTAGATAAGAAAACTTTTTTGTTTTTTTGAAAAATTGCTGTATCTAACGCATAATCAATATAATAAATTTTCTAATGCTACAAGAAAAATGCAGATAAGAAAATTTAAAATGTCAAGCTGGGGAGACTGAATAAGAATTAGATAAGTCATGCTAAAGACTATACGTTATTCTTTTATTATTTGTAATGTGTCAGTGACTTGTTCGTTTTCTTCGATATAAATTTCTAATCTTTTAGGCATTTCACTTAGTTCAAAAATCACATTGTCAACGGTTAATTGGCCATAATTTCGTCCGTCTTTGGTGAAGGTGAATAATTTAAACTTTTCTTCCCAAACGCCCGAACCCATTTTGTAACCATAGTCAACAGGAATAATTAAGTTGAATTCATCCTCCTTTATGTATTTATCCCAAAAAACCATATACGGACATACCGAATATTGATTTTCTACCCAAGGCTGGTTAATTTTTAATATCGTATTGTCTACCAAAGTCTTTCGGGCATGGTTTAGAGTATACTGTCCTTGATAAAATCCTCTATCCTTTGATTTTTCAATAGTTAGGCTTATTCTATTTTCTGAACAACCATGTTTTTGCCCATCAATTCTTTGTTGCAAACCATATGTAATAATGTAAAGAGGTGAGAAAAAAAATAATATTATTAAGGTCAATAGTCCACCTATTATCCACAATATTACCTTTGTCCTCCTTGTCATTTTTTTCAGTTTATAAATTCAACAAAACCTCATCGGGGTTTTTGCCTCCAAAAATAATTTTGGTGGGGTTTTCCAGCAGATTCTTATCGATTCAACTTCCTAATGCAGATTAGTCCAAATTGCTGTAGATGGTAATACAAATAATTTAAAAAATAAATCATATGGACTTTCTGCATTTGGAACTGAATTATATGACACACCATTTGGATAAGGATTAATGTTTGTACTACAATTCATTAATATATCTGTTAAAAAGGTATATTGGTTTCCTGCAGTAATTGGTATTGGAGTAGATAGTGTAATGACGTTTGTTCCAGCTACAAGAGATATAGGTTGTGAAATCAGCAACGTTCCTCCATTTCCTTCACCAGAATAAATGTTTAATGTCCCAGTTTGAGGCCCGAAAGAGATGTTGTTAACTTCTATCTGTGTCCAGTCTCCTGTTATCCCTGCCTGAAACGATTGACCAGAATTATAAATATTGGAGTCAAATATTTGATTATATTGATCAATAAGAGGCACCGTATTATCTGCACTACATACTTGAGCCTTTAAATCAGTTGTATTAAAAATAATCATTCCAATTTCTGCAGTCAAAAGATCTCTCTGTGCAGTGGTTAATCTAGGTAGAAGTAATGCCCCTGTAGTGGAGTTGATTTCTAGTGCCGCACTTGGCGCAGGACTGGATGTTCCAATCCCAACGTTACTACCGTTATTATAAATATTACTACTGTTCGTCACCCAACTAGTACCATTCCAATATGGAGTATTCCCAGCAGCGGAACCATCTGACAATGTTCCCTTTGCATTTGCTGCATATAATGCATAAGGAACACTCATGAGTTCACTGGTGCTGGTTATTGTATATGATGCACCACCTGTAGGGTCTGTTTCAGTTTTAATAAAGTATGGTCCATTTGCCCAATCAATTGTTGAGAATGTTCCGGAAACAACTGCCCCACCACCAATTTCTATACTCACCAGACCGTTTAGATTCGTAGTAGGCACTTGTGTTTCAACATATACAGCTGCGCCACTTACAGAATCTTGAAGGACACTAATTTTCATTCCAATAGCCTGATTAGTAACCAATGCGTTTGAGCTGTTTCTGATTACAGCCTGATAGCTCATTTTATTTGGAGCTTGAGCAAAAATATTTGCAGTCATCATTAATGCTGCACAAATTGTAATTAGCTTTTTCATGTTATTATTTTTTAATGATTTTAAATGATTGAACTTTTTGGTTTTGTTGGTTTAATACGTGAATAAAGTATGTGCTAGTGGGCAAAGTTGCTGTATTGATTTGTGTTAGCTGTTCAGAAATTTGTCCGATTTTTAATAACCTTCCCTGCATATCAAAAAGATGATACAATAACTTTTCGTTGCTGTAATCATTTATTTGCAGGGATAAATTATCCACAGTTGGGTTTGGGAAGATAATGACTGAAATGTCAAGCACCGTTTCATTAAGACCAACTGTAAAAATTTCGTAAGCATGTTGTACACCTTGTGTGATACTTCCGGAACTACCCATATCGGTTGTGTAAACCATTTGTCCGATACTGTAAGATACCGAGCCACCAATTCCAGTAACGTTACTGCCAGATGAATTGACAGATTCCTGAGCCTGTGCTAAGCTCATCCAAAGCAGCCCTGTCGCTAATAATACAATGGGTTTTGATCTGTTTTTTGTCATTTTGTTTGTATTTGAAATTTATTTCTAAATATTAGTTTGTCGAATTTAATACTTTTTTGGCAGTCGCTGACCATGATCATATAACAGTTTAGTTATGGTAAGTAGCAGTTTTTACTTACAAATTCAACAAAACCTCATCGGGGTTTTTGCCTCCAAAAATAATTTTGGTGGGGTTTTCCAGCATTTCTTTTACGGTTTTCAAAAATCCTACTGATTCTTTTCCGTCAATAATACGGTGGTCGTAACTCAATGCCACATACATGATTGGGCGTATTTCTACTTTACCATCAATGGCAACAGGTCGGTCAACAATGTTGTGCATACCTAAAATTGCACTTTGTGGTGGGTTAATAATTGGTGTGCTCAGCATCGAACCAAAAACACCACCATTGGTAATGGTAAATGTTCCGCCTTCCATGTCGGTAATGTCAATTTTACCATCACGGGCTTTTACCGCTAAACGTTTAATTTCGCCTTCAATTTCTGCCAAACTTAGTTGTTCTGCATTTCGTACCACAGGCACCATCAATCCTTTTGGTGAGCTAACGGCAATACCTATATCGGCATAGTTAAAACTTACCATTTGGTCGCCATCTATCATAGAGTTTACTGATGGATATAAACGAATGGCTTCTGTAACTGCTTTGGTAAAAAACGACATAAACCCCAAGTTTACACCGTGTTTTTCTTTAAAAGCATCTTTGTATTTGGCACGTAAATCCATCAACGGTTTCATGTCCACCTCGTTAAATGTGGTTAACATGGCTGTTTCGTTTTTTACTGCGACCAACCGTGATGCAATTTTTCGTCGCAACATGCTCATTTTTTCGCTGCTTTGCTCTCTTGTTCCGCCCCAGCCGGTAATTGAATTTGGTGTTAACCCGGTGGTTAAATACGCTTCAATATCGGCTTTGGTAATTTTTCCGTTCGAACCCGAACCATGAACCTTCACCGTGTTTATGCTGTTTTTGGTTATCATTTCTTTTGCCACCGGAGTTGCTTTTACATCAACTTTTGCAGGCATTGGATTAGGAACAATTTCGGTTTGTTTTTGGGCAATAGCTTCTTCTTTTTTTGTAGGTGTTTCAACAACTTTTGCGGCAGCTCCAACAGGTCTTTTTGCTTTAGTATCAATTAAACAAACCACAGCACCCACTTTTACCACATCGCCTTCGGCAGCTTTTAAGGTAATAATTCCGGCTTCTTCAGCAGGTAATTCCAAGGTTGCTTTATCAGAATCTACTTCTGCAATGGCTTGGTCTTTCTCTACATAATCTCCATCTTCTACCAACCATCTTGCAATTTCTACTTCTTTTATTGATTCTCCCGGCGAGGGAACTTTCATTTCTAAAGCCATGTTTTTTTGATTTACGATTTACGATTTTTGATTTGGGATTTGAGGATTGGTTGCATTTTCAAATTTTGTTAACTCACCAATGCGTTTTCAAATACTTTATTAATTATTGCATTTTGTCGTTTTGCATGCATTTTTGATGAGCCTGTTGCAGGAGCACCACTTTCTGCCAACGAAATTACATTTAATTTCACTGATGTAAAATGTCGCATCATGTGCGTCCAAGCTCCCATATTTTCTGGTTCTTCTTGAGCCCAAATATACTTTTTAGCTCCTTTATATTTACTAATGATTTGGGTTAACTGTTTTTGATGTAACGGATACAATTGTTCAATTCGAACTAAAGCAATGTTATCGGCTCCACCAATTTCTTCTTTTTTTGCCAACAAATCGTAATAGAATTTACCTGTACAAAAAACCACAGTGTCTACATTTTTTGGGGTAACAGTGGTATCGTCGATAACTTCCTGAAAAGTTCCGTTTGCCAAATCATTGATACTTGAAACGCATTTTGGATGACGCAATAAACTTTTTGGAGTAAAGACCACTAACGGTTTTCTAAACTTACGTTTTAGCTGACGACGCAACAAGTGGTAAAAATTTGCCGGTGTGGTACAATCGGCAACCTGCATGTTTTCTTCGGCACAAAGTTGAAGAAAACGTTCCATTCTTCCGCTGGAATGTTCAGCACCTTGTCCTTCATAACCGTGAGGCAGTAATAAAACTAACCCATTTTGAGTTTTCCATTTGTCTTCGGCAGCACTTAAAAATTGGTCGATAATGATTTGTGCACCATTGTTAAAATCACCAAATTGAGCTTCCCAAATGGTTAAACCGTTTGGCGTTGACATTCCATAACCGTATTCAAAACCCAAAACCCCGTATTCAGAAAGTAACGAATTGTAAATGTAAAAAGGAGCTTGGTTTTTGGAAATGTTTTCTAATGGAACGTACTCTTCTTCCGAGTCTTCCACTTTTACAACTGCATGTCGGTGCGAAAAAGTTCCTCTTTCTACATCCTGACCAGAAACCCGAACCGGATGACCCTCTTCCAATAAGGTGGAATATGCCAACAATTCGCCCATTGCCCAATCTAAATTGGTAGCATCTTCTACCATTTTCATTCGGTCGCCAAACAACTTCACAATTTTATTGATAAACTTTTTGTCGGAAGGCAAAGTGCTAATTTTTTTAGCAATGGTTATCAATTTTTTCTTATCGAAAGTCGTGTTTACTGTTTTTTCGAAATCGCCGGGATTACAGTATTCATAATCTTGCCACGTTCTTTTTAAGAAAGGTGTTACAATAGCTTTTTCAATTTGTTTAGCATCGTTTAAGCGGTCTTGAAGCAAGTTGTCAAAGTTTTTCTCCAATTCTTTAAGTTCTTCCGACGAAATAATACCTTCATCTTGCAATTGTTTCAAATAAATATCTCTTGGGTTAGCATGTTTGCTAATGGCTTGGTACAATAAAGGTTGAGTAAATCGTGGTTCATCACCTTCGTTGTGTCCGTATTTTCGGTAGCCAAGTATGTCAATAAAAACATCTTTTTTGTATTTCTGACGGTATTCTACTGCCAAAATTATAGCTTGTATTACCGCTTCGGCATCATCGCCATTTACGTGTAAAACAGGCGACAAGGTTACTTTAGCAACATCTGTACAATACGTACTTGAACGAGCATCCAAGTAATTGGTGGTAAATCCTATTTGATTGTTTACCACAATATGGATGGTTCCTCCGGTTCGATAGCCATCTAACTGAGCCATCTGTACCACTTCATAAACAACACCTTGTCCGGCAATAGCAGCATCGCCATGAACAATAATGGGTATAATTTTACTTTCGTCGTTTAAATAACGATCTATTTTTGACCGTGTAATCCCTTCAACAACAGGGGCAACAGTTTCGAGGTGTGATGGGTTTGGAGCTAGTGTAATATGAACTTCCCGGTCGTTTTTAGTTTTTACAAACGAAGAAAATCCCAAATGATATTTAACATCACCATCGTAAAGACTATCCTCGTATTCTTTTCCTTCAAATTCGCTAAAAATACTTTCGTACGATTTGTTAAAAATATTGGCCAACACATTTAACCGTCCTCGGTGTGCCATACCAACAATAAATTCAACCACACCCAAATCGCCGCCAACTTTTATAATGGCGTCTAAAGCAGGTATTAATGCTTCGCCACCTTCTAAAGAAAATCGTTTTTGACCAACAAATTTTTTATGCAAAAACTGCTCAAAAACAACCGCTTTATTTAATTGGTGAAGAAGGTATTTTTTTTGCCGTGCATCAAATACGGTTAACGATTTTAATTCGATGTTTTCTTTTATCCAGGCCAGTTCTTCAGGTTTTCGAATATACATATATTCGATACCTATAGAATTACAATACACACGTTCTAAATGAGCAATAATGTTAGTTAGTGTTGTTGCTCCAACACCAACCTCTTTGCCGGCTTGAAAAACAGTATCTAAATCGGCTTGGGTTAACCCAAAATTTTCAATTTCAAGTGTAGGTAAATATTGTCTTCTAATTCGAACAGGGTTGGTTTTGGTAAACAAATGACCACGAGTTCGGTATCCATTAATTAATGCAAGAACTTTAAATTCTTTATCAAATCCTTCAGGAACATCAGTTTCATAATTTTTACGGGCGAATTCAAATCCTTCAAAAAATTTTCGCCAGCCTTCGCCAACATTTTCAGGATTAACAAGGTATTGTTGATAATATTCATCAATTACAGAAGCGTCTGCGTTACTCAAATAGGAATGTTTATCCATGCCTTAAAACTATAAAAATTAGTCGGCAAAGGTAAGTAATTATCTATTATTAAGAATGATTATAAATAAATATGTTGAATAACACAAACTACTTTTAGTTGGTGATAAATGGTTGCGTAGTTAAAATGAAAGCCAGAATTAATCAATAATCTTTTCGTGTTTAAGAAAATTATGGAAACTTTCAGCAGCATTAAAACAGGAACAAACTTTATCGGTATCGGTACAAACTCTGGTTTCTAAATCTTTTGAAGTGCATTGAAGTGCAGATAGATTAACCTTTTCGAATTTTTTATTTATTTCTTTGCACTTCGTATAAAGCTCATCAATGGTATGGTAACTATTTGAATCGATATTGTTTTTAAATAAATATCCTTTCAAATAATTTTCGATAACAAATTGAGAATTTTTACAAACCAAGAAAGAAACAAGGTCTTCCTTGGGTTTGTATATTTCATCTTTCGCTTGATTTAACTTTGCAGCTGCATCATCAAATAATTTGGTTGCTTTAGTTTTCATTTTTATTAGGTGTTAGTCAATAGTCATTGGTCATTAGTTGTTAGACATTTATCGCTCGTCCCCTGTCCCTTGCCACTTGTCCTTTGTCCCCTGTCCCTTTCACATACTACTTAAATGTTCCAATTTTTCCCATTTAGTTTGTACATTTTCCTGTGCTTCTGCCAATAATTCTTTAGCCAAGTCCGGATTATCTTTAACCAATCTGGTAAAACGTGTTTCGTTATACATAAAATCAGCTAAAGGTGCTGTCGCAGCTTTCGAATCTAATTTGAATCTGCTTCCTTTTGGTTTTGATGGGTCGAACCTAAACAATGGCCAATAACCGGTTGCTACCGCTTTTTCTTGTTGTAAAGCCCCATCTTTCAAGTCATAACCATGTTCACCACAGTGCGAATATGCAATAATTATTGAAGGACCATCGTAAGCAGCAGCTTCTTCAAAAGCTTTTAGGGCTTGTAAATCTTTTGCTCCCATGGCAATTTGTGCAACATAAACGTTTTCGTAAGAAACAGCTTGAAGTGCTAAATTTTTCTTGCTGGTTCTTTTACCCGACATGGAGAATTTTGCAATAGCTCCAAGCGGAGTAGATTTTGATGTCTGTCCACCGGTATTTGAATAAACCTCTGTATCTAACACTAAAATGTTAATGTTTTCGCCCGAAGCCATGATGTGGTCAACACCTCCAAAACCAATGTCGTAAGCCCATCCATCGCCACCAATAATCCAAACAGCTTTTTTTCTAAGATAATCAGAAAGTTGAGCCAATTTTGCAGCATCTTTATTGTTGTTCATTTTTGTAAGTGCTGCATTCAATACATCTATTTGAGCAATTTTTTCTTCTTTTTGAGTTTCTGTTTCTTCCGGGTTGTTTACAATACTTTCAACCAAAGAAGCATCAAGCATTGGTTTTAATGTTTCTAATAAATTAAAAGCAATTTCTTGTTTTTTGGTCAACGCTAATTTCATTCCTAAACCAAACTCTGCATTGTCTTCAAACAATGAGTTTGCCCAGGCCGGGCCTCTTCCCGATTTGTTTGTTTTGTAAGGTGTAGTTGGTAAATTACCGCCGTAAATTGAAGAACAACCTGTTGCATTGGCAATTAAAATACTATCGCCGTACAGTTGAGTAAGTAATTTAATGTAAGGAGTTTCTCCACAACCTGAACATGCTCCTGAAAATTCAAACAACGGTTCCAAGAATTGTGACCCCTTAACTGTAGAAACTTGTAGTTCTTTTCTGTCGTAATAAGGCAACTCCACAAAAGCATCCCAATTTGCATTTTCAACAACTTCAACATCTTGTTTTTTTCTCATGTTGATTGCCTTAAAGTTTTCAATTTCTTTGCTTTCGGCAGGACAAACAGCAACACACAAGTCGCAACCGGTACAATCTTCGGGAGAAACTTGTAAAATATACGATTCTTTGTCGCTAGCGAAAGGTCTTCCTTTTGCTGGAACTGATTTTAACGAAGAAGGTAAACCAGTTAATAAATCATTTGAAACCACTTTTGCCCGAATGGCAGCGTGAGGGCAAATGGCAATACATTTGTTACATTGTGTACACAATTTTTCATCGTCCCAAACCGGAACAATATCAGCAATTCCGCTTTTTTCGTATTGTGTAGTTCCTGTTGGGAAAGTTCCATCAACAGTAAACGCACTTACCGGTAATTCATCACCAAAACCACCTAATATTTTTTCTAATACATCAGTAACAAATCCGGCAGGAGCATTTCTCATAGCCGACAACAAGTGTTTTTTGCTGGTTGCCAGTTTTGGATAATCAACTTGTTGTAAATTTTCAAGTGATTTGTCCACTGCATTAAAGTTCATGTTCACCACTTTTTCTCCTTTGTGAGAATACGATTTAACAATGGCGTTTTTAATTTTTTGAATGGCTTCATCTTTGGGTAAGATTCCCGAAATAGCGAAGAAACAAGTTTGTAAAACGGTATTTGCTCTTTTTCCTAAATGAGCATCTTGAGCTACTTTACTGGCATCAATAACATAAAATTTAATTTCTTTTTGAATAATTTCTTTTTGCATTTCAATGGGTAACTTATCCCAAATTTCATCTTTCGAAAAAGGTGAGTTTAATAAGAAAGTACCGCCTTGTTTTAAATCGGTAACCATGTTAAATTTTTCAATAAATTTAAATTGATGGCTGGCAACAAAATCCGCTTTATCAATTAAATAAGTTGAATAAATTGGGTCTGGACCAAAACGTAAGTGCGAAATGGTTTGAGCTCCGGCCTTTTTAGAATCGTACACAAAATATCCTTGAACGTAATTGTCGGTAGTTTCACCAATAATTTTAATCGAGTTTTTGTTTGCTCCAACCGTTCCGTCAGAACCTAAACCATAAAACATACAGTTGATGGTCGATTTTTTAATTTCAAATGATTGGTCATAATCTAAACTTGTAAAACTTACATCGTCATTTATACCAATGGTAAAGTGATTTTTAGGGCTGTCTTTTAACAATTCATCATAAATTCCTTTAACCATGGCAGGAGTAAATTCTTTTGATGATAATCCGTAACGACCAGCTACAACAGTTGGCATTTCTCTTTTGCTTTCTACTAAAGCCGTAACCACATCTAAATAAAGAGGGTCGCCAACACTACCGGGTTCTTTTGTTCTATCTAAAACAGCTATTTTTTTAACTGATTTAGGAAGTTGTTCAACAAAACCAGCAATAGAGAACGGTCGGAATAATCGTACAAAAATAGCTCCTACTTTTTCGTTTTTATCTACCATTGCATCAATGGTTTCTCTAATCGGACCTTCAGCCGAACCCATCACAATAATTACTCTTTCAGCTTCAGGATGACCTAAATAATAAAACAAACTGTATTTACGACCAGTATGTTCGTAGAACTCGTCCATTACTTGCTGAACAATTCCCGGAACTTTATCATAATATAAATTGGCAGCCTCTCTTGCCTGAAAAAACACATCAGGGTTTTGAGCGGTACCTCTAATCACCGGGCTATCCGGATTTAATCCTCTTTTTTTGTGAGCCATAATATTGTCTTCCGGCATCATGGCTTTAATCACATCATCAGGTATAGCATCAATTTTTGAAATCTCGTGCGAAGTCCTGAATCCATCAAAAATATTTAAAAATGGCACTCTTGATTTTAATGCTGATACTTGAGAAATTAAAGCAAAATCGTGTGCTTCTTGTACCGAGCCCCCAAATAACATGGAAAATCCTGTTTGTCGGGTTGCCATTACATCGGAGTGGTCGCCAAAAATAGATAAGGCATGTGTTGCAATGGTTCTGGCTGCAACATGAATAACGGTGGGTAATAATTCGCCGGCCATTTTATACATGTTAGGAATCATCAATAATAACCCTTGCGAAGAGGTAAATGTAGTTGTTAACGCTCCAGCTTGCAATGATCCATGAACAGTTCCGGCAGCACCACCTTCACTTTGCATTTCAACAATTCGTGGAACATTGTTCCAAATGTTTTTCTTGCCTTGAGCACTATAAACATCTACATGCTCCCCCATTGGTGAAGCTGGTGTAATTGGATAAATGGCACAAACTTCATTGGTTTTATGTGCAACAATAGCAACGGCTTCGTTGGCATCACAAATTAATTTTTCGCTTTTTTGTTTCATTTTAAAGGTGTTTTAAAAACAAAACAGCATCATTAATGTAGTTTTAAATTAATGATGCTGTTAAAATTATTTCAACTTTCCAAAAGTTTTAAACTTTTTTGAAAGTTGCTTAAATTGGTTAACTTATTTTATTCAGCATGTAACCAAGCTTTTTTCTTTAACAAGTCACCTTCACTTTCTACATGATTGGTGTCTGGAACACAACAATCTACAGGGCAAACAGATGCGCATTGTGGCTCGTCGTGAAAACCTTTACATTCAGTACATTTGTCAGATACAATAAAGTAAAACTCATCCGAAAGAGGAGCATTTTCTTTATCAGCATCAATTTGTTTACCATCAAGCGTTGTTACCATACCGCTTAATGAGGTTTTTTCTGAATAAGACCATTTTTGATCCGGTTCATAGATTGCATTGTTTGGACATTCTGAAATACAAGCATCGCAATTAATGCATTCGTCAGTGATTATAATAGCCATGATTTATAAAATAGTTAAGTTTGTATATTAATTATTACCTTAATTATCGACAAATGTAAAATTCATCCTAAAGTTGATTGCTGATTATTATCATAAGCGTTTATGATTATTGTCATAATTCTATTTCTGGGGCAAAACTACATTTGACATCTAAAATCAGTATATTTAATACATAATTTGATAATATAAATCTTAAGTTTATGAGTATAGAAAGTAAGACACTCCAACCTGAAGAATTACAAGCAGTTGTTATTCGGTTTGTTGGTGATTCAGGAGATGGAATGCAGTTAACAGGAACCCAGTTTTCCGATACCTCTGCAATGTTCGGAAACGATATTGCCACATTCCCCAATTATCCCTCAGAAATTAGAGCCCCACAAGGAAGTTTGTACGGAGTTTCTGGTTTTCAAGTTCACATTGGTAGCGTTGAGGTTAGCACACCGGGCGATAGTGTTGATTTGTTGGTAGCGATGAACCCTGCTGCATTAAAAACCAATTTGTATGCGTTAAAACCGGGTCATACCATTATTGTTGACAAAGATTCCTTTAACAAAAAGAATCTGGAAAAAGCTTTTTATACAACCAATCCGTTGGAAGATGGAAGCTTAGAAGGCTACCGTGTGATTGAAGTGGACATGTCAACCTTAACAAAGGAAGCATTAAAAGATGTGGCAGGGTTAGACAATAAAGCGATTACCAGAAGTAAAAACATGTTTGCATTGGGTATGGTATATTGGATGTATAATCGTTCAACCGACCATACTGTTGATTTTTTCAATAAAAAATTTAAAAATAAACCGGAATTAGTTGAAGCAAATACGAAAGTATTGAACGCCGGATTTTATTTTGCTGAAACCTTGGAGTTAATTCCAAATTCGTTTACCGTATCTCCAGCTAAAATGAAGCCAGGTACTTACCGTATCATTATGGGAAATACCGCAACAGCTTGGGGTTTATTAGCTGCTTCCGAAAAATCAGGATTAGAATTGTTTTTAGGTTCTTACCCTATTACACCTGCAACAGATATTTTACACGAATTGGTTAAACACAAACATTTTGGTGTAAAAGCTTTTCAAGCTGAAGATGAAATTGCAGGAATTACATCAGCCATAGGTGCTGCTTTTGCCGGTGATTTGGCCATTACTACAACTTCAGGTCCGGGTTTAGCTTTAAAAGGCGAAGCGTTAGGTTTAGCTATGATGATTGAATTACCTTTGGTGGTAATTAATGTTCAACGTGGTGGTCCATCAACTGGTTTGCCTACTAAAACAGAACAATCGGATTTGTTACAAGCCATGTATGGTAGAAATGGTGAAAGCCCGGTAATTGTAATTGCTGCGGGTACTCCTGCCGATTGTTTTAATTTTGCTTACGAAGCTGCAAGATTAGCTTTGGAGCACATGACACCAGTAGTTTTATTAACCGATGGTTATATTGCTAACGGTTCTGCTCCATGGAAAATTAAAAGTGTAGCTGAAATGCCGGAAATAAAAAATCGTAAAGTAACTAAAGCGGTTGAAAATTGGCATCCTTACAATAGAGATCCGAAAACTTTAGCCCGTGATTGGGCAGTTCCCGGAACACCAGGTTTAGAACATCGGGTTGGCGGATTGGAAAAAGATAGTGTAACAGGAGATGTAAACTATGTTCCTGAAAATCACCAAGTAATGACCAATACCAGAGCCGAAAAAATTAAACGGGTTCAAGATAATATTCCTGACTTAAAAGTTGAATACGCTCAAGAAGGAGATTTATTGGTAGTTGGTTGGGGTGGAACTTATGGCACATTGCACTCAGCAGTAAAAGAAATTACCGAGGAAGGCTACAAAAACATTGGGTTTGCTCATTTTAATTACATCAATCCGATGCCAAAAAATACAGAAGAGGTATTTAAAAAATTCAAAAAAATTATTGTTTGCGAATTAAATAGTGGTCAGTTTGCCTTTATTTTAAGAGCCAACTTTGGCAAATTCGATTTTCAACAAATTAACAAAGTTCAAGGGTTACCATTTTCTAACGACGAACTTATTCAAAAATTTAAACAACTATTATAATTATGGAAGCTACAGCTGTAAAAAAATATACTTACAAAGATTTTGTAAGTGATCAAGAGGTAAGATGGTGTCCGGGTTGCGATGATTACGTAATTTTAAATTCCATGCAAAAAGCACTTCCAGAAATGGGGGTTGAAAAAGAAAATGTTGTATTTGTTTCAGGTATTGGATGTTCATCACGTTTTCCATATTACATGAACACTTATGGTGTACATAGTATTCATGGTAGAGCACCGGGCATTGCATCTGGAGTAAAATTAGCTAATCCTAATTTAAGTGTTTGGATAATTACAGGAGATGGTGATGCAATGGCAATTGGAGGAAATCACTTCATCCATGTATTAAGAAGAAATATTGATTTAAACATTGTTCTTTTTAACAATGAAATATATGGTTTAACCAAAGGTCAATTTTCTCCAACATCATTAGTTGGGCAAAAAACAAAATCATCTCCTTACGGAAATACACAACCTCCATTTTCTCCGGGCGAATTGGCTTTAGGAGCTAATGCTAGATTTTATGCTAGAATTGGTGGTAACAATCCAAAAGCAATGACTCAAATTTTTATTGAAGCTCATCGTTTTAAAGGAACATCGTTAATCGAAGTTTTACAAAACTGTGTAATTTTTAACGATGGCTGTTTTACAGATGTTACCGATAAAGAGGTAAAAGATGATAGACAAATTTATTTGGAACATGGTAAACCAATGATTTTTGGTAAAAACTCTGAAAAAGGGTTGGTATTAAAAGGCTTAAAATTAGAGGTGGTTATTATTGGCGAAAATGGTATTACTGAAAAAGATTTACTGGTTCATGATGCTAAAGAAAAAGACCCAACCTTACACCAAATGCTTGTTCGATTGGAATATCCGATTGCTACGGGTATTATCAGAGCTTTTGACGATGTTACTTTGGAAGAAAGAGAAGATGAATTAACTAAAAAAATTAAAGCGAACTCTAAATACAAAAAAACGGACGATTTATTCTTTTCAGGAGAAACTTACGAAGTGAAGTGAAGAAGTTGGAAGACCGAAGACTGAAGTTGGAAGACCGAAGTTTGAAGGCTGAGAACTGACAACTGAGAACCGATAAACTATGAACTGTTAACTTTTCAGTAATTTTGCATAAATATTTATAAAAGAAGACAATGGGTTCAGAAGCAATAATAGTTTTTTTACTGGCAGGTATAGTGTTGGTTGCAGGAGCTAATTTTTTATCCAACTTAATATCTCCTAAATCGGACAATACCCAAAAAAGGGAACCTTACGAAAGTGGGATGCAAACTATTGGACCAACATGGGTTCAGTTTAAGGTAGGCTATTATTTATATGCCATTTTATTTTTAGTGTTTGATGTGGAGGTAGCCTTTTTATTTCCTTGGGCAGTAGTGTTCAAAGAAGTTGGGACAGTTGCTTTAGTAGAAATCATTATTTTTCTATTTATTTTAGGACTAGGCTTATTATACGCTTGGAAAAAAGGAGCATTAAAATGGGAGTAGAAAATAATACACAAATTCCTGCAGATTTTCCGGGAAAAGTAATTCCGGCAGGAAATGGAGCAAACATTATGGTTACTAATTTAGATAAAGTAATCAACTGGGGAAGAGCAAATTCTCTTTGGTCACTCTATTTTGGTACTAGTTGTTGTGCAATAGAAATGATGCAAACAGGTGCTTCCCGACACGATTATTCTAGATTTGGATTTGAGGTAGCACGTCCTTCCCCACGACAAGCAGATTTAATAATTATTGCAGGAACTATCGTTAATAAAATGGCTCCTGTTTTACGTCGATTATACGACCAAATGGCTGAGCCGAAATATGTAATTGCTATGGGGGCATGTGCAATATCTGGAGGTCCGTTTTTTTACAATTCGTATTCTGTGGTAAAAGGTGCTGACCATGTTATTCCTGTTGATGTTTATGTGCCTGGATGTCCTCCTCGACCAGAAGCTTTACTCGAAGGAATGTTGATGTTACAAGATAAAATACGACAAGAAAGTATGAAAAATAAAGAAAATCCGGTTGATGGGTTTGATGAAGGAAAATAGAAAAAGTTGGAAGTCCGAAGATGGAAGTCCGAAGAAAAAAACCAATGATAAATGACTAACGAAGCTTTACAAAATATTATTACTACTTGGATTCCGGAATTAGAGTTTTCTGAAGCAGAATCACAGTTTTTAAATATTACGGTAAAACCGGAACAACTTCACGAATTAATGCTTCAACTAAAAAATAATAATGAAACAAAATTCGATTATTTGTTTTGCTTGAGTGGTGTGGATTGGGGCACTGATTTAGGAGTAGTTTATCATTTAGAATCTACTGATTACAGACACACCATCGTTGTAAAAGTAAAAACTGCCGATAGAGAAAATCCAACTTTTGATTCTGTTTGCGACATCTGGAAAACTGCTGAATTTCATGAAAGAGAAGTCTTTGATTTTTTCGGAATAAAATTCAATAATCATCCCAATTTAAAACGTCTCTTTTTAACAGAAGACTGGAGTGGTTTTCCACTAAGAAAAGATTATGTGGATGAAATTAATATGATTGTTAAATAAACATAGATGGAACCAATTGTTGTAAATAATAACTTTAAATCGGAAGAGTATTTTATCAATATGGGGCCGCAACACCCTGCAACACACGGTGTTTTGCGTTTATTGTTAACCATCGATGGTGAAATCATTAAAAAAGTTGAACCTGACTTAGGTTACATCCATCGGTCTATCGAAAAAATGTGTGAACGTGACAGCTATCAGCAGATTGTTCATTTAACTGATAGAATGGATTATTTATCTTCCAACATCAACAACGAAGCGGTTTGTTTAGCGATTGAAAATGCACTACAATTAGAAGTTCCTGAGCGTGTAAAAGTAATCAGAACCATTATTGGAGAATTAACCAGAATTGCTTCTCATACGTTGTGGTGGGGAGTTATGGGGATGGATGTTGGTGCTTTTACTACCTTCTTTTACGGATTTAGAGACCGTGAAATGATTAATGATATTTTTGAAGAAACTTGTGGTGCTCGTTTAACCATGAACTACAACATGCCAGGTGGTTTAATGTTCGACATTCATCCCAACTTTATAAAGAGAACGAAAGAATTTGTGGCTCATTTTAAAACAAAATTACCTGAATACGATGCATTATTAACCAATAATATCATTTTTCAGCACAGAACCAAAGGTGTTGGTATTTTAACTAAAGAAGATGCCATTTCGTTTGGTGCGAGCGGACCTGTTGGTCGTGCTTCCGGTTATTCGTGCGATGTTAGAGTTCATCATCCATACAGTGCTTTGGACAAAGTAAAATTTAAAGAAGCCATGCGAACAACCGGCGATACTTTTGCTCGATATGAAGTGAGAATTGAAGAAATGTGGGAATCGTTATCCATTATTGAACAATTGATTGACAACATTCCGGAAGGAGACTATAAAGTAGCTACCAACGCGGTAATTAAATTACCAAAAGGAGAATTTTACCAACGTGTAGAAACTGCCAGAGGAGAATTAGGTGTATATATCATCAGTACAGGAACAAAAAATGCACACCGGGTAAAATTCCGTTCACCTGGATTTTCGAATTTATCGTTATTAAACCATATTTCTGTCGGAAGTAAAATTGGCGATTTGGTTGCTATTATGGCAACGTTAGATTTGGTAATTCCTGATATAGACCGATAAAAATAAAATTATGTTATTAAGTATAACAAAAAATATTCACGAGTGGCTGTTTAGCTTAATGCCTGAAAACATTGCCAGTATTGTTGAGATGACCATAATAGCCGTAATCTATTTAACTGGTTTTGCAGTTGCCGGGTTGTTTTTGGTGTTAATGGAACGAAGAATTGCTGCATGGTTTCAGTTAAGAAGAGGTCCAAATCGAGTTGGTTTTCATGGGATTTTACAAACTATTGCCGATGCACTTAAACTGGTTTCAAAAGAGTTGACAGGAACCATAAAAGCTGATAAGTTTTTATACAACTTAGCTCCTTATTTTGTAATAATAACTGCCTTATTGGCTTTAGCTGTTTTTCCTTTTACCAAAGATTTTCAAGCCTTTGATATTAATATAGGAATTCTCTTTTTAATTGCCATTTCGTCTATTGGAGTTATTGGAATTTTATTGGCAGGATGGAGTAGTAACAACAAATTTTCGTTAATTGGAGCCATGCGAAGTGGTGTACAAACCATTAGCTATGAGTTGTCAGTATCCTTATCTTTATTAACGATTGTATTAATGACCGGAACATTACAACTTTCGGAAATTGTTGAGGTTCAAAAAAATGGTTGGCTAATTGTTCAAGGACATGTGCCAGCAGTAATCGCATTTATGATTTACATGATTGCCGGAACAGCCGAAACCAATAGAACACCTTTCGATTTAGTAGAAGCTGAATCGGAATTAGGAGCAGGTTTCCATACCGAATATTCTGGGATGAAATTCGCTTATTTCTTTTTAGCTGAATTTATCAACATGTTTATTATTGCATCTATTGCAACCACCGTATTTTTTGGGGCATGGTTATCTCCTTTCGGAATAACAGAATCAATTCCTTTATTGGGTATATTTTGGTTTTTAGCCAAAACCTTCGTTATCGTATTTTTAATGATGTGGTTCAGGTGGTCGTTTCCTCGATTAAGAATAGACCAAATTTTAACTTTAGAATGGAAATATTTACTTCCAATTAATCTAGTAAACTTAGTAGTAATGGCTATTGTTGTTTGGCTTGGCTTAACAATTCAATTTTAGAAGATATGGGTTATTTTTCAGATATATATCAAGGTATAAAATCGCTTCTTACTGGCATGAGCATTACTGGAAAGTATTTTTTAAATTTCAGAAAAGGCTCTATAACCCAACAATATCCAGAAAATAGAGAAACCTTAAAAATGTTTGAGCGTTTTCGAGGAGAAGTAATTATGCCTCACGATGAAAACAATGAACATCGTTGTACCGGTTGTCAAGCGTGCGAAATAGCTTGTCCAAACGGCACTATAGAAATTATTTGGGACAGGCAATTGGATGAAGAATCAGGAAAAAAGAAAAAAATGATTGATAAACACATTTATCGTTTAGGAATGTGTACCATGTGTGGTTTGTGTATTGAAGCATGTCCTACTGATGCGATAAAATGGGGGCAAAACTTCGAAAATTCTGTGTATGATAGAAAATATTTGGATAGGATTTTAAATAAACCGGGTTCTAAGTTAATGAAAGGAGTAGAAGATAAAGAATAAAAATTTACGAATTACGATTTTTGATTTACGATTTAAGAATATGCAGGAGTTAATTAAAAAAAGAACGAAACAAATAGGTTTAGAAGTAATTCAATTAATTGATGAGTTACCTAATAAGCCATCTGCTTGGGCAATTGCTAAGCAAATTGTTAGGAGTTCAACTTCTGTGGGAGCAAATTACAGAGCAGCTTGTAGGGCAAAATCTACTCCTGACTTTATTAATAAATTGAAAATTGTAGAAGAAGAGGCTGATGAAACCTATTATTGGTTGGAAATTTTGGAAGAAAGTGGGCTGGTAAATACTGCAAGAGTTGAATTACTTAAAAAAGAAGTGAATGAAATTCTTTCAATTGTTGTAGCATCAATAAAAACTATGAGGGCAAAAAATCGTAAATCGTAAATCAAAAATCGTAAATAATAACTATGGAGAAAATACTGTTTTACATTTTAGCAATCATCATGATTGTTTTTGCGATAGCTTCAGTGAGCAGCCGTAAAATGCTTCGCTCAGTGGTATATCTTCTATTTGTATTAATAGGCATGGCAGGAATTTATTTTTTAATTGATTATAATTTTTTGGCAGCCATCCAACTCACCGTTTATGCCGGTGGTATTATTGTTTTAATGATTTTTTCAGTCCTCCTAATTCATCACATTGAAATGGAGTTAGAAGTTGCTAAAACAATAAAAAAATTAATCACAGCAATTGCTTGTTTGGCAGGATTGGGCATTTTTTTAGCCACCATTTACTCACATCCATTTAATGTAATAGAAAATTCAAACTCAACAACAATTAGTGAAATTGGAAAAGGATTTTTAAGTTACGAAGCAGGTGGATTTATTTTGCCGTTTGAAGTAATTAGTGTGCTTTTATTAGCAGCAATGATTGGAGCTATTGTAATTGCTAAAGGAACAAAGAAGTCGGAAGTAAAAAAGTAAGTTATTAAATAAAAAAAACATGATACTCGGAGTTAGCATATACGAAATCCTTACCTTAACATCCATACTGTTTTTTATTGGTGTGTACGGATTTATTACCCGAACCAACTTAATATCTATGCTAATTTCGGTGGAGTTAATTTTAAATTCATCCGTTGTAAATTTTGTGGTGATTAACAAATATTTATTTCCTGAGGTATTGCAAGGGGTTTTCTTTTCCGTTTTTATTATTGCTGTTGCTGCCGCAGAAACGGCTTTGGCAATTGCCATAATCATTAACTTGTACCGACTAATTAGCTCGGTTGAGGTTAAAGACACAGAAGTAATGAAGTATTAATTATATATAGACATGAACATCAATTATATCATATTAGTCCCATTAATTCCTCTGGCAGTTTTTTTATTGTTGGGTATTTTTAGCCATAAAATTAAACCTACAGTTTCTGGTCTTATCGGTGTTGGAGGTTTGTTAAGTTCTACTATTTTATCTTTTTATGCAGCTTATCAATACTTTTTTGTTTTTGGGAAAGTAGGTGGTGTTTTTCAAACATTTGTTGAAAAAACCACTTGGATGAATTTTACTGATACTTTGCACATTGATATGGGAATTTTAATCGACCCCATTTCTGTAATGATGTTGGTGGTGGTATCAACTATTTCTTTAATGGTTCATATTTACAGTAATGGTTACATGAAAGGCGACGAAGGGTTTACCAAGTTTTTCGCTTATTTATCGCTGTTTTCTTTCTCCATGTTTGGATTGGTTTTGGCAACCAACTTGTTTCAAATCTATATTTTTTGGGAATTAGTGGGAGTTTCCTCTTATCTTTTAATTGGATATTATTATACCAAATCATCAGCAATAGCCGCATCTAAAAAAGCATTTATTGTAACTCGTTTTGCTGATTTAGGGTTTTTAATTGGAATTTTAATTATAGGGTATTATACCGGAACATACGATTTTGTTGATTTAAACAACCCTGAAGGAAATGCCATATTAAGTTGGGCAGCCACTTCATTTATGGGTATGTCAGTAATAACCTGGGCATTGATTTTAATTTTTGTTGGAGGTGCCGGTAAATCAGCGATGTTTCCTTTACATATCTGGTTACCCGATGCCATGGAAGGACCAACACCGGTTTCTGCATTAATCCACGCAGCAACAATGGTAGTTGCCGGTTGTTATTTGGTTGCCCGATTATTTCCCATGTATTATTTTGTAGATGATGGTTTTGCCTTACACATTGTGGCTTATGTCGGAGCATTCTCTTCATTATTTGCTGCCGTAATTGCCATTACACAAACAGACATTAAACGAGTATTGGCATTTTCTACCATGTCGCAAATTGGTTACATGATGTTTGCTCTTGGCGTATCTGGTTATGACGGACACGAAGGAGTTGGTTATATGGCATCCATGTTCCATTTGTTTACACACGCCATGTTTAAAGCCTTATTGTTTTTGGGTGCGGGTTCAGTAATTCATGCAGTACATAGCAACGAACTAAAAGACATGGGAGGGTTACGTAAATACATGCCCATCACTAATATTACTTTTTTAATTGCAGCTTTAGCCATTGCAGGCGTTCCACCTTTTGCAGGTTTTTGGAGTAAAGACGAAATTTTAGTAGCAGCTTTCCATCACGACAAGTTGATTTATTATGTAGGTCTTTTGGTAGCAGGGTTAACGGCATTTTACATGTTCAGACTTTATTTTGGCATATTTTGGAGCAAAGATACCAAGTACCACCATACCCCACACGAATCGCCTTTATCGATGAGTGTTCCATTAATGATTTTAGCATTTTTAAGTATTACAGTAGGGTTTATTCCTTTTAGCGAATTTGTAACTGCCGATAAAATGGGTTTTGAAGCACACCTTAACTATCCGTTAGCGGCAGTAGCTGTTGGTGTTGGAGCTGTTGGCATCATACTTTCGTGGATTTTTTATAAAAAAGAAAACGATTTAGCACAAAAATGGGCGAATGGTTTTGGTATGTTATATAAATGGGCAAGCAACAAATTTTATTTCGATGAAATTTATCTATTCGTTACCAAAAAAATTATTTTCAATTTAATTGCTGCACCAATTGCCAAATTCGATAAAAAAATAGTAGATGGAACCATGGAAGGTATTGGAAACAAAACAGTGTTGTTAGCTCAAAAAATAAAAGGTCTTCAATCAGGAAGAGTTCAGGATTATGCACTCTTTTTTGTTGGTGGAGTTGTTGTTATTGTAATGGTGTTTATTTATTTATGGTAATTTAAAAGAATATGGACATTTTATCACTTTTTGTCGCTGTACCAGTCCTAACTATTTTAGGATTATTGCTTACTAAAGGTTTGGCACAAGCCCGTGTAGTGAGTATGGTAGGCAGTATCGTTCAGCTCGGAATGGCTATCAATTTGGTTTTTGCTTATTTTAGAGAAAGAGCTGTTAACGACAGTGTAATGCTTTTTACCCGAGATTTAACTTGGTTTGAAAATTTTAACATTCATTATGCGATTGGAGTAGACGGTATTTCGGTGGCTTTATTGTTATTAACCACTATAGTTGTTTTAGCTGGGGTTTTTATTTCATGGAAAGTGGAAGACTTGCCAAAAGAATTTTTCATTTCATTGTTGGTATTGTCAACCGGAGTTTATGGATTTTTCATTTCCTTAGATTTATTTACCATGTTTGTTTTTTACGAAATTGCTGTAATACCAATGTATTTGTTAATTGGTATTTGGGGTTCAGGACCAAAAGAGTACTCAGCCATGAAGTTAACGTTGATGTTGATGGGTGCTTCTGCAGTACTGTTAGTAGGTGTTTTAGGAATATATTTTAATTCAAATGCTGATGGTGGAGAACTAACTTTCAATATTTTAGAAATTGCAAAAGTGAACATCCAATTTGAAGCCCAAAAATTATTTTTTCCTTTAACTTTTGTAGGTTTTGCAGTACTGGGAGCATTATTTCCATTCCACACTTGGTCACCCGATGGTCATGCTTCAGCACCAACAGCAGTATCGATGTTGCATGCAGGAGTTTTAATGAAATTAGGAGGTTACGGTATTTTTAGGGTAGCTCTATTTTTAATGCCTGAAGGAGCAATGGACTGGTCGTGGTTCTTTATTATTTTATCAGCAACCGGAGTTATTTACGGAGCATTTGGAGCATTACGCCAAACCGATTTAAAATACATCAATGCTTATTCTTCGGTTAGCCATTTAGGCATGGTATTATTTGCGTTGTTAATGTTTAATAAAACAGCTTGGAATGGAGCAATTTTACAATCCTTATCACATGGATTAATGACAGCACTTTTCTTTGCTTTAATTGGAATGATTTACGGCAGAACTCACACCAGAGACATCACCAAATTAGGAGGGCTGTTAAAAGTGATTCCATTTATTTCTGTTATTTATGTAGTTGCAGGTATGGCATCGTTAGGTTTGCCCGGATTTAGTGGTTTTGTGGCTGAGATGAACATCTTTGTCGGAGCTTTTCAAAACGAGCAACTATTTTACAGAATAGCAACCATTGTTTCAGTTTCGGCAATTGTGGTAACAGCAGTTTATACCTTACGAGTAGTAGGAATAATGCTAATGGGAAAAGTTACGAATCCTGAATATTTGGATTTACCAAAAACTACATGGTTTGAAAAAACGGGTATTTTATTGTTGCTTATCCCTGTCGTAGGTATGGGTGTTGCACCACTTTGGATTAGCGATATGGTAATGGATAGTATAAAACTTTTTATGCAATAGCAACAAGGGGGCACGCTCCCTTGTCAAAAAAAAGAAAAAAAAGAAAATGGATATAAGTAATTTTTTATTAATGAGGCAAGAAATAATGCTATTATCAATAGTGTTATTGTTAATCATTGCCGAAATTTTTATTCCAAACGATAAAAAAAGCAGCATTGTTCACTTTGCTATCTTTTTATTTGGAATACACACCATTCTTGGTTTTGTGGGGCTGAGCGAAGGAAGTTTATTTGGAGGGTCTTTTCAAACCACTAAATTGGTGTACTTTTTTAAAAATGTGTTGAATGTGGGTGTATTAATTGTCCTACTTCAATCGGCAGATTGGATTCAAGAGAAAGTAGTGAAAGAAAATAAAGGTAGTGAGTTTTTTATATTGTTGTTTTCGTCACTTTTAGGCATGTATTTTATGATTTCTGCCGGCGACTTTTTAATGTTTTACATTGGTTTAGAGTTGGGTACTTTACCGGTTGCAGCTTTAGCGGCTTACGAAACCTCCAAAAGAATTTCGAGCGAATCGGGTATAAAATTTATTCTCTCTGCTGCTTTGGCTTCAGGAGCTGCTCTGTTTGGCGTTAGTTTGCTTTATGCCACCTCCGGCTCTATCTTCTTTGCAGATATTATTCCAACCATAACTGCAAGCAATTTAACCATTTTAGGGTTTGTACTTTTCTTCTCGGGGTTGGCATTTAAAATTTCGATTGTTCCTTTTCATTTTTGGACTGCCGATGTTTACGAAGGAGCTCCAATTAGCGTTTCTTCTTATTTATCGGTTATTTCTAAAGGTGCAGCAGTATTTATTTTAATGATTTTACTGTTTACTGTTTTAAAACCATTGATGTACATTTGGGAAAACATGATTTATGGGTTAACCATTGCTACCATGCTTATCGGTAATTTATTTGCTTTACGTCAACAAAACATGAAACGGTTTTTAGCATTTTCATCTATTGCACAAGCAGGGTTTATTTTATTGGGAATTATTTCAGGAACTCAATTAGGAGCTACCACAGCTATTTATTTTGTGTTGGTGTATATTTTCTCCAACTTGGCTGCTTTTGGTGTGGTTCAAGCCATTTCCTTAAAAACAGGTAAAGAAAACATGGACGATTACAATGGATTGTACAGAACCAATCCTAAGCTTAGTTTAGTAATGATGTTGGCTTTGTTTTCATTAGCAGGAATACCTCCTGTAGCTGGATTTTTCGGTAAATTTTTCCTGTTTACTTCTGCCGCAAGCGAGGGCTATTATTTGTTGGTATTTATAGCCGCAGCAAATGCAACAGTTTCACTTTACTATTATTTGTTGGTGGTACGTGCCATGTTTATTCGTAAAAACGAACACCCTATACCATTTTTTAACAGCAAAATTTATATGAGGTTAGGATTAATCGTTTCAGTAATAGGTATTTTAGTTTTAGGATTATATAGCCCATTGTACGATTACATTTTTGAATTAAATGGATTTTTAAACCAATAAGATATGGCAACTTTAGACGGAAAACATTCATTTGGAAGCATAGGCGAAACGAGGGTAACCTTTATTGAAAAAAACGTTGATGCTAACAGAAAAGATTTTTTGAAAAAATTATTGGAACACAATGGTCTGGAAGTGGTGATAGATGAGCCGGCACCAAAAACTCCTGAAGATCCACAACTTTATACGGTTGGTGTTACTGATATGACGTTTAACCCAACCATTTATGTATTTGAACGCCGATTAAAAACCTTTGATGGTAAAATAGTTAACCAAGATTATTGGTTTCAACGAACAAGCGAGGATTTAAAACCTCAATACAAACCTCAATACTGGAAAAACGATTAATCAAATTTTTTTCTTGTTTCGAATCTTAACTTAGTTTCTAGGTTAATGTTATTTTTATGCTTTATTTTACTTTGAACACGTAAGGTTTTGATAAAATAGCATTTATTACTTCTAATTAAGTTCTAAAATTTGCTTCATCAATCAATCAATTAATTATTAAAACGTTAAGATTATGAAAACAATTAATTACAAAATTTTATTGATAATACTGATAAGCTTTATCTTTTTACAAAGTGCAAAAGCTCAATGTGTAGCTTCTTTTACTTATACTGATGATGGAAACGGAGTAATTACCATGCAGTCGACATCAGATTCAATTTATAATGTATGGTGGCAAGTTGATAGTAATTATATTGGCTATGGCGACATTACAACAATTACATTACCCAATGGAACATACGAAATTTGTATGTTTATTGAGGATTCAGCTACATCTTGTTATGATAATACTTGCCAAACTATTGTTGTAAACGATAGTACACAAAATTGTGTAGCTTCTTTTACTTATACCGATGATGGAAATGGAACATTCTCATTTACCAATACTTCCGGTAGTGGATTAGACTATTATTGGAATTTTGATAATTTATATGGATTTCCGTATGCTACTTCATCGATTGAAAACCCTACATATGCCTATTCAGCACCGGGAACTTATTATGTTTCTTTATCCATTTACGATTCTATTAATAGTTGTTATGATTCTATTGCTCAACAAATAGTGTTTCAAGACCCTTGTAATATTGTTGCCGGGTTCACTTTCGTTGATAATGGAAACGGAGATTATACGTTTACTAATACATCAACTGGTACAAATCAAAATTCGTATCAATGGAGTTTTGGAGATGGAGGCTTTTCCTACATAGAAAATCCCCTTCACACTTTTACAGCAAACGGAACTTATCAAGTTTGTATTACGGCAGGAGATTCCACAAACGGTTGCTATGATGATGTTTGCCAAAGTATTACGGTTATAGGAGTTTCAAATCCATCTTGTAATTATACGGTTGAAGCTCAAAAACAGCAAACAAATAACTATACATTTTTTACTAATCAATCTAGTGGAACTATTTATACTCTCGATTTTGGTGATGGAAATACTTCCTCATCTTCATATCAATGGGGATGGAATCACACCTATTCAAATTCTGGCACATATTACTATTGTTTAACTATTGATAGTTGTCCTCCTGTTTGTGATAGTGTTGTTATAGATGTTTGTGATTATTATATAAGTGCATACGTAGATTCTCTAAGTGTTGTGCATTTTTCGAGTAACGCACCTTATCCGGCATCTTACTTTTGGGATTTTGGTGATGGAAATACATCCACTTCAGCCTCTCCTAACTATACCTATTCTGCCCCTGGAACCTATTATTATTGTCTAACTGTAGATAGTTGCCCAACTGTTTGCGATTCTATTGTTGTCCCTTCTTGTAATGTTTATGCATGGTTTAACACCTATAATTTTGGAAATGGTAACTACTCATTTTATAATGGTTCTGGTGGTAGTGCATTAAATGGGCTTTCATTTTTTTGGAATTTTGGTGATGGTAATACTTCAACTACATACGATGCTAATCATACTTATACTACCAACGGAACGTATGTGGTAGTTTTAGCAGCAATGGATTCTACCGTTTATGGTACTTGTATGGATTATTATACAGCAACAATAACCATTACTGATGCCGGCAACCCTGTTACTTGCAATGCTGCTTTTGTAATGTACACCGATTCGAGTTATAATGGGGTAATGGTGGTAAACAGCTCAACAGGAAGTAACCTCTCGTATTTTTGGGATTTTGGTGATGGTAACACATCTACTCAAGCTTATCCAAATTATACTTACGCTACGGCAGGTCCGTTTGAATTGTGTTTGACCGTTACCGGAGATAGTAGTTGTACAAGTACTTATTGCGATTCAATTGATGCCGGGGGTATTGTTTTAAAAACAAATGGATTTAGTATTAATGTGGTTTCTCCAATAACCGTTGGTATTAAAAACGAAATCGACCTCATCTCAGCCTTAACGCTTTATCCAAATCCGGTTAAAAACAATTTAACGGTTGAGTTAGGATTAACTGAGCAAACTGTTGTTGAGATTTTTGTTACGGACTTATTGGGCAATATGGTAGTTCAGCTAGTAAATGAAGAAGCTTCTGCTGGTACAAATAAATTTGTATGGAATACTGGCAATACCAAAAATGGTATTTATTTGTTAAACATTATTTCAAACCATTCACGACAAATTAAAAAGGTTGTAGTAAACAGATAGTTTTTTAAAAGTTAGAAGTCGGAAGACCGAAGTCGGAAGTTAAAACAACTCCTTTCTTCGGTCTTCCAATCTTTTTCAGTCCACTACGTAGCCCCCCCCTTCGGAGGGGTTGTGGAGGCTCACAACTTACTTTTTAACCATTCATCGTAGTTAATAATATCGTTATCCGATACCGAGTTTTTGGTAGATAATTCTAAAAATTCGGTTATTTTTTGCTTTAATTCGGTAGCACGATAGGTTTCCATTTTTGCAACCAAATCAACAAATAATTTTTCCCGTTGATACTCCTCTTTACATAAAACTTCCTTAAAATCTTTTCGAATAGTAGTTAGTTGATAGTCGAATAAATCAATATCTCCATACTCATAAAAAGTTAGTAACTCCACAATATGAACTTTAAACCTGAATACAACATCCATGTCTTTAAAAGAATCAGATAATTTAAGGTTAGCTAAATTTTTTCGGGCATTTTTAAAGTCTTTGGTATCAAAATAAAGCACTGCTAAATTCAAATAAACAAAAATGGTGTAAAAAGGAAGTTTCTGAATTTCCGGTTTTGTTTTCGCCTCTAAAAGCACTTCGATGGCTTTCTTTTTGTCCGATACTTGATAGTTGATAACTAACGAGTTGTAGTAGTAAAACAAATATTTGGTAAACAGTAAATTATCAAATTCGCTCATTGCAATAAAAAGATCTTCAGCAACTTTAAGCGACTCCTTAATTTTTTTATTCTTAAATAAAGAATTTATCAGATAGGTGAGCATTTGTAATTTGGTATCGTGGTTCGATTTGTTAAATAAATTACGGGAAACAAAATCGGAATAGGTAAGTTTCAGGTACTCTTCCAAAGAAACATAATCCCTGTGTTGAAGTAAAATTCTACTAATCGATTGATAAATCTTAAACTGTAATTTCGGACTTTTTTTAACTTCGTCATAATTTATAAATTCAGCTATTGTTTTTTGCAACACTTCAGTAAATTGATAATTGTGTGTAGAATAGTTTTGCGAAATTTTTATTCGGTACATTAAAGCAGCAAGTAAATCATCAATTTCTTGTAAAACATGTAAACTTTTGTGGTTGTTTTTTCTTTTTTCGATGTATTCAATAGGGTTAAATTCAACACTTTCGTGAGATAATTTTATCAAATCACTGTAAATCAAATCCAGCAAATCGAAAAACTCATTTTTAACAGCTTTTTGTTCTGCTTGAATTAAATATTCAAAGGCAATTTTATAATTGTTTTTTTCAGTAAAAATCTTTGATAAAGTAATACTATTTATCACAAAAATATGGTCGGTTTTCCCAAAATTCAATAACAACAGGCTTTTTCCGGTTTCCGTTAAAAGCCTGTTTTTTAAACGGTAAAAAGAATTTTTATCGATACTGTTGTTGTATAATTTCGATAAAATTTGCTCTTCGTTTAATTCTTTTTTGTTTTTCCGGATAAAATCAAATAAAGCAACGTCTTTTCTATCGTTGTGTGCATTGGTTCTGTTTAAAAAAATAGATAAATTTCTACTTTCTTCTTTTGAAAGGTTTTCGATAACATCGTAAAGTTTTATCATGTTTGAACACGTAAGGAAAATATAAATTTAATTATTATTTTTTTAAAATAAACAACTAACTTGGTCATTATTATAAAACACAACATTTATGAAAAAATATTTAAAAGTAATTGCACTTTCATTTTCAATATTTTTCTTTGGAATTGTAAATGGTCAGGATTTAGGTGTTGACACACTTGGATCAGGGTTAAACATATACCCTGACACCTTAGCACTTAACGATAATTATACGCATCAGGTAACTATTATGAGTTACGGTGGAGCATCATTTACAGGCTACATTTATTTGATAGCTGGCATAGATACCAACGGAACTTTGTTTTCTGTCGATACAGTAGGTACTGTTTCTGTATCAAATTTTGGATTTGGAGATACTGTCAGTATTTTTTATAACGAAACATATAGTGTTCCAAATGGATATAAAACTGGCGACAACATTGTAGTTGTTTGGCCTTATACTTTTTCTGGAACAACAAGAGATACGTTGCGTAAAAATATTTATATCGACGACCCCATTTCTGTAAATCCAATTACCGGATTAGACGACGAACTCTTAATATATCCTAACCCATTCCACGATAAAGTATTCATTAAAAATCTCAACAATAATAAAACCATTGACCAGGTAAGAATTATTGATGTTAATGGAAAAATAATTTATGATAATAAATTCTCCAACACTATAAAGTTTGATGAAATTAATACAGGAATCTATTTTTTAGAAATATTTTTTGAAAATAAGAAAAGTAAAAGATTCAGGTTAATAAAAAACTAAGCCCTAACCCTAAACTTTTTGATTATGAAAAAGATTTTAATGATAGTAATTGGTGCAATGGTTTCTAGTGTGTATGCACAAATCCCCGGAAGCAACGTTTTTAATGATTCTTTTCTTCATGAAATTAGATTCGAAAACGCAGATACAACCTACTGGATTACCACAGAAAATTATCAAATGTTAAACATGAGAATTGACGGTAATTTGGTAGATAGTATTGGATTTAAAAGAAAAGGAAATATTTCTGAATATTCGTCAACCAATAAGTATGGAATAAAAATTAAAACCAACAAGTATGTATTGGGCAAATATTATGATGGTATTAAAGAATTTACGCTACACATGAATTTTCAAGATCCTACCATGATGAGAGAAAAACTCACCTACGACATTTGTAATGAAATGGGGTTATTTTCTTTAAGAACAGCTTTTGCAAAAGTGTATATTAATAATGTGTATTGGGGTGTATATACTATTGTTGAAGGTAAAGACGAAATGTATAAACAAAAGTTTGGTAATAGAAGTTCTGATGCAATCGAATCTTTAGATTTTGGGGATATGTGCTATTATGGTACAGACATGTGGGAGTACGATGCTAATCACCCATCTAGTTTTTATCCCAGATACGAATTCTCTAATGGAGACCCAAATACTGCTTGGCCAAGTTTTATTAATATGCTAAATAAAGCAAACAATACATCAAACACTCAATACTTAGATACTGTTCCTAAATACTTAAATATTGAAGATTTTTTCAAATACCAAGCTTTAAATGTTTATTTATTAAACTTCGATTCATACATCAGTTTAAAAGGAAATCAAATTTATGTATTTGATAGTTTGGTTAAAAAATGGCAAGTAACCCCTTGGGATTTTAATGCCTCTTTTGGCCTATGGGAAACCAATAATTATCAAGTTACATCTTATCCTATAATTCCTAGTTCAATTTCATCGGGTTGTATTGCATCGAAAATGAACATTTTACCACAATTAAAAAATTACTATTTAGAGGCGATGTGTGCCTTAAATAACTCCGTTTGTGATACCAATTTAATGTATAGTAAAATAAATGATTGGAAAAATCAAATCCAACAAGCGGTTTACGATGATTATAGAAAAGTAGCAAGTAATACTGATTTTGATAATGGTACCGAGTTTGGATATTACAATGTATTTGGCTTGACAGATGTTCCGGCTTTAAAAACAGTTTTAAGAGAGCGTCATAATTTAATTCGCCAAGGATTGATAAATGCAGGGTATAATTGCACAGTAGGAATAAGTGATGTAAAAGTGGACGATAAAATCAGTATTTATCCAAACCCTTCGCACGACTTTATTACAATTTCATCAAACAATAATTCCATTGATAGAGTAAATATTATTGACATGAATGGTAAATTAGTTTTTGATGCTGAATACGCTTTAAAAATAGATATTTCTAAATTAAATGCCGGGGTGTATATGATTAAAAGTATTTCTAAAAATGGCAATCAAACCATCAATAAATTAATTAAGAACTAACTTATGAAATTCAATATTATATCGCTAATAACCTTAATTACTATTATAAGCTCAGGTTGTAGTAAAGAAACTATAAATCAATCATCTTCAAATTCTATTATTGTCGAAAATTGGTTGTTTGATGTTCATCGCTACGAAGTAAATACTGATAGTATTGGATATTATTATCATGATTCGATAACATACCAGGGAACTATAAAATATGCGAAACCTTCTAACGAAATTGAAATATTTTATACAAACGATAATTCCATTAAATTAACAGTAGATAGCTCGGGTGTGTTATCAAATTTTCCGACCAACTATTGTTCAGGTCAATTTTTTCCAAACGACTCTATTTATGTTTATCTCAAATGGGGAGGTTTGGGTGGAGGTACAACTCATGTCATTAACGGACTAAAAGTAGGAAAATAAACCTTTCTACTCTTTAATTAAACCCAATGTGAAAAATGGCATCGTCTTGATAAACTATTGGAACACAATGGCTTGGAAGTAGTGATAAATGAGCCTGCTCCAAAAACACCTGAAGATCCACAGCTTTATACGGTTGGTGTTACTGATATGACGTTTAACCCAACCATTTATGTATTTGAACGCCGATTAAAAACCTTTGATGGTAAAATAGTTAACCAAGATTATTGGTTTCAACGAACAAGCGAGGATTTAAAACCTCAATACTTAAAATGTACTGATGGTATCTTTGTTTGTAATAAAATTCGTAAGTTTATTTTTGTGTGAACCAACAGGCTTCAATATTTTTTTTGCATGAACAAATTATTAACTGGTCTTATTTTTTTATTTGTAATGCAGTTAGCAACTGCAAATCAACATTTGGACAGCTTAATTAGTATCAGCCAAAATAACAGGAGTAGCTACTCAGAACGACAACAAGCATTAAAGTCGTTAATCAATGAATATAAAAAATCCAATATTGATTCTGCACTATATTTTGTTGATAAAGCATTAAAAAGTGCTCAGGAAAAGAATGATTTGATTGGAATAAGTACGGCTTATCTCAGTAAGGGAATTGTTTATGGAAATTTTTCTAAAAACAATGAAGCAGTTGATAGTTATTCCGAGGCACTGAACTACGCAAATAAAAGTGATGACGATAAGCAAATTACTAAGGTTTTGATAAATCTAGGTGTTGCATACAATGACATTGGGAATGCTGAGGAAGCTTTAAAAAAGCTGACAACATGTTATGAAATTGCTTCGCAACATAACAATAATGAAGACGCTTTAAAGGCGTTGAATTCGATTGGAAACACTTACATCAAACAAGCAGATTATTCTAAAGCTCAGGTGGCTTTTTTTCATGCTCTGGAAATAAACAAAACGTTAAACAATGATCTTTATGAAACCGTGATAACGAATAATATCGGAAATATTTATTATTATTTATTCAATTACGATAAGGCCATAGAGTACTATTATAAATCGTTGAAAGTCGCCGAAAAATTAAACGATGAGTATTTCATTGTATCGGCTTATACCAATATTGGCGTAATCTACAAAGATTTAGGTGAATATGATAAGGCCATTGAAAACACGTATCGTTCAGTTCAGTTTTATTTAAAAAATGACGATAAATATAATGCGACATTATCCTATAATACCTTAGGATTAATTTATATGAACCAAAACAAATTAGATAGTGCTTTGATATGTTTTAATCAATCCATAAATTTAAAAAAGGAAATCGCTGACAGCTCTGGTTTTGCTTTGGTTTATAATAATATTGGTGATCTTTTTATTAGAAAAAATAATTTCAAATTAGCTGAAGACAACCTAACTAATGCCTTAGAACTTGCCACCAAGTATGATGATGTGTATAATAAGGTTAACGCATACCTATCACTTGGAGATATTCATAATGATCATCCTGCGGAGGCATTAAATTATTATCTGTTAGCCTCAAAGGAAGCAAACCTTCATAACATAAATTCTCTTTCAATTTTGGCTTACGACAAATTATATAAATATTATAAAAAGAACGGGGATTATAAAAATGCTCTTGTTAATTATGAAAAATATACCTTGTTAAATGATAGTTTAAGCGGCGAGGATAGTAAATTAAAAATAGAGGATATTGAAACACGGTATGAGGTTGATAAAAAAGATACGGAAATATTATTGCTTCAAAAAGATAAAGAGCTGAAGGAAATAAAGTTTAACGAGGAAAAAAAGACTGCAAGGGTAAGAGTCTTTCTTATTCTGCTGGTTTCAGGAATAATCATCTTAACATTTCTAATCTTTTTTATCAAGTTTAGACAAAAACAAAAGAATAAAATTAATGTTTTGGAAAAAAGAGGGCTAAAAGTGGAGACGGAAATGCTTCGTTCTCAAATGAATCCACACTTTATTTTTAATTCATTGATGAGATTGATTTTGGATAATTCCAGACAACCATTTGTTACTTTTGATAAAGAAATAACAACTTTAGAATTGTATCTGGAACTGGAAAAATTGAGGTTTAGCAATCGATTTACAAGTCACATTCATATCAACGATATTGATGATGAGTTCACTATGATTCCACCAATGTTAGCTCAACCATACATCGAAAACGCAATATTGCATGGGTTTACAGGAAAAACGGATGGAATTATTGAAATCAATTACGTTCAAACAGAAGGTAAAATAATATGCACTATTGATGATAATGGAATTGGTCGAAAAAAATCGGGAGAAATAAAAAATAATACCTCACAGAAATCGTCGTTAGGAATTAAAGTTACGGAAGAAAGAATAGCTCTTCTTTCGGAAGAATTTCAGTTAAGTTTAACTGTTGAAATTATTGATAAAACGGATGAATTTGGAAATGCAACAGGTACCAGGGTGGTTATTGAAATGCCGTACAAGGATTAATATTTTAATGAATATATGAAAGCAATAATAATTGACGACGAAGAGTCGGGTAGAAAAACAGTTAGAAATTTCATTGAAAAATACACCCCCGATGTTGAGGTGGTTGATGAGGCTGATAACGTTAAAAATGGTTTGTTTTCAATATTATCGAACAAGCCGGATGTTGTTTTTTTAGATGTTAGAATGCCTGATGGTACGGGTTTTGACCTATTAGAGAAATTGCCAAAAATTAATTTTAAAATAATCTTTGTTACCGCATACGAACAACACGCTATTAAAGCGTTTAAGTACAGTGCTATTGATTATCTGTTAAAACCTGTAAACCCAGATGATTTTATTGAAGCAATTAATAAATTAAAAAGTGGCAATAGGATAGAAGAAATTGGACAAAAAGTCGATATCTTATTAAAAAACAAAATTCGTTTTAATAGGATTGCATTACCGACAAGTTCGGGGTTAAAGATGATTTCAGTTTCTGAAATCATTCGTTGTGAATCTGACAATAATTACACTAATTTTTTTCTTATCAGTGGAAAGAAGATATTAGTGTCTAAAACATTAAAGGATTTTGACGAGCTTTTGTCTTCCGAAGGATTTTATCGGGTACATAAATCACATTTAATTAATATTCAGTTTGTAAAGGAGTACATTAGAGGGGAGGGAGGAACCGTTGTTTTGGAAGACAATACTCCAATAGAAGTTTCCAGAAGAAAAAAAGATGGATTAATTGAATTGTTGTCAAATTAAAAAAAGGCTGGAAATTTTTTCCAGCCTTTTTTGGTTTAGTATTTTTTAGTTGTCCAGTTGTTTCCAAAGGCCTCCAAGGTAGCAATAAATGTGATTATCTGTTCCCACATAAATTTCTCCTTGAGTTGGGCTTGATGGAGGAGAAGCCAATTGTTCAAGTTTTAAAACACTATCTATAGTTACTTTTCCTGTAGAAAAGTCTCCTGAAATAAGTCTGGAGCCAGTACCATTCCAATTGTTACCAATGATTAATTTATTGCTTCCGGTTTCGTAGTATCCTGCTCGATATCCAATAAATACATTTCCACTACTGTTTGTTGGTGATTGAAGTCCTGCACTTGACCCAATAATGGTGTTATAAGATCCATTGTTATTATAATAAGCCGAATTACCTAAAACAACATTATCTCCACCAGTTGTATTAGAATACATAGATGACGAACCCAGTGCCACATTGTTTGATCCGGTGGTATTGTCAATCATGGAATAGACACCGATTGCAGTATTTAAATTACCGGTACTGTTTGCATATAAAGAATAAGTACCTCATTTTTCCAGCATTATCACCAATGTATATGTTCTTGTGATTACTGTTCAAATTATCATTCAAGCCGGTATTTGTTCCCAAAAAGATACTTCCACTATGAGCAGGGAAAGATAAACTCCTGCCATTTAACATCATCATTTGTTTTCCACCGGTTGTGAACATAATTTCATCGTTATTTGCTATCCTTTCAACTTCAACCTTAGTATTATTATCGGCATCTCTAATAATATCAAAATAGGTAGGAATAACTGAACTTAGGTCTAAAGTATTTCCATTAGTAATAGACAAATTAGTTCCAGATAAACTTATGGTTTGATTATCAGTATTGGCCTCATATCCGTCTTGAATAGAGCTGAGGTTAATAGTGTTTCCGTTGGAAATAGACAGATTTGTTCCTGATAAACTTATGGTCTGATTATCAGTATTATCTAAATATCCGCTCAAATTAACCGGAGTTGCATCACTACTCAGGCTTAATGTATTTCCTGATAATGACAAATCCTGCAATTCGTTAGTTGTGCTTCCATCAACTTCAGTAAATGAGGTTAAATAGCCGTTATTGCCAACCATGGCATCAACTTCGGCTTCAGTCAAATGAGTATCTGTATCAATGCTTCCTAAGTTAACGGAATTACCATTACTAATACTCAGTGAAGTTCCGGACAATGATAAATTTTGTAATTCATTTGTTGCACTGGCATCGGCATCATCAGGATTGGTAATAAATCCCGAGTCATTAGTTAAATCAGAAGTATTGGTAGGAATAGCAGGAGTATTTGTTAAATCATTATAATTACCACTGAATGTATTGTCAGCAGTTTTGGCATGCATGGCATACGGAACAGTAAGAAGAGGAGAAGCCCCCATTAATGTGTAATTTGACCCACCGTTTTCATCCATTTCAACTTGTACACTATAATTTCCGGTAGTCCAGTCGATGGAAGAAAAATTTCCTAAAGTGGCATTTCCCTGACCAATCCCTAAAGTAAATAAGCCATATTGGTTGGTAGTAATGGCATGGGTTTCCGTATAAACGGCTGAACCGTTATTTAATACAGATATTTGGATAGAAATATTTTGATTATTGATTATTGTTCCGGCTGATGAACGGGCAACAGCTTGATAATTGAACGCTTCAGGCGTTTGTGCATTTGTAAATGCTACTGCAAGTAATAAACTTGCAACTAGTAATTTTATCTTTTTCATGGTTTTTTGTTTTATTGTTTGGTTACTTTAAATGTGTTTTTTGTATTTTTTGATGTAGAATACACCTCAATCAAATAGATGTTTTTGGCATAATTGAGCAGATTAATTTTTGTTTGACTTTCAATTAACTCACCGGTTTCCAATATTTTTCCGGATAAATCCAGCACATGATATTTCATTAATTTTTCTGAAGTTTTTAAATAAACTACATCAGTGGTTGGATTAGGAAAAATTTCAACTTCCAGCTTTTCTTTTTTAGGAGTATCAACAGATGTAATAAAAAAGGTAGGTTGCTGGAAACCTTGTGTTAGAGTAACATTGGTTTGTTCAAGGGTATTTGTCACTGTTTCTCCCATCGTGCTGCTTAATGAACCGTTTGCTGCTTCAAATGATCCTCCTGCAGAGCCAACAACTTTATTGTCGATGGTTTGGGAAAAAGAATGAATTGAAAAAACCGTCAAAATTGGTAGTAAGATTTTTTTCATATACATTAAGTTTATTGGTTAATAATAGATCAAATGTAGAAGCTAACATCTGAGTAAACAATCAGTAATTAGTTAATGGCGGGTTTCATTTAGTTAATGGTTGATTTTACCATATTTAGCAATGAATTATATATCCACGACTCTAATATTCGTGATATATAGTGAAAATACACTAATGTTGTAAAACTAAATCAATTGATTAAAAGGTTATATTTTTTGGAAATAGTAAGGAATAGGTAATAGAAAATGATATTACAAATTAATTAAAGATTGATCTGTATGTAAGAGAATGATTAAACTAGGCTATTTTTCAAGTGAATTAAACCCAATATGAAAAATGGCATCGCCTTGATATACAATAGGAGAGTGATTTGAACAAATTACATAACCATCACGTTTTGCAATGACCCGTTTTTCAAAATCACCAAACGGATCGGAAATAGTACCGAGAACCATTCCTTTTTTAATTTTAGTGCCAATGCTAACGGTTGTTCTAAACATACCTGAATAACGGGCTCTCATCCAAGTAGATTCTGTTAAGGTAATTGGTGCTACATCACTGTGATGATTGGCTAATTCTTTGGTAAAATCTCTCATTCCCAAATGCTGCATTACCCGCAAAGCACCTTTTACGCCAACTTTTGTAACAATCCGATCTAAATCCAACGATTTACCGCCTTCAAATAAAACTACACTAACACCTGCTTTAACAGCTTCACTTCTTAGCGATTTTGGCAATTCTTTCGATAAAAGTATAAATGGAGCACCAAATGCGTTTGCCAATTCGCTACTTTTTGGATCGGTTCCTTCAATGCGTAAGTGAGTGTAATTAAAACGGCTGCTTGCTCCGGTGTGGTAATCAATACAATATTCCACATTGGGCATAATTTCTTTCATCAAACAATAAGCGAAACGACTAGCCAACGAGCCTTCCTTAGAACCAGGAAAAACCCTGTTTAAATCTCTCCCATCAGGAAACTCTCGTGTTTTATGTAAAAATCCAAATACATTTAAAACGGGAATACAAACTACCGTCCCGCAATCTGGTTGATGATAACCTTTAGCAACAATTTGACGAACAATTTCAACACCGTTTACCTCATCGCCGTGAATACCGGCATTTAGCAAAATAATAGGGCCAGGATTTTTTCCTCGGGAAACAATTACAGGAACTTCAATCATGGTTCGGGTATGTAACCGGGCAATATCTAAATTTAACGTAACGGTTTGTCCACGCTTAATTTTTTTTCCAAGAAGTACAAATATGTCGTTATCCATTTTTCTTAGTCGTCAGTCTTCAGTTGTCAGCTCACAAAGTCCCCCTTTGGGGATTAGGGGGTTTTACACATGTCTTTCAATATACCTGATAATTGCGTTGGCAATATCTTTTCCTGTAGCACCTTCAATTCCTTCCAATCCGGGAGAAGAATTTACTTCCATAATCAATGGTCCTTTTTTGGATTGAAGCATATCTACACCAGCAATTCCAAGCCCTAAAACTTTTGCAGCTTTTAATGCGGCATTTTCTTCTTCGTCGGTTAATTCAATTACTTGTGCAGAACCTCCTCTGTGTAAATTCGAACGGAATTCACCTTCTTTCCCTTGTCGTTTCATGGCTCCAACCACTACACCATCTACCACAAATGCACGAATATCGGCACCACCGGCTTCTTTGATAAATTCCTGAATAATTACACGAGCTTTTAATCCGTTAAATGCTTCAATTACCGATTCTGCAGCATTTTGATTTTCGGCTAAAACCACTCCAACACCTTGTGTTCCTTCTAACAATTTAATTACACAAGGAGCTCCACCCACATTCTGAATAACTGTTTTTACATCTTTAGAATAATTGGTAAATGCCGTTTTTGGTAAGCCTAAACCGGCTCTCGCCAATATCTGTAAACTTCTTAATTTATCTCTCGAACGAACAAGGGCTTGAGATTCTGTGGCAGTAAATACCTTCATCATTTCAAATTGACGAACAACTGCAGCACCATAAAATGTTACTGATGCCCCTATTCTGGGTATTACTGCATCAACCCCTTCTAATGGCTTTCCTTTGTATAAAATCTGAGGATTTTTTTTCTCAATTAATAAATCACATTTGGTGTGATCTATCACCAGCATCTCATGATTTCTTTTTTCTCCTGCTTCAACTAATCTACCGGTTGAGTATAAGTGGGGGTTTCTTGATAAAACAACTATTTTCATTTGTGTTTATGGATAAGTAATAATCTTGTTTTTAAACGATAAATTTTTTATTGCGGGGTTGATGATAAATTTTTTGGAGAGAAATTTTCGTCCTAATAAAACACTAAATTTCATACTTCTTCGTTCGGTTAACGTTAATTCTATCGGATAATTGGTTTTAAATAATATAATTTCTGTTTGTATTGAATATCTTATTTCTACAATTCCGTTGGAGCTTTTTACTCTTCGTTTTTTAAAGTGTTCAAATATAATTTCTTTTTCGTGGTATTGTTCGTGTTCGGGGTCTAAAAAGTTACATTTTATTTTTTTTATGCCCTTTTCTTCGAACTCAACAATATTGTGGCAATGTAAACTAGAGGTATAAGCTCCCGAATCAATTTTTACCGGGAGTTCAAAAAGACTTAGTTCAGGAAAATCTGCAACATCTTGTCGACCAATTAGTATTCTAGTTTTCATTGTTGTTTTTAGAAAGGAATGTCTAGCTGCAAAGATGATTAATTAATTTAAAGTGGTGGATAATCTAACTAAAAATTAATTGCTCCTTAATTTTCTGCAGTTGTTATTTCATAGTCCAAAATAAATTTAACAGCATCTTCATAAGCATTTATGTTTTTTGCTTTTTTAATCTTTTTAAATGTTTTATGAGGGTTTGAAAAACTCAAGGAAAAATATTCCCAGAAACTTTGCATTTTCATGATGGTTTGAGTAGAACCGGAGAGAGCTTCATCGTATTCATGAAAAATGGTATCGTGGAATTTGCTAAAAATTTCCAGTCTGTTTTCGGGATAAATAGAAGTATTGTTTTTTATCATGCTCGGTAAAAAAGGGTCGGCAATTAAACCTCGTCCTATCATCCAATGGTCGATGGTGGGAAAACGCTCTGTCATTTCGTTAAATTTTGCTACCGAAGTGATATCGCCATTGTAATACATTTTGTGTTTGGATTGGTCTAAACACTTTTGAAAGGAATCTAAATCAACACCACCTTTGTACAATTGTTTTCCAATTCGGGCATGAATGGCGATATTTTTTATGGGATATTTTTCTAAAACAGGAAAAACCTCTAAAATTTCTTCGGGTGTATTGTAGCCCATTCTCATTTTCATCGACACCACAATATCCGATTCTGCATGAACTCTGTTCAGGATTTCGTCAATTCGCCCGGCATCGCTAATTAAACCTGAGCCTAAACAACGATTGGTAACCATGGGATATGGACAGCCTAAATTCCAATTGAGTTCGTTGTAGTCCATTTGCTGAACATATTTAGCTGTAAAAAGAAACTCATCGGCATCATTGGTCATGATTTGAGGAATGAGCTCTGCAACGGTGTTGTTTTTAGGCAACAAATCACGCTCGTAAACCGATTTAATCTCTAACTTTCCATTAAATCGAATGTATGGGGCATAAAAGGTATCTATTCCACCAAAATACTTATTAAACGCATTTCGAAACCGAAAATCGGTAAAGCTTTGTAGGGGGGAAGAGAGTAGGATGTAGGGCATTTAAACCAAAATATCAATAGGTTATATAATACGGCAAAAGTATATTTTATGTGCTATGCACTATGCTTTTTTCAACGATATTAGCATTGAAATTACTTCTTCGTCATATTTTTAATTTGTGTTTAAATCAAAAAAAAGTGTCCGTCAGTTGACGGACACCTAGTTGAAGTTTTCACTATAATTTAGAAGAATTAATCTTTTAGACAACGAATTGAATAACCATCATTTTTATCAATCGCACGCCTGTTTATACCCCCACTTCCATAACTCACGTCTCGAGAATATGCCTCGTTAGTATTCAGCTCTGTAGAAGTCCAAAATCCTACACTAATATTGATGTAATTAAAATCTCCAATAGTATCTCTCGAACCAGCTGGAAGAGCTGAAAAACCAGTTTCGTTGGTTGCATAAGTGTTAGGAGTTTGCCAGTATTGTTTTCCCTTACTTTTCATTCTTCCTCCTGCTATATAACTTTGGGTTCCAATTGTACTTACAACAGCTTCAGGATCTAAATAAGATACTAATGTATTCCATTCTGTATCATTTGGAACATGCCAGCCTGTTGGACACACATTTCGAGAATCCGCTACAACAAAATAATTATATAATTTTCCGTATGGATTTTCAAATTGGCTATCAAAATTGTAATGAGACCAAGCTCCTGTTGTTAAATTTTGCCATTGGGTTGCATTAACTTTTATTTTTATACAACAACCAATTGTAGTATCACTTAAAAGAGTATCATTTACCGTAAGTATATCGCCAGACAAATAATCATTACCAAAATTAATAATTGTCATAGCTACAACCTCTCCTGTATCAATTGTAATATCAGCAGTCGCTCCCATTCCATTACCTCCAATCAAAGCAACATTATTGTATGTACCGTTTTTATATCCAGAACCTGGATCTGTTACAGATGCAGTAGCAATAACACCTGATTCATTAGCTATTAAATCTCCATTAGAATATTTCGTTGTTTTTAAGTTTCCAGCCATCCACTCTTGTCCATTACCCAATACAACAGTAGAGTATGTATTTCCATCAACATCCGTTACTCCACTACCTGAATTACTAGTTATTGGACTTAAAGTAGGTAGTGGTGAATTTACAGAGTTGTCATAAACAGGTGCTGGTGGAGTTTCAGTTTCTTTCGAACATCCTATTATAGAAAATACAAAGCTCAATAGTATTAAAACTCTACTTGAAAAGTATTTTTTTTGTTTTTGTTTAAATTCAAATGCTTTCATCGATTAATTTTTTTCTTCCAAAAATAATAATTTCTTATTAGAATAATCTAAATAATATATTTATTTTCATATGGATAGGCTTTTACTCTCCTGTATAAATCACTTTTTGACCAATGTTAGTTAATCCTAACAAGGCATCTTTGGTGGTAAAAATAGCTACCAATTTTTCTAATTCCGATTGTGGACCTTTGGCTTGTTCAATCAATTCTTCGGCAAAATTCATGGCAATAGGAGCTTTAAAACTCATGGTTTTACCCAATTTAGCCACTGCTTCTGCCGAAATTCCTCCGTTGGCATAATCCCTACGAACCTGTTTGCTTTCAAATAACACTAAATTTTGGTTGTTCATTTTATTTATATTTTTAACAAAAACTATAATAACTGTTCTATTTTTTCTACTGTAAAAACCAAAACCGCTCTTGCCCAATTGAAACGATTTTTTGTTTTGTTAAATACATTGCCTTCTGTAACAAAAACAGCACTTCCAGTTAATCTTAACCCTGTTCCCATGCTTTGTTTTCCAGCTACTTCTTTACTAGCAATGAGCATGATTAGTTTGCTGCCCGAATTAATGTTGCTTTCTGTTTTGTGATACCCTCCAGCAGGAATTAATAGTTGACCAGTTTTATCCAATTCAATATATGAGTTCCAAGTTGCAGTTACATGTGGCTCGCCACCACTATAGGTAACTATTGTTGCAGCACCTTCGTGTTGTATTATTTTTGAAATCAATTGATTCATAAATTTGATGTTAGCACAGTCTGTAGTTTGTAGCCGAGCTGGTGTGTGAGCAACTACAGACTAATATTTTTTACCAAATGTAACACTTTTTGATTTTGTAGTTATAAGCCCGTAGTTGCCACCACTTTTTGCCTTCGCTTCAAACTACGGACAGGTTGGGGGAGTTAAACCCAAGTATTACAAATGGTATATTTCTCAATTCGATGTTAGATATTGAAATTAATAAAAGAAGGTAGCTTTTTCAACGTTAGGTTTTCATTATTAGAAATAATTTCTTGCAGATTCTCATAGTCAGCTTTGTTATTTATAATAAAATAAGTCTTAGTGTTTTTTTCGTTATTAAACTGTATATAATTAATTCCATCATGAGATTCACCTCGACCAGATTTAGGACTTGTAAAAACCATAACGAACATCGTTAGAAGGTAGATTGGTCTTGACATTTTTTCATATCCATAAAGGCGTATCAATGATGGGGCAGTTTGAGAAACCCCATTAATCAACACTTCTTCATTACTTATGGTTAATTGACCATCTGTTTTATAATGGTCAGAAATGAAGCCGTAATAAATTTTGAATGAAAAGAAAACAGTTAACATTATAATAAAAGGCCAGCTAGAAATATCATCATCTTTCTTAAGGTATAATTCAAAAATTGTCACATATAAGATTAGAAATGATTGGGATAAGCCTATTATTAACCGAATTAATCTGTAATATTTTTTGTATTCTACTATTCTAAAATCCATTTTCTATTACGTATAACAAGCGGCTATGTGTACTGGTACACTTATTCGCACTATATGTTTATTGTTTGTAAGTTATTATAAATCAATTTGTTTTAATTTTTATTCGTTGAATAAACGTATAATTATACGTTTTCAAACGACTACAAATGCTAATAAACAACACTTAATATTTTCACTAAATGTAATTAATTTACCTAAACTAATAAAATCTATTTGGTTAAAAAAAATAAAAAGCGAATAAAGAAATTTATTGATTCGCATTTTAATATAAAAAAGAGCTATTATCCTAATAGAATGGATGGTACAGCATTTAACAATTTTCCCAAACAGGGGGTCTTTTTTCCAAAAATGAGTTGATGCCTTCGTTGGCATCTTTGGTTTCCATCAGTTGTTTAACGTACATGTATTCCAATTGTGGTAAAAAGTTTCCTAAAATGTGGTTAAACTTAATTCTGGCAGCTTTTACTCCGTAACGTAACGAAGAGGCACTTTTTGGCACTATATTTTTTGCTATCCAGGCTTCTACTTCGGTGTTTAAATCATCTTTGTTTTCAAACACATGGTTTAATAAACCTATTTTTAGGGCTTCATCGGCATCAATGGTTTTACCGGTTAGCAATAATTCTTCCGCTCTGGCTAAGCCTATTTTTTCGGGCAAAATAACCGATGCAGGTGGTGGAAAAACACCTAGAATAATTTCGGGCTGACCTAATTTTGCGGTTTTGTCGGCAAACAAAAAATTGCACATGATGGCTAATTCCATTCCGCCACCTAAACATTGCCCGGAAATTTTTGCCATGGTAGGAATTCCCAAATCCATGATACCAAAAAAGAGTTGATGAAACGTTTTTATCATCATTTCAGCCAGTTCTTTGGTGTGTTCCGGAACACTTGCCCCAAACGAAAAGTGTTTGCCTTCGCCCTGAAAAGTAATCAGTTTCAAATTCGGGTTGGTTTTAAAAGTTTTAAAACAATCCAGAATTTCTAGCATCATTATATTGTCTAACACATTGCCTTTGCCATCGTCTAAAAGTAGGTTGGCAACGGTGTTGTTGTGCGTGTAGGTTAATTTTATTTTTTCCATATCGCCTCTTTTATCTCCCCAAAGGGGAGAAAGTTAAAATTTAATTTATATTGTAATTGTACTTCTTTACCGTCATTGCGAGGCACGAAGCAATCTGTCTATGATTTAGGCAGATTGCTTCGTTCCGTTGCACTCCACTCGCAATGACGGTGGAAACGCAATGACGATTATTATACATTTGCACTTTTATACTGTGGAGAAATTGCTCTGTGCATTTCGTCATTCCACTCTTTGCCCTCAGCCAAAAGTTGACGAAGTTTAACAAAATCAACTTCTCTATCGTTTTTAGGTCCATCGTTAAATGCTTTAAATCCGGCTTTAGCTTCGGTCATCATGTTTAATGCTAACCATTCACGGCTACCTTCTTTGTTCATGTCCCAATGTTCTAATTTTTTCTTACGCACTTCGGTTAATGTTTTGTGTAAACAATTCGGGAAGGTGTGTAATAATTTAGCAATCAATTTATTCACCGTTTCATCTAATTTTGATAAATCAACAACACCTTTTGCCATCAGTTCTTTTCCTTTGGCTAATTCTTCTCCTGTTTTCATGGCTCCGAAAATTATCCGGCCGTATTCGTCAGCATATTTTTCAATATTCACCAATGGGTTGGCGATGAACTTTCCGTCCACTTTAAGTGCCGGGGCAACGTCGGTAATCATGCCTAAATTTAAGGCTTGGTGAGCAGTAAATGGTTCGCAAAGTGTTAATGAAGCCATGGCTCTTTCCACTCCAATGTATAAATGCAAAAAGTCGGTTGCACCACCAATGGCTGCACTTCCGTGTTTTGGTCCGGCTTGTCCGAAACGAGCTAAATCAGAAGCCACAGTAAAATCGGCTGCCATTCCAATTTCTTGTCCGCCACCAATTCGCATTCCGTTTACACGACAAACAACAGGTTTTTCGCATTTTAAAATGGCTGAAACCATGTCGTTAAACAAACGCATGTATTGTGAATATTCTTGAGGATTTCCTGAATAATATTCTGCATATTCTTTCGTATTTCCACCGGTACAAAATGCTTTATCTTCAACTCCGGTAAATACCACTGCAACAACACTTCTGTCGTTTGATGCTTCGCCAAAAGCCAAAATAATTTCTTTAACAGCTTTGGTGGTATAAGAGTTGTATTGTTTTGGATTGTTTAATATAATCCAAGCGTTAAAAAGTCCTTTAACAGGAGTGCCGTCAAAGTTTAAGCAAGGTCTTTTTTCGAAAAGGATGTCTGTGTAAGTATATCCTTCTACAATGTTGTGATTTTTTAGATTTTCCATAGTATTTATTTTAAATTTAAAGTTTTACACACCCCTACCCCTACATTCGACTTCGCTCAGCACAGAGTCTCAAGAGGGGAAATAGCCACGCCTTTTGCGTGGTTGGGGGAGGCTTTTAACAAGCCGGCACCAACACCGAGCGTTTATCGTATTTATGTGCTAATGTATTTTTAAAAACTTCGTTGATTTGTGACAAGGGAAAAGTTTGGACAAAATCTTTGATTTCCAATTTTCCGGTAGCGATTAAATCCACCACTTCAGGGTATAATTCCGGTTTACAACCCCATGTTCCGATTAGTTTGGCATCAAATGCCATCAAATTACTCAAACGAACTTCTAATTTGTTCATGGTAAACCCAACAATACTTAATGTTGAGGTAAAAGTGATGAGGTTAAAAGCCAATTCCTGACCAGCTGTTGATCCGGAAAATTCAAAAATTTTCCAACCGTATTTTGGAGCTCCAATTTCTTTGGCCAACTCTTTTACTTTGGCTTTTATTTCTTTAATGTCCAACCCTTTTGAGTTTATTGTAGCATCCACACCATTCTTTTTAGCTTGTGCCAATTTTTCATCATTAATATCAATTGCCAAAACTTTAGCACCAAATATTTTTGCAATTAATGCTCCATAAACACCAACTCCACCAACTCCAATTACAATAGCCAAATCGCCTTTTTCCAATTCCGATTTTTTCATCACCTGATATGGAGTAGAAATCGCATCGGCAATGACCGAAAGCTCTTCTAATTTGTATTTGGTAAGCATTGAATCAGGAACCACACACAAATATTGGTGAGGCACTACAATATGCGTTGCAAAACCTCCGTGAAAATCGTTTCCCGGCATCAGTTGGTTCTGACACATGTTGCTTCGTCCTTTGTTGCACAACTCACAATTGCCACAAGGCAAAACCGCAGGAATAATTACATTTTTGCCTTTTAAATGAGCAGGGCCTTCCAAAACAGTTCCGCTAATTTCGTGTCCAAGTGTTAATGGCATTTCTTTTTTGGTACGAACACCATCGTGCCAAAAGCTAAGGTCGGTATGGCAAACGCCACAACCGGCGACTTTTACCAAAGCTTCATTTTCTTTTATTGTTGGCACTTCAACTTCAACCAATTTAAAATCGGCTTTCAGTTCAGTCATTTGCCATTGTTTCATTTTTCCCATGTTATTTTTATTTACGTCATTGCGAGGTACGAAGCAATCTGTCCTTCGATGAGGCAGATTGCTTCACTCCATTGCATTTCGTTCGCAATGACGGTTAATTTTAAATATTTGTATTCTCAAATAAAATAGCTGTTCCTTGTCCCCCACCGATACACGCCGAAGCGATACCATATTTAACACCTCTTGCTTGCATTTCTCTAGAGATAGTGAGCGACAAACGTGTTCCAGTTGCAGCCAATGGATGCCCTAAAGCAATAGCTCCACCATTTACATTACAGATGTCTCTGTTTAAGCCTAATTCTTTTTCGCAACCAATAAATTGAGCAGCAAAGGCTTCATTAATTTCTATTAAACCGATATCGGCTATTGTTAAACCAGCCAATTCTAAAACCAAACGAATTGCAGGAACAGGTCCTAATCCCATTACTCTAGGATCTAAAGCACTGGTAGCAGAAGCAACAATTCTTGAAAGTGGTTTTAAGCCTTTAGCTTTAATAAAATCGCCATTCGCAACAACAACTGAAGCAGCACCATCAACAATTCCACTGGAGTTTGCAGCAGTTTGAACACCATCACGAGCAAAAACAGAAGGTAATTTTGCCATATCCTCCAGATTGGATGGACGAACGTTTTCGTCTGTACAAAAATCTACTGCATGTTTAGGTAGCCTTACTTTTCTTGAGATTAAGCCTTCTATTGCAAATTCTGCCGAATTCATTTTAACCACTTCGCCATCAAAAAACCCTCTTTTATGGGCAGCAATGTACCTATCCACAGAAAGTTTGGCAAAAATGTTGGCGTCTTCTTTGGTAATTCCGTGTTTTGCTGCAACATTTTCAGCTGTACATCCCATTGGTACAGCAGCGGTATCGTTTAATGCTTCCCAAAGCATGTCTTTAAAATCAATTTTTCCTAAGGCATAACCCATTCTGTTTCCAAAACTTACTGTAGGTGAAAGGCTCATATTTTCTGCACCTCCACACAAAGCTGTATTTGCTTTTCCTAACGAAATTTGTTCTGCACCTGCAATAATAGTTTCAAAACCACTGCCACAAATACGTTGTAACATTACTGCCGGAACACCTTCAGGGATACCTGAAAATAGACCAACGTGCCGGGGAAAGAAATAAGAATCGGCCGAACTTTGACCAATATTTGCATACATTACTTGGTCGATGTCTTCGCCTTTAATTCCTGATTTTTCTATGGCAGCTTTTGTTGCATAAATAGCTAAATCTGTAGGAGAAACCTGCCCAAGTGTACCACATAATTTTCCGAACGGAGTTCTTGCTCCGTTAACTAAATAAATGTTGTCGTAGGTTATACCAAATCCTTTTTTCTTGTCGTGAAATCCTTTCATTGTTTTATGTATTTTTTAAATTTATTTTCCTTAACAAAAGACCACTTTTTTTACCTCATTTTCTATGATATATATCAGTAATAGAAGACCAACTAATGGCTTAAACAAGCGATGATTTTTAGGTTAGCATTCTCATCCCCTATACTAATTCGAAGTGCTTTTTCATCACCAAAAGGTTCCATTTTTCTGGTTTGTAGCCCGGCATCAATGAGCTGATCATAAATTACATCTCTTTCGAGCTTTGTATAAAAATAGAGATAAAGAAAATTGGCTTGAGATGGAAGTACATTAAATCCTAAGTTTTTTAAATTTGAATAAAGGTAGTTACGTTGTTTCTCATTATTTTCAATGCTATATGTTATAAAATCAATATCATTTAAAGAAGCCATAGCAGCAACTGTTGCCAAAATGTTAATGGTAAATGGTGTGCGTTGGTTTTCAATTTTATTGACAATGTTTTGATGTGCAATTCCATAGCCAATTCTAAGTCCGGCTAAGCCATAAATTTTAGAAAATGAGCGAAGAATAATTACATTAGGGTACTTATTTAATAAACTCAAAGAATCAGGAAAACTGGGGTCGTTTACGTATTCAAAATAAGCTTCATCAATTACAGCTAAAGTAGTTGGATTTAGTTGGTCTAAAAAGTGTTTTAATTCATTGTGAGTAAAAGTGGTTCCGGTTGGATTGTTAGGGTTTGCCAAAAAAACTAATTTGGTTTTTTCATCACACAATTTTCCAATTATAGACAAATCTGTTCTATAGTTGTTCATTTCTGCAATTCGAAAATCAACTCCATATATTTCTGCCAGTACTTTATAGGCAGTAAATGATATTTTTGGAATAACAATATGCTCGTCTTTGCTAACAAAGGTTTTAATCATGGTTTCGATAATTGAAACAGAGCCTGCACCAACCACAATATTGGAAACATCAACGTTTGATTTATCGGCTAACAATTGACGAAGTTCATGTTGCTTAACATCAGGATAAATAGACACTAAATTCAAGTTTTCCTGAATAGCGGAAATGGCTTTTGGAGAAGTTCCGTAAGGATTTTCGTTTTGAGCTAATCGAATAAATTTTTCTGTGTAGTTCACGGTATCATATTTAGTATTAATACTCATTTTCCAAAAATGGTTTTACTGACATTAAAGAGCACTTCTTTTCTATACCAATCAGAGGCTCTTATGTCTGAAATAGGGTTAGCATACTCTAACACTTTTATTGCAAATTCTTCCTTATCGTTTTCTGAAATGGTATTTATATTTTTCTCAATTAAAAATTCACAAGCCGAAGTTGTAAAAGGAATGGTAGGAGCTACAGCTCCACAAGCCACTCCTGCGTGAGTTATTATTCCATCGTTAGTTAGTTGCAAATGATAAGCTAAAGAAACAATAGATATTTCCATAGATTTTCTTGAGCCTACTTTCTCAAATCCGGATTTTAGGTTTTGGCCTGCATTTTTTGGAATGGTAATGTTTTTTATAATCTCTTTTTTTGTGAGAGAAGTCTTTTTCAACCCTCTAATAAAAGAGCTCAATAACTCTTTTCGTTCATTACCATCACAATCAATAATATGGCAGGTGGCTTTTAGGGCAATTAATGCGGCGGTCATATCACCGGAAGGAGAAACATTACAAATATTTCCACCAACAGTTGCTACATTTCTAATTTGTGTGGAAGCCAATTTACTAGCAGCTTGATATAAAACAGGAAAATTTTCTTTTATGGATTTGTTGTCAATGATTTCGGAAGCTGTGGTTAATGCTCCTATTTGAAAATTAGTTTTATTTTCTATGATTAGTTTAAAATTATCATCCTTTAATTGAGTTAAATTGATTAAAATCAACCCTTCGGTTTCTTGAGTTTTAAACTGGTTGATTAAATCGGTAAACCCGGCACCAATTCTAAAGTTTTCAGTTTGGTTGTCATAAATTGCATTCAGCAATTCAGGGGTTGTTTTGGGACTTATTACTTCAAAGTTCATATCTTATTAGTTTCTTGTTTAGAGTTTCGTGTTTCAAGTTTCTTTTCACTCAACGCTCTTAATACTTTTTCGGCAGTTATAGGTAATGAATAAAACCGAACTCCCAAAGCATTTGAAACTGCATTGGCAATTGCTGCTGCTGTTGGAATTAATGGTGCTTCTCCAGCTCCTTTTGAGCCATAAGGCCCAGCTTCATCGTACGTTTCTATTGGATAAAAATGTACATCAGGCATATCTGTTGAAGTTAGCATTTTGTAGCCATGAAAACTTGGGTTTTTAAGAATTCCTTTTTCATAAATCATTTCTTCGGTTAACGCATAACCAATTCCTGTTGCTAATCCACCTTCCATTTGTCCTTGTAATCCTATTGGATTTAGGACCCGTCCAACATCCTGAGAAACGTGAACATTAAGCACCTGAACATTTCCGGTAACGGTATCCACCTCAACTTCTATGGCTTGAGAAGCAAAAGCATAATTCCCGGAAACATCGCCTTTAAAATCTTTATCTTGAAAACGACTTGGTGGTTCGTAGAAATAGTTCACCGTACACAATTCGTGTGGTGAAGCAAAGTGCATTTCACGAGCTACTTTGTCAAGTTTAATTTCTTGGCCATTGAATAGCATAGAACCATCTTTGTATTCCCATTCATTGGTTTTAACATTTAACAATTGAGATGCTTTATTATTTAATTTTTCTTTGATGAGTTTGATTGCCCCCAATAAGGAATTACCGGCAACAAAACTTGTTCTGGAAGCATGAACTCCAACGTCCCAAGGTTTTACATCGGTATCGGTATTAATCACTTTTATCTTTTCCTTTGGAATTCCTAATTCTTCCATCGCAATCATCGCCAAAACGGTTTCAGAACCTTGTCCGATTTCGTTGGAGCCTGTAACAATGGTTAAATAGCCGTAATCGTCTAACTTTAAAGTTGTTCCACAGCCATCGGAACGGTAAATTTTTGCTCCTCCACCCACATGCAACATAGAACCTAAGCCAACTCCCCTTTTATACCTGCCAGTATTTGGTGCTGCCATTATTTTGTCGTAATTACTTTTCTCGATTACCGTTTTTAATGCCGGAATTGCTCCACAAGTTTTAAAATGCAATCCTTGACCCGTAATTTCCCCTTTGTAATTGGCATTAATTAATCGTATTTCCCTTTTGTCCATTCCCAATTCTTCAGCCATTAAATCAATATTTGATTCAATTGAAAAAGTTGCCTGAGGATTTCCATATCCTCTAAAAGAACCTGCAAAAGGGTTGTTGGTATAAACTGCGTGAGAATCGAATTTACAGGCTGGAACCTGATACAAAGATGAATAAGATTGCATCATCACAAAAGGTGTTGTTGCTCCCCAAGAAGTATATGCTCCGTTGTCTTTTATGATTTCAACTTCTCTAAAGGTAAATTTTCCGTTTTCATCACAACCAGTTGTTAAATCAATAACCATTGGTTGGCGGGTTGGAGAAGCTAAAAATTCTTCTTCTCTGGAATATAAAATTTGAACAGGTTTTCCACTTTTTTTAGCCAACAGCACGCAAATGGGTTCAAAAGGATGCATGTCTAATTTACTACCAAAACCACCTCCAATAATTGGTTGTATCACTCTGATTTTTGATGGCTCCATTTTTAAAGCGTGAGCAATATCCCGTTGATACAAAAATGGAACTTGTGTTGATGACCAAAGTGTTAATCGTCCGTCAAAATTATTGAACTCGGCAGTGATGTTGCTTGTTGCCATACAAGCATGAGTAACACGAGGTAACTCATACCTTTTTTTAACAATCACTTTACTTTTGGCTTTCTGCTCTGCTAAATTTCCATGTTCGTAATGAAAATATTCAGCTACGTTTTTATTTCCAAATTGTTCAGCACCTTTTCCAAATTCATTAATTCGGGGAGCAGTTTCTTTAAGAGCTTCAAATGGGTCGTAAACCCCTTCTTTTATCTTGTATTTAACTTCAATTAGTTGGATGGCTTTGTCTGCAATTTCTTTTGTTTGGGCTGCAACAGCTGCAATTTCATCACGATTACAATTTACAGTTCCTTTTTTGAGGATAGGATGGTCTCTTTTGTAGCCAATGTTGTTCACATCTACATCGTTGGCAGTAATTATACATTCTACACCTTCTAGTGTCAGAGCTTTAGAGGTATCAATTGAAATAATTTCTGCACAAGGGTATTTGGCTCGTAAAATTGAACCGTGTAGCATGTTTGGTAATTCAATATCGTGACCATAAACGGCTTTTCCAGAAACACGTTCTTTGCCATCTAATTTTTGGTGCGATTTACCGATTATGTTTAGTTCTTTTTTCATTGTTTTGAAGTTTGAGGTTTGTCCCACCCCGACCCTCCCAAAGGGAGGGAGCTTCCCCTCCTTCGGAGGGGTTAGGGGAGGATTTGAACTATTTTTTATAAACTGCCTCAGCAGCATCAATTATTTTAGCATAACCTGTACATCTGCATAAATTACCTTCTAAGCTTTTTTTAACCTCCTCTCGTGTTGGAGTTATTCCTTCGGCAATACATTTGTCGCTGTATGCTTTGGTAGTCATTACCATTCCAGAGGTACAAAATCCACATTGAACAGCCCCGTTTTCGAGCATTTTTTCTTGTACTTGATGTAATGGATTTTCATTATTTCCTAAGCCCTCGATAGTTGTTACTTCTTTTCCATCTACATTTATCGCCAAATACATACAAGAATTAATGGCAGCACCATTAACAATTACCGAACAAGCACCACATTCACCTTCTAAACAACCGGGTTTTGTTCCCTTTAATCGGAGTACATCCCTGATTAAATCGATTAACAACAAGGAGGATTTTATTTCTTGTGTTTTTATTTCTCCGTTAATTTTAAATGTTATTATCATGGTTTAGAGATTTACGATTTTGGATTTATGATTTACGATTTGTTATTTGAGTACAATAATTTCTTCCCAATTCAAATGCTTCCAAAGTAGCTTCTAAATTATAATCGGCTACATGGTTTGTTATTGCTTTACATATCACTGCTGCTGAAAGCGGAAATGAGTTTACTTGAGAGGCAACGCCCAACACAAACATGTTTCTTAAAATATTTTTTATGCCGGTAATTTTTTCAATAACGATAACTTGTTTTATTTGTGGTTGAAGCAGTTCCACAAACGCTGCTGTATCAGGATATTGAGCAGTTCCGGCATTTACGAGGAAAGGTGTGATTTTAAAATTATCAGCCACAACAACAGAATTTTTATGAAGATAATTTAAGCATCGTTGTGTTTCCAACAGTTCTAGACCTAACAAAAAATCTGCTCCTGCATTTTCTATAAAACCATAAGTATTTTCTCCCAAGGTAATACTGGCCGTAACTGAACCACCTCGTTGCGATAAGCCATGAATCTCACTTGTTGCCACCGGAATGTCGGCTATTAGGGCTGCCTCAACAATTAAGTTGGTAAGAAACACTACTCCTTGTCCGCCAACCCCAGCAACTTGTATTTTGGTTTTATTATTCATTAAACAGGTATTACTTCTTCTATAAATGTTATTGCATTATTTGGGCAGACATCAATACACAAACCGCAATTGGTGCATTTTTGATAATCAATTTCTATTTTTCCATCTACTTTTATCATGGCAGGACAACCGAAATTATCGATGCAATGATTGCATTTTGCACAAGCTTGATACAAATCCATTCCCTTTATTCCTTCTAACAAATCTTCTTCGGTTGAAAAAATATAGTTAGGAATAGTGTATTTGTTGCTTGATTGATTTAACTTTTTAAGTGCTTTAATTCCTTCATAACCGTATTTGTAATTTTCCAACAGCTGTCTTATTCCTGTAGCTGCTCTTCTTCCACTGGCAATTGCACCAATTACACTTTGGTGGTTGCCATTACAAACATCTCCGGCTGCAAAAACATTTTTAAAATTGGTAAATCCATTTTCGTTGTTGATGTTAATGAGCGAAGAATTTTTGTCTGTTTGTTCGGTTAGTTCTGAAAATAGTTCTGTATTCGGACTTTGCCCGATAGCTGTAATAACAACATCACAAGTTAATGTTTTTGTGTGTTTTGAATGAAGCGAATTTATCGTACATTGTATCATATCGTTTGAATCCACTACTTTTTCAATGGCATATTCATTAACAATTTCAATACCTTCTTCTATAGCATGGATAATTTCTTCTTCAAAGGCAGGCATGTTTTCTCGACTTTCTATACAAACTAAGGTTACTGTATTGTTTGGATTTATTTTTTTTGACGAACGTGCTGAATCAATTGCACTGTTTCCTCCGCCAATAATTAAGTAGTTTAAAGGATGGTTTGCTTGTATCGTATCAGTATTTATAGCTTTTAAAAAGGAAAGAGCAGTATATTTTTTTGTGTCGGGAATATTGTTTTCTACTACTTCCAGTTTTTTTGATTTCCATAAACCAATTGCTAAAACAACTGCATCGTATTTTTGGCTGAGGTCATTTATCGTAAAATCTTTTCCTAGTAGTTTGTTGCCTAAAAATTTCACTCCTAATTCTTCTAAAATGGTTGTTTCATAGTCCAAACCTGTTTTGTCCATTCTAAAAAAAGGAATAATGTATTTTAACATTCCTCCGGGTTTTTCTTCTTTGTCGTAAATAGCTACCTCATAACCCTCACGAATTAAATCGTAAGCAGCACTTAACCCGGCGGGACCGGCACCTATAATGGCTATTTTTTTATTTTTCTTTTCAGCATTTTTTGATTGTTGAATTGCATTAGAAAAATCGAAAAAACTCTCATCGAAAGAAGAAACAAATCGTTTTAGTTTTTTAATAGGAACAATCGTTTTGTTGTTCGATAACAATTCACATGGTCGGTGGCAAATATCTCCGCAGGTGCGAGAAAACAACATTGGCAAATATCTCCGCAGGTGCGAGAAAACAACATCTTATCTCGAACCATTTTTACGGCTTCCGGATAATTTTCTTCAATAATTGAATTAAAAAATCCGTGATTACAAATGTTAGCAGGGCACAATTGTTCTTTTGCAGGAATGTGATTGGTTGCTGTTATTTTTAGCTTGGCTCTTGATAAATTATTTAAAGGAGAATAACACCTTGCACAAGCAATTTGTTTATCCTCGTGATTGTCGCAGGTGTTGCAACGGGAATGGTCAACAACAATTTTTTTTCTATAAATGTTTCCGTCTTTAAATTCGGGTAAAAATATACATGGCGATTTTGCTACAATTACGGAAACCCCTTTTGTTGCTAAAGCATCGTTTATTTTTCTAAAACTATCTTTTAAATTAAACGGGAAAATAGATTCTACATATTGAGCTCCCATACCTCGAATAAAAGGCAATAAATCTATTTGATGATATTTATTTAGATGCGTTGCCCCGGGGTGGTCTTGATGTCCGGTCATGCCAATAGTTCTGTTATCGAAAATTATAACCAGAATATTAGCTTTGGTATAAATGGCATTTAATAAAGAAGTGACTCCCGAATGAAAAAATGTTCCATCGCCCAACATAGCAACCGTTTTATTGCTTTGGTTGGAAGTGCTAAATGCCTTAGAAAGTCCTTGTGCCATAGAAACACTCATGCCCATGTGGTTGATGGTATCAATCATTTTAAGCGGTGGCAAAGCTCCTAAACCGTTACATCCAATATCACCACAAAGTATTACATCGGGAATATTTCTGGGAACAGCTAATTTCAATGCATAAAATGTTGCACGGTGGGGGCATCCTGCACACAAAGTTGGTGGACGTTGTGGTAAGTCTTTTAGAATATTTTCTGCATTTTTTATTGATACATTTTTATTTTTTAAGGTTTTGTCTTTTGTGAAATCGAGTAATGTTTTTTCAATGCTATCTAATGAAAATTCTCCTGTTGGAATCAAGGTGGAGAAACCTTTCCCGAAAATAGCAGTTTTAATTTTATTTTCTTGAGCAACAATCCTCACATCATTTTCGATGATAGGATCTAACTCTTCAATTACTATTATTTTCTTTAAAGGAAGGTTTAAAAATTCTAAAACAATATTAGTTGGAAATGGACAAATTAAACCAAGGTTAAGTATAGAATAATTGTTTTTTGAAGCAGAACGCTCCAGTATTTCTTTTACATAAACTGTTGTAACTCCACTGGTAATAATTCCGATTTTAGCATTTTGATGATGTATAATTTGGTTGTATTTCACCCCATGTTCGTTAATAAAATCGGAACGAAGTTTATTTAAAAGTTTAGCATGTGCTGCGGATGTTTTTGCAGGAATGTTGATGTGTTCCGGGATTCTTTCGAATGAAGCTTCATTATTTTTTTTCGATAATTTTCCGTAGTTGATAACACCTCGTGTATGCGAAACCCGAGTGGTAAGACGAACAATAACCGGAAGTTTTAATTGTGCTGAAAGTAAAAAAGCCGATTTGGTTTGTTCCAAACTTTCCTCTGGAGTAGCAGGATTAAAAATTGGAACCGAAGCCATTTTTCCCCAATAACGAGAATCCTGTTCGTTGGAACTGGAATGACAGCCAGGGTCATCACAAACAACAATTACTAAAGGAGCAACAATGGTTTGATAAGTAATGCTCATGAGTGCATCGCAGGCTACATTCATGCCTACGTTTTTCATTACACACAGTGCACTTTTATTGCCTATGGAATAAGCAATGGCTTTTTCTAATGCAATTTTTTCGTTGATGCTGTATTCAAAATATATTTTAATGGCGGTTTGTTGAGGATATTTTTCCTCGTTTTCTTTTCTGTTTTGAAAAGAATTAACATGAGAAAAAACTTCTGAAATTTCGGTAGAGGGTGTGCCGGGATAAGAAAAAACGCCATCAACATTTGCTTCAATGGCACCTCTAGCAACAGCCACATTGCCCATTTCACAAACCTTAAGTGGTGCTGAATAAGAAGTTAATATGTCGATTGTTTTTCTTATCATTAAATTATTTTTTCGGCTACCATTTTTTCTATTTCCTTTTCGGTAATTCCAATTTGTTGATATACTTTATTGTTTTGTTCTCCTAATCGTGGTGGACAATTCAACGAAAAATTATTTTTTTCAAGAAATGCTGTATTGTATGATGGAGGAGAAAGTTTCACTTCTTTACCGTTCGGAATTGTTGTTCTCATCATACAAGCATCTATAAATGGTAATGCGGCAACTTCTTTAACTGTATTTACGGGAGCTGCTGATAGATTTAAGGAAATGCATAACTCGAAAAATTCTTTGGTGCTATAGTTTTTACTTAATTCTCCTATTTCTTTATAAATGTTTTCTTTTTCCTTCATTCTTCCCTCGTTAGTTTTTCGATTTTCCGAAAAAAGTTTTTCAAACCCTTTGTGAGAAACAAATTTGTGCCATTGTAAATCGTTGCCTATTGCCAAATAGAGATAACCATCTTTTGTCGGATAAGCGTTACAAGGAATAAAACTTCGGTGTTCGTTGCCACTTCTGGTAAATAACTCACTATCGTTTTTTACAAAATTCAGTTGTGGTAAAGCTGTCATTAACCAACTTGCAGCACATTGTGCCATTGAAATGTGAATTTCTTTGTTGGTATTATTCTCCAACAGGGCAAGAACTACTTGTGTAAAAGCCTCATCGCCCGCTTTTAAATCAATTATTGGAATGCCGCAAGGAACAGGTAAGCCATCAGGTTCTCCTGTAAGATAAGTAAAACCCATCATGGCTTGTAAAGCTGGATCGTAGCCTGCCCTTTCGGGATAATCTGGACCCATCGCTGAAATTCCGCACCAAATTAAATCAGGATTTGCTTCTTTTAATGTTTCGTAATCAATGCCTAGTTGTTTGTAGCGTTTAGGTAAGGTGTTGCACATAAATACATCAACATTCAACTCCTTAATTAATTTTTTTAATAACTCTTGTCCTTCCTTTTTTTTCAGATTAATGGTGATGGCTTCTTTACCGGTGTTTGGTGCAATATAATATGAATGTAAATCGCTAAAACCTAAATCGGCACCAATGTATCGGTTTGGGTCTCCAGCGTTTTCGCCATCTTCTGCAGGAGATTCAATACGAATTACACGCCAACCTAATTGTACAAAACGTTGTGTTGCATAAGGTAATGCAAGTGCTTGTTCGAGGGATAATATGGTTTTTAATTTAGTCATTGGTTATTAGAAATTGGTCATTGGTTGTTAGTCATTGGTTATTAGTCATTAGAAATTAGTCATTTGTTATTAATTTGTTTTTTCTCCAATTGATTTAATATAACTGTTTAACATTTTTCCTATTAGATTAATATCTTCGGTCAACTTTAAGTACTCCTCGTCATTCATTAAATTTCTATTCTTAGCTTTTCTAATCCATGTTTTTGTTTCATAAAGTGACCCTCTGGAAAAATAAGTGAAATTCTTAGCATCTTTATAATGAAATCGACCAAACCCTTCGCTTAAATTTGCTGCAACTGAATCAACAGATCTCATTAATTGTTTTCCGATAGTATCTTTCGAAAAATAATCCCATTTTTCAACAATTAACCAAACGCTTTCTCCAATCTCCATTGATAATTCATATACTTTTAATTCCTCTAATTTCATTTCCTAATGACCAGTTTCTAATGACTATTTTAAAAAAATATCGGTTCTTCAAATTCACCATAAACGTCTTTCATTACTTGAACAATTTCTCCAACAGTGGCGTATTCTTTTACTGCTTCAATAATTGAAGGCATTAAGTTTTTATCTTCTTTTGCATCCTTTCTAATGGTTTCTAGTTTTTGTTTTACCAACTCATTGTTTCTTGATGCTTTAATTCGTTTTAATTTTTCTACCTGTTTATCGGCAGCCTCTTGGTTGTAAGGATGAAATTCAACGGGTTTGCTTTCTTCTTCTCTGGTAAAAATATTTACGCCTACTTTATCCACTTTTCCAGTTTGCATTCCCATTTCACGTATGTAAGCTTGTTTAGAAACAGATTCTTGAATTTTTCCTGTTGCAACAGCATTCACAATTCCGCCCCATTTATCCACCGTTTTCATTTCCTTTTTAATTTCTTCTTCAAATTTATCGGTTAATGCTTCTACATAATAAGAACCACCAAGTGGGTCAACGGTATCGCAAATTCCCATTTCATGAATCATAATTTGCATGGTTCTTAAGGAAATTTCAGCCGAGTGTTCAGTAGGAATGGTGTAGGCTTCATCATAACTACATAGTGCCATCGTTTGAGTTCCGGATAAAGCACTAATTAATGCGTAATAAGCACTTCGAACAATGTTATTTTCTGGTTGCTCTTTGGTTAAACCTCCACCACCGCCACCGGCAATCATTCTTAACCAACAAGAATCATCATTTTTGGCTAAATATTCTTCACGAATTATTTTTGCCCAAAGCCTTCTTCCGCCTCTAAACTTGGCAATTTGTTCAAATAAATTTCCATAAATATCGAAGTTAAATGATAGTCGAGAAGCAAAATCATCAATGTCAATTCTTCTGCTTAATGCTCCGTCGGTATATGCTTTGGCGATACAAAAAGCATAAGCCATTTCTTGAATGGGGTTGGCTCCACTTTCTCTGATGTGATATCCGCAAACGCTCACCGGGCTATATTTTGGAACATGCTGAGCACAATATTCAATAGTATCTACCACCAATTTCACCGATTTATCAACTGGAAAAATCCAAGTTCCACGACCAATAAATTCTTTTAAAATATCATTTTGTGCAGTTCCTCTTAATTTACTGATGTCGTAACCAGCTTTTTCTGCCATTGCAATATACATCGCAATTGCAATTATTGCTGAGCCGTTGATGGTTAATGAAACGGTAATCTTGTCTAAATCAATGTTCTTAAAAGCAATTTCGAAGTCATCTAAAGTATCCACCGTCATTCCAACACGACCAACTTCTCCCATCGCTTTTGGGTCGTCAGAATCTAATCCACATTGAGTTGGCAAATCAAAAGCAACATTTAACCCTGATTGACCGTTGGCAATTAAAAATTGGAATCTTTCGTTAGTTTCTTCCGGCGATGCAAATCCAGCATACTGACGAATAGTAAATGGTCGTTTACGATACATGGTATTGTGAATACCTCTGGTAAAAGGATATTCACCGGGCATTTCGTGTTTGCTGTTCGAATTTTCTACATCTTCAGCAGTATAAATAGGATTTACTTCAATGCCCGATTCAAGGTAAACTTTCTTTACCCCTAAATCTTCGGCCGTATGTTTTATTTTATTTTTTGTGTTCATTTGTTTAGAGTTTCGTGTTTAGAGTTATTTGTTTCGCTCCACTACGAAAGCCCCTCCTTTGGAGGGGTTGGGGAGGCTTTCTTTAAAATAATTAACTACATCAACCACTTTTGTGCTTGTTGGAAAAGCTTTTGAAGCACCTATGGCTTCTAATTTTTCGACATCCAACGGAGGAACATTACCTCCAACAAACCAAGGAATAGTCAGTTTTTTTTCATCCATTACTTCTTTCATTTTCTGAGCTAGAAAAATATGTGTACCGGAAAGAATCGACAATCCAATAACATCAACTTTATTATCTATTGCCATTTGAACAATCTCCTCAATGGTTTTTCTCAAACCTGTATAAACTACTTCAAAGCCGGCATCAATTAAGCCGTGAGCAAGCACTTTAACTCCTACATCATGTCCGTCTAATCCTGGTTTACTTAATAATACTTTCATTTATCTAGTTATTAGTTTATAGTCGCTAGTTTTCATTATTTAATACAATTACTGAAGCAATTGCTCCTGGTCCACCAATGTTGTGAGAAAGACCTTTTTTTGCTCCTTTTACTTGTCTATCTCCGGCATTTCCTCTGAGATGATTGGCAATTTCTACCACCATTCTTATTCCCGTTGAACCAACTGGATGCCCACAAGAAAGTAATCCTCCACTCACATTTACCGGAATTTGTCCTCCTAACTGAGTTGCTTTTCCTCGTATCATGTCTTTCGATTCACCGGGTTTACATAAACCCAAATCTTCATAAGTCAACAATTCCACTATCGAAAAACAATCATGAACTTCTACCAAATCAATTTCATCAATTGGTTTGGTAATTCCTGCTTGTTTATAAGCAATAGCCGCAGCATCTTTTGTAGCTTGAAAAGAAAGAAAATCGTGGTAGGGATCAAAAAATGGCAAATCCCAACCCGTAGAAACTGACAAACCTATTCCGTCAATATAAATCGGATGATGTTTGTTTTTATCCACATCTTCTGCACGAACCATTATCACGCAAGCTGCACCATCAGTTGTCGGACAACTATCTAAAACAGTAAGCGGGTTGGCAACCATTGGTGATTTCATCACTTCTTCGAGTGTACAAGGTTTACGATAAAACGCTTTTTCATTCATGGAACCATGTAAATGATTTTTCACAGAAACATTTGAAATATCTTCTCTGGTTATTCCATATTCTTTCATCATTCGGTTGGCATAAACAGCAAATGTGCCTGCAGCGGTGAACCCTTTTTGTAAAAATGGATGTCCGTATTCCACCATCATTTTAACGATGCTATCCTGTGGCTGACGATCACGAAGTTTTTCGACTCCCAACGCCATTGCTACATCACATTCTCCTGCACGTAATGCGTTAACAGCATTTCGAATGGCATCAGCACCTGAAGCACAAAAATTGGAAACCCGTGTTACAGGAATATTGTACAAAGAAAGTGGCTCAGACAAGTCCATTCCGCTTCTGCCTTTAAAAACGCCAATCTCAGGGAAAGCAGTTGAAAGCCAAGCCGCACCAATTTCATCCATCGAAATTTGTGCATCGTTTACCGCTTGTTTTGCCGCATCACGCACCAAATCATCGTAACTCTGATGAAACAATTCACCAAACTTGGTAACACCTATACCTATAATTGCTATATCGTTTTGTTTTTTCATAATGGTATTGCTTTCCAGAAATAATTTGGTTTTGCGTCGTTTTCAATCATTTTTCTTAGAACTAATTTCACTTTTGAGCCGATTTCAATTTTATTGTTTTCTAGATACATCGTGTCTGTTTGTTGAACAGTAACTCTTCCGCCACCATCTAAATCAATTACCAACATGTGAATAGGAGGGAAGGAACTTGGAAAATAATGTTCACTTGTTAAAGTATAAACTGTTCCTTGTTTTGACAATTGAAATTCTGAAAATTTATCTGTTTTACATTTTTTACAACGGGTAGATTTCAGGTAATAAATTGTTCCACAACTATCACACTTCAAACCTTTCAAGTATTGCAAAGTGTCTTTCTCTCGTTCCTGCATCATTTCTGACGAGAACATTTCTTTGGTTTCGTAGTTTGCTGAGTTGTAATTTCCTGCCTTTCGGAGCAATAAATAATCTTGGTACGAAGTGATAAATTCAACATTTTCTAGTTGGTTTTGTACTACTTTTTCTTGAATGGTGCTTTGTTTTTTTATTTCAAAAAAGTTAGTTCCGTTCGTGTAATCAGCTAACAAAATATTCTTTTTTTCGTTTTCAATTTCATTTACTAATAGAAGCAAAGCATGAGCAGCACCAGTATTACCAATTTTGGATGTAAGCGTATCTTTTGCAAAATGAGTTTCTTCAAAACCTGTTTTTGCAAAAATTCCTCCAGCGATTCGAGCATAAAGTGAATTTAGAATGACTGCATCATAAGCTTTTGGATTGGTTATAAAATTCTTTAAAGAGGCTGTTAAATTGGTTTTAAAGCCTGCATCACGACTAAATCGTGGGTCGTATTGAATGGTATTTCCTTTGTAAGAAAATTCTTCGGCAAGTGAAGAACTGTATGATTTTGCTGCTGTAATTTCTGCAATCCCTTTTTCATTGCTTAATAATATTGCACAAGCACCATGACCGAAAGGAGTCGAAAGCTCTTTTCCGATAGCAGGAAAATGAACATCAGCGGTAACAACTAATATATTTTTGTATTCCCCTGAATCAATTAAGGTATTTGCTAATAACAATGCATCAGTTCCACTTCGAGTTGAGTTGGTAAAATCAAGAGCTAAAATTCCCTGCGGAAGATTTAATAAATCTGCCAAAAAAGAAGCATGATAGCGATTTTTAAAAACCGGGGTTGATGTTGCAAATAGGACACCATCCAGTTTAGAGTTTAATGTTTCAAGTTTCAAGTTTGCCGCTGCTTGAAAAGCAAGAGTAATTAAATCTTCATCAGCAAAACAAATAGAATGTTGACCATTTCTTCCCAATCTTGGATGCAGAGAATTATCAGTAATTCTGAATCTTGGTATCGCTATATTGTAATCTTTTATAAATGACATATTTCTGTTTTTTATTTTGAGTTTTATAAACTTCAAACTCTAAACTCTAAACTTTTTTTAACTCATAATCCAAGTTCTCTTCCAATGTTATTTTTAAGTATTTCTGAAGTTCCTCCGCCAATCAACGTAAATCTAGCATCACGTAAGTACCGTTGTAACGAATATTCTGTTGCATAACCATAAGATGCTAAAACTCTTGAGGCTTGGTCGCAAATGGAGTTGGCACATTCCGATGCGTACAATTTTGCAATCATTGATTCTTTGTGTCTTGGCAAGTTGTTGTCGCTTAAATAAGCAGCATAAAACACATAATGTTTGGCGGTTTGTAATTGAACTTCCATGTCAGCAAACTTCATTTGAATGGCTTGAAATTTTCCAATGGGTTTTCCAAACTGAACACGTTCTTTGGCATATTTTAGTGCATCTTCGAAAGCTGCTGTTGCAACGCCAATCGAAAGTGCTGCTGTCATGATTCTGATTTCTGCCAATATTTCCATTAAACAGTTGGTGCCACCACCAATTTCACCCAATAAATAATTTTTTGGTAAGCTAACATTATCAAAAGCAACTTCGCTGGTAACCGAACCACAAGCACCTAATTTGTTGATTTTTTTTCCAACTGTAACACCTTTTAAATTTGATGGAACAAAAAATATTGATAATTTTTCGTGATTATCAGTTTTTGCTAAAACTGTAAAAAAATTGGCAATCGGTGCGGAAGTAACCCATGTTTTTTGTCCGCTTAACAAAAAATGGCCGTCTTTTACCAAAACTTTGGTTTGTATCGCAAATAAATCACTTCCGGCATTGGGTTCAGTCATACAAATTGCCCCAATTTCTTCCCCTTTTAAAGCAGCTTCAAAATGTTTTTTAACCTCCTCGTCACCAAATCGAAATAAAAAATAAGTTGCCATTAACGATTGCATGGTACAAGCTGCAGCAAGAGACATAGAGCCACGAGAAAGTTCAATAACTGCCAAACAGTAGGAAAGAATATCCATGTTAGTTCCTCCAACACTTTCCGGGTAACGCATTCCGAAAAAACCTAAATCACCAACTTCTTTAAAAAGTTCGGTTGGAAACTCAGCATTTTCATCAATGGCTGCTGCTTGAGGCATAACTCTTCTATCAACAAAATCCTTAAAAGTTTGTTGAACTGATTTTTGTATGTCGTTTAGTTCAAAATCCATTTTACTAGTTTAGAGTTTTGAGTTTACTGTTTCGAGTTTTGTCTAATTCAAATTTTTTAACTATTGCCATAACTCTAAACCTTAAACTCTTAACTAATCAGCAATAACTGCTGTAGCTTCTATTTCTATTAATGCCGGATGGTCTAATAAATCCACTACGAAAATCATACTCATGCACGGATAATGTTTGCCCATAATGTTTTTCCAAATTGTTCCAAGCTCTCCTCTAGTCGCTAAATATTGAGATCTATCTTTACAAAAACAGGTCATTTTGCAGATGTCTGTAGGCTTCCCTCCAGCCTTTTCAACGATTGCAACAATATTTTTTAATGCCTGTTCAAATTGAGGAACCAATTTTTCACTGGCAAATTTTTCTTCAGGTGTCCAGCCAACTTGCCCAGCTAAAAAAAGTGTTCTACCTTTTGCCGCAAGTATTCCATTCGCATATCCTTTAGGAGTTGGCCAACCTTCTGGTAATATTGTTTCGTGTTTATTCATTAGTTTAGGGTTTAGAGTCTAGAGTTTAGAGTTTTTAAATAACAGAAAACTCTAAACCCTAAACTAGTAACTATTTCAATCCATATTCATTAACAGCTTGTTCTTCAGTAATTACTTCATTTAATAAATCCCATTTTACAGCTTCTCTATCTCTTTCTTTAGGATTTCCATATCCACCACCGCCACCGGCAACTTGTTTATAAACCGTTCCATCAGGAATTCCTTCCACAATATCTTTACTCATAGGCACGTGTTCTTTACCATCAGGATAGGTTAAAGAAATACTATTCAAAACACTTCCTTTTCCTCCAAAAAGACCATAATTGGGTTCAACATCACCATCGCCAAATACCACCATTTTTGTATTGTCTCCTCCCATTTTGATGATGGTTTCTATGCCTAAACCACCTCTCCATTTTCCAGCTCCACCTGAATTGGTAAGGTATTCGTGTTTTAAAATGAGATGTGGAGTTTGTTGTTCATACATTTCATAATCTTGGTCTAACAATCCACCAGAAGCGTCAATCATTCCAATATGGTCGTAACCATCATCACCTTCTAACGCTCCTGAACCGCCTTTTAATCCCATAAAACAGATGTCAACATATTTCTCGTTTGTTCTTGGATGATTACCAGTAAACAAGGAACACAATAAATGATTCCAACCGGCAGTAACCCTTCCCGGCATGGCAGGACCCAATGCCTTAAAAATTGAATCGGCAACTTGTGGACATAAATGATTTCCAAAAGTTGTAGCCTTAGGATAAGAGGCATTTAAAATAGTTCCTTCCGGAACAATATACGTTAATGGCCTTATCATCCCCTGATTGTGAGGAATGTTAGGATTAACCATTTGTAAAAATGTTAACGTAATTGCTGAGCAGGAGGAAGTGTAAGTTCCATTTACAAAACCGTTTGTTTGTGGTGAACTTTCTGAAAAATCAAAAATTATTTCTTCGTCTTTTACGGTGATGATAGCTTTAATTTCAAATTTAGAACCAGGATGTTTACCATCGAAATAAACCATGCTACTTCCTTCATATTTTCCATTTGGAACTGATGCAATTTCAGCTCGCATCATGGTTTCAGTACTGTTAAAAAGTTCTTTTTTATGAGCTTCGTAACAAGCTATTCCGTATTTAGAAACTAGTGCATTCAATCTTCTTTCGCCCAAACTACAAGCCCCAATTTGAGCTTTAATATCTTCCTGAACCATGGTTAGTCGGATGTTGGCAAAAATCAAATTCCAAACATCCTCTCTAAACTTTCCTTTTTCGTACAATTTAACGGCTGGTATTCTTAATGCTTCTTGCCAAACTTCTGTTGCATTTGGATTATAACCACCTTGCACAGCTCCACCTATATCTGCTTGGTGTCCTTTTGCCGCCGACCAACCAATTAATGTTCCTTCACAAAAAATGGGTTTAAAAATAGCCACATCATTATTTTGATTGCCCATCGAGAACACATCGTTGTGAATAATAACATCGCCTTCGAAAATATTTTCACCGTATTGGTCTAAAATAACCTTACAAACAGGGCCTAACGAAAAACTTAAAATTGGAAGGTTCTCCGTTTGTTCAAGCATGTTTCCTTCGGCATCATATAATCCGGTAACAAAATCTTTTGCTTCGCAAAGAATGGGTGAACGAGTTGTTTTTGTTAATGAAATACTCATTTCATCGGTTATCGACTTAAACGCCCGTTGAAAGATGCTCAATAATATTTTATCTATCTTAATCATTAGTTTTTAGTTTAGAGTCTTTAGTTTCGAGTTTAGTCGTTCACATTTCTTGTTTTTTTAATTCTGAACTCGAAACTTTGAACTTTTTGAACCCATCGGGCATTAAAATTTTGTTATAAACAATAAATGCCCCTCCAATTCCTGTTTCGCAGTTGTAGCTTTCGCCCAGAAAAACAGTAGTATTAACTTGTTCAATGATGGCCGGTCCGTTAATTTTAAAATTGCTATTTAAAATATCACCATCGTAAACAGGCACTTCTTGCATCTCATTTTTTTCAGGCACATAAGCCATTCTTCTTCCTTTCAATGCTTCTTGTAAAGTATTTGCTCCTTTGGTAATGTTTCCAGATAAAGAATGTGGTTTTTCTGTTATTCCTACAGCTCTAAATCTTATGTTAATGACTTCTAATTCTGTGCCTTCTACTTTTAAATCATAACCAAACTGACGGCTGTGTTCCTTATGGAACGCATTTTTGATGGCTTCCAGATTAAAACCGTAAACATCGTCCATCGAAACTTCTAACGGAACTTCATGGTATTGTCCAACATATCTTAAATCTAATGATGGTATGAATTGTATTTTATCTTCAGTAATTCCTTCGGCAACCAATGTTTTGATGGATTCGGCTTTCATTTCATCGTACAATTTCAAGAAAGCAACTTTATCCAAACCAGATAGTTTTGCCATGTATGACCGAACGTAATCGTGTTTTAAATCGCCTAATAACATGCCTGCAGCACAAAAAATTGGAGCAACGCTTGGTACTACAAACATTGGTATTTCTAACTCACGACAAATTTCACCTGCATGAATAGAACCTGCCCCACCTGCACAAATCATTAAAAATTCCCGTGGGTCGTAACCTCTTTCAACCGAAACCTGACGAACGCCTTGAGCCATGTTCATGTTAATGACACGGTACATTCCTGCAGCAACTTCAGTAGCACTTAATCCAAGATTTTTACCCAAACCCTTTGCAGTTACTTCAACTGTTTTTTCTTTGTTCAGTTTATACTTGCCTCCAGCAAAGAAATTGGGATCTAAGTAGCCGAGAATTAAATCGGCATCAGTACACGTCGGTTTTTCGCCACCTCTATGGTATGAAATTGGTCCCGGTAATGAACCTGCACTTTTTGGTCCCATTTGAAGTAAACCTCCATTGTCCACCCATCCGATACTTCCTCCACCTGCACCAATGGTAATAATATCTAACGTGGGCAATGCCACTCTATACCTATCAATATCGGCATCGGTACTGGTAACGCACTGTTTATTCACTACCAAAGAAGCATCAAAACTAGTTCCTCCCATATCCATCGTAATACAATTGTCATATCCCAATAAATTGGCATAATATGCACCGGCAATAGGGGCAGCAGCAGGACCGGAAAGAACGGCTACGGCTGCAATTTTTCCTGCAATTTCGGGGGTTACCACTCCTCCGTTCGATTGCATAATCATTAACTTACCGTTGAAATTTAATTTTTTGAGTTTTGCCAGTAATGATTTTAAATAAGAATCTACCACAACGCCGATGTATGCGTTGACAATTGTTGTACTTACTCTTTCATAAAAACGAACAGATGGCAATACTTCATAAGATGCAGAAATATAGGTATTTGGCAATGCTTGTCTGAGGTATTCCGTTGCTATTTTTTCATTTTCACTGTTCAAATAGGAATTCATAAAACAAATGGCTACCGCCTGAACTTGTTCTATTTTTATTCTTGAAACAATAGCGTCTAATTCAGCAAAATCAATTGAGTGTAAAATTGTTCCGACCGCATCAATTCTTTCATTTATGGTGTATCTTAAATATCTTGGAACTAAAGGTGTAACGTTTTTGTAATGATTATCATATCTTTCTTCACGTATTCCTCTTCGCATTTCTAACGCATCCCTAAACCCTTTGGTGGTAATTAATGCTGTTTTTGCTCCGCCTAAGGTCAATAATGCATTAGTAGCTACCGTTGTTCCATGAACAATGGTATCGATGTTGTCAATAAACTTAGCAACCGGCAAATTTAGTTTCTCTGCCATTTCTTTTAATCCGGTAATAAAACCTTCTGAAGAATCTTGTGGTGTAGAAAGCGTTTTATGAATTAACGAATCTCCATTATCTGCGACTAAAAAAAAGTCGGTAAAGGTTCCGCCTACATCTATGCCAATTTTGTATTTCATGTTACAGTTTATAAGGTTAGGAGTATAAAAGGTTAGAAGCCTGTTTTCTAACCTATTAAACATATAAACTCCAAACTATTTGTGTATAAATTCTGCTTTAGCTCTTGGGCCGTTGGTTAAAAAATTATCCAAACCAATTTTCATGTCATCGGTTAAAATACATTCACCAAAAAGTTTTGATTCCAATTCCAATGCCTCATTTAATGGAAGTTTAATTCCATCGTAAATTGCTTTATTCATAATATGGTCAATTTTTTTACTCAAATGACCAATATTTATTTCTTTAGGAGCTAAATTTTCGTGGGTTCCATTGGTCGAAAATTTTCGAGGATGAATTTCTCCTTTTGCTAATTTTTTAGCATACTCAATAGCTCCTTCCACTAAATCGCCATCAATTTCTTTGTCAATTAAACCTATTTCTAAAGCTTCTTTACCAGAAACTGGTCGAGCTGTACGAAGTATTTCGGCAGCAACATCAACCCCAACTAATCGTGGCAAACGTTGTGTTCCTCCAGAACCCGGAATAAACCCTAAGTTAGCTTCGGGCTGACAAGCCAAAACAGGTAATCCTTTTTTCGCAACTCTTGCCGTGCAAGTAATTGCCAATTCGTTTCCACCACCAAAAGCAAATCCATTTAATGCACAAACTGTCGGTTTTTTACATTTTTCGATGGTATTGATGAGTTGCTGGAAAGTATGTGAATTATCGTAACCTTCTTCGGGAGTTTTTAAAGCAGCCAACATGTTGATGTCAGCACCGGAAACAAATGCTTTTGTTCCGAATCCGGTAATTACAATAGCAAGTATGCTTGAATCATTCTCAGCCTTAATAATTTCTTCTTTCAAATTGGTTAAAACATCTAAATTTAATGCATTTAACACTTGAGGTCTTCTGATGGTTAAAACCGCAACGTTATCTTGTTTTTTTGCAACAATTCTAGAAACTTTCCATCCACCTTCTGCTTTTGCTTTGTCCAATGATTTTGGGAAAGGAAATTCGGTATGTTCTTTACACCACTCTGTTACCAATTTGTGAGATTCATTTATACCAATTTTATTCATTAAGGTAAATGGAGAGGCAACAACCAAAGCAATTTCGGCAGCCATGTCTAAATCATTTATATTGGTAATGCCTAAGTCGATGATATAACAACACAAAGCAAAATATCCTCCTAAAAATTGTTTTCTTAAAACTTCCGCTTTTTCCGGAGAAACTGTTATTTCTTCGCCTCTTTTTGCAGTATCCCACAAGGTTTTATTAGCAGTAGCTTCTTGCAATGTTTTCGGAGATCTAAACCAAGCAATATGTGTTTCACGCATTTCCTCCAAACCATGGTTGGTAATTGGATTACCGCCTGTTAAGTTTAAAGCTGTAAACGGACCAACACCTTGATGCAAGGTTTGTTGAGCCATTTTATCAATTTCTTTAATCGTTCCATAACCTTTTTCTAAACACAGAATGGCTAATTCACATAAACCTTCAAAAATTGGGTCGATAGCATAACCATAGGAGCTTCCTACTTCAATCGGAACTTTACCTATGGCTTCGTAAAAGCCTAATAAATCTGCTGTAATTTCAGGGTTGGTGTCTTTTCCGGGCACCACCTCAACCACGGGGTTTCTATCGGCAGGAAAAAAATAATGTGTAACCAAACATCGTTTTTTGTTGGCAATGTTTCTAAAAATAACTTCGGGTTGCATGTGCGATGAATTGGACAAAAACAAGCAAGAATCGTCCGTTAAAGCTTCTACTTGTTTAAAAATAAGGTCTTTAATTCTACCATCTTCGGTTGCTGCTTCCAACACTATTCCAGAGCCTTTTATTAAATTATAATCTGATGAATACGTAATACTTTTATTCATCATTTCTGCTACATCAGCTTTAAAAGCTCCTGTTTCAACACCTTTGCTAATTTTCTTTTCAATTTTTGCTTTTGCATTTGCCAATGCTTCGGGAGAGATGTCGATAATAACAAATTGAACATTGTCTTTTACAAATACTTTTGCAAAGTGTAAACAAATGTCCGGCCCAATTTGACCAGCACCGATTACAGTTAGTTTGTTGATGTTTAAATTTTTGAATTGATAAGCCATTTTATTAAATTTTAGTATTAAAAAAATAAGAATTTGAAAATTAGAGATAAGCGAACCGAAAAACTATGACCGCAATCATAGAATGGCTAGTGATTTATATAGAAATCTCAAAAATTACATATCACTTTCCGGTCGCTTAATGTTGCGATAGCCTTGGAAAGCAATATGTAATTTAGTTTTTTTCATTTAAGAAATAACCGATTTTTTGATTTCATCAACATCAACAATAATTTTTTTATTGAAATGTTGAAGAGAAATAATTGCAGCACCGTAAGAAACTACATATTGCGGACTTTCAATAATTTGAATGTCTTTATTAAATTTTTCGTTTAGTAGATCTTTTAAATAAGGGTGATGTTGAACAACTCCACCAATCATAAATGTTGGGATGCCCTGGTCTAATCGCATTTTAGCCACTTTATTGGCAATAGAAATGTAAATACCACGGGAAATATCTTCTAACGACATGCCATCAAAAATCCAATTCATGATTTCTGTTTTGGCAAAAACGGTACAAAAACTATTCAGTTCCTTGTCATATTTTGATAGTGAAGCCAAGCTGCTCATATCTTCAATATTGATGTTTACCCGTTCGGCTATTTCAGCTAAAAAAGAGCCTGTTCCCGCAGCACACTTATCGTTCATGTAAAAATTGGCTACATTATTTTCTTTGTCGCAATGAATTACTTTGATGTCCTCACCACCAATATCTATAATATTTTTTTCGCCTTTATGAAAAAAAGAAACGCCAGCCGCAGCACAATTTATTTCGGTTTTTACAATATCGGTTTCGGTAAAATGTTTTCGCCCGTAACCAGTTGCACAACTATATTGAATATTAAAATTGGTTGCAATGGTTTGCATTACATTTTTAAAGGCTTGTTTGTCGTTACCCAACGTTGGTAAAAAATACCTAAAAAGTGGAGTTCCTTTTTCGTTAATTACCGTAAATTTAGCATAAGCAGAACCTAAATCAATACCCAAAAAGCAGTTGGTGTGTTTGAATGAAGTCGTTGATGTTTTATTTACCAAACCTTTTTCAAGAATTTTTTTATTTACATCGCCGGCCGCACCCGGTATTCTTGAAATAATGTTTTTGTTGGTCATGGCTTTTACCATGTTGGTAAAAGCTAAGTTTAAAGATGTTCGGATGTAGTGTTTACGACCGTATTCAACAAATTTACCATTAAAATAATCGATTTCTGTTGGGCGATTATTGATTAAATCTACCGCAAGTGATGGAAAATGGTCGCCACCTTTTTTGAGGTAACGCAAACATTTTCTTATAAAATCATCCGGAAAACGGATTTTTTCAGCTTCTGCGACATCAATTCCCTCTTTAATCACTTGTTCAATCAATTCAACGGTGTCGGGATCACTCATGGCTTCAGCCATGGTTAAACGACTTACTCCACACAACGGACTAAGAGCTGCGTTTAAAATAGTTTTCTCCCAAATTCGTTTAGTGAGCTCAAAAGATTCGATGGCCTTAGTTTCCAGTTGAACTGAAGTAAGTAAATCGGCAATTTCTTTAGCATTATCACCACAAGCATCGTTGATAGAACCGATGTAATTAGGGGGAGTAAAAAAAGTAACTTTTGTAATGTTTGGTAAAGAAGAATTTCCGGCATAATTAACCACAAAACGCATGGTTTTACTTTCACCAAAACCTGCTACCAACAATTGTTCAACATCTATTCCGTTTTGAACTGAGATTACTTTTAGTTTTTCGGTATTCAAAACTTGAGCTTGTTTAACAGCAGCAGCCGTATGGTTGGATTTTAGTGCAAAAAATAAATAATCGGAATCCCAACCTTCTAACTCGGTAATGGCAGTACAAACTTTATCGAATTTGGCTTTTTGGTTGATTACGTTTTCTAAAATCAATCCTTCGTTTTTTATTTTATTAGCTTTTACTTCGTTTACTTCACACAAAGCCACCTCACAACCAGCTTCTTGCAATTTAACGGCAAGTATCATCCCTACCGGTCCAAGCCCAATAACTACAACGCGTATTTTTGTTTTTTTGCTCATTCCTTATTCATTTTAACAAGGGGTTTCAACCCCTTGTTGTTTCCAAATCAATGATATAAACATCATCGTTTGATGATGTGGTTTGGTATTTTTCAATAACATTTTTTATTTTTTCTTGTGCTAAATCGGTTAATTTACCATTGTTGAGAATGAATTTTTCTCCAACAATAATGGCTAAAGAAATGGGCGTGTTTTTATAGGTTAATTCGGCATTTGCCTTTTTTAAACAGCCCGTCAAACAACGTCCAACTTCATCTAAATTACGTGGACAAAAACAACCTTCTTCAGGTGTTTTTTGGTAATCCGGATTTTTTAAAAGTTGCTTATCAGGAAAAATTAAAGCTACCAATTGTTCTTTACTGTTTTCTGTAAAAACAACATAATCTACATAATGACAAGTTGATTTTAACAGTTCTGTTACTTCCTGTGCATTAAGTTTTCCTCTCCCAGAAAAATTAAAGGTTGCTATGTTATTACTTTCGTTCATGTTTTTAACAAGTTACTTTGGCATCTTCAATTTGTTCAATAAAAGTTTCAATTTTAGTAATGCTTTGCCCTTCAGAATAAAAACGTAAATCGCATAAATCACCTTCAATAATTAAGGTTGGTATACCCAATTTTGCTGTAATTCGTTGCGGCATACCAAAATTTGAATTGGAGTTATTGAAACAAGTTTTAGCATTGTGAAAAATCATTCCATCAATTCTAAAATCTTTTACCAATCGGGTTAATATTTTTTCTTTGGCTTCTTCACTTCTATTTATAAAAATTTCGGTGTACGCTTTTGCTGATGATTCGAATGGATGGTTGGGGTCGAAAGCATCGAAAACCCAACTGTTACAGTAGGTTGAGGCAACCACAGCTGCATTATTTTGAAGAAATAAGTCTGACATAGGTCTTAATTTTCCCCAAATCGGCATTCCATCCCAATAAATTCTGCATTTTTCTTTTTCTAAAAACCCAACACCTTTTTCAACATTTCCCTTAAGTTCTTTTAAAAGAGTTGTGTAATAATCTTTTGCCATTTGAGTTCCTCTCAACACTACAATTGGACCCATGTGTATGGTTGCATCAAAAAAGCTGATTGGAGAAGGAGAAGAGGTTGCTGTCCACAATACTTCTTTCCATAAATCTGTTGCTTCTTTGCTTAAACGAATGGTTTCCTTGAATTTATCTAAATCGAATTTTTGTCCGCTTACCTGTTCGCAAATTGGTATCATGGCCTTAAACTGAGCCGAAACATCGTCAATTTCTTTTTGAGTTACTTCATCCACATGTCTTGGTGGTGTAATTCCATAAACAGGACAATTAAACTCTCGTGCAAAATATGTAAACCAGTCTTGAACTTCTCGACATTGGTTGGTATTAAAAACAATTAAATCGGGTTTTGGTGGAGTTTCTAAACCATAATGTTCGGTAAGTGGCGTCGATTTTTTCATGTACGAACCCACATCAGCGGTTAAATACGAACAAATGTTGTTGGAATAACCCAATTTTGTAGCTTCTGGAATAAAATCATTGGCAGTTCGTGTTGCACCTAATAATGCTCCATGATTTTCTGGAAAATGCACTTCAAATCCAAAAGAACGCAACAATTCGGCAGGGCCAACACTGGTACACCAAGCCACTTTTTTCTTGGTATCCTTAAAGCCAAGAAAATAATCGCCCATGATTTGCTTCATTATTTTGGCTGATTCAATTTTGTATGGTTTTTTTTCTTGTTCCATAGTTTTAATTTTTTTATTTGAAAATTTAAAAAGCTTCCTTTTTCAATTTCTCAAATTGATTATTTCTCAAATTTTTATTCTAGCGTCTACAACAAAAGCGTTGTCTTCGAATGCCATGATGGGGTTTAAATCCATTTCTTGTATCATTGGTAAATCAACAACCAATTGCGATAAACGCTGAATTATTTCAATTACACTTGCTTTGTGAATTCCTTTTTCGCCACGAACACCATCCAATAATTTTGCTGTTTTTATTTTGGTTAACATTTCGTTGGCTTCCACTTCGGTAACAGGAGCAATTTTGAACACTACATCTTTCAATACTTCTACATAAATACCACCAATTCCGAACATGATTAAGTGGCCTAAATCTTTTTTGGCACTTACTCCGGCAATTAATTCTCTGCCACCAGGAAGGAATTTTTGAATAAAAAACTTCAAATCAGGTGCATTGAATTTTGCTTCCATGTTTTCAACGATTGCTCGCACATCCGCTTCATTTTTTAGGTTGATGGCAACGCCACCCATATCGCTTTTGTGAACCAATGATTCAGCATCCGCTTTTACAACAACAGGAAAACCAATTTCAGTAGCAGCTTTAACTGCATCGCCAACTGAATTGGCAATTCGCCAATCGGCAACCGGAATTCCGTATTGTGCTAATAAATTATATACTTGAGCTGAAGAAAGGAACGTTTTTCCTTCTTTTTTTGCTTCGTTGATGATGGCGAGAGCTTTGTCTTTTTTTACATCTGCAAAAACTTTTGTTTCACCAATATTTCTTGTATTCACTTGATGGTATTTGTACAAAGCACCCAAAGCTTTTGCCGCTGTTGTTGGAAATGCATAACAAGGAACCCCGCCATCTTTCATTATTTTGGTAGTAATTTGATAACGCTCCATGCTTTGGTTGGTCATGAAATTACAAACAATCGGTTTCTTTTTCATGTTGCTCACTTCCACAATTTGGCGAGCAACCTCGTCGGTATCGGTAAAAGGTGCTGTTACAAAATTGATGTAGATAGAATCGATAGTATCTTCGTTCATCAACACATCCAACGCACTTCTAAAATGTTGTCCACCACCTGTTGCCACCACATCAATAGGATTGTTAATGCTAGCTTCAGGCAACATGGTTTCGGTTAAAACTTTTTTTGCTTTTTCCGATAACGGAGGCAAAACCATTCCGGCACTTACCAATTCATCAGTTGCAATAACTGCGGGTCCGCCAGTGTTAGTAATAATTCCAACTCGGTTTCCTTTCGGAATAGGTTGAGTTGCGAACGCCATGGAAGTTTGGCACATTTCTTCTTCATTATTGAAAGTAAGAATCCCTATTTTTTCAAAAATCAATTCGGTTGAAATATCAACACCAGCTAATGAACCGGTGTGTGAGGCCGCAGCTTTAGCACCTTCTTCGGTACGACCAGCTTTCATGGCAAGAATTGGTTTTTTCTTAGCTACTTTTTTTGCCACATCCATAAATTCTCTTGGATTAGAAAAACCTTCGGTATATAAAATAATGGCTTTAGTTCCATCATCTTCACCGTAATATTCTACCACATCAGGAATAGAAACATCGCAGGCATTTCCGTTGGAAGCATACATACGCATACCTATTTCCAAATCGAATAAACTTTGCATGATAAATGCTCCAACGCCACCGCTTAAAGCGACAATTGAGATTGAACCCGGTTTTGGAAATGTAAAGGTAAAATCGCAATACGCATTGTATTCAGGGTCGCAGTTAATGATCCCCTGACAATTTGGCCCGAAAATTCGTACACTATATTCTTTTGCTTTTGCTAAAAATGCTTGTTGTAAAGCCATGCCTTCTTCACCCATTTCGCTAAAACCTGCAGAATTTATAATCACAGATTTTATTCCTCTTTTACCACAATCTTCAATAATTTGAGGAACAAATTCACTTGGAACAATAACGTGTGCCAAGTCAATATCACCGGGCACATCAAAAATAGTAGGGTAGGCTTTAAGCCCTCTTACTTCGGGTGCTTTTGGATTTATCGGATAAATTGGACCTTTGTAACCAAAATGCAATAAATTTTTAATAATAACATTACCAATAGAAAGGTCTTTAGTAGATGCTCCAATGATAGCAATGGCTTTAGGTTTGAAAAGCGAATCTAATTCATGAGTTACCCCAATTGTATTTTTTGTTTTATTTATTGTTTCTGTATCCATCTTTCAAGTTTAGTGTTTAGAGTTTAGTGTTTAGAGTTGCTACATACTCGGAACTCTAAACTTTAAACTAGTAACTATATAACCACAGCAGCTTCTTTTTCTTTTAGTTTATAATACCTAAATCCACCCCAAAGAGCGGCTCCTATTGCTCCGGAATAAATAGCATCCGGATTAGGAATAAAATCGAATGCTTTTTTCTTGTTTTCCATCGCTTGCTCTTCAATAGCTTGAATCATACCTACATTCATACCCATACCACCAACTAAAACGATTGGGGTTTCGGCATTTAGAGAACCTAATAATTTTACTACACGTTGGGCAATAGAAATGTTAATTCCTTTTACAATATTTGGTGTAGATAATCCCTTAGAAACCAAATTAATTACATCTGTTTCAGCCAAAACTGCACAAATTCCAGAAGGAACTTCAGGATTATCGGCTTTTAAAGAAATTTCACCAACTTCTTCAATGGCTAAACCTAAATAACGAGAAATGTTTTCGATAAACTGTCCGGAACCAGAGGCACATTGACCAGTCATTTTATAATCCATTACTTTACCTCTGTTATCTACTTTAATAGCCCTAACATAAAGTCCGCCCATGTCAACCACAGTTTTAGCTGTTGGAGCAAAATAAATTCCTCCTCTGGCATGGCACGTCATACTATAGAAGTGCCCTGTTTTCTTTTCAACCATTTCACCTTCACCCGTTGAAGCTAAATAAGCGATATCTTTTTCATAGCTCAAGTTATTTCGACCTAAAATCATGTCAACGGAATCAACCACCACATCTTTTGGGTCACGTTTTCGGATTTTTTCTGTTTGTTTATCAATCAATTTATGGTCTCCTGTTGCTGCGTTGTATTCCATTAAAGCAGTTTTAACATAGCTTCCGCCTACGTCAACTCCCATGGTGTAAATTGTGTTTTTCATAGTCTTATTGTTTATCCCACCCCAACCCTCCCAAAGGGAGGGGGAGCAAGCTGATTATTAATTTTCTTGTTTTGCTTTTTCTTTTGCATTTGGTAAATCAGCACTAATGTTTCTTCTGGCAAACATGGCTCCACCCAAAGCCCCCATAAAAATGGAGTCGGTGTGGATGTTCATGGTTACATCTCCATAAGAGTCTCTAACCATTTGTTTTACATATTTTAATACTGCTTCATTTCTTGCAACACCACCGGTAAACGTAAACTCGTTACGAACGCCTCCAGATCGTGCAATTAGCGACATGGCTCGTTGAACAATGGCTTTGTGTAATCCTGCTAATATGTTTGGTCGTTCTTCACCATTGTGTAACAATTCTTTAACTTCAGCACCCGCAAAAACGGTACAAGTTGAACAAATGGTAGTTTCTTTAGTAGCTCTGTTGGCTTCTGGTCCAAGTTCGTTTAACGATAAACCAAATTCATCGGCAATATACCCCAAGTAACGACCACAACCTGCTGCACATCTATCATTCATGTGAAAACTGGTAACCAATCCATGACTATCCACCTGGATGGCTTTGGTATCTTGTCCGCCAATATCTAATACTGTTCTGGTATTTGGAAAAATGGCATGTGCACCGTAAGCATGGCATAAAATTTCAGACTTTATACAATCTTCAGGGAAAGGCAGTAATGCTCTACCATAACCGGTTCCAACCATTTTAGCTACATGAATTTCTTCGTTTGCAATATCTTCGATGTGGTCTCTCAGTGTAAATTCAACATTTTTATAGTTGTCTTTCACTGCATTTAACTGAGCATAATACCAATCTTCTTTACTGCCATCTTCTTGTTCATCAACCAATCCTTTGTATTTTTCTTCCAATATTTTCATGGCTTCCAACACCAATTCTTTAAAATTGTAATGCACCATTTCATTTTCGATGGGAGTAATACTTTTATCGAAAGCCAACATTAAAGGCTCGTAAAATTCTTTGCCTTTTGCCTCCACTTCAACATTGTATTTTTCGCTAACAATATCACGGAAAAATTGATTTTTTGAACCTAAATCTTCATTGATAAATCCATGTTGAATTTGTGGACGAATGGTTTCGATAATTTCTTTCAGTTTTACCAAAATGGCAGCTTTGTTTTCGTAGTTAAATTCGCTTACGGTTTTGTTTAACATTCTTTCTAAACTCTCCATTCGTCTTCTAAACTGACCATATTGGAATACGCTACGTAAATCCTGCATGTATTTTTTAAATTCAGGTTTAGTAACGTCTTCTCCAATTTTTCGTTGAAGTAGGTTAAAACGAGCGTCATACACTGCTTCATCACGAGCTATATCCGCAGCAACTTTGTAATTTGCTCTTGTATTTGTAATACCTCTACCTACAATTTCATCTTTTTCGTTAATGATAACTGCCTTTGAAGTGGTTGAGCCAAGGTCGATTCCTAAATAGTATTTTTTCATAGTTTATAGGGTTTTGGTTTGAAGTTTGTCCCACCCCGACCCTCCCAAAGAGAGGGAGCTTCCTCTCCTTTGGAGGGGTTAGGGGAGGATTTGAACTTTTTTATACATTTTCTTTTTCCATTATTTTTCGTTGTTCCAGCATTTGGAAATACGATTCTAACCGATTTTTAATATTTGAATAGGAGAAGTAACGAGGGTCAACCAAGTCAGATTCAATAAATCCCACAGGAACTTCTAAACGGTCTTCTATTTCACGCATCATACCCAACTGACCGGCAGAAAACGAGTTACAACTTTTAATGGAGTTGGTGATGTAACCATCAGCTTCATAATCAGTTATACATTTTGAAAGTAAATCAATTCGTTGTGGAATGTTTAAATTGGTGTAGCAATTCATACAATATTCAGCTAATGATTCTAGTGGTCTTGATGGGTCATGCCTCCAACCTAAGTCATAAACTCCTCCAACTTTGGTATAAGATGAAGCCACAATAACAGCTCCCATGTCGTAGAAAATTTTCCAAAACTCACGGAAACTTGTCCAGTTTGGAGGTCCTTCAACTACCAATCTGTATTTCTCTTCTTTCATTTCACCTTCTGGAGTAATAGGCCCTAATCCTAAACGAATTCTTTCTTGAATTTCTGAGTATAATTCTTTGTAATAATCAACCGCTTCTTGAGTTCCTCTAAAACCAATGTTTATTGGCCCAATGTAATAAACACCTGCGAAATAGGCATCAATTGGCGATGGGCGGTGTTTTGTGGTATCAAAAATTTTGGTAATCCAGTCTTCCGATTCCTTCGATAAAGCCAACATTCGTTGCAATTTTGCTTCATCATATTTAATACCAGTAACGGCTTCCATTTGAGGAATAACTTCTTCCTTAAACTGTTTTACCATGTATTCCACCATTTGCGGAGTCATTTTTGCATTTTCCTGATAAGGAGTATGCACCATAATAACTTTGGCGTTTGGATATTCTCTTTTTAAGGTTTCAAACCATTTCATAAACGTAAAACAGCCCGTATAACTTAATAATAACACATCCGGTTCGGGTATTTTTGTGCCTGTTGGGCCAATGTTTCCTTTCATTAACATGCCCACATCACATTTCACATAAGTACAAACATCTTCGGAGTGAGCATTTTTTTCGGCTTCTTTAATGTATCCACCCGATTTTTTACGCATAGCACTTTGCAAAGCATTAATTTCCGGATACACAGGTAACATATCAAATGTTCGAATTAATTCGGAAAGGTTACCGGGTACAAAAGTATAGCACACCTTTTTACCTAATTCTTTTGCATGATCTAAGTCGTTGAATAGTCCTTCAATCATCTCCTTTTGGAGAATCATACTTTTTTCTTTTTGAGCTTCTTGAGACATATTTTAAAAGTTTAAAGTTTAAAGTTTAAAGTTTAAAAGTTGATTCAACCCAAAACAATAAATAGTTAAACTCGTTCATATTATTAGCGTTAATTAGTGTTTGCAAGAGTCGGTAGCAGTTAGATTGATGTTACTAATAGCAGCCGGTTCATCTTCCCATAACTTAATAGAGTCTGAGAAAGCACCTACTTGTTCTTTAATTACTTTAAATTGGTTAATGTTTTCGCTGTATTGAAATGCAATGTATCGAATACCTAATTTGTTAAAAGCATTTTGGAAAATTGGAGCATCTAATAAACTAGGGTCGCAGAAACTTGCTGCAGCGAAGATTACCCCGTTTGCACCACGTTCTTTTACAATTTTTGCCAAACGATATTCCTTTGGATTGTTTACATCATAAATCGAAGATGAATACTGACTTTGTTTGATGTATGAATTTGAAATAGCTTCTAAGGGTTTGTTGGTAGTTGCATCAATGTCTCCAAGAATCATTCTTGAACCCAACATGTAATCATCATCTACCACGTAGCAACCAGCTTCTTCAATGGCTTTGATTAAGCCAATGGCCGGTTGTTCACAAAAAGCACCGGAAATAACCACTTTGATTTTATCTTGTGGAACACCTATATTTTCTTTAATGTGTGTACAAACTTGTTCTAAAATCTGGTTATGTTCTTCAACAGGAATAACAGTTCCGGCCCTAACAATATGATACACATCTTCAATACTTAATCGCCATGGATAATCTTGGCGGATATCGTAGATGAACTCAATCATTTGTCGGTTTTTGTTGTATAAATCTATTGAATGATTTAACTCTGCTGTGGTTGGAACTTTACCGTTAATTTCTTTGATGTATTCCAACACATGTTCCATTTCTTGTTGGTAAAATACTCCACCAATTTGAGGTAAGAAGTTTTGTGGAAAATCCATGTATTTTACAAATTTTCCTAACTTATGTTGTTTGAAAATTCCAGAAAGATTTCGGATAACATCACAAATAGAAGGGAAAATAAATCCATCAAAATGATCCATGTGTTTATCTAAAGCCAATTCCATGATACTTCTAGGAATATGACAGATGTACGACTGATAATAAGCATCTCCTTTAATAATTTGCTTACGGTCGCCACCACCAAAAACACCAACCGCCATACCACCGGCAGCATGAATAATTTCACGAGGAAAATAAATAGGCATATAACCCACAAGAACTCTTCCGGGTTTTTCTTCTTTCCATTTTTTTGCTCGTGTGAAATTTAAATCGAACGATAATTCCTTACATTCGTTAATTATTTGTTTCAAATCTTTCATATCTTAACATTTAGTTTAAAACTTAACCAACTTGTTTTGGTTTGCTTCCCTACTTGATATTAAAAATGAAATGCTATACCTTGCTATCAAGCAAAAAAGAAAATTCAGTTGGTATAGTTACAATTGCGTCATAATTCGTGAATAAAATTAGTAAACACTTTTACTGCCTTTTATGATGCTTGTCATATTGGAAAATGATTAATATCATTTAAAATACCCCTCATAATGAAGAATTTAGAGCATTACGAAAATTTTGGTGTAAAGTGGAAAGAATTGCTGTAATAGTCTTAGCTGGTGGGAATTCAAGAAGAATGAATTATCCAAAACCTTGGTTAATTTTTGAAAATAATGCTACTTTTTTAGAAACTATAATAAACAGGTATAAATGTTTGGGGTTTAAAAAAATCGTGATTTCGTTAAATAAAGCATTTTTTTTAACGGATTATACCGATAGAATTGAGTTTTTAGAGCTACATGCAACGATTATTCAAAATAATTATCCAGAAAAGGGAAGATTATATTCTTTATATATTGCATTAAAAGAATTAAAAGAAGTTGATTTCGTATTTATACACAATGTTGACAACCCTTTTGTAGATGTGGAAGTGGTTAACACTTTATATAAAGAAAGAAATAGTGTGGGCTCAACTATTCCATCTTATCAAGGGCAAGCCGGACACCCTATTATTATTGGAAAAATAGTAATAGATGAGATTATTAATAATTACGAAAAGTATGAAACCTTGAAAGAAGTTATCAATCAATTTGATAAAAAATACGTTGAGGTAAATAGTTCGAACATCTTGATTAACATAAACACTCCTCAAGATTATAATAAAGTGATGAATGAATTTGTATAGCACAATAGAAGATGTGAGAAAAAGTGGAGTTGATGCTGTTTTATGTACCATTATTCACACCAAAGGCTCAACACCTCGAAAAATAGGTGCAAAAATGTTGGTGTTGGCTGATGGTACGATTAAAGGAACTATTGGGGGCGGAAATTTAGAAAAAGAAGTTATAAAAAATGCGTTAATTCAATTGAAGAAAAATGAACCAAAACTATTTAAACATGATTTATTACATCAACACAACATGTGTTGTGGCGGAACAGTAGAAATTTTTATAGAACCCATAGATAAAATGAAACGACTCTACATATTTGGAGCAGGACACACCGGACAAGCATTAGCAAAATATGCTTTGGCAATGGATTTTGAAATTTTTGTAATCGACGACAGAAAAGAATACATCGATCAACTAAAAGAGGTGCCAGCAATTAATAAACTGCATGTTGACTATAAAAAAGTATTGCCAACATTACCCTTTGATGAAAATACGTTTGTGGTGATTTTAACCTATGAACATGAAATTGACAGGGATATTTTATCTTTTTGTATAAAAAAACCACATGCTTATTTAGGCATGATTGGTAGCCAACGAAAAATTGAAATGACAAAAAAAATGTTTTTAGATGCTGGAATAGCGACCAAAAAACAACTGGAAAAAGTAAATATGCCAATAGGAAAAAATATTTTAGCAGAAACCCCGGAAGAAATAGCGATAAGTATTTTGGCAGAATTGATTGAAATGAAGAATTCCTCCACAACCCCTCTGAAGGAGGAGCTAATTTCCCCTCTAGAGAGGGGATAGGGGTGTGTTTTAAGTGTTTAAACTCTCAGTGTCCTCAGTGACTCTGCGGTAAAAAAAAATTATGACGAAAAAAGTAGCAATAGTAACAGGAGCAGCTAAGGGAATTGGCAAAGCTATAGCAGAACGAATGATAGCCGAAAACTACATTACCATTTTAGTTGATGTAGATGATGAAAATGGAAATATACTTTCCAAGCAATTGGGCGAAAACGCTCATTATTTCAACTGCGACATCAGAAATGAAAATGCTGTTGAAGAATTGTTTCAATCAGTTATCAAAAAATTCAATCGTTTAGATGCGTTGGTAAACAATGCCGGAATAATAAAAGATAATGTAATTTGGAAAATGCCAACAGAAGATTTTGATGCAGTAATCGACATCAATTTAAAAGGTACTTGGCTCATGTGTAAAAATGCAGCCAGTATTATGAAAGAGCAAAAAAATGGTAGAATAGTTAACATTGCATCTCGAGCTTGGTTAGGCAATCCCGGACAATCCAATTATTCAGCTTCAAAAGCCGGTGTGGTGGGTTTAACCAGAGTATTAGCATTAGAATTAGGTAAACATGGTGTTTTGGTAAATGCCATAGCCCCAGGTCTAATTGATACTCCGTTGACCCAAAAATTACCTTTAGATGTACAAGAAAAATTGATTCAAGCGCAGCCCACCAGAGCAATGGGGAAACCTGAAGACATTGCAAATGCAGTTGCCTTTTTATGCAACGAAAATACCCAATTTATCACCGGACAAACCCTTTATGTTGATGGTGGAAAAAGTATTGGAGCAGGGATATAGTCTTAAGTAGAAAGTTTATAAAGCAAAAAGAAAATTATGCAAATCATAAAACTAATCGTAAACGGAAAAGAACACAACGTAATTGTTGAGCCACATGAAACTTTGGCACATGTTTTACGAGAAAAAATAAATTTAACAGGTACAAAATTAGGTTGCGAACAAGCCAGTTGCGGAGCTTGTACCGTTTTTGTTGATGGAAAAGTGGTTCAAAGTTGTATTACACCAGCATTGCGTGTAGCAGGAAGCGTTATTACCACCATAGAAGGTATTGCCGACCAAAACAAACTCCACAAACTCCAAGAAAAATTTGTAGAAAAAGGTGCTATCCAATGTGGCTATTGTACACCAGGTATGATTATGACTTCCTTAGATTTTTTGGAAGAAAATCCAAGCCCAACTACAGACGAAATTAAAGAAGCTCTATCTGGAAATTTGTGTCGTTGTACAGGTTATGTAAAAATTATTGAGGCGGTTGAATCTTATGTAAAAGAAGAAAACCATTTGCATCCCCCATTAGGTCACCATCCAAAACATGATGACACAAAATTTAAAATGGTTGGGCAAGGTCGTCCATACATAGAAGCCACCAAAAAAGTACAAGGAACTGCCGATTATGCGGATGATATTAAAATTAAAAATGCCCTTGTTTGTAAATTTTTACGAAGCACTCACGCTCATGCAAAAATCAATAACATTGATGTTTCTAAGGCACAAGCCGTTCCTGGCGTAAGAGCCGTAATGACGGGAAAAGAATTACCGATAACTTTTGGCGTTTTACCCATTTCACAGGATGAAACGGCCATGGCGATTGAAAAAACACGTTACATTGGAGAAATAGTTGCGGCCGTTGCTGCCGATACTGAAGAAATTGCTCAATATGCATGTTCATTAATTAAAGTGGATTATACACCAATTCGTCCGTTTTTTGATATGCAAGAATGTTGTGAAGATATTGGAACAGACGAAAAAATTCACCAGTACGGAAAATTCAACAACAACATTCATAAAAAAGCCGAATTACGTTTTGGTGACCAACAAGAAGGCTTGGCTGCTGCCGACCATCGACTAAAAGTTGACTTTGATTTTCAAGGAATTAATCATGGTTTTACCGAGCCTCATGCTGCAACAGCTTGGTGGGACGAAAACGGTTTGACGATTATTACCGCAACACAAGTTCCTCATTATTTACACCGGTTTTTGGCAAAAGTAATGGAAGTTCCCATGAATCGTGTTCGGGTAATTAAACCTTATGTGGGTGGCGGTTTTGGTGGAAAATCTGACCCTTTTCCACATGAAATGATTGTTGCTCACTTATCACGAATTTTAGGACAACCCGTAAAAGTTCGTTTTACTCGAGAGGAAGTTTTTCTTTCCAATCATGGTCGACATCCTACCAAATTAACCATAGATATGGGAGTGAGTAACGAAGGAATTATCCAAGCTTTAGATGCTGATGTAATTATTGATGGTGGAGCCTACGGAAGTTTTGGAGTGGTAACAACTTATTATAACGGCGTACTTTTGCAAGCCCCATATAAGCTAGATAATTTTGGATTTAGAACTCGTAGGGTTTACACCAACAAACCTCAATGTGGAGCCATGCGTGGTCATGGAGCAGTGAACTCGCGTTATGCGGTAGAAACCATGATTGACCGTTTTGCTGAAAAATTAAACATGGATCCGTGTGAACTTCGTTTTAAAAATTTCTTGGATGAAAATACATTAACCGTTGGTCAGTATCGAGTTACTTCTAACGGAAGTACCGAATCGCTCAAAAAAGTAATGGAACTTTCCGAATGGAAGAACAAATACAAAAAACTACCAAAAGGACACGGAATTGGTGTGGCTTGCGGATTTTTTATCAGCGGAAGTGCATTGCCCATTCATTGGAACGAATACCCACAATCGGTAGTTCACTTAAAAGTTGATTTAGATGGACGGGTTTTAGTAACCTCCGGAGCCAGTGATATTGGACAAGGCAGCGATACCATGTTGGCAATTATTGTAGCTGAGGTTTTAGGTTTAAGTTTAGACAATATTTTTGTGGTTGCTGCCGACACAACGCTTACTCCAATTGATTTGGGAAGTTATTCAAGCCGGGTAACTTTTATGGCTGGAAATGCTGCAAAAATGGCTGCCGAAAAATTAAGGGAGCAAATTTTAGAAGCTGTTGCAAAACTTCATCAAGTAGATAAATCAGAACTCCATTTTGAAAACGAAAAAGTATTTACCAACGATAGAAAAGTAGATTTAACTTGGGTAGAAGCCGTAGAAAATGCTACCCGAAAAGTAGGGGCTTTAAACAGTACTGGGGCTTATAATTCGCCAAAATTAGGTGGCGATTTTAAAGGTGCTGGAGCAGGATTAAGTCCTTCGTACAGTTTTGGTGCGGTAATTACCGAAGTAAAAGTGGATTTAGAAAGTGGTCATGTAAAAGTAATTGACATTTGGGGTGCTCACGATGCAGGAAAAGCGATTAACCCGTTAGCTGTGGAAGGACAATTGGAAGGTTCGTGGCACATGGGAATGGGACAAGCTTTAAGTGAACAAATGAAATACCACAATGGATTGTTGGTAAACAGCAATTTGGTGGATTACAAAATCCCGACTAGTAAAGACACACCGCCAATTCATACCAACATTATTGAAACCATTGACCCTGAAGGGCCTTTTGGAGCAAAAGAATGTGGAGAAGGAGCTATACATCCGGTAATTCCTGCAATAGCCAATGCTGTTTTTGATGCGGTGGGTGTACGTTTAACCTCGTTACCAATAAATTCGGAAGAAGTGTTGAAAGCAATGAAATCAATGAAGCAATTTGAAAATTTGAAAATGTAACCTTCTCCCCTTGAGGGGAGATTAAGAGGGGTGATTGATAGTGTGACATCACCCTCCCAGCCTCCCTCAAGGGAGGAGTAAAAAAATAAGTATGATAGCAGAAAAAAAATACATCCTCGCAACAACCGTTCAAGAAGCCATTGAACAAGCAGTTGCCAACAAAGAAAACTTTAAATATTTAGCTGGTGGAACCGATGTAATGGTAAATAAATTTCAAGGAAACGAAACATCAGGTTGTTTAATCGACATTACCAAAATAACTGAATTGAAAGGCATAGCTAAACAAGGTGACTTTTTACGAATTGGAGCATTAGAAATTTTGGAAGAACTAAAATTCAATTCAATAATCAAAGATGAGTTTTCGATGTTAATTGAAGCTGCACTTTCAGTAGGCTCACCTTTAATTAGAAAAACTGCAACCATCGGTGGAAACGTATTGTGTGAAAACCGTTGTCTGTTCTACAACCAATCGGAATGGTGGAGAGAATCTATCGGTTATTGTTTAAAATGCGATGGCGATATTTGTATTGCAACTGGTGGAAAAAATGCTTGTTTTTCGGAATTGGTTTCTGATACAGCTCCTGCTTTAATAGCTATGGACGCTGAAATTGAATACGTTGACGAAAAAGGAACGCACCGACAGAAATTGGAAAAAATCTATACTGGCGATGGTGTAAAGCCAAGAAATATTCCGAAAAATGCTATTGTTACTTCATTATTTCTTCCTTTAAACAGAGGTTTTAAAACAGCATTTTTTAAACTCAGAGAACGAGAAAGTTTAGAATTTACTTCATTAACTTCAGCAGTAACAGTAGATAAAAAATGTAAACTAAAAATTGCTCTTTCGGGCGTTGACCCAAAACCTGTTGTAATTGAAGGAAAAATAGAAGACGATAAAGACCTATTAATTAAAAAAGCTATAAAAGCATCTCGTGCTGTGGATAACGACATGTATTCGAGAAAATATCGCAGAGAAATGATAAGTGTATATTTACAAAAAAGTTTTAGTATTCTAAATCCACCGAAGTAGGACTTGGTACAACCAAAAAAGAATACAACAAAACTTTTAATTACGTACATATTATTAACAATTATAACAATAACATAATGAAAAAAAATATCTTTTTACTAATTTGCACAGTTCTAGCAGTTTTAAACATAACTGCTCAAAATTTTAGTTGGGCAAAAAATATGGGAGGCACATCCAATGATGAAGGAAAATCCATCACTACTGATGCTGCTGGAAATGTTTATACCACGGGATATTTTACTGGAACAGCAGATTTTGATCCGGGAGCAGGAGTATTTAATTTAACTTCGGCAGGTAGTCAAGATATTTTTGTTTCAAAACTCGATGCTGCGGGTAATTTTATGTGGGCAAAAAAAATGGGAGGAACTTCCATTGATATTGGATATTCCATCACTACCGATACCTCTGGCAATGTTTATACCACGGGATATTTTCAAGGAACAGCAGATTTTAATCCGGGAGCAGGAGTATTTAATTTAACTTCGGCAGGAGGTGCTGATATTTTTGTTTCAAAACTCGATGCTGCAGGTAATTTTATGTGGGCAATAAAAATGGGAGGAACTTCAGAAGATGTTGGATTGCCCATCACTACCGATGCTGCGGGAAATGTTTATACCACAGGATATTTTCAAGGAACAGCAGATTTTGATCCAGGTGCAGGAGTATTTAATTTAACTTCGGCAGGGGGGAACGATATTTTTGTTTCAAAACTTGATGCTGCCGGTAATTTTATGTGGGCAATAAAAATGGGAAGCACATCTAGTGATGTTGGATTGTCCATCACTACCGATGCTGCGGGAAATGTTTACACCACGGGATATTTTACTGGAACAGCAGATTTTGATCCGGGAGCAGGAATCTTTAGTTTAACTTCAGCTGGTGATGATATTTTTATTTCAAAACTCGATGCTGCGGGAAATTTTATGTGGGCAATAAAAATGGGAAGCACATCCAGTGATTATGGATATTCCATCACTACCGATGCCTCTAGCAATGTATATACCACGGGATATTTTACTGGAACAGCAGATTTTGATCCGGGAGCAGGAGTATTTAATTTAACTTCGGCAGGTAGTCAAGATATTTTTGTTTCAAAACTCGATGCTGCGGGAAATTTTATGTGGGCAATAAAAATGGGAAGCACATTAGCTGATCATGGACGATCCATCACTACCGATGCTGCGGGAAATGTTTATACCACGGGATATTTTACTGGAACAGCAGATTTTAATCCGGGAGCAGGAGGATTTAATTTAACTTCGGCAGGAAGTGCTGATATTTTTATTTCAAAACTTGATGCTGCGGGCAATTTTATGTGGGCAATAAAAATGGGAGGCGCATCCAATGATTATGGACAATTCATCACTACCGATGCTGCGGGAAATGTTTATACCACGGGATATTTTATGGGAACAGTAGATTTTGATCCAGGTGCAGGAGGATTTAATTTAGCTTCGGCAGGAGGTACTGATATTTTTGTGCTGAAATTAGGAGTATCTTGTACGCCTACATCAAGCACCATTAACCCTGTCGCTTGTAATACATATACTTCACCAAGTGGTAATTATACATGGACAACAAGTGGCGCATATACCGATACCATTCTAAATACCGGGGGTTGCGATAGTGTAATGACCATTAACTTAACCATAAACAATTCAGCAACAGGCACAGACACCCGAACTGAATGTAACACTTTAATGTGGATAGATGGCAACACCTATACCACCAACAACAACGTTGCTACATTCAACATCATTGGCGGAGCAGCCAATGGTTGCGATAGCTTGGTAAGTTTAGACTTAACCATTATTCCATCAGCAACTGGTACAGACACTAGAACAGAATGTAACACTTTAACGTGGATAGATGGAAACACCTACACCACCAGCAACAACACCGTTACATTTAACATCGTTAACGGTGCAGCCAACGGTTGCGATAGCTTGGTAAGTTTAGATTTAACTATTAACACAGTAGATACTTCTGTTACTAATACTGATCCTATGCTAACTGCAAATGCTGTTGGAGCTAATTATAAATGGTTAGATTGCAACAACAGTTATGCAATAATCAGTGGAGAAATCGCACAAGTATTTACAGCAACAAGTAATGGAAATTATGCAGTTGAAGTTACCCAAAATGGTTGTACCGATACTTCTGCTTGTTATCAGGTGGTAACGGTTGGAATAGCTGACGCAAGTGCTTTTGCAAACATCAGTTTGTATCCAAATCCTACAACTGGATTAATTACCATTAATTTCGATAATAATAACATTATTGGCGTAAGAGTGGTTGATGTAATTGGTAAAGAAATTACTTATAAAAACACCAGTAATCAATCTCAAATCAACCTAGAAATTAAAGGAGAAAAAGGATTGTATTTTGTTGAAGTTATTGATGTATCAAACAGCAAAATGATTTATAAAATTGTAAAAAATTAACTTTAAAAAGACAAAATTAAAAAAAAGCCGCCTCAAGTTTTAGGTGGCTTTTTTTGTTATCACAATTTCTAACATTATTCTCGAAAATATAGAAGAGAAATGATAGCTGTTTATTTGGATAGAAGTTTTAATATGTTGAATAAATAATAAAGGACACTATTGTCTTTTATTAATTATATTCCTAACTTTGTAGTGAATTAAAAACGCTAAACAATGGAAAACAACCCAATAAAAGTAATGTACGGCGAACACGAAATTATCGTAAAAGCAGAAAAAATAATTGAAAATTTGGAAAACACTTGGGAAAATAACCCCGAGGAATATGCCGATAAAGTAAAAAAATTAGTTGAATTTTTTCGCGAATATGCCGATGGCTACCATCACCGAAAAGAAGAAGAAGTATTATTTCCTGCAATAAAAGACCACCCTGATTTTGTGTTGCAAGAAATTATTGATGAATTTATGGAACATCACGAAGGGTTTAGAGAATTTGCCTGTGAAATTATTGAATTTAACAATGAAGGCGATTATGCAAAAGCTCACAAAGTGCTAAAACAATACATCAACGATTTGCTCGACCACATTGCAGCCGAAAATGAAGAATTGTTTGTACTTGCCGACAACCTTTTTTCCGACAACGAAAAAGAGACCATCTATTTTAAATTTATGGATATCGATATGGCTGCAATGTTGGTGTAATAGAAATGTCGCAAGATGTTCCGAAATTCAAAAAATAGAAGGTCAAAAACGATTGTTGGATTGGGATTGAATTCCTAAATCATTTCATTAGCTTTGTATTTTTAAATTTATAAAAATGCAAGAAGAAATAACGCCTTGTCCGCAATGTAAATCCCCTTATGGATATCCAACCGATAACAATTTGTATGCTTGTCCGGAATGTGGTTTTGAGTGGAGTCCCGAAGAATTAGCAGCTGAATATGCGTTGGTAGTGAAAGATGCTAACGGCAACATTTTAAAAGATGGTGATGATGTATCCATAATTAAAGATTTACCGGTAAAAGGATTTCCGAAATCAATAAAAGTAGGGACAAAAGTAAAAAACATCCGATTGGTTGAAGGCGACCACAACATCGATTGCAAAGTTGATGGTTTTGGTGCTATGGCTCTAAAATCGGAGTTTGTAAAAAAAGTCTAGGATTTTTAAACAACCGTGAAATCTATCATATCTTCCAAACCTTACAACGATTACTCTACGTTTATCAAAAATAAATTTGGCGAACGAGTACAAAAAATTTCGTTAGATACCGGTTTTACTTGTCCAAATCGAGATGGAACAAAAGGAGTTGGAGGTTGTACCTATTGCAACAACAACACGTTTAATCCTTATTATTGCAAGCCGAGCAAAAGCATAACCCAACAATTGGACGAAGGAATTGGTTTCTTTTCTAAGAAATACCAAACTTGGCAATATTTAGCTTATTTTCAGGCTTATACCAATACGTATGCTGATATTGAATTGGTAAAAGAATTGTATTTAGAAGCCATCAATCATCCAAAAATTATTGGTTTGGTGATTGGCACTCGTCCCGATTGCATCAATGCCGAATTGATTGATTTTTTATCCGATTTGGCAACCAAACATTACATTGCTTTGGAGTTTGGTGTGGAAAGCACCATCAACCGAACACTTGATTTTATTAACCGTTGCCATACGTTTGAAGAAACCATTGCTGCATACGAATTAGCCAAAAACAAAGGGCTGCACTTGGGAGCTCACCTCATTATTGGGTTACCGGGAGAGAGTAGAGAAGAAATGCTCAACCATGCTGTTAAACTCTCCAAATTGCCCATCAACACCCTTAAAATACATCAATTGCAAGTGGTAAAACATACCATGATGGCTCAACAACTCAAAACAGAACCAAGTTTGTTTAATCTTTTTGAGTTGGATGATTATATTGAATTTATTTGTGAATTTGTAGCCTTACTTCGACCTGATATTATTATTGAACGATTTATAAGTGAATCGCCACCACACTTACTTATAGCCCCAAAATGGAATGGGTTGAAAAATTTCGAAATTGTTGCCAAAATTGAAAAACGAATGGCAGAAAGAAATTTGTGGCAAGGGAAGAATTACCTGTAAATATACTCACTACAAATTAGCCAGTAGGTAAACTTAGCAGCTTATTATCTCGAATTAAAACAGAGCAATTAACGATAGGAACTAAGCAAACTCTGCTTCGGTTTCTTTCATGTATTGTGCGTATGTTTTTTTACGATCGGCTTCCCATTGGTAACGTCCAAACATTTTTTCGGTAATGCCTTTACCAAAATATTTTTCGAACATACGGTGTAAAACAATGTCGTATTTACGGTGGAAATTTACCCAACAACCATTACAGTTATGTTGATAATGCTTTTGAGTTTTTTTTGTTTCTTCGCTGTTGATGATTTCATCTAACGAGTTATTGAAAATATTTCCAATTTTTACATCCAAGTTTTGGCAAAGTGGCACATCGCCGTTTGGTAAAATACAAAGTGAATCGATAATAGAGTTACAACTCATTTGTAAATCGCCTTTACGCCACTCGTCGTACAACACTAAAAAGTCGTAATTTTCTTTAAATTCCTTGATAATTGCTGGGATTTTTTCTTTAAAATTATCGTCTTTTAACTCTGTAGAAATTTCTCGGTGTGTTTCTACAATAACTTCATTATCGCCATCTACATAATTAGGAACATGTTTTTCGGCAGTTTTAGAAGCAATTCCTGTTTCGTGTGCTTTGTCTTCGGTATCAAAAAAGCTCATGTCGTTATAAACTCCAACTCGCATATCTACTCCTTCACGTTTACATACTTCGGCAACATGTCGCATGTCGTTAAAGTTGTTGTAAGGCGATAAAGTAAACATGGTAGAAATTGGTACCACCTCTTTTAAGGCTTGTATCACTTGTATTACTTTGTCGTAGCCATCTTTACCGCGCATGTGCAAATAAGCATCTTTATCTCCATCTAACGAAATGTACAAACGTTTTGGTGGAAATTTTTTTACCGCTTCAATTAAACTATCAGGTTTTAAACAGTTTGAAAGCAAATCGAAATTGGGATGATTTTTTGAAAACCATTCCATTATTTCCAGTGCTTCGGGGTGTAACATAAACTCGCCACCTTCCAAACCAATGGCAGTATCTTTCGACACCGCTTTGCTTTTCATTATTTCTTTAATTTTTTCGAACGACAAGTATTTTACCGGACGTTTTGCCCAAATTAAACAATGTTTACAACGCGAATCGCACAAATCGGTGGCGTATATCATTAATGTAGCCAACTTTCGTGGACCAATATTGGATTTGTTGTTTACAAATTTCTTTGCTCTGCTTACGTAATCTTTTACTCCGTACATACTTTTATTAAAGATAAGTTACAAAGTTAATTAAAAAAGGTATAACAAACTTTTTCAAAAGTTAGATGATTTGTATCATATAGACGTGATGATGTTTTTTGGTTATATTTGGGGATAAATAATCTGCAGATTGTTTTAGGAAAATTCAAGTTTTTGACAATTAAATACAATGAGTGAGATTCACGTAAAGCATATAAAAGCTCATATCGAAAAAACCTTCAATAATTTGATTGACTTAAGTGATATTAAGGCTAAAGGTGATAATATTGACAATTTTTTCCTAACACGAGCATTAGCGGCGTATTCTATACAACATCATACACAAATCTCAACGGTTATTGCTGCGGAATCAGTCGTGGATGGAAGTGGAGATAACGGAATAGATGCAGTTTATTATGATATTCATACTAAATGTTTATTTCTTGTACAATCTAAATGGATTCATAGTGGCAAAGGTGAACCAGATAATGGAGAAGTTAAAAAGTTCATAAGTGGAATAAAAGATTTATTGAATTTTAAATTTGATAGATTTAATGAAAAGGTTAGAAAGAAAGAAATAATAATACAAAATGCAGTATGTGACCCGAAAACTAAATATCAAATAATTTTAACTTATACTGGAATTAACAATTTAGCTGAGCCATCTAGGAGAGATTTTAATGATTTATTAGATGAACTTAATGACGCAAGCGAACTTGTTCATCTTTCTGTTTTTAATCAAACTAGAATACATTCATCCCTAATTAATACAACCGAAAATAGTCAGCCTATCGACCAAACTATTCAATTAAAATATTATGGTAAAGTTACGGAACCTTATAATGGGTATTATGGACAAGTAAATGGTGTTGAGATTTATGGTTGGTGGGATAAATATCGTAAAAGGTTATTTGCAAAAAATATTAGAGGAGTTTTAGGAGACACGGATGTTAATAAAGATATTACAAAAACACTAGAGGAAAATCCCGAGCATTTTTGGTTTTATAATAACGGAATAACTCTAGTTGCAGATTCTGTCGAGAAAAATATGGTTGGTGGTGCATCTACAGAATTTGGACAATTTTGTTGTGAAAATATCAGCATTGTAAATGGTGCACAAACTGTAAGTTCAATAGGGAGATTTGGAGAAGAAGACATATCTAAACTTGATAAAGTTTTTGTGCCAGTGCGAATCATTCAATTAAAAGGAGCTGACGAAAATTTTGGTCAAAAAATTACTAAAGCAAATAACACTCAAAATAGAGTTAAAAATAGAGACTTTGTAACATTTGACATCGAACAAACTAGAATAAGAGAAGAACTATCAATTGATGGCATTGACTATAGAATAAGTCGTGGAGAATATGAAAAAAACGATCAAATATCATTTGACTTAGTAGAAAGTACGACGGCTCTCTCTTGTTCCTCAGATGATATTTCAATAGTGGTTCAATTAAAGAGAGAAATAGGTATATTATGGGATGATTTGGAAAATGTACCGTATAAAAAATTATTCAATCCTTCAGTTACTGGTCGTTATGTTTATAATTGCGTTCGCACTCAAAGAATATTAGAACAAGCAATAAAGAACAAGGAAAAGTCTGTAGTTTCTGGGAGAGATAAAAGTATAATAATTCACGGAAACAGAATTATCTCATTATTAGTATACAAAACAATAAACACACAAAAATATCGTATCGAAAAATTTGATTTTGACAAGCCAAGTTTAATGGGGTCTATGGAATCTAAAGTTGATATAATTTTCGACCTTTTAAAAAAGATTATTGATTCTGATTACGACAAAGCAATAATTGTAACACTATTTAAAAACAAAACCAAATGTCAAGATATAGTGGAAAAAATAACTGTTGCTAACAATCGCTATAGTTAATTCGGGACTGGTGCTTAAGCTATCCCCAACTTGGGTGTATTTGTAATACATTCGAACAATAAATAACAGATTCCGAGTCAAGCTCGGAATGACGGTAAAAGATATTAACAAGGAATCTCAATCTTAAACGTAGTACCTTTATTAGAAGTAGTAAAATCAATGGTTCCGTTTAAGTTTTCTACAATATTTTTTACCATTGCCAAGCCTAATCCCATACCGGTGGTTTTGGTGGTAAAGTTGGGCGTAAATATTTTTTCTTGCAATTCTTTGGGTATGCCACCGCCATTGTCGGTTATGGTAATAATGTAATTATTTTTTTTACAACCGGCAACAACTTCAATTTTGTCTTTTTGGTTTTCCGGAATGGCTTGTATGGCATTTTTAATCAGGTTCGAAAACAATCGGTTCAGTTGGTCTTTGTCGGCAAACAACACCGCTTCTTTTTCGCAAAGGTTTTCAAATACAATTTCTACCTGTTCTTTTTTATACAAGTCGATGGTAGTTTCTAAAATTTCTATTAAATTAAGCTGTTGTTCGTTGGCTGTGGGCATTTTAGCAAAACTCGAAAATTCGTTGGCAATGTTGGTCAACGTATCTATTTGTTCTACCAAAGTTTTGGCTGTTCGTTTTATACGTTCGGGCAAGTCGGTTGGATTGTCGTCAATAGAACGTTCTAAGTGTTGTATGCTCAACTTCATGGGTGTAAGTGGGTTTTTAATTTCGTGAGCCACTTGTTTTGCCATTTCCCGCCAGGCACTTTCTCGTTCCGATTGAGCCAACAGCTTGGCACTTTTTTCCAATTCCAACACTTTTTGGTTGTACTCTTTTACCAGCGAACCAATTTCGTCGTTCGATTTCCAATCGATGAATTCGTTTGATTTTCCCAACTGCAACGCCCGTATTTTGTCTTTAATTAATCGTACGGGTTCCGAAATGTAGTTGGCAAATGAAATGGCAATAAATATGGACACCAAAAACAGTAACGCATAAATATTAATAAGTGCAGTAAAAAATTGCGACAATTCATTTTCCAATTGGTTTTGTTTAGCAAAATAGGGCAAGTTGAGGTAGGCAATTACTTTGTTTTCGTTATTTCTAAACGGAACGTATGCCGACAAATAATTCATTTTACCGATATTTTCTTCGTGAATAAACGACGATTTTTTATGTTGTTTTAAATGGTGAAAAGCATACGGATTCATTCGTTTGCTAATTAAACCACGCTCAATAATTTCAGGGCGTGAGGTAGCAATTAATTGCCCGTTTGTACCGTATAAATTAATATCGGCATAAAAGATATTCGAATATTTAACCAATTGATTGGTTACAAAATCGGGATTGATGTCATCTAAGGTGTTTTTTTCCGCCAATTCATTATTTAATTCTGCTATTACAGATTGCACTTTTTCCTGTAAGTTGTGGGTGTTTTTATCATCATATTGTTTTTCAATGTAATATGAGGTTCCTAACCCAAATAATACAAACGATAAAAAGGTAGAAACAATAATAAACAATTGAATTTTTGTACTGAAATCGGTAAATGCAATTCGCCAATGAAAGGGTTCGATGTTGAACAACAATCCAACAATTAAAATAAAAAGGCTGCAACAAATAAAGAAATAGGAGAATGTGGTTATGTAATTAAAATTGGTTTTTTGAACGGCACTCAATACCATTACTGTATTTTTATCGCTCTGATAATACAGGTTCTGGTAATTGTTGGAAGACTGTGTATAAAAGCCGTTTTCGTTAAAATGGAAGTTTTTTTCTAACTCTAAATTATAATTGCAATCGCCATTTTGGTTGACGAGCTTATTTTTTTTGTATTTGGCAAACGAATATTTGTTTAAGGATGTCGAAACTCCAATCTCTTTTTCGTTGAGTAAAAGTTCAGGATAACCTTCGTTGTTCGATAAAATTTTTGGCAACATTTCGATATACAATGTTGCATTTGACAAAGTAGTATCAGTAGGTTTTATAGCAATGTTGCCCAAATAACTCCCAATACCTTCTTCGTTATACAAAAATTGAATGTTGTCGTTAAAATGATTTCTCGAAACCGACTCACGTTCTGCTTTTTCGGTAAAAAACTCCGTACAACTTACTTCTTTGTTTTCGGGCTGAACCACCAGTGTATCCTCAGGTAAACATAAAAACAAAAACACATCATACTTGTTCCAATATCCCGTAAAATATTTCTCCAACAGAAAAGCATCCAACTCATCTTTTTCGTCCCAATAGCTAGAACTATGATTGGCTAAAAGTGTATCTTTTTCAATTTTATTTTTTAAATCAGCAAACAAATATTCGGTTACGGGATCGGCTTCTTTAGCTAATTTTTTAATTAAAAATTCTTGATTGACTTGCTCTTTTTGTTTCGAAAATTGCACAAAACCAACCGTTATAGTTCCGGCAATTAATATCACCAATAAAATACTTTGATAAAATTTGGTTTTAGTAGAATTGCCAATGGCAAAAATAAGAATGGCAACAAGCATCCACGATGCTATTTTCCAGTTGACCTCAAAAACCAAATGTGCTATTAAAATAGCCCCCAAAACAAAAACCCAAAAAAGAGTAAGTAATTGATTTTGTTTTAGTGATGCAGAATAATAATCATTAACAATCGATTTAATTAAAACTGCTAAACAAGTGTATAAAACAATAACAATAAGAATTCCGATAAAACTATAAGCGGATAAATCGAGTAAATTATTTACGTCAAAATTAATGTTCGAGTTAATAATAAGTCCGGCAAACCAATTGGTAAAAACAACATTTAATACGGCAACAACAACCATCGAAACAATGGCTTTTAACAACAATTGTTGTGAATTGGTTTTGATTCGTTTTACCCATAAAATGGTTAAAACTAGTATTGTTAACGCTACAATTAAAAAATGCCCAAGCGAAGGTAATACAGCAGAGTGTCCAAAAATAGTCGGACTAAATATTTTTTGGTAATAAATATTTTCCGGGATGGAAAAAACCGTCGAAAAAAGATAGAAAATAAAAACCGTTCCGATACTTATTAAAGAGGCATGTTTTTTATATTTTTTATGTTGTTTTAGTCGTTGGTAAACAAACAAAATCAGTAATATAAATCCTAAAAAATAGCTTGCAATAGAAATCCAATCGCTTGATTGATAGTTGCTACCGTTAATTTTCATCGAAAATAAAAAATTTCCTTGTGCATCGTAAACGGATGGTTTTTTACCCGACTCTTTTAATGAGATTTGAACATCGTCAGAAATACCAAAACTTGGATGCAAGCTCGATTTTAAATAGGTGTTTTGAATAGAATATTCATTTTTGATAAGAATCAACCCTAAAAAAAGACGGGTACCTTTTTCCCGTTTTTGGTAATGATAAAAACCGTCTTTTAAAAAAAGAACACCTTGGTTTTTTTTAAACTCGTTATTACTTTCGAACGAGATGGTGGAGTTGCTCCAAAGCTTTAGTTGACTATTTTCGAACACATAAAAGCTTAGTCCGTCTAATGTTTCGTCATGGATAATTTGAGTAAATAAGCTGTCAATATTAGTTGAATGGATTAAATCGTCGAGATGAGCAGCAACTACTTGCTCTTTTACATTCAGCTTTTTATTAAATACAGCCTGAAGATTGGTTTTTTGAGTAATTAAAGATTCTAATGGAATAAGCAGAATGAGTATTAACCCGAAGATTAAAAATAAATACTTTTTATTTTTAGATAAATTCATTTATTAATCATTTTCGATATTTTTTAGCAAAGGTTACTAAATAATTTTAGTTTTCGCTCTCCACTTGTTTATAAGCGTTAAAGATACGTTTAAAATCGCTTTGGTGTTAAAATTTATTATTTTGATTCAGCATTAGGCTAAGTTAGGAGGGACTGTTCAACCTTTCAAATCAATAAAAGAGCAAACACCAAAAGAAATGATTGCCTTTTAAACCAACGGAATCGTTTTAATCATTTTTCAAAGTTTTTAATAGAAACTGTATTCGTATTAAAAATAATTGTATTTTTGTAAGTGAATACTTACTTACAATTATTTAAAACACTTTAAAATGGCATTTAATAAATATACTGAAAGACAAATAGAAATAATGGAAGCAGCTACGCTTCGTATTGATAAATTCGGAATACAAGAGTTAACCATTAAAAATTTATCAAATGATCTTAATTTATCCGAAGCTGCTTTGTATAGGCATTTTAAAAGTAAAAATGACATTCTTTTAGGTTTGTTGAACTACTTTATTTTTGATATGCAAAATCGAATTTCAATAATATTATGCGACAGTAACAAGACACCAACAGAAATACTTAGAGAGCTTTTTGCATCACAACTTACAACTTTTGAAAAAAAACCCGCAATAGTTAGTGTAATTTTTGCCGAAGGGATTTTTCAATTTAATAAAGAATTAAGCGAACAAGTTACAACCATGATGGAGTTGATGCAAACTAATATTGGTAATATAATTAAAAAAGGGCAAGATGAAGGTGTATTTAATAAATTATTAGGAGTATCTGCCACAACTACGGTTGTTATGGGTAGTATGCGAATGGTGGTGTTAAAGTGGAAATTATCTGGTCATCAATCAAACTTAATTAAAGACGGACAAACGATACTAAACGGTTTGTTAAAATTATTAGAAAAATAACGATATGAAAACAATAATAAAATACAGTACAGTTGCAATTTTAACTGGATTTGGGTTGCTCACACTTTTTTTAAGTACATCAATAATTTTAGACTTATTTGGAATTAGAGAAAAAGAAGGCAACTTCGTGTTGTTTGTGGTTTGGGCAAACTTTATTAGCGGTTTAATATACTTAACAGCAGTTTATGGATTTTTAAAAATGAAAAAATGGACAACATATCTCCTGTCAGGTTCATTTTTAATTCTTCTTGTTGCTTTTATATGCTTTCTGTCGTACATCAATTCGGGGGGAATACATGAAACAAAAACTATTGGAGCCATGATTTTTAGAATGGTTTTAACATTTGTTTTTGTGATATCAGCATATTTTATAATAACTAAAAACAATTATAATAGTAATAAAATTTAAAATTAATACTCATGGACAAACACAGTTATAATGTTTCCCTAAAATGGGAAGAAGGAAGAAAAGGTATTGTTTCTTCGCCTGAATTACCAGTAAAAATTGAAGTAGCGACTCCACCAGAATTCGATAAAGGAGTGTTAGGGATTTGGTCTCCAGAACACCTTTACACAGCTGCAGTATTGAGTTGTTTTATGACAACTTTTTTAGCAATTGCTGAATATTCAAAATTGGAATATAAAAGCTTTGAGTGCGATGCCGAAGGTGTTTTAGATAAAGTAGATGGTAAATTTTTAATGACCGAAGTATCACTAAAAGCTCGTTTGGTAATTGATGATGAATCTAAAAAAGAACGAGCAGAGCGAATCCTAGAAAAATCTGAAGCAGCTTGTTTAATTTCAAATTCTATAAAAACTAAAGTGAATTTAACAACAAATATTAGCTTTTAATGATTTCAGAAATTGGTTACAAAAAACACATCCCCTATCATTTAAAAAATAGGAAATGTATTCTCAATAATTTTTTATAAAAAAATTTGACCTATCATGTTAGTAAACATTCACATACATAAAATATTACTGCTTGTTTTACTTAGTAGTACAGGTATTGCTAACGCCCAAACCTATTCATTGCAACAATGTATTGATACTGCTTTGATAAACAATAAAAAGTTGCAAATAAGCCGTAACAACCAACAAATTAGCGAGCAAAAAAGCAAGGAAGTAAAAGCCAACTTATTACCTAAACTCGATGCCAATGCTGAGTATAAATATTATACCGATTTACCTTATCAGTTAATGCCGCTTTCTACTTTTAATCCAACAGCACCTGAATGGCAATTTAAAGAAGCACAATTTGGTGTTCCTCACAACATTAATGCGAATTTACAATTGAGTGTACCACTGTACAATGCTCAACTGTATAACAACATTGCTACCACAAAAATTGCCAACCAATTGGCAGATTTACAAAAACAAAAAACAGAAGAACAAGTATTTTTTGAAGTGAGTAATTTGTATTACAATCTTCAAATTTTAGCTAACCAACAAGCATTTATCGACAGCAATTTACAAAAGACTTCAAAATTGCTCAACAACATGAAATTACTACATAGTCAATTGTTGGCAAAAGCTACTGATGTAAGTAAAGTGGAATTACAACAACTGCAACTTCAAACCCAAAAACAATTGCTCGAAAGCAAATTTGAGCAAGTGCTAAACACCCTCAAATTATTTATGGGAATTGAACTAACCCGCGAAGTGCAAATTGAAAAAAACATTCAAATGAAAGAGCAATTAGAAAGTTCTGCAAACAACAATATTGACTTGCTGTTAGCACAACAACGCATCAACCTAGTGGAAAGTGAGCTGAAAAGCATTAAACACTCTCGTATTCCTTCCTTGTCTTTATTCGGAATGTACGGAACAACCGGTTTTGGTTATGATAAACAACCAAACGATTTTTTAAATTTTTACCCCATCAGTTTTGCTGGAATTCGTCTGCAATATCCTTTATTTAACGGACTAGCAACTCAACGAAAAATTAATCAAAAAAAAATAGAGCTAACCAATGTTTCATTAGAAGCTGAGTGGCTAAAAGACCAAACCAACTTACAAACTACCAACGCATCAAATGAAAAAATAGTAAGCTTCCAAAGCGTTAAAAATGCCGAAAAGCAGTTGGCTTTAGCTGAAAAAGTTTATATGCAAACTTTGTTGCAATTAAAAGAAGGTACGGCTAGTTTAACCGAAGTATTGTTGGCAGATAATACCTTTAGAGAAAGTCAGCAAAACTATTTAGCAGCAGTAATAGCTTACTTTAAGGCCGATTTAGAACTTAAAAAACTAACTGGAAACTTTACAATTAAGAATTAAAAATGAGAATTATGAATTGGAAAAAAATAATCGGAATTGTTGCCGGTATTGCAATCGTTGCACTTATTGTTTTGAAACTGAAAAGCAATAAAGAAATTACACAAAGTAAAGTTTATCAATACGATAAAGAACAAGCTATTAATGTTCAAGCAGACACGTTGCAAATTGAAAATGTGAATGCAGAATATTCTTACTCTGGAACATTTGAGCCCAATAAGGAAAGTAAAATAAGTGCCGAAATACAAGGAAAGATAAATGATGTTTTAGTTGATGTTGGAAGTGTTGTAAACAAAGGGCAATCATTGGTGCTGTTGGATAATTCATTATTGAAACTGCAACTGCAAACTATTGAAGTGCAAATTGAAGGCTTGGAAGCCGATGTAAATCGTTATACGATTTTAGCTAAAGCAGATGCCATACAAGGTGTCCAGTTAGAGAAAGCTGTGTTAGGTTTAAAATCTGCAAAGGTGCAAAAAGCCACTTTACTGGAACAAATAAATAAAACCACTATCAAAGCACCTTTCAATGGTGTAGTTACCGCAAAACTAAGTGAAGAAGGTGCATTTGCTGCACCCGGAGTTCCATTACTTCAAATAACGGACATTGCCAATTTAAAATTCACTGTAAATGTTCCCGAAAATGAGTTAAGCAAATTCAAATTACATCAAAGCTATTCTCTAATAGTAGATGCTTATTCTGATATTCTATTAACTGGAAAATCTACAATGATAGGTAGTAAAGCCAATATGGGTAGCAGTTTTCCTGTTCAGTTTTCGGTAAATAACACATCCGATTTAAAAATAAAATCAGGAATGTTTGGTAAGGTGAATTTTAAAAACGATACACAAGAAAATGGAATTATTATTTCATCCTCTGCTATTGTTGGCTCTGAAAATCAACCACAAGTTTATTTGATTAAAAATGGTAAAGCAATCTTACAAAACATTACCATTTTAAATAAAATACGGAATAAAGTAGTTGTGTCAAGCGGTTTAAAAGCTGGTGATGTAATTGTAACGAATGGATTTATCAATCTTTTTGACGGTGCAAATGTAACTGTTAAATAAAATCAGCGAAAAATGAATATTACAGAAATATCAATCAAACGCCCTTCGCTGATAATAGTTCTCTTCAGCGTATTTACTTTATTAGGATTTATAGGGTATAAAAATTTGAGTTACGAACTAATGCCTGATTTTAATCAACCAGTAGTTGTAATTAAAACCGTTTATCCGGGTGCTGAACCCAACGAAGTAGAAACATCGGTTTCACGAAAAATAGAAGATGCCCTATCCAATTTGGAAGGTGTAGATTACTTGGTAACAAAGTCGTTGCCGAATGCTTCTATCATCATTGCAAATCTGAAATACGGAACTGATTTGGATAAAACAATGCAAGACGCTCAACGCTACATTGATAATATTCGCAAAGATTTACCACAGGATATTTTAAGTCCTGTGATGAGTAAAGTTTCGCCAAATGATTTACCGATAATGTCTATCAGTGCAACCAGTAATTTATCTGCAACTGAGTTCTATCAAAAAATGAAAGATGATTATCTGCCCCAAATACAGCAAATAAAAGGTGTTGCGGAGATTACTATTTTAGGAGGAGAAGAAAGAGAAATTCAAGTAAAAATAAATCAGGACAAACTGAAATTGTATAAAATTTCAATGGTTCAAGTTGTTGAAGCAATTAATCGTTCGGGCTTAGATTTACCTGCTGGAAAAGTGCAAACCGAAAAAGAAAACAATTCAGTTCGTTTAACTGGAAAATTTTCAACTTTAGAAGACATTAAAAATGTTCAGGTCGCCATGCCTGTTTTAGGAAGTCCGGTTTATGTTAAAGATGTGGCGAATGTTATTGATGGAATAAAAGAAACGACTTCTATAAGTCGTTACAATGGGAAAAACGGAATCGGTCTTTTACTGAAAAAACAAGGTGATGCGAATGCCGTTGATGTTTCAAAATTAGTTCGTGCAAAATTTAAATCCATTGAACATCAAAATGCAAATTCAAGTATAAAATTTATTATTGCAGACGATAGCACAGACAACACTATTGCAGCAGTTAATTCTGTAGTTTTTGATTTGATTTTAGCCGTGATTTTAGTTTCATTGGTAATGCTTTTGTTCCTGAGAAGTTTTAGAAATTCATTAATTGTAATCGTAGCTATTCCAACTTCTTTGGTTACAGCGTTTGCAGTAATGTGGCTTTTGGGCTATACCCTTAACCTTATGACCTTACTTGCAATGTCTTTAATCATAGGCATTTTGGTGGATGATGCAGTGGTGGTTTTGGAAAATATTCAAAAACATTTAGACAAAGGAAAAGAGAAACGAACAGCCGCAATGGATGGTCGTATGGAAATTGGTTTTGCTGCATTGTCAATCACTTTAGTTGACGTAGTGGTATTTTTACCTATTCTTTTTTTACAAGTATTTGTGGCCGATATGCTCAAACAATTTTCGGTAGTTGTCGTAACTTCAACACTCACTAGTTTATTAGTTGGCTTCACGCTAACTCCTTGGTTGGCTTCCCGTATTGGAAAGAAAGAAGATTTACAACCAACCAATTTTTTCAATCGTTTCTTACTTTGGTTTGAGTACCAATTAGAAAATTTCACCAATTGGTATGGCAGAAAATTAGAATGGGTTTTAAGCCATAAATTAATTTTTACAGGAATTGTTTTGTTGCTTTTTGTTATGACTGCAGGAATAATGAAACAGGGAATTATTGGCAAAGAACTAATATCAACAGGCGACCAAGGAAAATTTAGAATGGCATTAGAATTTGATAAATCAACTTCTATTCATCAAAATAATTTAATTGCTCAAAAAATTGAAACCTACATTATTCAACAACCCGAAGTTGCAACGGTATTCAGCAACATTGGCGGACCAAGCACAGGTATTGGAAGTTTGGGTGTGGGTTCAGCAAACAAAACAGAGTTTACTATTCAATTAAAAATTAAGAATGAAGAATTAAAAATTGCAGGACTAAAGAAAGTGCCGACAGAAACATTTATGAAAAAACTTAGGGAAGACTTAAAGTTAAAATTTCCGAGTATAAATTATTCAATGGCAGCATTGGGTTTAATACCCCGTTCAGCACCAATTGAAATTACATTAAGCGGAAGCAATTTGGATTTGGTGATGCAAAGCGGAAATGACCTAAAAGCGATTATTGAAAAAATGCCCGGCGCGGATAACGTTCGCTTATCAGTTGAAGCAGGTAGCCCCGAATACAAAATAATTCCCGACAAAGATAAAATGCAGCGATTAGGTTTAACAACCGCTTATGTTGGATTGAACCTAAGAACAGCGTTTACCGGGAATGATGATGCAACATTAACAGAAAATGGAACAGAATATCCTGTAAGAATCTGGTTAGATGAATTTAGCCGACAAAATTTTGAAGATGTGCAACAACTTTCCATTATTAACCCAATGGGATTGCCAGTAGAAGTTTCACAATTTGCAATTGTTGAACAAGACAATTCACCTTCATTGTTAGAAAGAAAAGACCGCCAACCAGCAGTTACTCTTACTGCTGACGCATTGGGGAGGCCATCAGGAACTGTAGCAGATGATGTAGTTGCTTATCTAAAAGAAAATCCATTACCTAAAGGCTTACAAATGACTTGGGGTAGCGACATCAAAAGACAGAATGATAGTTTTGGAGCATTAGGTTCAGTATTGTTGATTTCGTTTTTGCTGATTTACCTGATTATGGTAGCACTTTATGACAATTTTGTTTATCCATTTGTAGTTTTATTTTCTATTCCAGTAGCAGCAATTGGGGCATTTTTCGCATTGAATTTGTCGTTAAGCAATTTGAGTTTGTTCGCCTTACTTGGTTTAATTATGCTAATGGGGTTAGTGGTGAAAAACGCTATTCTAATTGTGGATTTTACCAATCAATTAAAAGCAGAAGGCAAACATTTTAAAGAAGCGTTAATTATTGCAGGAAAGGGTCGTATGCGACCAATTCTAATGACAACACTTTCAATGGTTGTTGGTATGCTTCCCATTGCAATGGCAACAGGAACAGCGGCAGAATGGAAAAACGGTTTAGCTTGGGTAATTATTGGTGGACTTCTTTCCTCATTAATTTTGACTGTGTTTTTAGTCCCTATGATATATTATTTAGTGGACACAGCGAAGGAAAAATTAAACCGTAACACAAAATAATTGAAATGAAAATAGCAATCATAACACTAATCTCATTTGCATTATCACTTATACTTTATTCATTTACCAATCCCAATGCAGATACTTATACCTTAACCATAGAGGTTACGAATTTACGGAATGCAAAGGGGGTAGTTCAATTTGCATTGTATAACAAAGACGGTTCAATTCCTGATGAAGATTATGAGAATTACTACAAAATTTCAAAAGGAGAAATTGTGAATGGTTCATCTACAATAACTTTTAAAAATATTCCATCAGGAAAATATGCAGTTAACATTTTACACGATGAAAACAGAAATGGTAAAATTGACAAAGGATTTATTTTGCCGATAGAAGGTATTGGTTTCTCAAATTTTCAATCAATTGGTTTGACAAATAGACCAAACTTTTCAAAAGCAAGTTTTGAGATAAAAGAAAACAAATCAATTAATGTAAAGTTGATTTATATGTAAGACAAGAAATTACTCCTTTCTGTTTTTTTGATAAACGGCAAAATAAATCAAACCAATGAACTTACTTTTGTAAAAAAATTAAAAATGCTCAAATCACTTTCCTTCACCCTCTTTTTGTTTATATCAGCCACAGTTCTTGCTCAAGAAAAATTTACATTAAGCGGTAATATTAAGGATGCTAGTGATGGAGAGGATTTAGTTGGAGTAACTATTCTTGTAAAAGAATTACCTGGAGTTGGAACTGTTGCCAATCTTTATGGATTTTATTCCATCACACTTCCGAAAGGGAAATACACAATACAATACAAGTATTTAGGTTATAAAACCATTGCGTTTGTAGCAGATTTATCAAAAAATATTAAAAACAATATACAATTGGTTTCAGGTTCTACTGATCTAAATGTAGTAGAAATAATTGCTGAAAAAGAAAATCAAAACATTCGTTCGAACGAAATGAGTGTGGAGAAAATTAGTATAAAGGATGTTTCATCTATACCCGTGCTTTTTGGAGAGAATGATGTTATGAAAGTCCTTCAGTTGTTGCCAGGAGTAAAATCAGCTGGTGAAGGAAGTTCAGGTTTTTTTGTGCGTGGTGGAAATTCCGACCAAAACTTAATCTTGTTGGACGAAGCTCCTGTTTACAATGCTTCTCACTTATTGGGTTTTTTCTCTGTATTTAATCCTGATGCCATAAAGGATTTAACACTTTACAAAGGGGGAATTCCTGCCCAGTTTGCTGGTCGTTTATCATCGGTAGTTGATATTAAGATGAAAGAAGGAAATTCAAAAAAATTCAAAGCTATTGGAGGAGTAGGCATACTTTCGTCAAGATTAACTCTTGAAGGACCAATTGTAAAAGACAAGAGTTCTTTTATCATTAGTGGAAGAAGGACATATTTTGATATGTTCCTTAAACTCTCAAATAATGAAGATATAAAAAATACTATCCTCTATTTTTATGACTTGAATCTAAAAGCAAATTACCAGTTTTCTGATAAAAACCGTTTGTTTATATCGGGATATTTTGGAAGAGATAACTTTGGTTTTGCTAACCGGTTTAATTTTAATTATGGTAATGCTACGGCAACGGTTCGTTGGAATCATTTATATAACGACAAATTGTTTAGCAACACCTCTTTCATCTATTCATACTATAATTATAAAATAGATATTATCGCCGCAGGTTTTTCTATCAATTCACAAATTCAAGATTTTACACTAAAACAAGATGTGGATTTCTTTTGGAACGGAAACAATAAACTGAAATTTGGAGCCAGTGCTATTCATCATACTTTCTATCCCGGTGAAATATCCTCTACAGGAGAATCTGTTGGTGATAGTAAAATTGAAAATAGATATGGAATTGAGTCTGGGTTATATGTAAGCAATGAACAAAAGTTTAACGAATCCTGGTCAGCAACCTATGGTGTTAGGTATTCAAACTTCACTCAAATTGGACCAGGTGAATTTTATACATACAATACTCAAGGAAAAGCTACCGACACAACAGTTTATAAAGAAAATAATGTGGTGGTAACTTATCATGGTATTGAACCTCGATTAAGCCTTAATTATGTTCTTAATGAAAGTACCTCCATTAAGACATCATATAATAGAATGTATCAATACTTGCATTTACTGTCTAACTCATCAGGTGGAAATCCTACTGATACATGGCTATCAAGTAGTAACAACGTTAAGCCAGAAATTGCAGACCAAGTGGCATTAGGCTACTTTAAGAACTTTAAAAACAACACTTACGAATTTTCGGTTGAAACCTACTATAAAGCTATGCAAAATACCATCGATTACCGAACTGGTGCAGAAATTACCTTAAACCCGAAAGTTGAAGGCGAGTTGTTGTATGGAAAAGGTAGAGCTTATGGATTAGAATTTTATTTAAAAAGAAAAAAAGGAGTTTTTACAGGTTGGATAAGTTATACTTTAGCTCGAACTGAAGTGCAATATGACAAAATCAACAAAGGAGCTTGGTATCCTGCCAAACAAGATAGAACTCACGACTTGTCTTTTGTTGCCATGTACGATATATCCGAACGATTAAAAATATCTTCCACTTTTGTTTTTTATACTGGTAATGCGGTAACTTTTCCCACAGGAAAATATGTAATTGACGGACAAACCATAAACCTATATTCCGACAGAAATGGCTCTAGATTCCCAAATTATCACCGTTTAGATTTGGGCTTAACTTTAGAAGGTAAAAACTATAAAATGGTTACTAATCCAGAAACAGGTTTAAAAGAAAAAAAAGATAGAAGAATTCATTCAAGTTGGAACTTTTCTATTTACAATGTTTATGCTCGTGAAAACCCTTATTCGTACTCATTTAGAGAAAATGAGGAGAATCCAATTATAACAGAAGCTGTGCAACTTTCATTATTTAAATATCCTTTACCTGCTATAACTTATAATTTTAATTTTTAACCCATGATGTTATTCCAAAAATACACTCCACTCTATGTGCTTATTGCCATAATTTTTCTAATGATTTCATGCGAAAAAGTGGTTGAATTAGATTTAGATGATGCTAAACAAATGTTAGTTGTTGAAGCTATTGTACATGATAGTTTGGGCGATAATTTTGTAAAATTATCTAAAACAAAACCTTTTAACGATAATAGTGTAGGATATGAAACTATTTCTGGAGCATTAGTTATTGTTACCGATAATTTGGGCAACAGTTTTACTTTTACAGAAGCCACTGCTGGAAATTACAATTGTCCAACACTTGAGGGCATAACAGGCAGAGCTTATTTTTTAACGGTAAATGTAAGTGGAAAAGTAGTTACTGCTCAATCGGTAATGAACCCTAAAGTAAATTTAGATTCGTTATCTCACCATAAAATAGATCGACCTTTTAACGACCCTAATGAACCACCGGAATACAGTATCCGTACTTATTTTTTCGACACTCCAAATTATACTAATTATTACCGTATTAAGGCATTTAATAAAGGTGTTCAGGAAAAAGGATACATTGTGCTTAATGATGATTTATTAAATGGAGGCATTGCAGTATTTCCTGTTTTTAGAGTAAATTATGCTGAGAATGATACCGCCGTTATTCAACTTTTATCAATTGATGAGGCAAATTTCAGGTATTTTAATGCCATCGCTTCATCTCAAAATGGCGAAGTTCCCGGAAATCCTGAAACGAATTTGGTTGGTGAAGATGTAGTGGGTTATTTTGGTGCTTATGCAAAAAGCGAACGAAGGTTAATTATCACTCCATTACCTTAGGAGGTAAATAGATAAAACAAAAGAGCCATCAGTCAATTAACTTATGGCTCTTTTGTTATTAATTTCTAAAATTAATTTTCGTTAGGCAAGAAAGAATATTTTTTTGCATAATCCAACATTTGTTGAGTAAAGTCTTTAGGATATTCTACTTTAATGTCGGTAATTTCTCCTTTAGCATCGGTTATAGGAACCAATTTTGGATTGATAAAACCACTGTAAGGAGCAATTTTTAATTTCTCCACCCTAGCCAATACTTCTTGATGTATAGCTGGATCAACTTGAACACCATAGTTTTCCACCAAAGCTTTACCGGCTTTAAAATCGCCTTCCGATTTAATTTTTTGGATAACTTTTAGCAATTCGCCAAAAATGGTTCTTAGTTTTTCGTAATTGTTTACCACAAAATAGGTTTTACCATCTTTTACAATTTTCTCCACCACGTTGTCTGCTTTACCTTTTTCAAAAGCCCAAGCAGCTACTAATTGACGGTTTCTCATGTGAGCTTCTTCAATTACTTTACCCGGTTCTAAACGCATCAATTGAGTCATCATACCGTTTCTCATGTAATCATCATAAGCTGCTTTTCCTGCTTCTATCGATGGCAATAATTTCATGTCCACTAATTTTTGATCCATTAAATAATAGAGACCCACTAAATCAGCTCTAGCTTCTTCAAGTGTTGATGCATAGTTTTTAAGTGTTTCGTTGGGAGTTCCTACACCCGGATTTAATTGTCCGGAAGCATGTCCAATAACTTCGTGCAAAGCAGTATGCATTTTATCAGAAACATCGTTGTACAATTTGTTTCGTTCTATTTCTTCTTTGTTGTAACAGAATTCTTCTAACATTCCGCTGCTGCTGGCTTTACCGTAAGCATCAATAATACTTCCTAAGCTTACTGATTTTGAACCATGTGCAGCTCTAATCCAATCGGCATTTGGTAAGTTTACGCCAATTGGTGTAGATGGTGATGCATCGCCAGCCTCTCCAGCAACTTCAACCACTTTGTAGGTAACACCAACCACTTCTTTCTTTTTATGTTCCGGTAAAATAGTCGAATTGTCTTCAAACCATTGTGCATTTTGTGCAACAATAGCCATTCGCTCAGATGCATCGAAATCTTTAATTTGAACAACCGTTTCGTACGAACCTTTATAGCCTAATGGATCATTATACACTTCAATAAATGAATTGATGTAATCAATATCGCCATCTGTTGCTTCACACCATGCAATGTTATAGGCATCCCAAGTTTTTAAATCGCCTGTTTTGTAGTATTCAATTAACAATTTTAGTGCTTTGGCTTGTCCTTCGTTTTCTGCAACACCCACAGCTAAATCTAACCATTTAATTACCTCATCTATGGCTGCACCATACATTCCACCCGATTTCCAAACTTTTTCTTCTAAACCATTTGCACCTCTTACCACTTTCGAATTTAAACCGAAAGAAACAGGTTGTTTATCTTTTTTATCTGCTTTAGCTAAATAAAATGTTTGAGCTTCTTTTTCGGTAACATCTTCACCATAAAAGTTCGATGCTGAAGCTAAAAGTAAATCGCTTTTAGGGTCAAGACTAACTTTTTTATTGTCTAGTTCTGGGTTAAAAATTACCTCAACAACTTCTGGTGCTAATTCGGTTTTAGTATCTTTCAATAAAGAAGCAAAAAATTCTTTCGAAAATTCCGGAATAAACTTATCGTTAGAATAATGATGGTGTATTCCGTTTGCAAACCATACTTTTTTGGTATAAATCATAAAGTTTTTCCAATCGGTTGATGCAGTATCGCCTTTAAAATTTTGAACAATGTTTTCTAATGCACGTCTAATTTTTAGGTTGTGACGATAATTTTGATCCCAAATAATGTCTCTACCTGCATAACCTGCTTGAGTTAAGTAATACACTAATTTTTTTTGTTGAAGACTTAATTTATCCCAACCATTAATTTTGTATCGTAGAATTTTAATATCCGAAAACTGCTCAGGATTCCACACAAAATTGGAATCATTTTCTTCAACTACGACTTCAGTAGTTTTATCGTTTTTAGTTTCGTTTCCACCGCAAGAGAACAGTAATGTACTTGTTACGGCAAACAGCATAAAATATTTTGTATGTTTCATGATTGTTTTAAATTAATAAAAGGTTTTTTAAATAAGTTTCGGCAAAATAAAATAATTAAAGTGGTTTTAACAATGATAAATACACTAGTGGTTAAAAATATAGTTAATCGGAAATTTTAATTGAAAGCTATTGCAAGTAAAACCTAATATTGCACTTATAAATTTTGAACAATAAAAACCCATGAAACGCATCAACGAATACAAAAAATTATTTTCGGTAGAAGAACAACTTGACTTGAAACATTTAAAAACAACTTATCGGAAGTTAATAAAAGAATGGCACCCCGATAAATTTCAAGCGGAAAATCCTTTAGCAACAGAGGCTGAAATTAAGAGTCAAAGTATTATTGATGGTTATCATTTTTTGGTAAGTATTGCTCCCGAAACAAAGGAAGCCAATCTTGAAGAATACAATGTAACCACCTCCACTTCTGGTATTGAAGATTTTCATCACAAAGGACTTTTGTTAGAAATTTCCTTTTTAGACGGAAACACTTATGAGTACTTTGGTGTACCTCGAACGGTTTTTGTAAAAATGATAAATTCTGATAAACAATACCGTTTTGCCAAACGAAATATTTTTAATTCCTATTTGTATCGAAAAATCAAAAAAAGTGTTCAAGAAGCTTAATCTAAACTGTTTTTTTACCTTCTCACTGAAATAGTCTCTGAAATAAAATGAAATACAATTTAGTACTAATTTTGGCAGCAAAAGAATATTTTTTTAACATCTAAGTAATATTGAAATCGTTACTAAAATACCTGATTAAAATTTCAGCCCTTTATAGGTTGTCCTTTACATTCAGTTTATTAGCTATACTTCTAATCGTTATCGATTTTGGTTTTAATCAGGTTGTTTTTTCTCAACGAGTAATTACTACTTTTTTCTTTATTGTAATCTTTCTTAACTTTTCTAACGCTATTGTTAGGTATTTTACCGAAAGAAAGCCTCTACGGTTTAAAATAATTTTGTTCGATATTATTACCCTAAGCGTAATAACATTAGCTATTTTAACTTTTTTTTCCATTGGTAAAACAAATATTATTTTAAATTACTTTCATTATAAAGATTGGATTAGATTGGGTATTTTTTTAATTTTTATCAAAGAGGTTACACTATTAAAATTTAGTCTTAAAAACATCAATGTAAACCCTGCCCAAATTTTTATTTTTAGTTTTTTTAGTGTAATTATAATCGGTGCTTTACTATTAATGTTACCTAATGCAACTTATACAGGAATTTCGTTTGTTGATGCTCTTTTTACTTCTACCAGTGCTGTTTGTGTTACAGGATTAATAGTAGTTGATACGGCTACTTATTTTACACATTTGGGGCAAACTATTATTATGGTATTGATTCAAATTGGTGGTTTGGGTATAATAACTTTTGTAGCATATTTCAGTTACTTTTTTAAAGGAGGGTCAAGCTATAAAAATCAGCTTGTAATAAGTGATTTGTCAAACAGTGAACGAATTGGAGAAGTTTTTTCATTAATAAAAAAAGTACTTTTTATTACTTTTTCTATAGAATTTTTTGGAGCCATTCTTATTTTCTATCTTACAGAGAATTTTTATTTTTCATCCTATTATGAACATTTTTATTTTTCTGTTTTCCATTCTATTTCAGCCTTTTGTAATGCAGGATTTTCTACACTTTCGAATGGATTATTTGATATTGGGTTACGCTTTAATTATCTTTTTCAAATAACCATTATATTACTTTTTATAATTGGAGGATTAGGATTTCCAATAGTTGTTAATTTACTGAAATACCTTAAGTCTTTTTTGAAACACAATTTTTTAAGAATCTTAAATATTAATTCAAATAAAAAACCTTGGGTGCTTACCTTGAATAGTAGAATTATCCTCATCACTTCATTCTTACTTACCATTATTGGCTCAATACTGATTTATTTTATCGAATATAATAATACATTAGTTGATCATCATGGTATTGGAAAAATAGTTGCCGCAATTTTTACCGCAACTACCCCAAGAACAGCTGGATTTAATACCATTGACATATTAAATTTAAGTACAGCGGCGACATTGATAATTATTTTTTTGATGTGGATTGGAGCCTCTCCAGGTTCAACTGGTGGTGGTATCAAAACAAGCACTTTTGCTATAGCGACACTTAATTTTATCAGTTTAACCAGAGGAAAAACTAGAATTGAAGTATTTAGAAGAGAAATCTCTGAAATAACCATAAGGAGAGCATTTGCAGCGATAGTATTGTCGTTAATTACTATTGGCTTTGGTATATTTTTAATATCAATTTTTGATAAAGACAAGTCAGTAATAAGTATAGCTTTTGAATGTTTTTCTGCCTTTAGTACTGTTGGCTTAAGTATAGGAATAACTTCTAGTTTAACTGTTTATAGTAAACTTGTGATAGTTTGTATAATGTTTATTGGTCGAGTCAGTTTGTTCGCCATATTATTTGCCTTTATTAAAAAAGAAAAATATAAAAACTATGCTTACCCAAATGAAGAAATAACTATTAACTAGGAAATGTAACAATGTGGAAATGTAGCAATTGAAGATCGAAGGCTGAGATTTGAAGATTGATAACTAAATAATAAATTAAACTTAAATATATTACCATGAAATTTATAATAATTGGACTTGGCAGTTTTGGTGGCCCACTAGCAATAAAATTGACCGAACAAGGCAACGAGGTAATTGGCATTGATAGCAGAATGGTTAAAGTGGATGGTTTGAAAGAAAAAATTTCTCATACCATTTGTATGGACGCAACCGATGAGTTTACGGTAACAGGTTTACCTATAAAAGAAACCGATGTGATTATTGTCGCCATTGGCGAAGATCAAGGGGCTAACATTATGGCTACGGCGCTTTTTAAAAATTTACAACCTAAACGTTTAATTAGTAGAGCCATCAACCCATTACACGAAAAGGTTTTGGAAGCCATTGGCGTTGATGATATTGTTCATCCGGAAGAAGAAACTGCAGAACGATGGTCTAAAAAACTTTGCTTAAACGGTTTGGTTGACTCTTTTGAATTAAGCGATGATTTTAGTATTGTTGAATTAACCGTACCGGAAAAATTGGATGGCAAAACCATTGGTGAAATTAATTTTAGAGAAAAATTTCAATTGTTAATTTTAACTACCATAAAAAATGTACGAGTAAAAAGTTTAATTGGAAGAAGTAGTATTAAAAACAAAGTTCAAGGTGTTGCCTCGTTAGATACTGTTTTAGAAAAAGGTTCAATAATGGTAGTTTATGGAGCCAATAAAGACATTCGGGCATTTATTAATAATCAATAAGAAATCGCTTTTTTACAACTAAATAATCTATTGAATTTCAATTCCTCAGTTTTCATTGTTAAAAATAAAATAATGGTAGTTTGAAGGATTTTATTTTCAAACTACCATTACTTCGTAAATTATATCAACTTATCAACTTTAAAATGAAACACTTAAATTAAAGCATTAATAAATAAAAGGCAGCTCCTGCAAAATATCCTATTAGAGCCCATAAGCTTATATTTTTAATGTACCAAAAAAAGTCAATTTTAGCTAATCCCATTGCAGCAACACCAGCAGCAGAACCAATGATTAAGATACTTCCACCAGTTCCAGCACAATAAGCGATAAGTTCCCAAAAATAATGATCCATAGGATAAGTTTGCATATCGTACATCCCCATTGATGCTGCAACTAAAGGTACATTATCTATTATTGCAGAAAGAAGCCCTAAAGAAATTGAAATTATTTTTATGTTTCCAACAGCATCACTCATTGCTGTAGCAAGATTTGTAAGTAGTCCGGTAGATTCAAGAGCCGCAACAGCAACTAAAATACCAAGAAAAAACAATATACTGGGCGTGTCTATTTTTTTTAAAGCATGCGAAACAGAAATTTTATCTTCCTCTTCTTTATTTTTGTGCAATAGTTCAGTAACCACCCACAATACAGCCAATCCCGTAAGGATTCCTAAAAATGGAGGTAAATGCGTTATTGTTTTAAAAACTGGAGCAAAAACCAATGCCGACATACCCAAAATAAATACAACATTTTTTTCAAAATTTGAAACAGTTGATTCCGAATCTATTTTGATGGGTTTTTCGAATTCCCCTTTTACTTTAAACGACACTAATGCCAAAGGCACCACCATACTGATAAGCGATGGAAGAAACAATTTTAACATAATATTTACTGTTGAAATCTGACCACCTATCCATAACATGGTTGTGGTTACATCACCAATAGGAGTCCATGCACCCCCAGCATTTGCTGAAATAACAACCATACCTGCAAACAACAACTGGTCATTTTTATCTTTCAATAATTTACGAATTAACGTAATCATTACAATTGTTGTAGTTAAGTTATCGAGTACCGCTGAAAGAAAAAATGTAATAAAACATATTATCCAAAGTAAAACCCTTGTTTTATTTGTAGTTAAAAGTTTAGTAATAACATCAAATCCATGGTATGAATCTATAAGTTCGACAATGGTCATTGCACCAATTAAGAAAAATATAATTTGCGAAATACTTCCTACATGTTCAACTAATTGAGATACTACAATTTCTGGGTTGGTTGAAGTCTGTAAAACATAAATTGTCCAACAAATTGCTCCTGTAAGTATTGCTATTGCAGCTTTATTTACATGAATTTTATTTTCAATAGTAATAAATAGGTAGCCAATAATAAAAGCTATAATGATAAGTGTATTCATAATTTTAAATATTTAAACAGGTTGATTTACATGTTGATTGTTAAGTTTTAGTAATTCGTTTATTTTTTTTGCCCACCTCTCAATAAGTAAAAAATCGTCTCCCAAATGCATTCGCTCATCAGAATTATACAATTCTAAAATAATATTTGCCTTGTTTTTTAAAGAAGGTAATAAACTTAATTCGAGCTTATCAATTTTTTCATTGTCGCTCGACCTACTTGTCTTGACTATTTTACAACTTTGAATATCAGCAAGATTGATTTGTTTACTAATTTCTTTATCCTTAATTCGTTTGAAAAAGAAAAGAAAATTTGAGGTTTCATCAATTCCAATGATGTATTCCTCACAACATTCGTGCTGAGTGATTTTACAATTTTGTTTAGCTGCAATGTTCGAAAGAGACTGAAAAAGTAATTTTTCATGTTTTCTACTGTTTCTTCCCATTAATACAAAGGGAAGAATACAGATGGCTATTAAAATAGCTCCGGTAATGGTTATTCCTATATCCATTTTAATTTTTTTTTGTAATTATAAATAATGCTTTTTTAGAGAATTAAATCCTCTAAAAAATTGAATTGCAATACCTAATTTATGGGTATTTGCTTATTTAAAATGGATTACCAAAAATAGTGGAAGGGAAAAATGATATCAATTTTTTGATATCTAATTAAAAAGTTTTTGGAGAACGAAGTATATTGCGAAAATGTATTTACAATTATCTGTTCTGTTGATTTTAATATCAAAGAAAATCCGTTGAACGGGTTTTTAATGCTTGGAAGTGGAGGGCAATTTGTTTGAATAGCACCTTCTGACTGCGAAGTAATAGGATTGAAGTTGTCCGAAATTAAAGTAACTGTTTTGTCATTTTCTAACGTTAGTTTGTTAGAAGAATTAACCTCTCCAGTATAAAATGTGCCTATTGTAAAACAATAAACAACCACTACAAATACTACCCCTAAAACTTTAAAAGCTTTTTTCACACTGCAAATGTAAATGGTAAATCAATCGGTTTGCTAAAGTATCAAACAATTATTTTATTGGAGACTCAGTTCCATTACAACTTTATATTCCATTGAATTTCGTTGTCCCAGTTTTCACGAATGGTAATTTTATCCTGATAAAAAATAACTTTTTCGGGCTGAAGGTTTAACTGGTAATTACCTGTATCCCATTTTTTGTTGGTGTTACGGTCAATAATTAATTTTATTTGGTATTCGCCAGATTTTAGGTAAGTAATATTAAAGGTCTTGGTGTTTGTATCAAAAAATTCCTCAAGTATTTCATTTTTTTGGAGAAGTTGAATAATGTAGTTTTCTTGAAAATCAGGAATAACAGTAAATTTTAAATTTCCATAATCTTCTTCATTTTTGGTTTTAAATACATTAATAAGCGTATCGTTTTTTAACTGATAAATGGATGAAAATGCTTCGGGTTCAATTAATAATTTATAATTAGTGTGAGCTTTAAAAGGATAAATTAAATGAATGTTGAGAGCCGATAAACTATCTTTTTCTAAAGTAATATTTACAGGAATACTATCTTCAAACAATTGAATTTTTTCTTTTTGGATTTCTGTAAAGGGTTGATTTGAACTAAGTACTATTTTTTGATTCAAATCAAATAACGAAGACACATTACTTTTAACATTCAATAGTGTATCTTTATATTCCTTGGTGGTTATCATCTCTACTTTAGAAGTATCAATGATTTTATCATTATCTTTTATAATAAAAATTTGTTGATTTTCAAGAATTTCATGATTTAACCAAAACGTATGCTGTGTTTTCGTTTTGTTACTTTCCATAGTTACAAAGGGATAAGGTTCTCCATCTAAATTCAACAGTTCTATCTCATTTGTAGGGATATTAAACTCAATTGATAATTTCCCGTACTGTTTGTTTTCAATTTTTTTAACGAATTGAATTTCGCTTTGTTTGGTAAAAAGATATAAAGATGAATCTAAAAAATTCGAATCCAACTGAATGGGTTCGTTTAAAAATGCCAATTGTTCGTTGGGTAAGTCGTATAAATAATTTCCATTAATATCATCTAATGCAAAAACTTTGTATTGCCCTTTTGCAATGTTTGTTATAACAAAAGTTCCGTCAGTTTTTGTTTTGGCTAAATAATTTGGTTTTTGCTTGATGGGTAATGAGTCATCTAAATGATTGTATAGCATAACAAAAACATTGGCTTTTGGAGATAAATCTTCTGCATTCACCACTTTTCCTGAGTAAGACAACGAATCAATAAAATTTCCTGTAGAAAAAACATACTTGTAGTTTGGATATGGATTGCTTTCGGTGATATCAATAATTGCATCACCAAAATTTAAACTGTACGTGGTGTTTTCAGCCAACTTAGCCGAAAATTTTATCACCATTTTTTTACCTTTAATCATCACTACTGGTTTTTCGTCCATCAGTGGTGAAACAATCAATTGATTTTGTAAATTGTTTAAACGAACAAACTCATTAAACTCTACAACAATTTCTTCGTCAACAAAATTTAAGGTTTGATTTTCGGGAATAGTCGATTTAATTTCAGGGGGCAAAACATCTTTATTTCCTCCTGTTAAGGCAGAACGTTGAGCACATGAAAATAAAATACTAACCAAAAGTAAAGTACTAATGAAATGAAATAGCTTATATTTTATAGGTGATTTCAAGAAAACGACATTATCAGCTTGGTAATTTGAAGCAGGTGTTTTTCATCTGTTTCATCAAAAGTATTTAATTCTTCGCTATCAATATCCAGCACCATAATTATTTCGTTTTTTTTATTAAAAACAGGCAAAACAATCTCCGATTTTGATGCCGAACTACAAGCAATATGACCAGGAAATTCATCAACATTTGGAACAATAATAGTTTTTGCTTGTTGCCATGCTGTACCACAAACTCCTTTTCCTTTTTTTATTCTGGTACAAGCTATTGAACCCTGAAAAGGCCCTAAAACCAATTCTTCATTTTTAACCAAATAAAACCCTACCCACAAAAAATGAAACGTACTTTTTAATGCCGCACCAATGTTAGCCAAATTGGCAATAATATCCTGTTCACCAAAAACCAAAGCCTCTATCTGGGGCAATAAGGTTTTGTATTTATCTTCTTTTGAAAATGTATTGTCGAGGATGAGTTCTTCTACCATAATGTACAAATATACCAAGAAGTTGAAGTAATAATTTGACTTTTATTAAATCTGTTTTGTTCTTTTGCTGAGATTCGTTGTTTTTGTGACAACTTATTATAGAGACAGATAAATATACAAAAAGAGCCGATTGAATTATCAATCGGCTCTTTTTGTAAAAAACATAATTTATAAATTAGGTTCCAATTACGCCGCCTGAAACAACTTGTTGAGTTGGATTAGTAATAATAACCGGGATTTCTGCATCATTGGCAATAACTTCTTGTTCTTCGCTACCAAAGAAATCCGGTAACAAAGCTCCTACTTGAGTATTAACAACAGCAATTAAATCGGCATCAATTCTTGAAGCAAATTTTATCAGTTGTTTTTTAAAACTTCCAGATTCTTCTGCTTGATTTAAGGTGTAAGTTATGGATCTTTCTAAAAAATAATTTCTTGCAAAAGACAACTCGCGTTCTAATTTTTTCTGTAAAAACTCATCCGACTCTAAATCATAAAACAAGTGGATTTTACTTCCAAATTTTGAAGCAATATTAGCCGCAACAGCTAATTTTTGCTTGGTTACTTCTGATGAATCTACCGGAACAACAATGTCGTCGTAAGTTTCGGTTTTTTTAGGATCCTTGTTTTGAACAATTACAAATGGAACTTTTGAATGAGAAATAACTCTTAAAGCATAACTTCCCATTATTTTTTGCATTCCTTTTGCTCCATGAGTTCCCATCACAATAAAACCGGCACTAATTTCTGAAGCAACATCTCCTATGTCTTCAAAAATATTACCAATACGAACAATTACGTGGAAAGGAGTGCCATTTTTGCTTTCAGCGGTTTCAGCTATCTTAGTAAGTCTTTCTTTTGCATCATCGATTTCTTTTTGTTTAGAAACTACATGAAGCAAATAAACTTCTCCGGCAAATGAATGGGCAATTTTAGAAGCATGGTTTACCGCACAATCAGCTACTGTACTAAAATCGTGTGGGACTAGAACTTTAAATGTATTTTTATCCATAGTTAGTATTGTTTTTAGATGAGTTAATTTATTGATTTAAAGAACACTAAATTTACATTGTTTTTTTACAAAGATATAAAACAGATTAATGTAAACTTAATCTGTACATTAAATTTCTTTTAATTTAAAAGTTTCCATGAATTTAGTTGTGAAATTTCCACTTCTAAAATCTTCATTTTGCATCAATTGTTGGTGAAAAGGTATGGTTGATTTTACACCTTCAATAATAAATTCGCTTAAAGCTCTTTCCATTTTTCTAATTGCTTCATCTCTTGTTTGAGCAACAGTAATCAGCTTTGCTATCATAGAATCATAATAAGGTGGAATAATATAACTTGCATAAACATGTGTATCTATTCTAATTCCATGTCCACCCGGTTCGTGGTAAGTTTCAATTTTTCCGGGACTAGGTCTAAAATCATTAAATGGGTCTTCAGCATTAATTCTACATTGAATAGCGTGCATGGTAGGTTCATAATTTCTTCCACTAATTTTATCGCCCCAAGCCAACTTTATTTGTTCTTTTACTAAATCGTAATTAATTACTTCTTCCGTAATGGTATGTTCTACCTGAATACGTGTATTCATTTCCATGAAATAAAAATCACGATTCTTATCTACTAAAAACTCTACGGTACCAACACCTTCATAATTTACTGCTTTTGCTGCTTTTATGGCTGCTTCACCCATTTTTTTTCTAAGTTCGGGAGTCATAAAAGGTGAAGGAGTTTCTTCTACCAATTTTTGATGTCTCCTCTGAATAGAACAATCTCTTTCAGATAAATGACAAGCGTTTTTACCATCTCCTGCAATCTGTATTTCAATATGTCGAGGTTCTTCAATAAATTTCTCCATATACATACCGTCATTTCCGAATGAGGCAGCAGCTTCCTGTCTTGCCGATTCCCAAGCTGCCTGTATTTCTTCTTCTTTCCAAACAACTCGCATTCCTTTTCCACCACCACCGGCAGTTGCTTTCATCATTACCGGATATTTGATTTTTTTTGCTACAGATTTTGCATCAGCCAAATCTTTTAATAATCCAGGGGATCCTGGAACTACAGGAACGCCGGCTTTTATCATGGTTTCTTTTGCAGAGGCTTTATCACCCATGGCATCAATCATTTCAGGTGATGCACCTATAAATTTGATATTATTTTCCTGACAGATTTTCGAAAATTTGGCATTTTCCGATAAAAATCCATATCCGGGATGAATAGCATCTGCATTAGTTATTTCTGCAGCAGCAATAATTCGAGGTATATTTAAGTACGATTCTGAGCTTTTTGGTGGACCAATACAAACGGCTTCATCAGCAAATCTAACATGTAAGCTGTCTTTATCGGCGGTAGAATAAACGGCAACAGTGCTGATACCCATTTCTTTACAAGTTCTAATTACTCGTAATGCAATTTCTCCTCTATTAGCTATTAATATTTTTTTAAACATCTTTTTATTGAGTGATAAGTTGTAAGAACTAGGAAAGTTATTCTAAAAACTTTCCATATTGAACTTTAACCCCAACTGGCTCCTCTGGCTATCGGGGAGAGGTTCTGCTTATTTATGCCGGGTCAACTAAAAACAAAGGCTGGTCGTATTCTACCGGAGAACCATCGTCAACTAACATTTTTACAATTTTACCCGTAACTTCAGCTTCAATTTCATTGAACAATTTCATAGCTTCTATAATACAAACAACTGTTTTGGCTGTTACTTCATCGCCAACGTTTACAAAATTTGGTTTGTCAGGAGATGCCTTTCTATAAAATGTACCAATCATTGGTGATTTGATGGTTACATATTTTGCATCATCATTTGCAGCAGTTGCAATCGGTTTTGCAGGTTCTGAAACTATCGGTGCTGCTTGGGCTACCGGAACCACTTGTTGGGCTGCTACCGGAGCTGCCTGAATAATAGTTTGTGTCTCAACTTTTCTCCCGGCAGGAGTTTTAATAATGATTTTAAAATCTTTATCCTGAATTTCAACTTCGCTTACTCCCGATTTTGCTACAAATTTGATTAAATCTTGAATTTCTGTATTTTTCATATTCTCTATTTTATGTAAGTTTAACCAATAAGTCCATCAATTTTCATTGATTTTTAACTGATTTGCACTTTTTTAAATTTTCTATACCTTGGCAAAAATAATATTATTTTTTGGAATCGTATGCCCATTTAATCCAAATAGCACCCCAGGTAAACCCTCCGCCAAATGCAGATAAAATAATGTTATCTCCTTTTTTTAATTGATTCTCCCATTCCCATAAGCACAATGGAATTGTGCCAGATGTAGTGTTACCATATTTTTGAATGTTAAGCATTACTTTTTCATCACTCAACCCCATTCTTCGAGCAGTTGCGTCTATAATTCTTTTGTTTGCCTGATGAGGAACTAACCAAGCCACATCGTCTGAAGATAGGTTATTTTTTTCCATTATTTCAGCAGAAACGTCAGCCATGTTGGTTACGGCAAATTTAAAAACTGCTTGCCCTTCTTGATGAATATGGTGTTCTTTGTTGGTAACTGTTTCTATTGTTGGAGGATATGCTGAACCTCCTGCTTTTTGATGTAAAAATTGAAATCCGGATCCATCACTTCTTAAAATGGAATCTTTTACACCAAACCCTTCGGTATTTGGTTCTAATAAAACTGCTCCACAACCATCACCAAAAATAATGCAGGTAGCACGGTCTTCATAATCTACTAAAGCCGACATTTTATCAACCCCCACAACCACCACTTTTTTATGTGAACCTGACTCAACGAATTTTGAACCTGTTACTAATCCGTAAAGAAACCCTGAACAGGCAGCATTCACATCAAACCCAAAGGCATTTGTTGCACCAATTTTATCGGTAATAATGTTGGCTGTTGCCGGAAAAATATGGTCGGCAGTTACCGTACAACAAATTAATAAATCTATTTCTTTTGGGGAAATGCCTCTTTTTTTGCACAACTCCAAAACAGCAGGGGCAGCCATATCAGAGGATCCCTTACCTTCACCTTTAAGTATTCTTCTTTCCTGAACACCAGTTCTCGACATAATCCATTCATCGGTGGTATCAACCATAGTTTCCAATTCTTTATTGGTTAAAATATAGTCAGGTACATAGCCTTGAACAGCTGTTATTGCCGCAGTAATTTTATTCATACTTTGTATTTTTGTAGAAATGAACAACGAAAGTAAAAAATATATCTTATCTTAAGTAAAGAATAGTGGAATAAAACAAAAAAAACTTGTCCCGAATTCTCGGGACAAGTTTTTTAAATTAACTTTTTTAAGTTGCTTTTAAAGTGCAACTTGTTTTTCTACTGCTTGTTTTCCTCTATAAAAGCCACAATCTCCACAAACTCTATGGTATAATACTGGGGCTCCACAGTTTGAACATGTTGAAGTAGTAGGTGCTACAGCTTTATAGTGAGTTCTACCTTTGTCTCTTCTGGTTTTAGATGTTTTTCTCTTAGGATGTGCCATTTTATTTTGTTTTTCTAATTGTTAAAGTTTTTTAAAGTTGACCAACGAGGGTCTATATTTTCTGTTTTATTTACTGCTAATTCGTTTAATTTTTTTATTGTTTCTGCATCGCATTCATTTTCTTTATGTGTTCTTTTGAATGGAATGTTCAATTCAATAAATTCATAAATATAATGTGCCACATTAATTTGGTGTTCGTTTTCGTCTAATATTAAGATGTCGTCTGTGCCATTAAATGAAGTATCACCAAATTTCACAATTAATTTTTCTGTTCCTTTTATTGGCATTTCAACGTCTTCTGCACACCTGTCGCAAGGCACTATAATTTTGCCTTTAAAACTGAAATTAAGCAGCATCATTGTAGATTGTTTAACAAACTCTAATTCAACAACAAAAGCTGCATCAATAAAGTCGTTACAATCCAATTCTTCAAAGAACTTGTTGCTTATTTTGTACTCAAAAAAATGAGTGCCTTGTGATAAACCAACAAATTGTATAGTGTAATCTTTTAAAGTTTTCACTTATTTCTTTTAAAAAGAAGTTGGCAAAGGTAATAAAATAATTAACACTACAAAAAAACTGTATTAAACTATTTTTTAATTTAAAACCACAGAATTTTATCGGATACTTTTAAAAATAGACTGAATTAAAAAAAATAATGTAAATTTGGTATTCGATAAAAGTAAATTTTAACTGTTTTATAGAGAAAATCCAATGAAAAATAAACTTAAACTCGTTGCCTTTTTTTCGGTATTTTCATTCATTTTATTACAATCATGTGAAAAAGATGTTAGGAAAGGGTGTACAGATCCTAATTCTTTAAATTACAATGTTTTAGCGAAAGAAGATGATGGGTCTTGTGAGTATTTGGACTCTTCATTTACTATCTGGAGCAATGGTGAGCTAGGTTATTGGGGTTCTCCTGCAACAGGCGGATTTTCTGTTGCCGGTTGTCATACTGGTATTACTACAATTTTTTTAAATGCCGACACAACAATCATTACTGCTGCCGATACTACCATTATCGGGGATACTTATCTTTTGGTAAATAGTGATGCGGATGGAAAGTATGAGTTGATTATCAAAGCACTTAACAAAAGGAGTGCTATGGATTTTAAAAATGGGTATTTGATTTTCAGTGCTAAATTACATCCTGAATCAACCATAAGCTCATTCGATGTTATCATCAATGGAAACCACATCAATTTTGGAGGTTTGTATTGCAGTGATTTTCGCCAAAGTGATCCAATTGGTGTCCCGACTTCAATACTTGATACAACATCTTTTAAAGAAGTAACCATTCCTTTAATCAACTTCTCCAACAGATATATGCAAGAAATAGATTTGGTATTTGGTATTAAAGGTTCGGGTGCAACGCCAAACACTTCATTAATTATCATTAATAACATTAAATGGGTAACTAGAATAGAATAATAATACCAAATGGGATAAATTATCGAATTTCATAAATGAGCAATGGGCAACATGTTACAAACAAAATTCCTATTGCATATTCAAAGATGTTGAAATTTATCTCGTTCGCAGTATAATTTAACGAAGTATGGAATTTCGTTTTTATTTTATTTCTTTCTCTTTCTTTAAAGCTTCACTAATAGGCACTTTTGCTCCATCAATAAAGGAAACAACAAAAGCATCAGCGTAACCTTTTTTGATTAAGATGTTTTTAGCTTCTTTAGCATCTTCATACTTATTGAAATTGCCAGCCAAGTATTTGTAATATTTGTTATCAACTTTTTCTGTTGAGACAGGAAAAACACCATCAAAATGTTTTTGTGGCAATTGATATTTAAAAAAACCAATTTGAACTTTATATACTAACCCTTTAGGAATGACAGTACTTGTAGGAATAGGAACATTTTCGCTATAAAAATCTTTTTTTTCGGTAGTAAAAAGGTCTTTATCTACAATTTGAAGCATTTCTTCGCTTAAATCATTTTTAACCTGAATTAACTTGTCATCACTATTTTTCGATTTAAGTAACAATTCTTTTTGCTCTGCTTTGAGTTGAGCAATAACATTACTTATTTCTTGCTTTTGCCGTCCGGTATTTTTATTTTTTTCAATTTCCAACAACAATAATTCGTTTTTAATTTCTTCTAATCTTTTACTATACAAATCTTTAATTGTTGTAAAAGTAACTTCATCCGATTCCAGTCTTGTTACATCCCGTTTCTTATCAATAGGAAACCCCTCTTTCCAATCAAGCTCTAAAGAGGCTCTATAGGCATCTGCTACTGCGTTCCCCATAGCGTACATGGCTTCTAGTGATAATTGATAAATAAAATTACTGTTGGAAGTTCCTGTTATTTGCTTAAATCGTAGAAGAGCTTTTTGCTGATAAGTTTTAGCCCCCTGTATCAAGTTTTTTGCAAATAAACACGAATCATAGGCAACTATATAAGCACTGTCGGCATAGTTTATAGCTATTTGGGAAAAATGTATAGCCGAATCACAATTTTGCCTTATTGCTGAAGCAGCTGTTAAAAAATAATTTTGTCTGGCAATAAAATAAGCATCATTACTGTATTGAGCCGATAAAATAGCATACCCTTGAGCTTTATTTTCGTAATCTTTTAAATCAATTTTTTGGGCACGAACATTCCAAAGACAAAAGAACAAGCTAAATAAAATCACTATTTTAAAACCATTAAACATCTATCAAAAATACAAACAAAGTTGAAACATAAATAATTACTGTTATAATTAAAATCAAAATTTGCATATTATATAATAATAGTCGATATTTGTTAGTTCGTAACATCATTTTTTATATGAAAAACAAGTTTTTTTTAACCCTTATAATTATCTTCACGTTTGTTTTATGTGCAAATGTTTCTTTTGCTCAAGTTGATGCGTTTGATAGTGTTGCTGCTATAACAACACAAGGAATAGTTAAAGAAAAAGAAACCAATCCTTCTTCTCTTGCTTCAACACCTACTAAAACAGAACCTGAAACAACTAATGCTTCAGAAGATACTGGTGGTGATAAAAATTTAGGAGTTGTTTTTGATGGAGCTTCAATTAACCTTTCGGCGGGAGCAAATATTTATTTTGGTGATATTGCCGCATATAAACTTTTTCCAAATCCAAGCCAATTTAGGCAGCATGTAACAGGTGGATTTAAATTTTCAGTGGCACGAGATATTAAGTGGGGGCTGGGAGCACAGATAAATTATCAAAGAGGAAGTTTGATTGGAACTCGTAAAACAGGTAAATATTCTTCAACGGTGACTTTTCAAGCATTTTTTTATGACCTTTCACTGCAAATCAGGTATCCGTTAAGTGATGCTCTTTTTAAGAAAAATGAATACAATAGATTTAAATTATATGGTTATGTTGGGTTTGGGTCAGCTTGGTATAGATCACAATTATATGATACAGAGACTTTAGGTACAAAAGATTATGAAGGGTATATTGAAGTTGAAACGACGACTAAATTAGCACAAAAAACTTTGAGCGATAAAGTTCCAAAAGCTCAAACATGGATAATACCTTATGGTGTAACTTTGATGTATAAATACAATTATAAAATGGATATTCATATCGATTTTACGCAAACAGCAACTACTACTGATAGGTTAGATGCTTTTAGCAGAGATTGGACCGCAAGAGATAAATATGATTATATTGGAGTGGGTGTAACTTACAATTTTAATCGCACATCGGATGATGCGCCTAAAAAAAGACCTAAAAAGGAAACTACTAAAAAGGATGTCGAAGATGACGATTCTTCTTCTAATAATATAAAACCTGATAATTCGGGTAATAAACTTTTTGGCAGAAAAAGGAAACAAAGCAAAGGGAATGATGATGAATTGTTGAACATCAGGCTTAAACTGTTTGAAACACAGTTAAAATTGTTTGAAATGCAATATTTAATAGGAAAATAAAATTTTCCCAATCAAATTTAAATTTCTTAAAATCCAAAATTAATTCCTCCCGAAATGGTGGTTTGATTTCCTCTGTAAAACTCCGGAGTATAGTAATCGTTACCACTGATATTGCTCAAAGTTACTTTAGCGAAAATACATCCGTCGTTAATAATTTCATATCGAAGAGCTCCTTCAATGGTCTGGTTTTTCCATACTACTTTTTCCATAAAGGGCAGTCCTTTTACATTAGCATTACCATTTACTATCTCATAAACATGCTCAGGACCTTTTCGTGCAAGAGTGTAGGAGAGAGAGGCTTTCAATCCTCGCAATATCCGGAAACCGCCTTCAACATACATTTCATCAGCATTTTCACCTAAATAATGACCTAAAGTATAACTGTTTGATGCATAAGTGGTCGACTCGATTTGGTGGCGATACGTCCATGGATTGGTGCGGGTATATTCAGCAATTAAATAGGTGTTTTGGATAGGAAAATTGTTTATTTTAAACCCAAATTTTGTACTAAAAATATTAGAACTATTATCTTTATCCATTACTTTTCCAATGCTAATTTCATCAACATAAATAGCCGCATATAAATGAACATGTTTTATTTGACGAGAACTGATGTTCATAAACATTTGAGTATTTTGACCTAAGGAATTACTTCCTGCACTGTTGTAGGTATGGTCGACCGACTTATAAAACATTATGGGTATAAAGTAAAATGGTTTAACACCATCATCAGCATAAACGATTGAATTTCCAATAGAAACATGTAAGTTTTTTAATGGTTTAAATGTGACCAAATTTGCTGCGATATTTTTATTTATATAAATTTCTCTTTTCTGTTGATTAACTATAAAGATTCTACTGCTATCCAAAATATCGGAAACTAACCAGGAATGTGTATAATTTAACTCTAACCACTTCACAGGATTAATTTTAAAATCGATATAACCCACCGAAGGAGCCTTGTTAGAACGGATATTGGCTCCGTGATAATTATCGCCCCAAGTATAATTGTCTTTTACAATTCCTAATCTTCCCCATTTCCATGAATAATAAATACCTCCAAGCATTTCGCTATAATCGCTTCTTCCTCCTGTCTGACCTTGATTTAATTTGTAATTAGCTCCTTGAAGGGTTGTAATGTGATTTTCTGCTGATAAAATATTAGAAACGCCATTGTCTCTTAAACTTGCATAAAAACCAAAATGAGTACCAACCGAACCATAAAATTCACCACCATTCCAATAATGAGAATATTGTCCTGTTTTATTCGTGGCATATTCAAAACCTAAAATAGGGTTTACTGTAAAGGTAAAAAGACTGTCTTTATAAAAGAACAAATCTTTTCGTTTTTTGAAATCGCCTTTTGGTTTAAACTCTTTATTAAAATCCTGAAAATAAAATGCCAATTCCTTTTGCTGGCGTTTATTTAGTGATGCTTGATGTTCCTCAATTTCCTGTAATTTTTGAGCGATAAACATACGCGAATATGGTTTTACAGCAGAATTCAATTCAATGTATTTCATTTGAGCCATTTCATCTAAAAACTCATATACACTTGAGGTGTTTGGTTGTAAAATAACTTGCGACTTCATAGTTAAACATCCTATAAATAAGAGAAAAAGAAGTATTATTTTATTCATAATTATTTGATATGGTTTTCAAAAATAATCAATCTTAATTTTTGTTGTTTCTTTATTTTTAAACCTACAGGTTTCAAAAACCTGTTAGATTTGTATTATCAATTACTTCTTGCACTATTAAATAAAATATTGGTGGTGGCTTTAAAAAAATATTTTAAATCGGTATTAAAGGGATGATTTTTATAGGCATCAATGTAGCTTATTTCCGATTTCATAATTTCTTCTAAAGTATTTGGTAAATCAGCATAAAAAGGTGGAATTAAACCCGGTTTTACTTCTTTTCTTTTTGCTTTTAATTCTTCAGAATAAAGACTTAAATACTGATTACTCAATGGGCGGACTCCTACCAATTTAAGCTGCCCTTTAAAAAGATTAACCAACATAGGTAACTCATCAATCCATAATTTTCTCAAAATTCTCCCCCACGAAGTAATTCTGAAGTCATTGTTAAATTTTCCTCCTTTTTGAAGGTTACTTATTTTATAAATATATTCTTGCAAATATTCTGCATACGGGTGCATGGTTCTTATTTTATACACCGTAATTGTTTTTCCGTTTTTACCAATTCTATTCATCTTAAACAAAATACTAAATCGAGGTTCTTTAACGCAATCTACCATTTTTACTTTTTTCACTACAAAATAATTGATGTTATCAATTTCACATTCGTCGATAATTTCAAAACCACAATATGCCAATCTACCAAGAGCTTCAGCTCTCGATAACACTTGATTTCTTCCTGCTGTAACAAAAAAATAAAGCCATTTGGTCATCCACAATTTTGAAAAAACCCGTTTAAAAACAAAGTCGAAAAAGTAATAAATTTGGGCAAATACCACTGGATATTTTTTATACAATCTCTTTCTCCGTTCAATTTTTGTTTCTACACAACCTATAAAAATTCCGTTATCGTTTAATTTCTGGTTAACTACTTTAAAAAACTCGTTTATTTTATTGATGTCATTAATCTTATTCAAATTAACAATTCCCATTTTTTGATCTGAAATTTTAAGAATATTGAATTTGGTAGTTGTTTTAACAACTTCAATATCATTATTTTCAATATTTAAAAAGTTTGAAATATAGCTATATGCTTTCTCTCCCTGTTCCGCTATTATTATCCCTTTATTCATCTTCTTTAAAAGTAGCTATTTCTTCTTATTTTTCATAAAATAATCTGTCCAGAATTCAACAACATCTATACAATCGTTTAACATCACTTCTTTCCGTTGACTAAACACTTTTTTAATGGATTTATGTTTAAGTAATTCATCCACTTTTTCAAAAAGTGCATTTACATGATTGGTTGGTATTCCAAATGTTAATTGATATTTATGTTCTAATTCTTCCAAATAACTTAATTTACCCACAAAATCATTAAACCTTATTGAAGGTGTCCCTAATACAGCAGCCTCTGCTGCCATGGTTTGGCTATCACCAATATACATTTGTGCATAATACAATGCATGGTGCATGTTTTTGGGATGAATTTTTATACGGTAAGGTTCTAATTCGGGTTCAAGTTTTCGCTCGGAGGTTATATAAACCCGACCGAATGGTGCTAATTGGTCTATTAGTTTCTTTGCTATAGATAAATTTATTCCTTTTTTACCTTTATCGTGATGAGCTGTTAGTTCAGCAAATCGTATAATAAAGTAGTTTTCATCTTCTGTAAACAGCTCTTTTATTTTAGTTTTATCCGGGGTAAAATAATTGGGATGTAAATACGCTAATTCATGATAACCTTGATAGCCCACTTTTTTATTATTATAAGGCGAAACATCACAGCAATTAGGAGCTAAAACGGCTGTTGCGTATTTAATACCAAAATTGGTAAAAAGAGGAACTTCCTTGGCATCGTCTTCATTTAAAATAACTGCCGGAATTTGCATTAATTTTCCAATGTGTGTTATAGCAATATCCGTTCCGATAAGCATTTTTGGTCTGTATTTTAGCACCACCTTCAACAAAACCAATTCACGCTTTAATACCGTTGATATTAATGAAAGTTTTCTTTTCTCTTTTTTTGTTTTTATAAAAATGATTTGATAAGGCAATCCGTCCAGCAAATCAAACAACACATCTTTTCCACGAGCAACCAAGATAATATGAAATCCTTTTTCGGATAGCTTTTTTATTACCACAGAAATGTTGTGATAATGTGCCGGATGTCCTAAATAAAAAAGTAGTGTTTCTTTCGGGCTAATCATAGCTGTCAATAGTAGTAAAAATCAAGGAAATCTCTAAGTTTTTCTTGAAAAGTAATTAACTGCAACGGGTTTAAAAACTATTTTTTGGAAACAGTTAATTCGGTTAACGCCAACAGCATCCATGCCTGAGACCAACGCATAAACGGGGTTTTAATGGTATAAAAAGGATATTTTTTGTAATAAAAATACCCGTTTTTATTTTGCATATTTTGAATAGTCCATATTGCAATTGTTTCAGCAAAATTGGTATATTTATCTGATAAATACGATAATCTAGTCAAAGTGATAATCCCTTGCGATTGGTTGTGAATCTCAACAGGAGATTCGGTTGGAACTCTAAAAATGGATTGTCCGTTTTGTTTGAACTGCTTGGTATAATAATATTCGACACCTGATTTTAATGCGTTCAAATAAACTTTATTTTCACCACAGTATTGATTCACATAATGAATGGAGTCTAATATGTACCCCTGATGAAAATCAATTTGAATTCGTTCCTTTCCTGTTTTTATGTCAATACTGTAATTCCAATGCCCATCTTTTTGCTGGTAAGCAATGGTAAAATCAGTCATTTTTTGAGCTAACTCTTTATAATTGTTTTCGTTGGTCAAATAAAACAACCGAGCAAATAATTCGGCTCCCAACATGTTAGCGTTATAACAACAGTCTACTGCTTGAGTGCTATAACTCACACAATATCCTTTCTCATTTTTAGTCCAAGTCAATTGGTTTTGAATAAAATCGCCAATACTTTTTAGTACCTCAATAGCTTTTTGGTTTTGAGTTGCTTGATAATATTCAAAAATTCCTTTTGCAATAAAACCGCTTACCACAATGGTTGGCGAATATTTTTTTAAAAACTTCACGGGGCTAGCCCAATCAAAGTTGTATCCCCAGCAAAATTCATCGTAACCTTTGGCCCTGTTTTCCAACAACCAATTAAAGAAAAACTCCATTTTTTGAAGTGTTTCTTCATTTTTCTCCTGCTGGTATTGCAATGAATAAGCATGCAGAAACAACCCCATTGCTTTTGGGTTATGAGCTTTTTTAATTCCTAGTAACTTACGGATGTTAAATGGGTTTCTTTTTTGAAATTGAATGGCTAAAATCGGTCCCCATTTACCTAACCAATGAAATGGAATTGTAGCGTTTAACGTATCGTAAGGGTCGTATCCTTTAAAGTTTTCGGATTCGATGCAGTGCTTCAAATTATTAAGGGATAGTTTTAAAGTCATAAAGAATTTATTTTATCCCAAGAAAAAAATTGAGTATTAAATTGTGTTCTTGATTCGTCACCTCCATACACCACATATAGTATTTTTCTTTTTCAAAACTCACGTTATTTTAAAATAATGGTTACACGTACTTTTTTTGTTTTTAGTTTACTGTTATCAACTAATTGAACCAACTGAGTTGCTTTTTTGGTGTCTATTGCTACAAAAGCGCAATCCTGCTTTATTTCAATCATGCCAATTTCATTTTGAGTTAAATGACCTTGTTTACAGCACCATCCGGCAATATCGCCTTTCGATATTTTGTCTTTTCGTCCGCCCGAAATGTAAACCGTAACCCATTTTGATGGAGAGGGTATCGGTGCAGTTTTTAGCTCTTCAATTTCGGCATCCTTAATAAAATCGGGCAACAATTCGTTTTTCCATTTTAGCACATACGCTGTTCCATCGCTGTTCATTCGAGCTGTTCGTCCGTTTCTATGAATAAATTCTTCATTTCTGTGTGGTAACTGAAAGTGGATAATAAATTTTAACTCGGGAATATCTAGTCCACGAGCAGCTAAATCTGTCGCAACAAGTACTTGATGTGTTCCGTTTCTAAATTTCATTAAAGCTCGTTCTCTATCTATTTGTTCCATACCACCAAAAAAACAACCGTGAGCAACATAGTTTTCAGTTAAAAAATTGCTTACTTCTTGAATGGTATCTTTAAAGTTGCAAAAAATAATTCCAGGCTCATTTCCAATGTGGCAGAGCATATCCAAAAGTGTGCCGAGTTTATCTTTAGTTGGAGAAACAACTATTTTTATCTTTAATTGAGGAGTTCCTTCCTCCAAATAATTGATGTATGTTGGATGTTTCAAACCAACAAATTCAGGAATATTTATTTTTTGAGTGGCAGAAGTTAAAATTCTTTTTTTAACGTTTGGTAGCCCTTCAATAATTTCACGCATTTCATTTTCAAAACCCACTTCGAGCGATTTGTCAAATTCATCCAACACCAAGGTTTTAATAAATTCGGTCGAAAAACTGTCTCTAAAAATACGGTCGGCAACCCTGCCAGGTGTTCCAATTAAAATGGCAGGGCGGTGTTTTAAATCTATTTTATCTTTAGACCCCGCTCTACCACCATATACAGCATTTACTTTAAAACCTGTACCCATTTCTCGCACCACTTGCTCAATTTGCATGGCTAATTCTCTGGTTGGAACCAAAATCAACACTTGAATTTCAACACCATTGATATTCAAATCGGAAATTATTGGCAACAAAAAAGCCAAAGTTTTACCGGAACCCGTTGGCGATAATAATACCACATCAGATGTTGAAGAAATAACTGTTTGGGCTTCCTCTTGCATAGCATTGAGGTGTTCAATATTCAGTTTGCTTAGAATATTTGATTGAGTTTTTATCGTAGCAGCCATGTCGCAAAGGTAGCTTAAAATAAATTTGATACGATGAGATAAACGGTAAACGAAGAAATTTCTTTATCGAAATACACCCCAAAACATCCTATATAATGAATAATCGACGACATAAATCACCGAAATAATGTGATTTATGTCATAAAAATTAGTGAATAAAACCCTTAATCTTGTATAAACCTGATTTTCAAAAATTTAACAAACTGTATGATTGATATCAAAAACCTTATAATTGGATTGGATGTGGGTTCTACTACTGTAAAAGCTGTAGTTATGGATAAAAACAGTCAGGAGGTTTTATGGAAAGACTATCAAAGGCACGAGACCAAACAACCCGAAAAGGTGCTTGCTTTTCTAAAAGTTATTGAAACTAAATTTTCGGAAATTAGCGAACACACTCAAATTTTTATGACGGGCTCGGGCTCTGCAAATATTTCGCCTTTACTAAATGCAAAATTTGTTCAGGAAGTAAATGCAGTAAGTCTTTCGGTAGAGAAATTTCACCCTGACACAGGTTCGGTAATTGAGTTGGGCGGACAAGATGCAAAAATTATTATTTGGCAAGTTGACCCAAAATCGGGAGAAAAAAGAAAACTGCCGAGTATGAACGATAAATGTGCCGGAGGAACCGGGGCAGTTATCGACAAAATTTGTACTAAACTTCAAATTAAAACCGAAGATTTAGTAAAGATTAAATACAAAGGAACCAAATTACATCCGGTTGCCGGAAAATGTGGTGTTTTTGCGGAGACTGACATTAATGGTTTACAAAAACAAGGGGTAAACGCTCAGGAATTGATGGCTTCGCTTTTTGAAGCCATTGTGCAACAAAATCTTTCTGTTTTAACTCGAGGAAACACTTTGCTTCCTAAAGTTTTATTATTAGGTGGTCCAAACACTTTTATTCCGGCAATGAAAGAAGCCTGGGTAGAAAATATTCCAAAAATATGGGCAGAAAGAGAAACCAATCTTGGAAAATGTACAAACCCCGAAGAATTAATTTATGTACCTGAAAATGCAGAATATTATGCCGCAATTGGTGCTGTTTTATACGGATTAGAAGAGCCTTCAACGGTTGGTATTTATAAAGGTTATGAAGAGTTAACCAAATTTATTGATGGTGGAAGATTAGCAAATCTTTCCGGTGGGAGTTGTGATGTTGGGCTGGTAAAAGATGTTGCAGAATTAGAAGAATTTACTAAAAACTATGCTGTTTCAACACCCGATTATCCTATCTATAAAAAAGGAGAAGTAGTACAAGCTTGGTTGGGGATTGACGGCGGTTCTACTTCTACCAAAGGAGTGTTAATTGACAAAGATAAAAATTTAATTGCTGAGGCTTACGGTCTATCTAAAGGGAACCCTATTCCTGATACCATTGAAATGATTAAAAACCTACAACATACCATTGAAAAAGAAGGAGCCATATTAGCTATTCAAGGAGTGGGAACAACAGGTTATGCAAAAGACATGCTCAAGGAAACTTTTGGTGCCGATGTTGCTTTGGTTGAAACTGTTGCCCATGCCGAAGCAGCTTTGCATTATTATAAAGATACCGATGTTTTAATTGATGTTGGAGGGCAAGACATCAAAGTTATTTTTATAAAAAACGGTATGGTCAGCGATTTTAAATTAAATACTCAATGCAGTGCTGGTAATGGTTATTTTTTGCAAAATACTGCCGATAAATTCGGTGTTCAAATTCAAAATTACGCCGATGAAGCTTTTAAAGCTACCATCACACCGATATTTAGCTATGGATGTGCAGTTTTTATGGAATCCGACATTGTAAATTTTCAGCGTTTAGGATGGCAATCAAAAGAAATAATGGCAGGATTAGCCAAAGTATTACCCAAAAATATTTGGTTGTATGTGGTTCAAGAACCTAATCTAGGCAAATTTGGTAAAAACTTTGTGTTACAAGGTGGAACTCAAAAAAATTTAGCAGCAGTAAAAGCTCAAGTAGATTACATCAAAACCAGAGTTAAAGATGCCAATGTAAAAGTTCATCAATATTGTGGTGTTTCTGGAGCTATTGGAGCTGCTTTTGAAGCTTTAACAGTAACCAAAAATAAAACCACTTCATTTATAGGTTTAGAGCAAACCAAACAATTAACCTATAAAACTACGAGAGGAGAAACAACCCGTTGCAATTTTTGCAGTAATCTTTGTGTAAGAACATTTATTGAGTCGGAAACACCTTCAGGAAAAGAAGCTCGTTTTATTGTTGCATCGTGCGAAAAAGGTACTGTTACTGATAAGAATGAGATGAAAGCTATTGTTGCCAAACAAAAAGCACAAGCTAAAAACAATCCTAACGTAGTTTCTTTTTCGGCTAAAAGAGTTTTTAAAACATTTAACCCCGATGTTATTGCTAAAGCAGACTCTACATTTTTTGGAAAAAAAAAGTTTGTCAAAACTCTCGATAAACGAAAGAATACTGTAATTGGGATGCCCCGAGTTTTAAACATGTATTCTTATGCACCATTTTTTAGAACTTATTTTGAAGCCTTAGGGTTTACAAAAATAGTCTGGTCTAGTTTTACCGATGGTGAGATGTATAAAATGGGAAGTAAACGAGGTTCTATAGACCCTTGTTATCCTTCAAAGGTAGCTGTTTCGCACATTCACGATTTAATTTTTTCGAATAAAAAAGTAGACTATATCTATTATCCAACCTTTATTAATTTAAAAGAAGATTTTGTAAATACCGTTGGTTCATGTGCTTGCCCGACAGTGCAATCGGCAAGTAACATTTGTAAAGCAGCATTTACCAAAGAAACCAACGAGTTTAATAAAAAGAACATTACTTACATTGATGATGCCATTAATTTTTTAGAACCCAACTTTGTAGTTAAACAACTCTACACCACTTTTTCGCCCCACTTTTCGATAGGAAAAGAAGAAAATGCCTTAGCTGCAAAAGAAGCGTTTAAAGCCATGGATAATTATTTTGAGGAATTAAAAATGAACTCTCGAAAAATTCTTCATAATTTAGTGAAAAACAACAAAGTGGGTTTGTTAATGTTGGGTCGTCCTTATCATAACGACCCCGGTTTAAATCATGGTATATTAGATTTAATCCAACAAAAAGGGTATCCTATTTTAAGCATGGAATCGTTGCCTGATAATGAACAGGAGCTGGAAATGCTTTTTGGAGAAGATATTAGAGCAGGGAGAATTTCTCATCCTAAAGAAATTTCTGACGTTTATGCTAATGCATACAGTTCCAACACCAACCTCAAAATGTGGGCAGCCAAATATGCGGCACGGCATCCGAATTTAGCAGTAATTGATTTAAGTAATTTTAAATGTGGTATGGATTCTCCAATTTACAATGTGATAGAAGGGATTTTAGAAGCCACCAAAACACCATTTTTTACTTTTCATGATATTGACGAAAATAAACCTTCGGGTTCAATAAATATAAGAGTCGAAACCATTGCTTATGCCTTAAAAAAATACGAAAGGGAATTAATTGCCAATTCATCAGTTCATTCCGTTATTAATGGGTTTACTGATAATTTTTTACATACAACTGCTTAAAGTCTAATTATGACGACTAAAGAACTAACTAAACTTGAAAATAATTTTGATATAGAAATTATAGAAATGGAAGCTTTACTTGCGGAAAATATTACTAAAATTCATTTGCAAAGTACCCATTTTGAACGACCCAAATTACACTCCTTTAATGTTGAAGACCGGAAAGATACCACCATTCTGTTTGGCGGATTAACGGAGGCTCATGAAGAATTAATGTTAAGTCACTTACAATCATTGGGATATAAAGTAGAGCGGTTGCCTGAAGCTGACTTTGAAAGTATAACCATCGGAAAAGAATTCTGCAATAAAGGGCAGTGTAATCCTACCTATTATACCATTGGCAATTTGATAAAATATTTACAGAACAAAGCCAAAGAAATGAGCATAGCAGAAGTAGAGAAAAAGTACGCCTATTTTACTGCGGGTTCTTGTGGTCCATGCCGATTTGGTATGTACGAAAATGAATATCGAAAAGCCATGATTGAAGCTGGGTTTAAAAATTTTAGGATATTAGTTGTTCAGCAAGCCGGAGGAACAAAACAAAGCGAAGTTGATGGTAAAGAACCCGGGTTAAATTTTAATAAAGATTTTTATGTGGGCATTATAAAAGCACTGATTATTGGCGATTTGATAAATGATTTGGTGAATAAAATTGAACCTTATGAAGTGGTAAAAGGAGCCACCAGAAAGGCAAAGGAAGACGCTTTAATCATCATGAAAAACAGTATCAGGGACACCAAAGAAATATACAAAGGCTTGCAAGAAGTAAAAAAAGTATTTGCAAAAGTAACATGCGATTATACTCAAATTAAACCCATTGTAAAAATTACCGGCGAGTTTTGGGCAAGTTTAACCGAATCTCAAGGCAACTATCATTTAAAAAGATGGTTGGTATTGGAAAATGCTGAGGTAAAAATGGAACCAATGACGGGTTGGTTCGAACATTTGTTGTTTTCCGGCGAAATTAAAGCAAGAGACAGAAGAGGTATTGTACAGGAAAAATATGGTTTGGGTGAAGGTTCAAATCCATATAAATATGAATTGAAATTATTTGGATTTCGTAAATTGTTGAATGCTTACTTTAATATTTATCGTTCGGCATTAGGTTTTAAACCCAACAATACTACGAGCAACAGAGTGTTAGCCAATTTGGCTCATAATTATTACAACAACAGGCAAGATGCAGGAGAAGCTTACATGGAAGTTGGAAGTTTAATTTACCTCAATAAAAATAAAGTAGCACACATGTTGATTTCGGTAAAACCTTTTGGCTGTTTGCCTTCAACCGCTAGTGATGGTGTTCAGTCGAAAGTATCGAGCGATTACCCTGATATTATATTTTTATCTTTAGAAACATCGGGCGATAGTGAGGTAAATTTTAAATCTCGTGCTCAAATGAAACTTTTTGAAGCAAAACAAAAAGCAAAAAAAGAGGCTGATGAAGTAATGACTAAACACAAAATTGATTTAGAAAAAATCAAAGAATTTGTCGCCAAACATCCTAAATACAGTGCTGGTGATTTTATCATTAAAGGAAAACATACTGGGACAGGTATCAATTTTATTCTGGACATGCACAAAAGAATGAAAAGCCCGACAGGCATGGTAAAACATCAATTTTCAAAAATGATGAATTAATTTATTTAGTGAATTGGTTTAAACTTTAATTTATTTTTATTCGTTTGCCCTAATCGGATAATGGTATCTTTGAACCATGCCAATAAAAACCCTTTTAATCACCCCTCCTTTTACGCAGTTAAACACTCCGTACCCGGCAACAGCTTACTTAAAAGGATTTTTGGAAGAACAGGGTTTACCCGTTTCACAATGCGATTTAAGCATCGAATTGTTTAATAAAGTTTTTACCAAAGATTTTATTCGGCAGGTATTTAACGAAGCCGAAGCACAAAAAAGTTTCGAGTTTCCGTTGGTTTGGGAACAACGAGAAGAATATATTGCCAAAGTAGATACCGTAATTGCTTATCTTCAACACCACGAAGTTACTGCTGCGTATCAAATCATACATCAGGAGTTTTTACCTAAAGCACATCGTTCAAAGCTAAATTCACAAGCTATGGAGTATGCTTTTGGAAATTTAGGAATATTGGATAAAGCCAAACATTTAGCCACTATTTTTATTGAAGAATTGGGCGATTTTATCAAAGCCAATGTCGATGAATTTTTTTCGTTTACCTGTTATGCCGAACACATTGCCACTGCTGCCAGTAGTTTTGATGAGATTGAGAAAAATTTAGGTTACAGTACTACTATTATTGAAGATAAGCTGTTGCTTTTGCTCATGGCAAAAATCGACGAACACCAACCCGATTTAATTTGTTTTACCATTCCTTTCCCCGGAAATTTGTTTGCAGCCTTGCGTTGTGCCAAGTTTCTTAAAAAACAATTTCCAAGCATTAAAATTGGGTTTGGTGGAGGTTATTGCAATACCGAATTGCGTTCGTTAACCGATGTTCGAATTTTCAAGTATGTCGATTTTATTACACTTGACGATGGCGAAGGACCTATTTTAAAATTGATTCAGTATCTTTCTAAGGGGATTGAACAAAATCAACTGGAACGAACTTATTTGTTGGAAAAAGGAAAAGTAGTTTTCCAAAATAAATTACCCAATACCATTTTTCATCATGCCGAACTACCTGCACCAAGTTATATCGGTTTATTACAAAACAACTATTTGTCGTTTTTAGATGTAATGAACCCCATGCACCGAATGTGGAGCGACGGGCGTTGGAATAAATTAACCGTTTCGCATGGTTGTTACTGGAAACAATGTTCGTTTTGCGATGTAAATTTAGATTACATAGGAAACTACCAGAACACAACGGCTGAAAAATTAGTCGATAAAATTGAAAAAATGGTTGCCGAAACTGGGATTACCGGGTTTCATTTTGTTGATGAAGCTGCACCACCAAAAATGTTAAAAGCATTGGCAGAATTACTTATCGAACGAAAAGTATATGTTACCTGGTGGACGAACATTCGTTTCGAAAAAACCTTTACACCTGAATTGTGCAAATTGCTTTCAAAATCGGGGTGTATTGCTGTTACAGGAGGTTTAGAAGTGGCTTCGGACAGGTTACTGGAAAAAATGAGTAAAGGCGTCGATATTGCTCAGGTGGCAAATGTTACCAAGTCATTTTCTGATAACAATATTATGGTACACGCCTATTTGATGTATGGTTTCCCAACAGAAACTGAACAGGAAACTATAGATTCGTTAGATGTGGTGAGGCAATTGTTTCAAAACAACTGTATTCAATCGGCTTTTTGGCACAAATTTGCCTGTACTTTTCACAGCCCAATTGGTCAAAATCCGTCCGAATTTGGAATAAAAGTAATAGGACCAAAATTTAAAGGGTTTGCCCAAAACGATTTGTTTCATGAAGACCCCACCGGTGCAAAACATGAACTTTATGGAAAAGGATTAAACCTTGCTTTAAACAGCTATTTGAATGGAACTGGATTTGAAATTGAATTACAAAAATGGTTCGATTTTGAAGTTTGCAAAACAACAATTGCTAAAAATTTGATTTCGGGGGTTTTAAATACGATTAATCAAGATTAAAGTAAACGCCCTTTTTTATCGTTCAAACCATTCACCTTTTATATTTTACTATTCGCACTTAAAAGGAGATAACTCACACTTTTTTATTAATTAAACAACTTTATTAACGTTTACACTACAACTATAGAACTCTTTAGTTATGAAAAGTAGTAAGCCATATATCTACATTGTTGATGATAATAACATCAGTTTAAAAATTATTCAAAAAAAAATTAAGGGAATTCTCGATTGTAATATAAGAACATACACCACTGCAGAAGAATGTTATAGGACTATTCAATATAGAATACCCGATTTAATTTTATCCGACTATTATTTAGACTCGGCATTTAATAAACGAATGAATGGGGATGATTTTTTAAACAAAGTCAAATACCTAAACCCCCATATTCCCATTATTATTTATTCATCAACCAAAAGTTTTAAGTTAGCTGTAAGGTTAATAAAATTGGGTGCCGAAGATTTTATACCAAGAACCGACAACTTTATTGAAGAATTACTTGAAGTAGTAGAAAAACATTTTAATAATACCGAAGCAAAACCTTTTTTAAAAGATTTTCTTTCGAAGTTTACTTGGTAGGTAATATCAAAAAATAGTTAAAGTCGAACACCATGAAATAGAATAGAACATAAAAAGATTTTTTAATTTTTAAATCCATTGTTATGACAACAACAACATTTGACAAAAGCCATGCTAGAAATAAAACCATTACTTCGGCTACACCATATAAAGTATTTATCGTTGAAGATAATAACACCAATCAAATGATGTTAGAAAATTATTTGAAGAAAATGCCGAATTGTGAGTACGATAAAAAGCCCAATTTAGAAATTTTTTCGTTTGAAACTGGTCAGGAGTGCTTAGATGCAATGTATATAAAACCGGATATTGTTATTTTAGATTATTATTTAGACGAAAGTAATCCTGAAGCAGAAAACGGACTAATTATTCTTAAAAAAATAAAAGCCATACACCCATCAACAAAAGTATTAATTATGAGTGGTCAGGAAAATGTAATGGTAACTGCTGAATTATTTAACAAAGGAGCTTCAGATTATGTTTCGAAAGAACATTATGGAGTTGTCCGAGTGGGGCAATCCATCTTGCGTTTAATATCCGAAATAGAATTCGAAAAAAGAAAACGCTCCAGAAATTTGGCTTATGCAGTCCTTGTGTTTTTAATAGGAGTGGCAGTTGGTTGGGTATTTTAAGTTATTCAACATTTATAATATTCAAATAATGTTTATATTTGAGTAAACAGGTAATTTTTGAATATGAAGATAAAATGTGCAATAATTGATGATGACAAGGTTTTTACTAAAATATTGGAGCATTATATATCAAAGGTAGATTTTCTTGAGCATCAGCGAACTTTTTACAACAGTGCAGAAGCATTTAATAAAATCAACACCAATGAAACTGATCTCATTTTTTTGGATATGGAAATGCCCGAAATGAATGGCTTGGAGTTTTTAGAAGCACTATCAGCAAAACCGGCACTGGTGTTTGTTTCAAGAAACAAAGCCTATGGACCGGAAGCTTTTGAAAACGATGCTTTAGATTATTTACATAAACCGATATTGTTAAACCGGTTTTTAAAATGTAGTGCAAAAATTAAAGACCATTTTGTAAAAAAATCAGGGGGGTTAGATCCTAAAAATGGCGATATTTTTATTAAGCAAGATGGAATGTGGCAAAAAATATCATTACAAACAATTGGTTATATAAAAGCCGATAACAACAATGTAATAGTAGTAACAGACCATGATAAGCATAGAACCAATATTAAATTAAAAAATATGGTAGATAAATTACCCGAAAATGAATTCATGCAAGTACATCGTTCTTATGTTGTCCGGCTAAATAAAATAACCAAAGTTGACGGTGAAATTATTGAAATTAATAACAAAACTATACCGGTAAGTAAACCCTATATGAATGAATTGTATAACCGTTTAAAATTAAGATAAGCCCATGAGTGAAAAAGTTTTTTTTAATGAATTGCAACAAATTGAAATTGTTTTTAACGAAAAGGTTTACGACAAAGAGTTAAAAGTAATATTAGATAAAGCTGCTGAATTCATCAAAAAAAATCATCAAAAACAAATTCCTGTTCATTTATTGGTTAACATAAAAAAAATTAATATGATAACTATAGAATCACGTAAACGAGGTTCCGCTTGGTTGTGTGAACAGCCCATAGATAAAGTTGCTGTATATGGAGATAATTTATTTATGAAATATTTTATTCTAATGTTTACTAAAGGACTAGGAATGACAGATAAAATGAAATATTTCGTTTCCCGAGCTGAAGCTCAGCAGTGGCTATAGAAAAAAGACTATGGGAAGAAGTAAACTAAATAAGGAGCAATTAGAATACCTTAAAGAGAAACTAACTCTCTCGGAAGAACTGTTTTTAGCGATAGCAACAGGTAAATACGATATCGATTTTCAAATACCTGAAGAAGAGGATGAATTTACCGGGCTTTATGCAGGAATAAAATTAATGCTCGATTCTTCTAAAGAGCAACTCTACACCCTTAAAAAACTAAACCGTCAACTCAAAGTTGGCACGATAAAAAGAGAAGTGTTAATTAATGAGTTACAAAAAGTTGGTCATATTGGAAGTTGGGAATGGAAATGGGAAAGCAGTACCATAACCTGCTCTAACGAGATGTTAAAAATAATTGAACTCCATCAAAAAAGTAACAAGCTAAAATATGAAACACTACTAAGCTATGTTCACAAACAGGATATAGAAACCGTAGATTACATTATCAGGAGAGCTTATTTTAAGCATGACCCTTTTAAAATATATTTACGTACATCTAATGGAAGAACTCCTAAATTTCTTGAAATAAGAGGTGCTGTTGAAGTTGGAAAAGATGAAACTCCTGTTAGAATGTATGGAACCATACAAGATGTTACCGAACTTAAAGAGACCAAAGAAAAACTATTTCTTTCTAACCAACAACTAGAAGCAAAAGTAAACGAACGAACCCGCGATTTAAAAAGAGCATACCTGAATTTGGAAAGGGAAATGCAACTTAAAGAAACTGCATTGGAAAAAGAACGATTATTATCCGTTGTTGTAGAGTCGAGTAACGATGCAATTATAAGTAAAACCATATTGGGCAATATAACAAGTTGGAATAAAGGTGCAACTAAAATATATGGTTACACCGAAAAAGAAATAATCGGACAACACATCAGTATAATTATTCCTGAAGAAAAATTAGAGGAGTATGAAACGGTGATGAGAAAAATTTCTAAAGGTCAAAAAATAAACACTTTTCAAACCATAAGGAAAACCAAAGACAACTATTTAATTGATGTAAGTTTATCCATCTCTCCCATCAAAAATAATTTAGGCGATATTTTAGGCGTATCAGAAATTGCACGGGATATTACTGATGAAAAAAATGCAAACAAACGTTTTGAAATAGCCGTTGAAGCTGCTCCAAATGCTATGATAATGGTAGATGAATACGGTAAAATTGTAATGCTGAATAAACAAACAGAAAAAATGTTTGGTTACAATGAAGAAGAACTTTTAGGGAACACCGTTGAAATGCTAATTCCTCACGAAGTAAAAGAAAATCATGTTAAAAGTAGAAGTGAATATCAAAATAACCCAAGCGCAAGACCCATGGGTGTTGGTAGAGAATTGTATGGTGTAAAAAAAGATGGAAGTAAAATTATTGTAGAAATAGGATTGAATCCTATTAATAGAAAAGAAGGAAGATTTGTTTTGGCATCAATAGTTGATGTTACCGAAAGGAAAAAATTTGAATATGAACTTCATAAAAGTGAGCAAAAATACAGAACGCTGGTTGAAACAATGAATGAAGGGGTGTTGATGGTTGATAATAATGATATTATAACCTTTGCAAATGATTTTATGTGTAAAATGTTGGGTTATCAGTTTAAAGAAATGCAGGGAAAAAAAGCCAATAAACTTTTGTTGGACGAGGAAGAAAGGAAGGAAATGAAGTCGATAATTTCATCCCGAAAAAAAGGAAAATCAACAAAATACGAAATACAGTTGTTAACCAAATACAAACAAAAACTATGGATGTTGGTTAGTGGTTCACCAACTTATGATGCACAAGGAAACATTATAGGTTCGGTGGGTTTGCACACCAACATAACCAACCGTAAATTAATGGAAGAAGAACTGAATTCAATTGCGAATATTCCTGCAGAAAACCCGAATCCGACATTTAGGTTTTCAGTACATGGGCAAATATTATTGTATGCAAACCCAGCAAGTAACAATACCCTTAATTTTTTTGATAATGAAGAAAACAAGGAAATTAAACATGAATGGGTTAAACAAATTAATGAAACATTTCAGTTAGGCAAAACTGTTAAAAAAGAACTAAAAGTTGATGAAAAAACTTACATGTGTACCATTGTGCCGGTACTTCAAAATGGATATGTAAACGTATATGCTGTTGATATTACTGCCATTAAAGAAGCGGAAGCGGAAATAAAAAAACTGTCGTTGGTTTTATCAAAAACCGACAATGCGGTAGTAATTGCCGATAATAAAGGAAATATTCAGTGGATAAACGAAGGGTTTAAACGAATTACCGGATATTCGCTCAACGAAATAACCGGAACCCATGGTCAACGTCTTAGAAAAGGAAGAAAAACCGGGCTTGTTGAAGACCATCCCTATTTTATAAAAATGCTGGAAACCAAACAATCGGTTTCTTATGAATCGCATAATTTTAAAAAAAATGGAGAGGAATATTGGTCAATTACTACATTAACACCATTGTTTAATAATAGTGGAGAACTCGAAAATATTATTGCGATTGATACTGATGTTACCCATAAAAAACAAGCTGAGAAAGAAATTTTAAAAGCAAAAAAAATTGCCGAAGACTCTGCAAAAACAAAAGAATTGTTTTTGGCTAATATGAGCCATGAAATTAGAACTCCCATGAATGCCATTATGGGAATTATTCAATTACTAAAAGATACGCCTCTAAATCAAGGACAATTAGATTACTTAAAATCGATGGATTTTGCCGGAGAAAACCTGCTGAGAATCATCAACGATGTGTTAGACTTGTCAAAAATAGAATTGGGCAAAATGAGCCTCGAAAAAATACAGTTTAACCTGAACAGTTTACTATCCGATTTATTTAATTCCATCAGCCATCGTGCTCACGAAAAGGGAATACAACTTTTAAAAACGGTGGATGATGATGTCCCCGAAAAAATTATAGGTGACCCTGTTCGTATCAACCAAATATTGATTAATTTAATAAGCAATGCCATAAAATTTACTGAAACAGGCTTTGTAAAACTGCATGTAAAAGTTGTTGAAAAAAATGATACTACTGTTAAAATCAATTTTATTGTTGAAGATACCGGAATAGGAATTAACGCACAAATGCACAAAATAATTTTTCATGATTTTGAGCAAGCCAATAAAGAAACCACAAGAAAATATGGGGGAACAGGTCTTGGGCTTTCTATTGTTAAACGACTGTTGGAGCTTCAAGGTGGTAGCATTAAAGTAAAGAGTAAAGAAGGTAAGGGAGCTACTTTTACCGTTGAAATACCTTTTGCCATTTCAACAGCCGACGACGAAACTCCACAAACCATCGAATTTGATGAATTCGAAAAAGAACTATTTAAAACTACCATTTTATTGGTAGAAGACAACACCTTAAATCAAATGGTGGCTACAAAATTTTTGGAAAGTATGGGTATAAAAATAACCGTAGTTAATAATGGGCTTGAAGGGGTAAATGAATTAGCCCGATTTGATTATGATATGGTTTTGATGGATATTCAAATGCCGCACATGGATGGTTATACCGCAGCCAGATTTATAAGAACTAAAATGAAAGGTGAAAAAAAACTTATCCCCATTTTAGCTATGACAGCCCATGCCATAAGTGGAGAAAAAGAAAAATGTATTGCCGCAGGCATGAATGACTACATTAGTAAACCTTTAAAAAGAGAACATTTAAAATCAAAAATTATACATTTATTAAAACAAAAACAACAGTTATGATAAATAGAGAAAAAATAATGGAAATGATAGGATGTGATGATGATTTTGTAAACAAATTATTCGAACAATTTGTTATTGAATGTACCGAATCAGTAAAAAAAATTAATGAAGCGTATCTCAATAACGACTGGCAAACCATGAGAGGAGCCTCGCACAAGATGCTTAGCTCGTCGAGAATATTAACGTTAAATCATTTAACAACACTACTTAAAGAAATCGAAATACTGGCAGAAAGCAGAACCAATCTTGAAAAAATGCCTTCGCTACTGGAACAATTAAATGCAGAAATCCGGTTAGTTTTTGATGAATTAAAAGGTGTAAAATAATGCAATGGTTTATTTACAGAAAATTGTAATCAGTAAGGTATTCCAATCAAAAACTTTTAATGATTAATTTAAGAGTATAAAATTGTAATTAAAGAGAAACAACTTTTAAAAACACAAACCAATGCAAGTTACAGAAGAACTAACTATAGAAAAAATAGTAGCCGAAGACGATAGCTTTATAGCTGTATTTGAATCTCTTGGGATAGATTTTAATAGCAAAGCTAACCGAACAATAAGCGAAGTTTGTGAAACAAGAAATATAGACGTTATCGAATTATTAGAAGATTTAGAAGAAGTGATAAAAGTAAATAATTCTAAAAAAACGATAAAAAACAAAATTAAATCCAAAACACTCATGATAAAAAAACGTATTTATTACGAGTCGAGTTGTGCTGCCATCAATGATTTAATAAAAAGAGGTTATACAGCTAATCTGCCACTGTTAAGTGATGGAGAATGTTTAATTTGTGAGGGTGCATCAAAACAATTTAATCCATCCGAATTTACCATTGACGAAGTATATCGATTTGATGGTGGTTCTGACCAATCTGATGAGACGATAATTTATGCCATTTCATCAACTAAACACCATCTAAAAGGCATTTTAGTAGATGCTTTTGGAACCTATTTTGACGAAACAAGAAACAAATTAGTAGAAAAATTGAAAGTTGATTTTTAAGTTTTGGAATTAATAAATACCATTTATTCATTTCTAAACAATCTTTAACTCAAAAGAGTTTTAATGTTTAATTTTAGGAGTACAAATTAGTAAACCTAAAAAAATGAAATTTAGAATCGAAAAAGATACTTTAGGAGAAGTTAAAGTTCCTATAGATTGTTATTGGGGAGCACAAACCGAACGTTCGAGAAACAATTTTAAAATTGGCTCAAAAGCTTCGATGCCGCTCGAAATTATTTATGGATTTGCTTATTTAAAAAAAGCTGCCGCTTATGCCAATTGCGAATTAGGGGTTTTAACTGCTGAAAAAAGAGATTTAATTGCTAAGGTTTGCGAAGAGATACTATCAGGCAAATTAGATGACCAATTTCCTTTGGTGATTTGGCAAACAGGCTCCGGAACACAAAGTAACATGAATGTTAATGAAGTAATTGCCCATCGGGCTCATATTATTTCAGGACATCAAATTGGCGTTGGAGAGCCCACTTTAAATGCCAATGATGATGTCAACAAATCGCAATCGTCGAACGATACTTTTCCAACAGCCATGCACATTGCTTGCTACAAAATGGTGATGGAAAAAACCATTGTTGGTGTTGAACAATTAAGAAATACCTTAGCAGCAAAAAGTAAAACCTTTAATGATGTAATAAAAATTGGTCGTACCCATTTAATGGATGCAACTCCGCTAACGTTAGGGCAGGAATTTTCAGGTTATGTTTCCCAATTAAATCATGGACTAAAAGCCTTGAAAAATACACTGGCTCATCTTTCCGAAATTGCTCTGGGTGGAACTGCAGTTGGAACCGGATTAAACACTCCAAAAGGATACGACATGTTAGTAGCAAAAAAAATTGCTGAATTTTCTGGTCTTCCATTTGTAACTGCCGAAAATAAATTTGAAGCTATAGCAGCACACGATGCCATTGTGGAAACACACGGAGCTTTAAAACAATTGGCAGTTTCGCTAAATAAAATTGCAAACGATATCCGAATGATGGCTTCAGGACCAAGAAGTGGTATAGGAGAATTATTTATTCCGGCAAATGAACCGGGCTCTTCCATTATGCCCGGAAAAGTGAACCCAACTCAATGCGAAGCATTAACCATGGTTTGCGCTCAGGTAATGGGTAACGATGTGGCGATAACCATTGGCGGAACTCAAGGTCATTACGAGTTAAATGTTTTTAAACCCATGATGGCTTATAATTTACTTCAATCGGCAGAATTGCTGGGTGATGCTTGTCTATCGTTTGACGAACATTGTGCAAAGGGCATAGAACCTAATCGTGCAAAAATGGATGAACTCGTAAACAATTCACTGATGTTGGTAACGGCTCTTAATCCAAAAATTGGATATTACAAAGCCGCAGAAATTGCCAATACAGCTTATAAAAATGGTACAACTTTAAAAGAAGAAGCCATTCGTTTAGGTTATGTTACTGCTGAAGAATATGATAAATGGGTTGTTCCTGCTAAGATGATATCAGGAAATCAGTAAACGATTAAACAACAACTTTTTGATTTGAATAGTTTAGACGCTTTGATAACGTAAAAAAGTAAAATAAATAAACTTTCTTTAAAATAAAAGGATTAAATTTACGTTTGGTAGGAGCCATGAAAAAGATTTTTTCAGTCATATTAAGCCTTGTAATTCTGTTTATTTCTATGGGATTTACTGTTTCTTCTCACAAATGTGGAGGAAAGAGGGTTAAAACTGTATTAAACATTGGTGTTACTGATGTTTCTTGTGGTATGGAAAATACTTCCAATAAGAAATGTGCAGATAAAAATCAAATGAAATCCAATTGTTGTCAAGATGAATTTCAAGCTATTCAACTGAACGACAATTATACAAAAATAACTTCTTTTGAACATTTTTCTCCTGGTTTTACCATTGCTTTTGTTGCTATACTTGTTGATTTACTTCCAAATGTTAAAACACCACATCTTTTCTTTAAAAATTATTTGCCACCACCCTTAGTCAAGGATATTAAAGTGTTGGTTCAGTCTTTCTTAATTTGATTTTTTAATGTGATTGTTGATTAATTCGCAGCATCTGTGGTTTATCAATATGTTATTAATGTGCTTTAAATTCATTAGCACATTTTCTAATCATCACATTAATTAATTAAAGTCATGCTCAACAAAATAATAAAGTATTTTCTCGAGAATAAACTAGTTACTTTTATCCTGTTATTTGCATTAATTTCGGGAGGGATTGTAACTGCACCATTCAATTGGCAAATTCCATGGATGGAAAGAAGCCCTGTTCCTGTAGATGCCATTCCCGATATTGGAGAAAACCAACAAATCGTTTATACCGAATGGATGGGGCAATCTCCTCAGGATATTGAAGATCAGGTTACATATCCTTTAACTACCGCACTGCTTGGAATTCCTGGAGTAAAAACAATCAGAAGTAATTCAATTTTTGGATTATCCAGCATCTACATCATTTTTGATGAGGATATTGAATTTTATTGGGGAAGAACTCGAATCTTAGAAAAATTAAACTCATTGCCTTCAGGTACTATTCCTGATGGTGTAACACCAGCTTTAGGGCCAGACGCAACTGCTTTAGGGCAAGTATTTTGGTACACTTTAGAAGGAAGAGATAAAGACGGCAATCCTGCAGGAGGGTGGGATCCTCAAGAATTAAGAACTATACAGGATTTTTATGTTCGATATTATTTAACTGCTGCAAGTGGTGTTTCAGAAGTTGCCTCTATTGGTGGTTATTTAAAAGAATACCAAATAGAAATTGATCCCAACGCAATGAAAGCTCATGGTGTGAATGTGGAAATGATTATGAATGCCGTTAAAAATAGTAATCTAGATATTGGTGCGAGAACATTGGAATATAATAAAGCTGAATATTTAGTGCGTGGTTTAGGTTATATTAAAAGTTTAAAAGATCTTGAAGAAAGCGTAGTTACACAAACAGACAATGTCCCGATTCGGTTAAAAAATGTAGCTAAGATTCAATTTGGACCAGCAACCCGTAGGGGAGGACTTGATAAAGGTGGTGTTGATGCTGTTGGAGGTGTTGCTGTGGCTAGATATGGAGCCAATCCTTTACAAGTAATAGATAATATAAAAGCAAAAATAAAAGAAGTTGCGCCGGGATTACCTTCTAAAACATTGGCAGATGGAACGGTTTCTAAAATAACTATTGTTCCTTTTTATGATAGGTCAGGTTTAATTCATGAAACATTAGGAACATTAGAATCTTCTTTATCGCATGAGATATTGATAAGTATTTTAGTAATTATCGTTTTAGTGTTAAACCTAAGAGCTTCTATCCTTATTTCTAGTTTATTGCCAATAGGGGTTTTAATCACCTTTATAATGATGAAGTTTTTCAATGTAGATGCAAACATTGTTGCTCTTTCGGGAATAGCTATTGCTATTGGTGTAATGGTTGACATTGGAATAGTATTTACTGAGAATATCATTCGACATTTAGATATGCCGGAAAATAAAGATGTAAAAGGTAAACAGCTATTGAATGTTATTTATGTTGCTTCATGTGAAGTTGGTTCGGCTATAATTACTGCGGTAGCTACTACTGTAGTAAGCTTTATGCCTGTGTTTGCAATGCAAGCAGCCGAAGGTAAATTGTTTAAGCCTTTGGCGTTTACTAAAACATTTGCCTTGTTATCAGCCCTTATTATCGGATTACTTTTTCTTCCGGCTTTTGCTCACATTCTATTCTCCATTCGGTTTGATAAAAAGAAAATAAGTAGAATTTTCAATTCCATTTTAATAGGACTTGGAGTTGCTATCATCATTATGTATCAAAGTTGGATGGCTCTTCCATTAATTGCTTATGGAGTAAATAACCTGATGGAACTGAAATGGTCGGAGAAATTTAGGTTTATGCCAAACTATATCAATATAGGAATAACAGCTGTTATTGTGCTCTATTTTTTGACTATTGAATGGATGCCAATGGGTGCCAATAATAGCCTGTTCGCTAATTTTATTTTTGTATTTACGTTAGTTGGGTCTATTTTAGGAGCTTTATCGCTAATCGTATATTTTTATGCCCCGGTATTAAAATGGTGTCTTCGTAATAAATGGAAATTTTTAATGCTTCCGATTTTTACCTTATTATTTGGAGTGGTTGCATTCATTGGTTTTTCAAATACATTCAAGTTTATACCAGAATTTACTAAAAATAACTCCGTATGGAAATCTATTTCAGCAACATTCCCCGGTATTGGTAAAGAATTTATGCCGGCATTAGACGAAGGTTCATTTTTGCTAATGCCTACCACCATGCCACATTCCAGTGTATCCGAAAACATGGAAATAATAGCTGGTCTGGATCAGCACTTAAACTCTATACCCGAAGTAGATGTTACAGTTGGTAAATGGGGCAGAGCCAATTCAGCATTAGACCCGGCACCTATTTCAATGTACGAAAACATCATTAATTATTTGTCCGAATATATGGTGGATGAAGATGGTAGAAGAGTTCGGTTTAAGGTTAATGATAATGATGCTTTTATGTTGAAAGATAGTTCTACATATAAATATGGAGAAGATGTATTTAAAAAGTTAACCAAAGAGCAACTCGTTGAAGATAAAAATGGAAATTATTTTAGGCAGTGGCGACCGGAAATAAAAAATACCGATGATATTTGGCGAGAAATTCTTAAACATTCTAAATTTCCGGGGTTAACATCTGCACCAAAATTACAACCTATCCAAACCCGTTTGGTAATGCTGGCTACAGGAATGAGGGCCCCAATGGGGATTAAAGTTTTTGGGCCTGATTTAGAGACCATTGAAAAAGTGGGTTACGAATTGGAAACTATTTTAAAAGAAGTTCCTAGTGTTGAAGAATCTACCGTTTTTGCCGATAGAGTTGTAGGTAAACCTTATATCGAAATCCATTTGAATAGAGAAGCGATGGGAAGATATGGTATTTCGGTGAAAGATTTACAGATGCAAATTTCTGTAGCGATTGGAGGCAAACAATTAACCAGTACCGTAGAAGGGCGAGAACGGTTTCCTGTTCGCGTTCGTTATGCCCGGGAATATCGAGATAGTCCGGAAGAATTAAAAAGAATATTGGTTCCAACCCCGGCAGGAGTTCAAGTTCCCTTGGAAGAGTTGACAACTATCGAGTATGTGAGAGGACCTCAAATGATTAAAAGTGAAGATACTTTTTTAACGTCTTATATCATCTTTGATATGAAAGAAGGACATGCTGAAGTAGATGTGGTAGAGGATGCTCAAAAAGTAATTACTGAAAAAATTGCAACCGGTGAATTCTCATTACCAGCTGGTGTAACCTATCGTTTTACCGGAAATTACGAAAGTCAAATACGTGCAACTAAACGATTATCGATAGTAATCCCCATCAGTTTGGCGGTGATATTTTTAATTTTATTTTTCCAATTTAAAACAGTTGTCGCATCAAGTATTCACTTTTCAGGAGTATTTGTAGCTTTTGCAGGAGGTTTTATTTTGATTTGGCTTTACGGTCAGCCTTGGTTTTTAAATTTTGATATTGCAGGAACCAATATGCGGGAATTGTTCCAGATTCACACCATAAATTTAAGTGTAGCAGTTTGGGTTGGTTTTATTGCATTATTTGGTATTGCAACAGATGATGGGGTTATCATGGGAACCTACATCCATCAAACTTTTGAAAAATTAGATCCGCAAACGGTGGATGAAGTCAGGGCTGCGGTAGTTGAAGCAGGTTCCAAAAGAGTTCGACCGGCAATGATGACCGCAGCCACAACTATTATTGCCCTACTTCCGGTTTTAACCTCTACAGGAAAAGGAGCAGATGTGGTAATTCCAATGGCTATTCCAACTTTCGGTGGAATGACCATTCAAATAATGACCATGTTTATTGTTCCGATACTTCAGTGTTTTTGGCGTGAAGGAATAATAAATAGAGCGGAAAGAAAAAAATTAAAAAGTATTAATAATTAAGAAAGAAAAGATGAGAAATACAAAAATATATTTAAGTCTTTTTATTCTGTTGCTCGTACAAATTGTTCAGGCTCAAAATGAATTAGACAGTTATTTAAAAATCGCTGCTGAAAATAATCCGGGTTTAAAAGCAAAATTCAGTGATTACATGGCGACAATGGAAAAAGTGCCACAAGTTACTGCTTTACCCGATCCACAAGTGGCTTTTGGCTATTTTATCTCAACACCCGAAACAAGAGTAGGACCTCAAAACTGGAATGTTTCCTTAACACAACAATTTCCGTGGTTTGGGTTACTTAAAAAGCAAGGCGATGCTGCAACCAATATGGCAAAAGCGAAATATGAAGAGTTTGAGAATGAAAAATCGAACTTGTTTTTTGAAGTGAAAACTACTTATTACAATTATTATTTCATTAACAAAGCAATTGCAATTACTCGTGAGAATTTATCCATTCTACAAACCTTTAAAAATATCTCACTAATTAAAATTGAAGCGGGTAAATCTACCATTGCAGACGAGTTAAGGGTAGAAATTGAAATTAACGATTTAGAAAATCAGTTATTCTTGATGTTAGATAAAAAAAGTACACTACAAGTTAAATTTAACAATTTACTGAATCAAGAAGTTGACTTACTTGCACCTGAGAATTTAGCTCAGGATGAAATGCCTTTTGATAAACAAATTACATTAGATAGCATATTGCTGGCAAATCATACCATAAAAAGTATTGATTTTAAAATGGATGCTTTTACCAGTAAAGAGGAAACTGCTAAAAAAATGGGAATGCCAAAATTTGGAGTTGGAGTCAGTTATACTTCTGTCGGAAAGGGAACTTCTACAATGGCTTTAAGTTCAAATGATAATGGAAAAGATATTTTGATGTTCCCGATGGTTTCTGTTACCATTCCACTTTATCGTAAAAAGTATTCCTCCATGATTCGTGAAGCTCAATATGAACAAGAAGTGCAAACCCATTTAAAAAATGAGGTAAAAAATAAACTGACCACTATTTATGAAAACATTGCAACAGATTTCAATGATGCAGACAGAAGAATTGATTTAAATATTAAACAAGCTGAGTTAGCAAAAAAAGCATTGAATGTTTTAATGAGTTCTTATTCTACCGATGCAAAAGATTTTGATGAAGTATTGCGTATGGAAAGACAATTGTTAAAATATGAATTGGAAAAAGAAAAAGCCATCATCGACAAAAATGCTGCGGTGGCTTTTACAAATTATTTATTAGGAATGTAACTTAATGTGATAATTAGCTAATGTGAAAATATAACAATGTGTAAATGTCAGTTCGAGTAGACAATATGAAGCGATAGCGGAATATTGGTGTATCGAGAACAATTAATAACTAAAAAAAATGAAAAATATATTTAAAAATAAATGGGTCTTAATTATTATCGTATTAATAGTCGGAATAATTATTGGAAAATTAATTAGCCCTTCGGTAACTGATGGAGTAAAGGAATCTTCATATCAACACATTGAAGAATCTGCACATCAAATATGGACTTGTTCCATGCATCCACAAATACGAATGGATAAGCCGGGAAAATGCCCTATTTGTGGAATGGACTTAATTTTAGCTGATGATAATAATCAGGCAGCATCCGACCCAAATGAAGTTAGCATGACTGAAGAAGCCATGAAATTGGCAGAAATCCAAATTATGGTGGTAGAGAAATCCAAACCTGAAAAGGAAATTCGATTATTGGGAAAAATTAAACCAGATGAACGGTTATTAAATACGCAGGCGGTTCATATACCTGGCAGAATTGAAAAACTGTATGTAAATTTTACTGGTGAAAAAATAGTAAAGGGGCAAAAAATTGCTAAAATATATTCACCAGAGTTAGTTACAGCTCAAAAAGAGTTGTTTGAAGCCATTAAATCAAAAACTACCTATCCTGAACTCTATCAAGCTTCCAAAAACAAATTAAAGCTTTGGAAATTAAACGATAACCAAATAGAAGCTATTGAAAAAAAAGGTGAAGTTGTTCAAGAAATAGATGTGTTGGCAGATTACTCAGGTATTGTAATGAAAAGAAATATTGAATTAGGAGATTACGTAAAAGAAGGTACTCCTTTGTTCGATTTAGCAGATTTGAGCAAGGTTTGGGTAATGTTTGAAGCTTATGAAACAGATATTCCCTGGATTCATGAAGGAGATAATATTTCTTTTACAATTAATGGAGAGCCAAGAAATACTTATAATGGAACTGTTAATTATATAGATCCATTTGTTGATGCTAAAACAAGAATTACCAATGTAAGGGTGGAAGTAAACAATTCACAATTAAAATTACTCCCGGAAATGTATGCAAATGGGATTGTAAAAGCTGATTTAAAAGGTGTTAAAAATGAAATAATTATACCAAAATCAGCTATACTATGGACAGGTAAACGAGCAATAGTATATGTTAAAGTTCCAAATAGAGAAATGACATCTTTTGTGTATCGCGAGATTATTTTAGGAGAAGATGTCGGCGAATTTTATGTGGTTAAAAACGGATTGGAAGAAGGTGAAGAAATAGCAGTAAATGGAGTATTTAGAATTGACGCTTCTGCTCAATTGAGTTCCAAAAAAAGTATGATGAATCCGTCAGCCGACGGAGGGAAAACATCAACAGGTCATAATCATGGAAACATGAAAGCCGGAGAAAAGACGGATGAAACCGAAATGGCTAATATGAAGAAGAAAATAGTTATCGACCAATCAAAAATCCCTGCAAAATTTAAATCACAATTGGGAACTGTCGTGAATAGTTACTTGTTGCTTAAAGAAAAACTTACTAATGATAATGCTAACATTCAAACAGATGTAAAGGCAATCCAAAAATCATTAAAAACAGTAGATATGAGTTTAGTGATGGAAGATGCTCATAATGAATGGATGAAAGCTTTGAACAGTTTAAACAAAGAATTGAAATTACTAGAAAAAGCGGTAAATATTGAAGAGCAACGCAACCACTTTTTAACTATTAGTAAATCACTTTCTGATGCGGTTCAGAAATTAGGTATTCAGATGGAAGCTGATAAAACACTTTATATAGAATTCTGCCCTATGGCAAACGAAAATAAAGGAGGATACTGGTTAAGTCTGGAAAAAGAGATTAAAAACCCCTATTTTGGAAAAAAAATGTTGAAATGTGGAGAAGTAAAAGCAACTATTAAAACAAATTAAAATGAAAAAACTAAAAATCCTATTTCTTTTTATGGTCTTTTCTACAATTTGTATAACTACTTGTTTTGCACAAACAGAGCAAAAAATATCGCTCGATAATTTACCAAAACAGGTAAAAGAGCAGTTGCATCATAAATTTCATGAGTATTCGATTGCTTCTATCCTACAGAAAACAGATGAAAAAGGAGTACTTACCTATTTGTTAACTACCCGAAGAGATAAAAATTCATCAGAAACCATTGTTTATTATTTGATTTATGATTCGAGTGGAAAATTAATGAGTAAGAAAAAAGAGAAAGAATTTTATTATACAGGAAAAGAAAATAAATCAACACCGGTTACTCCAAGTGGAAGTCAAGGAGGTCATCAACATTAAAAAAATAAATAAACAATTAATTATAAATCTTTAAGATTAAAATTATGAAGACAACAAAATTAGTACTCGCAATGGTAATAAGTTTATTTAGTTACACAGTTTCGATAGCACAAGAACCTGAAAATTCTAAAGAATACACTTGTTCGATGCATCCTGAGGTAATAAGTAATAAACCGGAATTTTGCCCAAAATGCGGAATGAAATTAATTGAAAAAGGAAGCAAAGCTAATACGAATAAAGTAGCTCCAACTTATACCTGTTCTATGCATCCAGAAGTAGTTTCTGACACACCCGATAAGTGCCCAAAATGTGGAATGAATTTGGTGATAAAAGGAGAAAATTCAGGAGGTAAAGGTATGGGGTGTATGGGAATGATGCATGGTGATAAGAAACATAAAGGGGCACTATACGTCGTTGGTGGTGCTTTAATGGTTGGAATGATGGCTGTAATTATGGTGCTTGCCGCTCGATAAAAAAATAAATGAACAATTAATTATAACCCTTTAAGATTAAAATGATGAAAGCACAAAAATTGGTACTCGTGATGGTAATAAGTTTATTTAGCTACACAACTACAATGGCTCAAATTGTTCTTGATATAAACGATTTACCTGATGTTGGCGATGTTCAGATAAGCGTTAAAGTAGATAGCACACAAGGGTTAATGCTTCAGCCGGGTAATTCGGGGAATAATGTTCTATGGGATTTTAGTAACCTGTTACCTTGTTGTGGAACAGTTGAGTCATCTCTTGATACGATGATTTGGGAAGAACACACTTCTACTCCGAATGCTGCTGTTTTTCCGCTTTCAAACATTGTGAATAAAGAAAACTGTTTTATTTATCATTCGCATGTTACGCATGTGGACGAAACAGATTGTTACTACAACCATTACATAAAAGACAGTACAGGGTTGTTGTATTATGGCTTAGAATATCCTGCAAAATCTACATTTAATAATTATTGGAACATCTTCCCCTTATTAACTTATGGCGATTCACTACAACATACAGCCACTATTCACATTCCCATTTCTCCAGACAGTGTCAGAGTTTATCATATTGATTATTTGTCTGTTGCCGATGCATGGGGAACCGTTGTAACCCCTACCGATACAACGGTTGATGCAATCCGTATTTACACTACAGAAACAGTATTTGATACGCTGTATGTAAATGGAATTGTGCAACAAGTATCTAATTATGTGGGCAATTATTATTACCGCTGGTACACAAAAAATCTCGGATTTCCTGTTTTAGAAATTGCCAAGGGTATGCAGACACAGCAACCACCCTTTTTTCAAAAAGTTAGTTATGCAAAAGAACTGAATATAGCAATTGGTATTATTGATAATACTACTGCTCTTTTTGAAAAAATAAAAATTTATCCAAATCCATTCGACAATAATATTACAATTGTTCAGCCGTTCAGCAAATCAAGCGAACTGATAATTTACAACGTGAAGGGAGAAATCATTTATACTACCAACATCTCATCGCAACATATTGTAAAAACAGAAGAATGGAATGAGGGAATTTACTTTTATCAACTAAGACAAGGTCAAGAAATAGTTGCAACAGGAAAGATTATAAAAAGATAATTAGAAATGCATATTAAAAATAATAAATAAACAGTTTAAACAATTAATTACAAACCTTAAAAATTAAAACGATGAAAACACAAAAATTAGTACTCGCAATGGCAATTAGTTTATTTAGCTATACAGCCACCATAGCTCAAATGCACGATCATTCTAAAATGAAAACGGATGATGCTGCCAAAATGAAAATGGATGACAAAACAACGTATGCTTGCCCCATGAAATGCGAAGGAGATAAAACTTACGAAAAAGAAGGAAAATGCCCTAAATGTGCAATGAATTTAACTAAAAACGAAGCAGGACAAAAGAGTGATTCCAAAAAAAAATCGTGTTGTGCAGCAGCTGGAGGAAAAGAACATAAATGCGATATGAAAATGGGAAAAGAAGATGAAAAAACATCCTCATCATACAGTTGCCCCATGAAATGTGAAGGAGATAAAACCTATACGAAAGCAGGTGATTGTCCAAAATGCGGAATGAATTTAAAAACAACTAAAAAAGAAGAAGACCACAGTGGTCATAACCATTAAAATCAATAAATCCTGCATAGGTAAGAAAAGGAGAATATCTGTTCTGTTTCTCCCTCCTAAATTGTGCAATTAAATAGAAGATATACTCTTTTTCTTGTGCAGGTATAATAAATTATAAAATTATGAAAAAACAAATTTTAACAATCGGGATTGCAATTTTATTTGCAATCGGAAGCACAACTTTTATCAGTTGTGGAAACCAACAAAACAATGAGGGCGATGAACACGATCATTCAGATGTACACGCTCACGAACATACAACGGAAGAGCATGCACCACAAGGAACAACAGCCACTTATGAAGGCGAAAAAGCAAAAGATTTATCACTCATTTTAGAGAGTTATTTTTCATTAAAAAATGCGTTGGTAAAAGATGATGCTGAAACGGCTGCTGAAGCTAGTGAAAAATTACTTGCTAGATTGAATGGCTTTGATATGTCTGTTGTATCTACCGATAAAATGAAAGAATACATGGAAATTATGGAAGATGCTGTTGAAAATACAGAGCATATTTCTGAAAATGCCGACAAAATTGACCATCAACGAGAACATTTTGTAAATTTAAGTGACGACATGAATGATTTACTTGCATTAATTGGCACCGATAAAAAGTTATACCGAGATTTTTGTCCAATGGCAAACGATGGCAAAGGAGCTATTTGGATTAGTGAAACCAAAGAAATTCAAAATCCATACATGGGAACTAAAATGCCTACTTGTGGTAAAATTCAAAAAGAATGGTAATTAATGAAATGGGTTAAAAAAATAGTGTTTTTAGTTTTGGTTAGTTTAGTAGGGATTCAATTTTTCCCTACTAAACGAAATCAAAATACTGCCATTCTAACCGCAGATTTTACCAAAACTTTTGATGTTCCAACGAATATTCAATCCATTTTAAAAACCTCTTGTTACGATTGCCACAGTAACAACACCAATTATCCTTGGTACAATAAAACACAACCCATAAGTTGGTTTATGGAACATCATATTAAAAAGGGTAAGGCTGAATTAAATTTTAGCGAATTTGGAATGTATTCAAAAAGAAAACAAAAAAATAAGCTAAAAGCTATTGTAAATCAAATTAAAGAGGGAGAAATGCCCTTATCAAGTTATACATTTATTCATAGCAATGCAAAATTAACTGAACAGCAAAAAAAAGAAATTATGAATTGGATAAATACCCTATTGCGATGAACAATCTGTCTCAAATAATCCAACAATATAAATCCGACCGGGAAAGTGTTTATACTACTTGGTTTGTTAATAATGACCAGCGATTAAAAGCATTCCGAACCATTCGTAGAGGTGTTTTTCAAGTTATTGAGGATATAAAAAACAACACCTTTCCCAACGATTTTAAAGGGAGTAGTTTAGAATTTGTGTTGAGTTGCATTGCCGAACAAAAACAAATTTTTGTTGGAGTGGCTCATCCCTTTTATTGGAAACCAAAACTACGAATTCCTGATATTTACGAAAACCAAAACAATAAAATTGCTTTTGGTCAATTTTTAGAAAATGCCATCAACGCTAAAACCGAAGAGCAAGTTTTAAAAGAAATAGTAAAATTAGACGAACTTAAAATAAAAGGATTAGGTCCGGCAGTAGCGAGTATTCTATATTTTTTGCACCCTACTTGGTTCCCGCCTTTCAATACAGCTATTCTCAACGGATTTAACTTTTTATTTATAGATAAAAAGAAGTTAGGAAGTTGGACAGAGTACCTAAAAATAAGAGAAACGATAATTGAAACCAACAATAAACATAAAGCCGAATTATCTAATGATTTAGGAGCAATTGCAGGGTTATGTTTTGAAATAGGGGCACAAAAGATGTTGATTGGAAATGATGAATATTTAAGCGAAGTAGAACGAATAAAGTTTGAAAAAAATATTTTAAAACGTCAAAAAGAAATTCGGGAAGAAAAAGTTGAAGAAAATCTTCATAATGAAATGCAATACCATTTATTAAAAATTGGTGCATCATTAGGTTTTGATGTTACCCCTGCAAGTAATGACAAAAGCAAATCTTTTAACAACCAAAATTTTTCTTTTATTTCGATTAATAAATTCCCTGAATTAGCAACTGACAAAGACACCCAAAACACCATAAAACTAATTGATGTGCTTTGGTTTCAAAAAGGTACTAATAAAATTGTTGGAGCTTTTGAGGTAGAAAAAAGCACCAGTATTTATTCGGGTATTTTACGCCTATCCGATTTGCACTTTAGTATTGGAACTGGGAACGAGGTGTTTTATATTATCATTCCTGATAATCGTGAAAAAGATGTGATTCAACAATTAAACAGACCGGTTATAAAAAATTCAAATATAAATATCAACTATATCCTATTTTCAGAATTAAAAGCCAATTGTGATGCAATATGCAAATTTGGAACAGACCAACGTATTTTGGAAAAAATAACTAACATAAAAAAATAAAATTACTATGAAACAATCAAACTATATAACTGCTTTTATCCTATGCTGGATAATTTTTTTACCTCAAGTTAAAGCACAAGATATTTATCGGACTCAAAATGGAGATATGCTAATAACAGTAGTTTCTAATGATTCTATTTTAAAAATCACAAACAAAGAGTTGTTTATACAACTTAGTTATGAAACAGCCCGATTTACGATAAAAATGGATAAATCAAATTTTAAAACAGGGATTGATTCACTTGATAAAAGGCTTAGCAAATTGAAATATGAAATCATAGAGTTTAAAGGTAAATTGGGTATTCAAAATATTAACACGAATGGGCATCCTCCTCTTGATTTTAAAGTAGAAGGTATTATTTCTACCAATCAAAAGACCATCTTCGGCGATGGACATTTGGAACATATATCTAGCAGAGGTTTGTATTCTTGCCTGTTAACACTTAAATTCAATTTAAAAATTAATGATTTGGGGTTAAATTTTGAAGGCCTGAACTTAAAAGAAGACATTCAAATTGATGTTGTTCAAGCGGTTTTAAATAAATCAGAAGACGATTAATTTATAAAAATCGAAAACGATGAAAAAAAGTAACATAATGAAAACTTTTGAAGAACAATTTAATCAAATTTTAATAGAAAAATTTTTTGTAGCCGAAGATGATATTTTAGATAATTCAAGGTTTTTAGTTGAACTAAATTTTGAATTGATAGATATTGTTAATTTTATTATAGAAGTTCAAAATAAATTTAAAGTGGTAATTCCAAGACATGATGTTAAACATGTACTAACTGTAGGAGGTGCAAAAATGTACATTAAACAACGATTAAAGGTGTATAATTATGATTATAATAACTAAAACAAGAATGTTAAAAATTTCTATTATGAAATAGCCACGTGCAAAAGCACACAAAATGTGATGAAGATAACATGGTATATTCCATATGACATATAAAAAATAATAAATATCTACATATGAAAGAATGTTGTAAAACAGATGATGTGCTTGAACAAAGTAAATTTAAAAAATATTTGAAGTGGTTTATTTACTTGTTATTGATGGGTATTATTAGCTTTGTTTTATTTAAACAACTCACCTCTTAACAATCACTAAAACAAATAAAATGAAAATGAAAATCAAAATGAAAAAACAAATCGTCACAGCAACATTAATACTTACAGTAACAATGTTCGTTGCTTCTTGCGGAAGCAAAACTTCAGAAAACAATGCGGAAAATACAACAACCGAACAAATCGAAAACGTGAAATATCAATGTCCCATGAAGTGTGAGGGCGAAAAAACGTATGACAAACCCGGACAATGCCCTAAGTGCAACATGGATTTGGAACAAATCGAAAAAAACCATGAACATAGTGAGCACAATCATTAATTGCTCATTACAAGCAGCAGTTTATGAAACAATAATTATTAAGGGATTCGAAAACTTATCTTAAAATGGAACATATAATTCACCACGACCATCATCATCCAACACGTGATGCATAACTGTTTTTAGGTATGTTATCTAAAAATAAAAAAAGAAGAAGAAATTATTATAACTACTGAACAATTACTTTTTTAGTGAAAACAGCATCGTTATCTTTAAACTTTAAGATATACAAGCCTTGAGGCAACGAAATTTCCAGTTGATTATTTTGAATGTCATCACTAAAAAATTGGTTGATTAATTTTCCAGTTACTGAATAAACATAAAGTTGTTCGTTGGTTGATGCCGAATGTTGTTCATTAAATTTTACAAAAATCTTTTCTTTAGTTGGGTTTGGGTAAACCGTAAAATAATTTTCTATTTCATCTGTCAGCTGACGGATGCTTGTGGTCATGTTCCATTTGTCTTGAGCAATTGGACCGCTCCAAATAATGGTTGCCAAATAAGGATTGTCTATAAACGGATTTCTATTTCCTTGTATGCCTTGCAATAAATTATTTCTATTCATTTCATACACCGAAACAGTATCGTCGGCATTCCATTGTAAAAACAAACCAATCATGTTTGCATCAGTAGGCACGGCGGTACCAACACCAACATTATTAGGCAAACATTGGCTGTCGTATCTTAAATACATGTACATCATCATTCGAGCAACATCACCTTTCCATTCGTCGCCTGGATACCAATTTACACCTGCATTTCCTGCATTTCCTGAGCCGGTTGCAAAAAGCCTGTTTCCTCTATTTCCATTCATTTGAACATCAGAAGATCTTAAATGGTGAGCATCTGTTCCTGCATTTGGCGAGGACGTAGTCATGTTAGGCGTTGCTAAAGATTGAGCGTAAGTGTGTTCTCTGTTCCAGTCTCCAATATTACCACCATTAGAATTTTTATTTCTGGTTCTATCGGTTGTTGGGTTACCGTCTGAATCGTTGTAACCATAAATCAATAAAACTTTTGTTGAGTTTGTCGGGTCTAAATCGGTTTGTTGAAGCACAGTCCACACATCGTTATAGGTTATTGGATTGGTGTGAGTTACGGTAATTTTATTTGCCAATTCGTTTTTTAAGGCTTGTCCTGTTAAAGTTAAATTAACATTGTTGTAATAAGCAGGAATTTGCCCAAAAACAACACCCACAACCATAGAAGCTATAAGCGTAAAAAAAATAAATAAAGATATTCTCATGTTAAAATTCTAGTAAGTTGATGAACAAATTTACTCAAATTTAACTTATAAGCAGCTGATAACGGGTTTTTTAATAATTGTGCAAAAATAGATATAAATCATACCCCTCTTTTTATTATTTTCGTTGTTATGAAATTGATAAGCTATTTTTTTGCAACTTGTATCCTATTTTTTGCAGCCTGTTCCAGTAATTCAACGAAAAACGAAGATAAAAAACCGGAATTATTGGTTGAGGGCATTTGGCATTTAGATTTTTTGTTGTCACCCAATAATATACTGCCGGTAGAATTTTCGTTGAATAAAGTAGATACCGTTTTTGAAATCGAATTTTTAAATGCCGAAGAAAAAATTACCATTAAAGATGTGAAAGTTGATGGCGACAAAATAACCATCAAAGACGAGATATTTAATACGTGGTTTGAAGGAAAAATTGTTAGCCCAACTAAAATAACGGGGTTTTGGTATAAAGAAAATGTAACCTATAAAATTCCATTTGAAGCCGAACAAGGCATTAAAGAGCGGTTTCCCGAGCCGGAAAATTTAAGCAACCATCAATCAAATATAACGGGCAAATGGGAGGTAGATTTTAGTAAAGGAACCGACGACCATTATAAAGCTATTGGGCAGTTTCAACAAGTAGATAACTATGTAACGGGTACTTTTATGACCGAAACAGGTGATTACAGATTTTTGGAAGGAAACATGTACAATAACAATTTATACCTTTCTTGTTTTGATGGTGCCCATTCATTTTTGTTTAAAGCTTCGTTAATAAACGATGTTTTAGAAGGTAATTTTTGGTCGGGAACACACTGGGAAGAACCTTTTGTGGCTATTAGAAATGAAAATTTTGAATTGACCAACCCTGATTCACTTACCTTTTTAAAACAAGGGTTTGAAACCATTGATTTTAAACTGCCAAATGTTGATGGCGAAACAGTTTCATTAACCGATGAAAAATACCAAAACAAAGTAGTTATTGTTAATGTTATGGGACCGTGGTGTCCGAATTGCAAAGATGAAACCACATATTTAACAGAATTATATAATAAATACCATATCGAAGGATTGGAAATAGTTGCCTTATCGTTTGATAAAACTGATGACTTTGAAACATCAAAAAATAACATCTTAAAGGTTAAAAACCACTTCAAAGTCGATTACGATTTTTTAATTGCCGGGAAAGCAAGCAAAATTGAAGCTGCAAAAGTTTTGCCCATGCTTAACCAGATTATGTCGTACCCAACCTCAATATTTATTGATAAAAAAGGAAAGGTTAGAAAAATCAGAACCGGTTTTTATGGTCCTGGGACCGGTAATTATTACAAACGTTATACAGATGAAACCACTATTTTTATTCAAACTTTGTTGAAAGAAAAGTAGGCTCCATTCTTCGTATCAACTCATTTTCAATTCAGCATTTTTCTTACATTTGCACACCAAAAAATAAATTACATTAATGAGTATTCAATTATCAGAACAAGAAATTGTTAGAAGAGAATCGCTGGCAAAATTAAGAGCATTAGGAATTAATCCTTACCCTGCAGATTTATTTCCTGTAAATGCATTGACCAACCAGGTTAAAGAAAAATTTGTAGAAGGCAAGGAAGTAGTTTTGGCAGGAAGAATGATGAGCCAACGTATCATGGGAAAGGCTTCGTTTGCTGAATTAAAAGACTCAGCAGGTCGTTTGCAAGTGTATATTAATAGGGATGAACTTTGCCCCGGCGAAGATAAAACTTTGTACAACGAAGTATTTAAAAAACTGCTCGATATAGGCGACTTTATTGGTGTAAAAGGAACATTATTTACCACTCAGGTTGGTGAAAAATCGTTAAAAGTAAAAGAACTCACGGTATTGAGTAAATCATTACGCCCATTGCCCATTGTTAAAACCGATGAAGACGGCAAAGTACACGATGCATTTACCGACCCGGAAATGCGATACCGTCAACGTTATGTTGATTTAGTGGTGAATGATGGCGTAAAAGAAGTATTTATTACTCGCTCAAAGGTAATGAGTACCATGCGTGAATTTTTTAATGCTAAAGGATATTTAGAAGTTGAAACTCCAATTCTACAACCTGTTCCCGGTGGTGCTGCTGCTCGTCCGTTTATTACCCATCACAATGCGTTAGACATGCCGTTGTATTTGAGAATTGCCAACGAATTGTATTTAAAACGATTGATTGTTGGTGGTTTTGATGGTGTTTATGAATTTGCCAAAGATTTCAGAAACGAGGGAATGGACAAGACACATAATCCGGAATTTACCGTAATGGAAATTTACGTTTCGTATAAAGATTACAACTGGATGATGGATTTTACAGAAGAAATGATTGAAAAAGTGGCGTTGGCTGTTCATGGAAAACCCGAATGTAAAGTGGGAGAAAATGTAATCAGTTTTGCTCGTCCGTTTAAACGTATTTCCCTGACGGATGCAATAAAAGAATTCACCGGGTTTGATATTTCAGGAAAAACAGAAAAAGAATTGTTTGACTGGTGCAGAGCCAATGGAATTGATGCAGATGAATCGATGGGAAAAGGAAAATTGATTGATGAGATTTTTGGTGAAAAATGCGAGAAAAACTACATACAACCAACCTTTATTACAGATTACCCGAAAGAAATGTCGCCATTGTGTAAAGAACACCGAACCAATCCTGATTTAACAGAGCGTTTTGAATTAATGGTTAATGGTAAAGAAATAGCCAATGCTTATTCTGAATTGAATGACCCTATTGACCAACGTGAGCGTTTTGAGGAACAACTACGACTATCTGAAAAAGGTGATGACGAAGCCATGTTTATTGATCAGGATTTTTTACGTGCATTAGAATATGGTATGCCTCCAACCTCAGGAATGGGAATTGGAATTGACCGTTTAGTCATGTTAATGACCAATCAAAGTTCGATACAAGAAGTATTGTTTTTTCCGCAAATGAAACTCGAGAAAAAAGCCGTTGAACTAACCGATGCCGAAAAAGCAATTCTTGAAGTTTTAAAAGCAAACAACAACATGGATTTAACCGCTTTAAAAAATACGGTTGGATTAAGCGGTAAACAATGGGATGCAGGAATGAAAGGCTTAAGCAAACATGGACTGGTTAAAGTTGAGGTAAATGGGGATAGTAAAACTTGTGTTTTGAAGTAAATAGAAGACCGAAAACCAAAGAAACAAGTGACAAAACACCAAACACCAATGACCAAATACTAAAAACCACATGAACAAAGAAAAGATTTATCAATACGCTATACTTTCTTTATTTGTACTTGTCATTGTTTTTAACCACATTTTTGGTTATTTGGGGCATTATGGTTGGGACGATATGCATTATGCCGAAATGGCAAATGATGTTTTACAAGGAACTATTCACTATGATGACCATTATTTCTATCGCTGGCCAACGGTCCTTCTAACGGCACTTTCGTATAAAATTTTTGGAATAAACGACTTTGCTTCTTCGCTTCCGGCAATGGGAATTTCTATAGGAATTTTGTTACTTGTTTTTTCTATTTTAAAACGATATTCTCTGTTTGTGCTTTTTATTGGTTTAAGCCTTTTAACCTTAGCAAACTGGTTTTTGTTTTATACCGACAAATTGATGCCCGATATTTTTGTTGCATTTTTTATTTTGAGTGCGGTAATTACTATCTATCGGTACAAGTTTATTGAAAAAGAAACACAATCATTAAAGTTTGCTTTTTTGTTGGCATTAAGCCTGTTCTTTGGATTTTTAGCCAAAGAAACCATTGCTTTGTTTTTACCGGTTTTAGCTTATTTGTTTGTGATTGATGTTTTTATCACAAAAAAAAGAACGTTTTGGATTTATGCTACCGGAATAACTTTTAGTTTGTTTGTTTTGTATTTTCTATTGCTTTATGCATTAACTGGCGATGCGTTTATTCGATTTAAAACTATTTTAGACAACCGCTATTTTAGTGAATGTAGTTATCACGAATTGCCTATAATTTATGTAATAAAACGAGTAGCGTATCAGTTTTACGAAATGTTCATCGGTTCTGGTATGTTTTTATCGATAGTTTTATTGTTGCCTGTTTTTATTACAAAAAAACACCTGCCCGACCAGCAGGCTGGAAAAGAGGTATGGTTGATGTTTAATGAACTTTCTTTCTTTTCTGTTGTTGGATTAATCTTGGTTTTGTCGTCAAATTTTATGAGTATTTCTTACACCGAATATATTCCTATGTGTATCGACCCTCGCCATTATCTTTTTATTTTTCCGATAACTAGTATTGCCGCAGCATTTGTTATTGATAAATATTTGGATAAAACCATAAACATTAGAGTAATTATTATATTAATTGGATTGTTAACCTTGCTTTCGTTACTTATTGTAGAACAACTGTTTTGGTCACACTATTTTCCGTTGTGTGTGTTATTTTTTGCTGCCGGCTTCATGAGTTTTCAGACGAATAAAATGCAAATCATTTTTGCCATTTTATTTTTTGCCATCCTTTCAATAGTTCCCGTACAAAATATAATAGCCTATCGTAATACCGAATATCATACTCAAAAACAAGCCATTATTGAGCATATTATTGGTAAACAAGAAAATTGTGTAGTTATTAGCAACCAAGTTCAAACTAGAGAAAACAAATACTATTGTGGCTTTAAAACCATTAATAATATTCAGTTTTTGTCTTTTGATGAAGTAACCGAAGACATGTTGAACTCGTCAATAAAAAAGATATTGATATTAAACAACTACACGCTTTATTTATCAAATAAAACCCCAAGCAATATGCCTTATTATGCTACTATGGTGGAACCTGGTAATTTCAAAACAATTTACAAAAACGAAAAATTAAATTTTTCCATATTGGAATTGACAAAAGTTGCTTATAAAATAATCGAAACAACCAACGATTTTGAAACTGAAATTCCATATTGGAATTACCCTAAAGAACAATTGGTAAACACTAATTTTAAAAGCGGTGCAACTGCACATAAAGTTGACGAATATTCTTCTACTTTTCAATTGTATTTAGATTCAATTTCGGTTGACGTTGCTTCTAATTTAAAAATAAAAACAGAAGTGTATCAATTGTTTAAAGATTCTACAGAAGCTCAAATAGTGGTTTCTATTGAATCGAACAATGAAGTTTATTATTGGAAAAGTGCCGGATTAACCTCCCCGATAGCTGCTGGGACTATCGATGATGAATCGGAATGGAAAAATGTGGATATGGAATTTTCAGTAAATAAAGGTGAATTGAAATCCAACTCTTTGCTTAAAATTTATGTTTGGAATCCAAAAAAACAAGAGTGCTTAATTGATGATTTTAAGATTACTCTATTTGGTTTTAGGTAAGTCCTAAGTCTTCAGTTCTCAATCTTCAATCTTCAACTTCGGTCTTCTGACTTTGGACTTCCAACTTATAAATACATTACTTATATTTGCCCTATGGAAAATAAAAAAATAGCAGTTTTAGGAGGAGGAAGTTGGGCTACAGCTATTGTAAAAATCCTTACAGAGACAGTTGATCAGGTAAATTGGTGGATGAGAGATGCAGAATGTATTGCACATATTAAACAATTTTATCACAATCCAAATTATATTCAATCTATTGAGTTTGATGTAGAAAAATTAAATTTAAGTTCAAACCTGCAACAAACCATCGATAATTCTGATATTATTATTGTTGCAGTACCCTCCGCTTTTTTGGCAAAAGCATTTGATAATGCCAACCTACAAGGAATAGAAAATAAAATTATTATTTCGGCAGTAAAAGGTGTCGTACCTGAATACAATCAAATTCCTGCTGAGTATTTTCATTTAAAATTTAATGTACCTTATAAGAAAATAGGCATGATTGCTGGTCCTTGTCATGCCGAAGAGGTTGCCATGGAGCGCTTATCGTATTTAACCATTGCTTGTCAGAATCAAGAAATTGCTCAATATGTGGCTGATGCCATGTCGTGCAGATACATCCACACTTCAACTTCTGATGATTTGTTTGGAACAGAACTTTCGGCAATTTTAAAAAATATTTATTCGGTAGCTAGTGGAATTTGTAACGGTTTAGGTTATGGCGACAACTTTCAAGCAGTTTTAATTGCAAGTTCAATCCGAGAAACAGAGCGTTTTATTAGTGCCATTCACGAAATACATCGAGATGTGAAAACCTCCGCTTATTTAGGCGATTTATTGGTAACGGCTTACTCACAATTTTCGAGGAACAGAAACTTTGGAAGCATGGTAGGGAGAGGTTATTCGGTAAAATCGGCTCAAATAGAAATGAACATGGTAGCCGAAGGTTATTATGCTGCTAAAGGAATTTACGAAATCAATAAAAAGTATAAAGTAAATATGCCTATTGCAGACGCTGTTTATCATATCCTTTATGAGAAAATTTCACCCATGATGGAAATGAAAATTTTGTCAGGGAAACTTTCTTAGGGAGTGTTCTCCCCCGATAGCTATCGGGCAACTTATTTCTTCAACTCTATCAACCTGCACGAATGGCTCGTTCAGGCAGGGACGGGTAGGGGTGTGTAATTTAAAAGTATGTCATTATTTTTATAGCAAGCTATAAACCTTTCTATTAAACATAAACTATACTAAACTTATTGTTTAATTAACTTATAAACCGTTGAAGTGTTTTCGGTATTGATTTTTACAAAATATACTCCGTTACCTTCTTTGCTTAAATCAATCGTAATGCTGTTAGTTGAAGTTTTACCTGTTTCAACTACTTTGCCTTCAATTGAAGTAATACTGTAGTTTACAGATGAATTATTACTTCCCAAGTTAATATTTACCATTCCACTAGTTGGGTTTGGATAAATAGAAACCACATGACTTGCAGTTTCTTTAACTCCAACTGTTGAAATGTTTTCACAAGCGGATGTATCAACACAACTTCCAACAGTTACTTCAACAGCATAATTACCATTTGCTGTTGCTGTAAAGCTTTGTGTTGTTTCTGATGGAATGATTGCATTTGCATTATCGCAATCTAACCATTGGTAGGTTGCTCCGGTTTGGTTAGCTGTTAGTGTTGGTGCTGTATTGGTTATTGTATTATCTATTGAAGACAAAATTGTCAAATCAATTGTCAAATACAAATTGCACCCCCCTAGATTAGGAATAGTATCAAAATAAACTCCACTAGTTGAATATGTTTCATCTCCACTCGGAACAGTGTAGTTGCCACATGCAGTTGGATAAATTGTTTCGTTAGTTGTTGTGCATGGGTGCTCATAGATATAAGTAGAGCCTGATGATAACATGTAGTTTAATCCTGATGAATCGGTATTTTGTTTAAAAACACCGACCATTGCATAGTCACCACTAATGGCAACAGAATAACCAAACCAATCATCTACTTGTCGGTCGGAAGAAACAATTTTTTGAACTTGATTCCAACGACCAGTTGTATCTCGTTCAAAAATATATGCTGAACCAGCACTAGGCATAGTATCTAATCCCAATTCATTTTCATCCTCAAGGTATGCTCCAACAATAGCAGCATTTCTATCAATACTTACCGAAATACCAAATCTATCATTATCTGTCCTGTCATTTGCTACAATTTTTTGAGCTTCATTCCAATTACCTATACTATCTTTTTCAAAGATATAAGCTGATCCTGACCAAGCCATAAAGTTGAGCCCCAAACTATCCTCACTTTCTAAATATGCTCCAATAATTGCATAGTTTTCACTTACCGATACAGAGTATCCAAATTTATCATCACTAGCTCTATCAGAAGCCACTACTTTTTGCGTTTGATTCCAACTTCCACTTCCATCTCTTTTAAAAACATAAACAGAACCTGCACTAGACATGGTATTAGCACCAATCTCATCTTCATCTTCTTGGTAAGCACCGACAAAAATATTATCACCATTAATAGAAACGCTGTATCCAAATAAATCACTAACAGCTCTATCGGATGCAATAATTTTTTGTTTTTGACTCCAATATCCGGCACCATTTCGTTCAAAAATATATGCTGAACCTGCATTAGATTTTGTATTTCCTCCAGCCAAATCATTATCCTCTTGCTGAGCTCCAACCACCGCTCGATTTCCACTAATTGAAACTGAATAACCGAACCAATCGTTATAATATCTATCTGATGCAACAATCTTTTGAACCTCATTCCAAATACCATTTATATCTTTCTCGAAAATATAAGCCGAACCAGCACCACCAAACGAATTTAATCCAATAGAATCATGAGCTTCGAGATAAGCCCCAACAATGGCAAAATTCCCATCAATTGCAACAGCATAACCAAATCTATCCAATGTTTCTCGGTCAGAAGCAACAAGTTTTTGATCTTGATACCAATTTCCCGAACTATCTCTATGAAAAATATATACTGAACCAGCTGCCTGTAATGTATCTCCGCCTAATTCATCTTCATCATCAAAATAAGCCCCAACAATAGCATAATTTCCACTTACTGATGTTGACCAACCAAATGAATCGCCAGCCCCTCTATCAGAGGCAACAATTTTTTTTATTTCACTCCAATTTTGTGCTTTTACTCCAATGTAGGAGCAACACACAACAAGAAATAAAGTAAGATTTTTCATGAGTTAAGTTTTTGGGTTATATGTTTTCTTCATATCAAAGATATGGAAAAATATATAAAAACCTCATTATCAGTTCATTTTTGTTTTATTAGGCTCCCATTTTCAAGTAGATATTGCAAAAAAGCCCCACTGAGAAGTGGGGCTTTTTTTTTTATTTCTTTCGAAAAATTATTGTTTAATCAACTTATAAACAACTGAAGTATTCTCGTTATTTATCTTAATAAAATAAACTCCGTTTCCTTCTTTGCTTAAGTCAACCACAATGTTGTTGCTTGAAGTTTTACCTGTTTCAACTACTTTGCCTTCAATTGAAGTAATACTGTAGTTTACAGATGAATTGTTACTTCCCAAGTTAATGTTTACCATTCCACTAGTTGGGTTTGGATAAATGGAAACCACATGGTTTGCAGTTTCTTTAACTCCGACACCTGTAATATTTTCACAAGCCGATGTTTCTGTACAGCTACCTACAGTTATCTCGACAGCATAATTACCATTAATTGTTGCTGTAAATGTTTGGTTAATTTCTCCTGAAATAGGAGCGTTACTATTATCACAATCTACCCATTGATAAGATGCATTATTTTCATTTGAAACCAGTAATGTATCAATAATTTGTATGGTTGTATCTATGTAATCTTCAACTATTATTTCATAATTAATAATACTGTCGCAACCAAGTACAGATATTAAAGTATCTAAATAGTTTCCTGACATAGAATAAATATTGCCCCCGATAGTAACGCTGTCACCAA
>JACPDX010000107.1 GCA_016183805.1 Bacteroidota bacterium
GAGGTATATCCTGGTATTGACTGGGTGTGGTACAGCCACCCGCAAAAAGGCTACAAATACGATTTTGTGGTACACCCCGGAGCCGATTACCAACAAATAAAACTACTCTACAAAAGCAAAACACCCATTAAAATTAACCCACAAGGCGAACTGGAACTTTACACCCAATACGGCAACATCAAAGAAAAGACTCCGGTAAGTTTTTATGAAGGCAAAGAAGTAGAAACAAAATTCAAATACAATGAACAAAAACCCATAACCATCAATGGAGACAATGGCTATGAAACAAGTATTTCTTTTCATTTCCCTCAAACCTCAAACCAACCCACTCCCTTTGGGAGGGTTGGGGTGGGACAAACTTCAAACTTAGTAATTGACCCCCAACTCATTTGGGGTACTTTTTATGGGGGAAATGGACTTGATGGTCCAATGTCTGTTGATACTGATAATAATGGGAATGTGTTCGTAGCTGGCTATACTACTGCTCCCAATTTTCCTGTGCAAAGTGGCGGCACTTTCTTTCAGGGAAATAATGCAGGAGGTTATGATGCCTTTATACTGAAATTTGATAACGTGGGTGTTCCGCTCTGGGCAACCTACTACGGGGGAAACAGCGGAAGTGACGTGAGCTATTCCATCATTACTGACAACAGTGGTAATGTGTTTGTAACTGGCTATACCGGCTCTTCGGATTTTCCAGTGCAGAATGCTAGTACTTTCTATCAGGGAACTACTAATGGAGGAGGTTATGATGCCTTTATTTTGAAATTTAGTAACGCAGGTACCCGTCTCTGGGCGACATTTTACGGAGGAGCTGGATATGACTTTAGCAGTTCCATCGTTACTGATAACATTGGCAATGTGTTTGTCATGGGCTATACCGATTCTCCGGATTTTCCACTTCTGAATCCCGGTGGAAGTGCATTCTACCAAGGTGCAAATGGGGGGGCGGAGGATATCTTTATTTTGAAATTTGATAACTTGGGCAATCGTCTTTGGGCAACCTATTACGGAGGAAGTGGAAGTGACAGGGGTTATGCCATTACCACCGACAACAGCGGTAATGCTTATATAACCGGAAGAACCAACTCCACCAACTTTCCTGTTCTGAATCCCGGTGGCAGCACATTCTATCAGGGAACCAATGGAGGAGGGGAAGATGTTTTTATGTTGAAATTTGATAACTTAGGCAACCGCCTTTGGGCAACTTATTACGGAGGAAGCGGAGATGATAGTGGTTATTCCCTCGCCATTGACAATAGTGGCAATACATTTGTAATTGGAAAAACCAATTCTACCAACTTTCCCCTTCTAAACCCTGGGGGCAGCACATTCTATCAGGGAACTAATGGAGGAGGAGAAGATGCTTTTATGTTGAAATTTAACAATTTGGATACCTGCCTTTGGGCAACCTACTACGGAGGAAGCGGAAATGACTATTATACATTTGGAGGTAGTTACGATAATATGGTTACTTATGATAACCTTGCTATAGACAGCTGCGGAAATGTGTATGTCTCTTTTGAAACAAATACCAATTCCTTTCCTTACCTGCAAAATTCCTGTGATGCAGGTTATTATGATAATACCTACAATGGAGGAACTCACGATATATTACTTTCGCTTTTCACTAACACCGGTAGTTTGACGTGGTGTACCTATCTCGGAGGAAATGGGGATGAACGTAGATCTCCTTTAGCAGTAGATGCCAACAACAACCTTTTTGTGAGCGGAGAATGGACAACAGTGAGCAACTCCGCCACCTACCCTGTAACCGACCTTGGAGGAGGAGCATATTATGACCCTACCTTTAATGGGGGAAGTGATGATGGGTCTATGATGAAGTTTTGCAGCAATGCCTGTATATGCTCTTCATCTGTCGGATGTGACCCCTGCCCCCCAACAGGAAGTAGCACATCTCCATCTATCTGTCTAGGTGACAGTTTGTATGCAGGAGGAGCATGGCAAACCGCTGCCGGAACCTATTATGATACGCTTGTAAATTCCTGTGGCAGCGACAGCATCATTACCACCAACCTAACGATAAACCCAACCCCAACAGGAACAGACGTACAAACAGCTTGTAATTCTTTTACATGGATAGATGGAAATACCTATACTGTAAGTACCAATATCCCTAAAGACACCCTCTCAGCAGCCAATGGTTGTGATAGTATTGTTACGCTTAATTTAACCATTAACACGTTTGTATCTGGTACAGATGTAATTACTTCGTGTACACCAATAGTTTGGATAGATGGAAATACCTATTCAGCAAGTACCAATACACCCTCCGACACCATAATAGGTGGATCGGTTAATGGCTGTGATAGTGTAGTTACTTTAAATTTAACCATTAACACATTGGTAACAAATACCGATGTACAAACTGCTTGTAATTCTTACACGTGGATAGATGGCAACACCTATTCAGTAAGCACCAATACACCTACATTTACTATTGTAAGTGGTGCATCCAACGGTTGCGATAGTGTAATAACCTTGAATTTAACTATTAATGCTGCTACTACTTTTACTCAAACTTTTGTGGAGTGTCAAGGATTTTCTATAACTGTAGGAAGCAATGTATATAACACATCAGGCATTTTTACAGATACCTTAACCACTTCAACAGGTTGCGACAGTATAATAACTACAAACTTAACCATTACGGCTTCTATAACAACAACCAATATATTTAACAAATGTGAAGGGTTTAGTGTAACCGTAGGGACAAATACATATACTACTACAGGTATGTTCATAGATATAATAAATAACTGCGACACTGTTGTAACCGATTTAACAATTAGTAATGCTGACAGTTGCAAACAGTCTATTTTTATTCCTAACGTATTTTCTCCTAATGGAGATAATCAAAATGATGTATTTATTGCCCTACTAGTCGGCTTGGAATTAGAAAGTCTAAAAATTTATAACCGTTGGGGCATTTTATTGTTTGAAACAGAAGATGTTAATGAAGGATGGAATGGTAAAACAACATCAGGGAATGACGTTTCAGATGGTACTTATTTTTTTATTTTGAATTACATAAACAACGAAGAAAAACAAGTTGAAACAGGTACGTTAATGTTGCTTAGATAATAAAGGAGTAAAGGGTAGAAACATATTAGAATATGAACTTAATTTGTAATAACTATAGACATTTAACAAACGGACTATATTTTATTTAATAGAATAACAAGAGGAAAATAATTAGACAAGGAAATTTTATTATACCGTAAAGACAAGAGTACATACCACTAGACAGTTACAAAATTTATAAAACGTGAAAAACAAACGATAAAAATACCCAACCTTTTAAAAACACTAACGTCTTACTTATACAGAAAAACATAATGCAAAATTTATAAAAAAAATCTATGAATCCATTCTTTTATAACAAACCTAAGCAGTCAAAACAAGTAAACAGATTTATGCTTACAGTTACTGTCGTTACAGCTATTTTGATGCTCTCCGTAATTACCGTTCGGGCAAACAATAACGGTACAGGAAATAATGACCCTGCACTGAGTGCCAAAGCAAAAGAATGGCTTGAAAAAAAGAACGAAAACAACTTTTTGGAAAACCAAGGACAGATGATGGATATGAAAGGCATTCCTGTACCCTTTGTCCTCTTCAAAGCCGGAGCACCAGGGTTAAACCTGTGGATTACCGAAACCGGTACTATCATGCAAACCTTGCATTTACGCAGAGAACCTATACCCGAAAATGAACTGACTGAACGAGATAAAGAAAAAACCAAAAAAACGGGAAAACCCAAAACAAAAAAATATTTCGACTGGGAGCGAATAGACGTAGAACTGAAAGGAGCGAACATTCAAAAAGAAAACATAATTAAAGAAGGAGCTAGTACTACTGATTTTAATTTCTTTTACGGTCATTGCCCCGATGGAATTTATGGTGCAAAAGAATACGAGAAAATCACCATTAAAGAGGTATATCCCGGTATTGACTGGGTGTGGTACAGCCACCCGCAAAAAGGCTACAAATACGATTTTGTGGTACACCCCGGAGCCGATTACCAACAAATAAAACTACTCTACAAAAGCAAAACACCCATTCAAATTAACCCACAAGGCGAACTGGAACTTTACACCCAATACGGCAACATTAAAGAAAATACACCAATAAGTTTTTACGAAGGCAAGGAAATAGAAACAAAATTCAAATACAACGAACAAAACCCCATCACCATCAATGGAGATAATGGCTATGAAACAAGCATTTCTTTTCATTTCCCTCAAACCTTAAACCTTGAATCTCGAACTTCAAACTTGATAATTGACCCTCAACTCATTTGGGGTACTTTTTTTGGAGGGACCTCGTATGAGGGCCCGATGGCAATTGACACCGATGCCAACGACAATGTGTTTGTAACGGGGTATCTCGGTTCATCGGATTTTCCTGTGCTGGATGCGGGAACCTATTTTCAGGGAGCTTATGCTGGAGGTAATGATGTCTTTATTCTAAAATTTAACAATGTAGGCGTTCCCATTTGGGCTACTTATTACGGAGGAAATGGGACTGATCATGGTTATGGAATTGCCACCGATGCTAGTGGCAATGTGTTTGTAACTGGATATACCAATATGTCCCCCACTTTTCCTGTGCAGAATGCAGGCACTTATTTTCAGGGAGCTAGTGGTGGTTTTGAAGATATTTTTATTCTGAAATTCGACAATGCTGGAAACCGACTTTGGGCTACCTTTTACGGAGGAAATGGAGATGAGAGTTTTGATGGCTCTTCCATTGCCACCGATGCTAGTGGCAACGTGTTTGTAACGGGAAATACCTCTTCCACCACTTTTCCTGTGCAGAATGGCGGCACTTTTTTTCAGGGAGCCAATGCTGGAGCTACTGATGCTTTTATTTTGAAATTTGACAACCTCGGCAATCGCCTTTGGGCTACTTATTATGGAGGAAGTGGGTTTGATTTTGGTTTTGCCATTACCACCGATAACAGCGGTAATTTGTTTGTAACAGGGGCTACTGGTTCAGGAGATTTACCAGTGCAGAATGCAGGCACTTATTTTCAGGGACCTAGTGGTGGAGATGCTTTTATTCTGAAATTTGACAACCTTGGTAACCGCCTCTGGGCAACCTATTACGGTGGAAGCTTAGCTGATGGAGGCTATTCCATCGCCACCGATAACAGCGGTAATTTGTTTGTAGCAGGTCTAACTAGTTCCATCGATTTACCGGTGCAGAATGCCGGTACTTTCTATCAGGGAACAAATGGAGGTGGTGATGACGCTTTTATTCTGAAATTTGACAATGTAGGTAATCGGCTTTGGGCTACTTATTATGGAGGTAGTGGGGTTGAGACGTTTGGTAGTTCTGATAACTTAGCAATAGATAGTTGCAACAATGTATATCTGAGTTTTGGAACAACTTCCACTAATGTATTAACACAAGCTCCTTGTGATGGAGGATATTTTGACCCCACATATAATGGGGGAGCACATGATATTTTACTTTCCCTTTTTACCAACACTGGTATCCGACTTTGGGAAACTTATCTTGGGGGAGATGGAGATGATTTTCGTTCTCCGCTTGCAGTGGATAATTCGGGGAATCTTTTTGTTTCAGGAGAATGGACATTTGTTACCAGCTCCGCCTCGTGTCCTGTAACCAATCCTGGAGGTGGGGCTTATTATGACGGAACATTTAATGGTGGTGATGATGACGCATTTATGATAAAATTCCTCACCAATTCCTGTATATGTTCTTCCTCTACATCCACAGGATGTAGTACAGGCACAGATGTTATTACATCCTGTATATCTATTACTTGGATAGATGGAAATACCTATTCAGCGAGTACCAACACACCAACCTTTACTATTGTTGGTGGTGCTGCTAATGGCTGTGATAGTATCGTTATCTTAAATTTAACTATTACTGCTGCTGTTACAGGTACTGATATTATTTCATCTTGTGATAGTTTAACTTGGATAGACGGTAACACATATTTAGCAAGTACCAATACACCAACCTTTATTATTGTTGGTGGTGCTGCTAATGGCTGCGATAGTATTGTTACACTAAATTTAACCATTAACTCGTTTGTATCAAGCATAGACGTACAAACCGCCTGCAACAGTTTTACTTGGATAGATGGTAACAACTATACCGCAAGCACCAACACTCCAACTTTTGCCATCGTTGGCGGAGCAACTAACGGTTGTGATAGTATAATAACACTGAATTTAACAATCAACTCTTTTGCTTCTGGAACAGATGTTATTACATCCTGTACACCCATCACTTGGATAGATGGCAACACCTATTCAGCAAATACCACTACTCCAAAAGATACTATTATTGGAGGAAGTTTTCAAGGTTGTGATAGTATCGTTACTTTAAATCTGACAATTAGCCTCGCTGCTACAAGTACTGATATAATTACTTCTTGTTCTCCTATAACGTGGTTGGACGGAAACACTTATTCGGCAAGTACCACAACTCCAACCTTTACTATTGTTGGTGGTGCTGCTAATGGCTGCGATAGTGTCGTTACCTTAAATTTAACTATTACTGCTGCTGTTACAGGTACTGATATTATTTCATCTTGTACACCTATTACTTGGATAGATGGAAATACTTATTCAGCGAATATCAATACTCCAACCTTTACTATTGTTGGTGGTGCTGCTAATGGCTGCGACAGTGTCGTTACCTTAAATTTAACTATTACTGCTGCTGTTACAGGTACTGATGTTATTACATCTTGTACACCTATCACTTGGATGGATGGAAATACCTATTCAGCAAGTACCAGTACTCCAACCTTTACTATTATTGGTGGTGCTGCTAATGGCTGCGACAGTATCGTTACTTTAAATTTAACTATTACTTCTGCCGTTACAGGAACAGACATTATTACATCTTGTACGCCCATTGTATGGATAGATGGAAATACTTATTCAGCAAGTACCAGTACTCCAACCTTTACTATTATTGGTGGTGCTGCTAATGGCTGCGACAGTATCGTTACCTTAAATTTAACCATTACTTCTGCCGTTACAGGAACAGACATTATTACATCTTGTACGCCCATTGTATGGATAGATGGAAATACTTATACAGCAAGTACCAGTACTCCAACCTTTACTATTGTTGGTGGTGCTGCTAATGGTTGCGATAGTATAGTTACCTTAAATTTAACGATTATTACACCAAACACCACAACTAATGTTTATAATGAATGTGAAGGATTTAGTGTAACGATCGGCACTAATACCTATACCACCACCGGAGTATTTACTGATATCATCAACAATTGCGATACGGTAATCACCAATTTAACTATCAATTCTGGGCCTCAACTTACTCTTGTCAAAGTAGATGATAATTGTGAAGAAAGTATAGGAAGTATCGTTGCTAACGTAGTTTCTTCCAACCCTCCAGTAACCTACATTTGGAATACAGGAAGTACCAATTCTACTATCAGTAATTTACCTGTGGGAGTCTATTCTGTAATTGTAAACGATGGTTCGGGATGTGCAAAAGCCGACACCATAAATATAGACGACTTAAAAATCGATTGCGACTACTTTGTATATCTGCCCAACGCCTTTACACCCAATGGAGATGGTAACAACGATATATTTTTTGTACGTGGAAAGGGCATAGAAGCCCTATCCGTAAAAATTTACAACCGCTGGGGCAACAAAGTGTTTGAAATAAATGATGTAACCCAAGGTTGGGATGGAACATACAAAGGGTCAGAACAAAATACGGCTGTTTTTGTGTATGTATTAGAAGTTACCTTCCAAAACGGAAAAATAATTACAGAGAGCGGTGATGTGGAGTTGATAAGATAATTCTAAATAGTGATTTTCAAACTAAAAACGATGAAACTGAAAAAAAAATTAATCTGTATCCTTTATGTAAGCCTTGCCTGTTGGCTCTCCTTTCCTATGGGGTCGGCTTTCGCCCAAGACATCCACTTTTCACAATTTACCATGACTCCTTTGCAATTAGACCCTTCACAAGCTGGAAAATTTGGAGGAGACCAACGAATTATCATTAACTACCGTGACCAATGGAGTAGCGTTACCAACAATCCTTTTAGAACTTATGGGGTTTCTGGTGATATGCATTTGAACAATAAAGCAAAAAAAGATAACTTTTTTGGAATAGGGGTAACAGCTTATAGAGACAAAGCTGGTGAAATTGCATTAGGAACAACTATTTTAAATGCGACTTTAGCCTACCATATAAAAACAAACGAGTCAAGTTATTTATCAGCAGGAATACAAGCAGGAATAATGCAAAAAAGTATTGATCCTTCCCAATTGCGTTTTGACAATCAGTTTGATGGGACAGGACATAATGATAATTTTGCTTCAGGCGAAAACTTTGAAAACACTTCATATTTAAAACCAGATTTTGCCGTGGGGTTGTCTTATTCTTGGGGAACAAATACTTCAGCTCAGGTAATTAGTGATAATGGTTTTGATGGTAAAAAAGTAAATGTTGGGGCTGCAGTTCATCACGTTGCAAGTCCTAATTTTTCATTTTTAAATGAAAATACGGATAACCTCAATTTTAGATATGTGTTACATACCAATACCTCTTTTGGGGTAGGGGGTGTGAATATGGCAGTGCAACCCTCAGGGTTTATTGCCTATCAGCAAAAAGCCACTGATATTGTACTAGGCTCTTATTTTAGGTACAATTTAAAAGAAAAATCAAAATACTCGCAGTTTTCTAATGGGGCAGCAATGAGTGTTGGTTTTCATTACCGTTTCGCAGACGCAATAATTCCCTCTATATTAATAGAAATGGGACCGTTTGCTTTTGGGGTAAGCTACGACTGGAACCTCTCCGGATTATCTGCCGCCTCTAGTGGACAAGGTGGTTATGAATTAAGTCTTCGCTATATAAACCCTAACCCATTTGGAACTCGAAAATCACAAGCACGGTTTTTTTAGTTGAATTATTAAAATGGATGTTAAAAATAACACACAGAAAGAAGCAATAATTTATAAAGGAGTTGAATATTGTTTCGAGTTTATTAGCGATAAATATATGGTAATAATATACAGTAAAGAACCCACTAAGTTAGAAACAGTAAGAATATTAAGAGAAAAAATCTTAAAAAAGATAGGGAAACCATTGATATACAAAAAAATAACATTCTGTTTTAAATTAGATTTGCCCTTATGGTGCGAGGAGGAGATTAACTATTAATTTAGAACTCCTATATTAAAATAGCACATTTGTGTATTATTTCAATACCCTTTAGCTCGATAATTTTCTTCCTCATCATCGTTGTACATACTGAGGTAATTGTTGTAACGAAAAGCTGCAATTTCATTTTTTGCAACAGCATCCTTAACCGCACATTTTGGTTCATTAATATGTTGGCAGTTACTATATTGGCAATTATCTAAAATAGCTCGCATTTCTAAAAAATAATGTGATAAATCTGCTTTGTCAAAATCAATTAATCCAAAAGCTTTAACACCGGGGGTATCAATAATGTGCCCACCAAAACTTAAATCGAACATTTCGGCAAAAGTGGTGGTGTGTTTTCCTTGCTCGTGCATTTCAGAAATAGTACTGGTTTTCAGGTTTAATGTTGGCTCAATGGTGTTTAGCAAAGTAGACTTACCCACGCCGGAATGACCGGAAATAACAGAAGTCTTGTCTTTTAGAATATTCTTAAACTCATCAATATTTTCATTATTTAATGCCGAAACAGCAATACATGGATAACCAATTTTAGTATAAATGTTCATTAAGGTTTTTAATTCGTCCAACTCTACCTTATTATATAGGTCAATTTTATTAAACACTAATATGGTTGGAATGTGATAAGCTTCTGCAGAGATTAAAAAGCGGTCGATAAACCCTGTGGTAGTTTTTGGTTGCGAAATAGTAACAATAAGAACGGCTTGGTCGATATTTGCTGCAATAATGTGCGAATGTTTCGAAAGGTTGATGGATTTGCGGACAATATAATTTTTTCTATCGGCTATTTCTGTAATTACATTGTTGAGGTTCTCGTCTTGTTTTATCGTAACTACATCACCAACTGCCACAGGATTGGTGGAACGAATTCCTTTAATCCGAAATTTTCCTTGAATACGGGCTTCAATAACTTCACCATTCTCAAGTTTCACGTTGTACCAACTACCAGTAGATTTTACGACTATTCCTTTCACAAAAGATTTAAAAAATCAAAAGTAAAGAATTTATCTGCTTTAAGTTAAAATCAGTATTTTCGTGGTGTGAAAATAGTTGATGAGGTTAGGAGTTTATAAGGTTGTTAGTAATCTCTAAACTCCTAAACTTATAACCATCTAAACGATAAAAATGAGTATTGAAGTAAAAAATGTAACTAAAATTTATAGCAACCAAAAAGCCCTCGATAATGTATCTTTTGTTGTTAATCCTGGAGAAATTGTTGGTTTTTTAGGTCCAAATGGTGCAGGTAAATCAACCATGATGAAAATCATTACCTGTTTTATTCCTCAAACCGAAGGACAAATTAAAGTGTGTGGTTTTGATGTTACAGAACAACCGATAGATGTAAAACGGCATGTAGGATATTTACCTGAACACAATCCGTTGTATTTGGATATGTACGTAAAAGAATATTTAGATTTTACTGCAGGCGTATATAAAATTTCCAATAAAAAAGAACGAATAAAAGAAATGATTGAAATGGTTGGATTAACCATTGAACAAAATAAAAAAATTGGTGCTTTATCAAAAGGATACCGACAACGAGTTGGTTTAGCTCAAGCTATGATTCATAACCCTGACGTTTTAATTTTAGATGAACCAACCACAGGTTTAGACCCCAACCAATTAGAAGAAATCAGAAACTTGATTAAACAAATTGGTAAAGAAAAAACCATCATGCTTTCAACACATATTATGCAAGAAGTTGATGCCATTTGCGACAGAACCATCATTATTAATAAAGGTAAAATTGTTGCAGACGATTTAACTAAAGATTTACATAATATTAAATCGAATGCAATTGTATTAATTGTTGAGTTTGATAAAGAAGTGAATAAATCACAATTAGAAAAAATTGATGGGGTTTTGAATGTGTTGAACAAAACTTCAAACACTTGGTTTTTAGAAATTACATCCGACAACATTCGAAATAACATTTACCAATTTGCCATGCAAAATGAACTTACAGTTTTAACTATTCAAAAGGAAACACAAAGCTTAGAAAGTGTGTTTAAAAATTTAACCAAATAAAATAGTTGTAGATAATGTTCAAACAATAAATTTTTCTTTTCTTTGCCGAATATTTGTGGAATGATTTGATAGATTGCAACCACGACGATGTTTTCGAACAGGAAATTTAGTCAAAAAAGTGCTAAAACATGTATGCTCTCTTTCAACACATTACCTTCAAATTTTATTTAAGTAATTAGTTTAATCATTTAAAATTTAAATTTAATGTCGTATTTATTTACATCTGAATCAGTATCAGAGGGTCATCCAGACAAAGTTGCCGACCAAATTTCTGATGCATTAATTGACAATTTTTTAGCATTCGATCCTGAATCAAAAGTTGCTTGCGAAACCTTAGTAACAACCGGTCAAGTAATCCTTGCCGGTGAAGTAAAATCAAAAGCATATTTAGATGTTCAAGAAATTGCCAGGGAAGTAATTCGTAAAATTGGATATACCAAAAGCGAATACATGTTCGAAGCCAACTCTTGCGGTATTTTATCTGCAATTCACGAACAATCGTCCGACATCAATCAAGGTGTTGACCGTAAAAAGAAAGAAGAACAAGGTGCCGGTGATCAAGGGATGATGTTTGGTTACGCAACTAACGAAACAGACAACTACATGCCATTAGCATTAGATTTAGCTCATGGTATTTTATTAGAATTAGCTGTTCTTCGTAGAGAAAACAAACAAATAAAATATTTAAGACCTGATGCTAAATCACAAGTTACTTTAGAATATAGTGATGATAATGTGCCTGTTCGTATAGATGCAATTGTAGTTTCTACACAACACGATGATTTTGATGCCGAACCTAAAATGTTAGCTAAAATAAAAAAAGACATCGTAGACATTTTAATTCCTCGTGTAAAAAAGAAATATCCTAAGTATGCTCATTTATTTAACAATAAAATCAGTTACCATATTAATCCAACAGGTAAATTTGTTATTGGTGGACCTCACGGTGATACTGGTTTAACCGGAAGAAAAATTATTGTGGATACTTATGGTGGCAAAGGTGCTCACGGTGGAGGAGCATTTTCTGGAAAAGATCCGAGTAAAGTTGACCGTTCTGCAGCTTATGCTACTCGTCACATTGCAAAAAATTTGGTTGCTGCAGGCGTTTGTTCCGAAGTTTTGGTTCAGGTTTCTTATGCCATTGGAGTTGCTCAACCAATGGGCATTTTTGTTGATACTTATGGTACTTCTAAAGTTAAATTGACTGATGGTCAGATTGCCAAAAAAGTAGAAAAAATATTTGATATGCGCCCTTACTTTATTGAGCAACGTTTTAAATTACGTACTCCAATCTATAGTGAAACTGCTGCTTACGGACACATGGGAAGAAAAAACGAAGTAGTTACAAAAATGTTTAAAAGCCCTGATGGTAAAGAGAAAAAAGTAAAAGTTGAATTATTTACTTGGGAAAAATTAGATTATGTTGCAAAAGTGAAAAAAGAGTTTGGGTTGAAATAAGACCGAAGCCCGAGGAAGTATCTTCTTCGGGCTTTTATTTTCAAACCACAAACATTAAAATTTCGACCGTTAATATAAGTAATAAAAAAAAATTAACCATTGAATAATTTTTTTTGTAATTTGGCGACTTAATTCAACATAACAAATTTAAAAACTAAAAAATTTAGATAACAAACAATTAAATAAACTATGAAAAAGTTATTAGCTCTATTAACAATTACAAGCGTTTTAAGCTTTGGTATGTTAAACAATTCAGTTTATGCTCAAGACGAGCCAGCAACTGAACAACCAGCAGTAGAAACTCCAGCTCCAGCGAAAGCTGCTCCAGCACCTGAAGAAGTTGCTCCGGCAGATCAATCTTTTACTCAAGTGATTAAACAAAAATTTATTGAAGGTGGTCCTGGATTTATGGGTATCGTTTTGGTATGTTTAATTTTAGGTCTTGCAATTGTTATTGAAAGGGTTATTTATTTAAACATGGCAACTACTAACTCTACAAAATTGTTAAAAAACATTGAAGGTGCTTTAACTTCCGGCGGTGTTGAAGCTGCTAAGGAAGTTTGTAGAAACACCAAAGGTCCTGTGGCAAGTATCTTTTATCAAGGTTTAGACAGAAGTCATGAAGGTGTTGATATGGTTGAAAAATCAGTGGTTTCTTATGGTGGTGTTCAAATGGGCTTGTTAGAAAAAGGAATTTCTTGGATTGCTTTATTTATTGCACTTGCCCCAATGTTAGGGTTTATGGGTACAGTAATCGGTATGATTGGTGCTTTTGATGCTATCGCTGCTGCCGGTGATATTTCTCCAGCTGTTGTTGCCGATGGTATTAAAGTAGCCTTATTAACCACTGTATTTGGTTTAATTGTAGCAATGATATTACAAGTTTTTTACAATTACATTGTTGCCAAAGTTGACAGTATTGTTAATGATATGGAAAATGCTTCTATTTCATTAATCGACTTATTAGTAAAACACGATTTATCTAAAAAATAATTATTATGAATAGCAAATTATTTAGTATCATTTTAATGACTCTGTTGGGATTATCTGCTGTTTTAAGCGTTTTATTCTTTGTTGACGTTATTTCAGAAGGATTATTAATTATGTGGTGTTATGTGTTGTTAGGATTAGCATCAGTAGCAGCTATAGTTTTCCCTTTAATTAATATGGCACAAAATCCAAAAAGTGCAAAAAATGCTTTAATAGGAGTTGTTGCTTTGGCAATTGTTTGTGGCATTGGTTATGCCTTAGCAGGAAGTGAAGAGTTTTTTACATTAGATGGTAAATTATTAGCTGATGCAAGTTCCTCAAAATATTCTGAAGCAGGTTTAATTGCATTTTATATTATGGGTGCGGCTGCAATTATTGCAGTTGTTTATGCCGAAGTTTCAAAAATGTTAAAATAGTAAAAAAATAAACTTAAATGGCAAAAAGAGAAATATCTGAAATAAATGCCGGCTCAATGGCCGATATTGCTTTCTTGCTTTTAATATTCTTTTTGGTTACTACCACCATGGATACCGATACAGGGTTGTTAAGACGACTACCTCCGCCACCGGAAGATATAAATGAATTAGAAAAAATTGATATTAAACAACGTAATATTTTTGAAGTGTTGGTTAACGCAAATGATCAATTGTTAGCTAAAGGTGAATACATTCAGGTAACTGAACTTAAAGAGAAAGTAAAAGAATTTATCAAAGGCGATCCTAGTAATCCTGAAATGCCTGAATATAAAGACGAAGAAGTGCCAATTTTTGGAACTATCCCTGTATCAAAACAGATTGTTTCTCTCCAAAATGATAATGGAACAACATATCAGATGTATATTAAGGTTCAAAATGAGTTGATTGCTGCTTACAGAGAAGTAAGAAACGAAAGAGCACTAAAGGAGTTTGGTAAAAGTTATGATGAGTTGGTAAAACTTTCAGAAACATCCGAAACTATCAAGAATCAAGCAGATGCAATAAAAGCAATTTACCCTCAACGTATTTCTGAAGCAGAACCTAAAGCTATAGGAGGAGCAAAATAATGTCAAAATTTAGAAAAAATAACAGTAAAGGTCAACCGGCAATTTCTACTGCAGCTTTACCAGATATTGTATTTATGTTGTTGTTCTTTTTTATGGTTACCACAACAATGCGTGAGACTACTTTAAAAGTTAAGGTTGTAACTCCAAAAGCTACTGAAGTAGAAAAAATGGAGAAGAAATCGTTGGTAAGCTACATTTATATTGGTGAACCCATTAAATCTTTACAGGGTGCTTTTGGTACAGCCCCACGTATTCAATTAAATGATGTGTTTGCGACCAAAGAAGATTTGTTTCAGTTTGTTGAAATGGAAAAAGACAAAAGAGATGAAGCCGAACGTAATATGATTACCTGGTCGTTGAAAGTAGATCAAGATACCAAAATGGGTATTGTTACCGAAGTAAAACAAGAAATGCGTAAAGTAAACGCCTTAAAAATAAATTATTCTTCTAAGAAAACAGATAGAATTGTTGATTAGTTAATAATCGAAATAAAAACAACAAAGCCCACGGTTTAAAATGTGGGCTTTGTTGTTTTATAGTTTTATACAGATATTTTTTGGCTCGGTAAAAAAGTGTAAAGCTTCAAAACCACCTTCTCTTCCAACACCCGATTGTTTTACTCCACCAAATGGAGTTCTCAAATCACGCAACAACCAAGTATTCACCCAAACAATACCCACATGTAAATTAGCCGCGACACGGTGTGCTTTTTTAAGATTTTCGGTCCATACGCTGGAAGCTAATCCGTATTTTGTACTATTCGCCATCATCAACACTTCTTCTTCAGTTTCAAATGGCATAATCGTTACCACTGGTCCAAATATTTCTTCCTGGTTGGTTCTACAATTAAAAGCCAAGCCCTCAATAATAGTCGGCTGTAGATAATATCCCTCAGAAAATTTTCCATCTAACAACACCCTATTTCCTCCACACAATATTTTTCCGCCTTCTTGTTTTGCTAATTCTACATACGACAATACTTTTTCCAAATGTGGTTGTGAAACAACTGCACCAATATTCGTGTTTTCATCAAAAGGATTTCCAATTTTTAGGTCTTTTACTTTGTCAACAAAAGCTTTTTTAAATTTTTCATAAATTCCTTTTTGAACAAAAATTCTCGAGCCACATAAACAAATTTGTCCTTGGTTTGCAAATGATGAATGAACGGTTGTCCGTAAAGCATCCTCAAAATTACAATCATCAAAAATGATGTTTGGGTTTTTACCACCCAATTCCAACGAAAGTTTTTTAAACATTGGACCTGCGGTAGATATAATTTGTTTTCCGGTTACTGTTCCTCCGGTAAATGAAATAACCGGAATATCCGGATGACTGGTAATTGCAGCTCCAACTTTATGTCCCAATCCATGCACAATATTCAACACCCCTTTTGGCAATCCGGCTTCCATACAAATTTCTGATAGCAAATACGCTGTCATTGGAGTTATTTCAGAAGGTTTTGCCACAACTGTATTACCGACAGCCAATGCAGGTGCTATTTTCCAACTAAATAAATACAAAGGTAAATTCCAGGGTGAAATACAACCGCAAACACCTATAGGTTCTCTTAATGTATAATTAATAGCAGTATCTTCCATACTGTGAGATTCTGATGCAAAATGTAAAATAGCAGTAGCATAAAAATTAAAATTGCTTGCAGCACGAGGAATATCGACAGTTTTAGCCAACTTTAACGGCTTACCATTGTCAATAGATTCTGCTTCTGCCAGTTTATCAAGATTATCTTCAATTAAAAAAGCTATTTTTTGTAGAATCCTCGAACGTTTTTCTTTTGGAGTTTTACTCCAAGTAGGAAAAGCAGCTAAGGCGGCTTGAGTAGCCAATTGCACATCGTTTTCATCAGAATCAGGAATAAGAGAATATACTTTTCCGATGGAAGGATTAATATTATCAAGATAATTACCACTAATTGGAGCAATCAGCTCTCCGTTGATATAATTTCTAATTTTTAACATTTTTTATTTTTCAAGAATTGAGGTAAAAATATTCATTTTTATAAATTAAAAGCGTTAGATAATTGCCAGCCTAAAGCTTAATCCAGTAATAACAAATAATATTGCCACTAGTGTTACCATAAAAATATGAACTGCTAACGAAATTGAGTTTTTCTCCGATAAATTTGGAATTAATCTAAATCGGGCATCAAGAGCAAGCAATACTGTTATAATCAGCAAAATCAACTTTATGCCCACATGTGTTGAAACGTGATTGGAGAAAGAAAACCATTCAGAAACATTCGGTAACAAGGAATAAGCTAAATAAATTCCCGTTATCACTTGAATAATTAAAGCAGGAATTCCAATTTTTTCAAAATTTTCTTCAAATTCGGTTAAAGCCTGAATATTTTTTGTTTTTAAGATTTTTGGTAAAACAACAATTGCCAAAATTAAATGTCCTCCAGTCCAAACGGTTGCAGCTAAAACATGAAGAACTAAAAAGAAAGAATGCATAAATTTTATTTAGTTTTTGAAAAATCAAAGGTAATCTTTATTGTCAGATTTATTTTACATTTGCATTCTAGTCAACTCAAGTTGATGTCATAAAATGAAGAAAATCTTTTCTTGGATTTGGAAAATTTGCCTTAAAGGTTGTCTTTGGTTTTTAGCAATAAGTATAGTTTTAGTGATATTGTTTAGATGGATTCCCATCTACATTACTCCATTAATGGTTATCCGTTGTGTCGAACAAAAAATGGATGGTAAAGCCATGAAATTAAAAAAAACATGGAAACCATTGGAAGAAATCTCTCCCGATTTACAACTGGCTGTAGTTTGCTCTGAAGATCAAAATTTTTTAAAACATCATGGTTTTGATTTTGGTGCCATCGAAAAAGCCTTAAAACATAACGAAAAAAGCAAGAAAAAACGTGGAGCAAGTACCATTAGCCAACAAACCGCTAAAAATGTTTTTTTGTGGCCCGGCAGAAGTTGGATAAGAAAAGGTTTTGAAGTCTATTTTACTTTTTTAATAGAAACGATATGGAGCAAACAACGCATCATGGAAGTTTACTTAAATATTGTTGAGCTTGGAGATGGTATTTACGGAGCAGAAGCTGCTTCTCAAGAGTTTTTTAATAAATCGGCTATTAAAATAAGCAAACAACAAGCAGCAACCCTAACCGTTGTATTGCCTAGTCCTTTAAGATATAATGCCAAACGACCGGGTAATTATTTAAATGGTAGAATAAGTTGGACGCTTCAACAAATGCGTTTTTGGGGTGGAAAATTAGACTACGACAAAGAAAAAAAGAAAGAAGAGAAAGAGAAGAAATCCGAAGCCAGAAGACGGAAGTCCGAATAACTAATAACTATCTCCCTCCCTTTGGGAGGGCTGGGGTGGGAACTACCAACTATCTTTTATACAACGGCACTGCCGAACAAGCTTCTCCAAACATAATTGTTTTAGCATATTCTTGCAACCGATAAGTAAAATCTACAAAAACAGTTTCAGGAATAGGAAATTTACCACAACCTTTAACTATTACTCCTTTATCTTGGTAAATAGAAAAATCGTGAGCATTTAATATGTCTTCAAAAATAGATTTTTCCAAATCTGTTGTATTTCCTAAAACAACCTTTTTGGCAAAAGGTTTAAGTTGTGAAGAAACCAACATGTATGCCCACAAAGGAACAATAGCATCAGAAGAACAAACAATTGCAACATACTTATCTTGGTAAATTTTCCAATCGTTATTTTTAATAAATTCTCTGAATGTTTTTTCAATTAATACAAAACCTTCATGAAGACACGCTGCAATATCAAAAATAACTCGATCACCTTGTGGATAAAAATCGTCGAGATTAATTTGTACTAAGCCACTTTTTTCTACTCTATTTACAATATCGTTTTCCATGTTACCCTCAAAATTACTCACTTTAATTTATTAATTTTGTATCACAATTTTTTTAATATCATAAATTCGAACCCATGTCAGATACATTAACAACTCAAAGCTTTGGAATTAAAAGTGTTTTAGCAGAACTAGGAATAAAAGAAAATAATTTTGGTGCCAGCACAGGATTAAAACATAAAATGACCAATGGTAAAAAAATTGAATCGTTTTCTCCGGTTGACGGAACATTAATTGGAAGTGTAAATGCTGCAACTGTCTCAGATTATGCTGCTGTAATGCAAACTGCCGAAGAGGCTTTTAAAGTTTGGAGACTAATGCCGGCTCCAAAACGTGGCGAAATTGTTCGTCAGATGGGCGATGAATTACGTAAATACAAAGAACCACTTGGTAAATTAGTTTCTTACGAAATGGGAAAAAGCCTGCAAGAGGGTTTGGGTGAGGTTCAGGAGATGATAGATATTTGTGATTTTGCTGTTGGTTTATCTCGTCAGTTATACGGTTTAACCATGCACAGTGAACGTCCAAAACATAGAATGTACGAACAATGGCACCCGTTTGGAACAATAGGAATTATTTCTGCTTTCAACTTTCCTGTAGCGGTATGGAGCTGGAATGCTGCATTGGCTTGGGTTTGTGGTGATGTTTGTATCTGGAAACCTAGTTCGAAAGTGCCGATGTGTGCCATTGCTTGTCAAAATATTATTGCTGATGTGTTAAAACGTAACAATGTGCCGGAAGGGGTTAGCTGTGTAGTTATTGGTAACGAATCAGGCGATTTAATCAACAACGATAAACGAATACCTTTGGTTTCTTTTACTGGTTCTACAAGAATTGGACGACACGTATCTAAAACGGTTGCAGAACGTTTTGGAAATACCATTTTAGAATTAGGTGGAAACAATGCTATTATTGTTTCTGAACATGCTGATTTAAATATGGTATTGGTTGGTGCTGTTTTCGGAGCCGTTGGAACTGCCGGTCAACGTTGTACTTCAACACGACGATTAATCATCCACGAAAGTGTTTACGATAAAACCATTAACGTATTGAAAAATGCTTACGGACAATTAAAAATTGGAAACCCTTTAGATTCAAATAACCACGTAGGTCCATTAATTGACAAAGGTGCTGTTCAGGATTATTTAAATGCCATTGAAAAGGCAAAATTAGAAGGTGGAAAAATATTAGTTGAGGGTGGAGTTTTAACTGGTGAAGGATACGAAAGCGGATGTTATGTAAAACCTTGTATTGTAGAAGCTAAAAATGAATTTAACATCGTACAGGAAGAAACTTTTGCACCGATTTTATATGTAATGAAATATAAAACCATTGAAGAAGCTATTGCCATGCAAAATGGAGTTCCACAAGGATTGTCATCAGCAATTTTTACCAACAGTATGCGTGAAATGGAATTGTTCCTCTCTCATGCAGGTTCAGATTGCGGAATAGCCAATGTTAATATTGGAACATCAGGAGCTGAAATTGGTGGTGCCTTTGGTGGTGAAAAAGAAACTGGTGGCGGACGTGAATCTGGTTCTGATGCATGGAAAGCATATATGAGAAGACAAACCAACACCATTAATTATTCCGATAGCTTGCCTTTAGCTCAAGGAATTAAGTTTGATTTTTAAATTTATTTAGAAATATTAGACCTAACAGGTTTCAAAAACCTGTTAGGTCTTTTTGTTACAATAAAAATTAGTAACTTTAGTTGTTGTTATGTGGCATAGTCTTTGAACCTACACAATTGACAAATTTTAAAGTTATGAAATCAAAATATTTAATATTCGGATTAGCCGTTCTAGCTATGTTTTCTGCTTTTATTACTCAAGAGCAAGAGGCTATTGCTCAAATTTCAGAAACTAAAAATAATGAGCTTAGAACTATTGATGTTACTGCATTTAAACCTGGCGAAGTTTTAGAGTACCGTTTACATTACGGTGTAATAAATGCAGGGGTAGCAAGACTTGAAGTAAATAAATTCGACAAAAAAATTGATGGTCGAGAGGTGTTTCATATTGTTGGAACCGGACAATCGAAAGGAGCATTTGATTGGTTTTTTAAAGTAAGAGACCGATACGAAACCGTTTTTGATGCTGAAGGAGCATTTCCTTGGGCGTTTTTAAGAGATGTAAACGAAGGTGGTTACAAGATTAAACAAAACTATAAATTTGTTCAAAAACAAAATAAAGTAATCAACGAAAAAGGAGTTGAGTTTGAAGCTCCTGAAGGAATTCAAGACATGTTGTCGTCTTTTTATTACGCCAGAACAATAGATTTTACCAAAGCTAAAGTGGGTGAAATTTTTACTATTTGGTCGTTTGTAGATGATGAAATTTGGCCTTTGAAAATAAAATTTGCCGGTCGGGAAACTGTAAAAGTAGAAGGAAGCAAATTCAGAGCCATGAAATTTCACCCGGTAATTCAAACAGGTCGTTTGTTTAAAAACGAAACAGATGTTAGTGTGTGGATATCGGACGACATCAATAAAATTCCATTATTAGCCGAAGGTAAAGTAATGGTAGGTTCTGTAAAAATGGAATTAACCAGTTACAAAGGTTTGGCTGGTCCAATTTCTAAGGTGGATTAAAGAAAAAAGTAGGAAAATATTTTCCTGCTTTTTTCTTTATCGTCATTGCTGGCTTGACCAGCAATCTTCTCATTGTTATCATTCTGAACGATGTTTGTTCAAAAATCGTTTTCGGTTTTTGTAAACAAACGAAGTGAAGAATCTGTTGAAAACAAGACTACTAATATAAAACAAATTCTTCATTTCATTTTGTTGTTCCCGAATACTCGGGAAACAAAATATCATTCAGAATGACAGAAAATAGACGCTTACTGAAACTTAATATTTAAAGCTTCTTCAATTTTGGTATAAGGTATGGCAAAACCAACCCCTTCAATTCCATCACCAATCATTTTTGCAGTAATAATTCCGTATAACTTACCGTCTTTGCTAATTAATGCTCCACCGCTGTTACCTCTGTTAATGCTGCCATCGGTTTGTATAAAGGTTTGACCATCTACTTTACGTATGGTAGAAATAATTCCTTTAGAAACCGACATGCTATAATCATCAATGTTAGATGCTCCAATAGCATAAACTTCTTGTCCTATTTCTATAGCAAGGGTTTTATCTAACCCAAATAGATAATTAAGTGTGGTATCAATTTTTAGTAAAGCCAAATCTTCTTTTAAATTAGCCACAATTAGCGTGGCTTTGTGTTGTGTCGAATCGTTTAGCTGTACCGTTATTGAAGTGTCGTTGTTGGCTATTACATGGCTGTTGGTAATAATATAACCGTTGTTTGAAACAATACAACCGCTACCGTAACCATCTTTAGTAATGATGGTTACTACTGCTTTTACTGCTTCCGGAAGCGTTTTAACTATATTGGCAGAGTTGGGTATTACCACTTCGTTGGTCACTTTTTTCTGCTCAACCACTTCCCCTTTATAATTGGTTAATGCAGTTTGTACCTCACTATCAATTAAAAATTTGGCTATAGCATCTTCTATCACATCGTTTCGTTGTAGCGAATTTAACCCTTCTTGAAATGAATATGAGCGACTCCAGTTTGCTGAAGCATCAATTTGTTTATCTATCAACGATTTGTTGTTGAAATTGTTGATTAAGCTTAAATTGGCTTTTACATTTATTTGTTTTGCACTACCTATAACATTCTCTTCAAACGAGGTAATGTTTACCCCTAATTTTAAATCCGATATTTTGTTTTTAAAAAAAGTATTGTTGGTATCTCTTAAATTAAAAGGGTCTAGAATAGTTGGTTTGGGCTGTTCATAATCTTGCAATTTTACCACCATCGAATCCTTAAATGTTTTTTTAACTCCGCCTTTTTTATCCAAAAAGTTTTGATAGTTGGAATACGTGTAAGAACTTCTGTTTTGTTTTGGTACGGCTATGCTATAGTCAATTGCTTGAATAAAAGTCTGGTTGGGGTTGCGTTGAGGCAATGGTAAAGGTTCGGGGACGGTAAACGATTTTTCGTAATATTTCCAAGGACCAACAAAAGGACCAATCCAACCAAACAAACCCACAAAAAAAATGGGAGCATTTAATTTGCCGTTATCTTGTGTAAACAACAATACATCGGCTACAGCAGGTATTAAAACATCAATTATTTTAAGGTAATTAAATTTAGTAGGGTTAATTACTTTGCTTTGTGTTCGGTGTTTTTTGCGTGATGCAGAAATAATATACCCTTGCTCTCTGTTTCTTACGGTGTAGGTGTTGTTTTTATTTTCTTTTACTAATGAACCATTCGAAATGGCTCGTACCTCTACAAGGTCGCTTTCAGCAGTTTTATCGAAACGAACTTTACGTTCTTTCATTAAAATGGCCGAACACGAAAACAAAAATGGCAAAAATAATATGATAACTTTCACTTTCATTCGAACTTAATTCCTTCAATTAATTCTTTTGCTTTGTTGCAGTTATAGTAGGTAAATCCAAAAGTTGATTTTCTATGGTTTTTTAAATTGTCATCAATTATATTTTTTAAATCCGTACAATCTTTAAAATATTTGTCAAGCAAAGGATCTAAATTTCCACCTCCTTCAACTTCCTCAATTACAGAATTGCTTTTTCTATCATAAACACCAATCTTGAATTTTTGATTTGCCCAATGAATAGATGTCGGATATTTTACAAATAAGACAAAATTATTGTTAAAGGCTTTAATTTCAACCACATGGTATTTTGTGTCAGAAACTTTAATAGGAGCATATAGCTTATTATCAAGTAGCAAATATTTAATCGTTTCACCAAGCACATTAACTGTTTTAAATATATTACCATCTAAATTGTAACTAAAATATTTTGCAAATTCAACTATATAGTAATTCGACGGTACTTCTATTTTTTCTCCAGTGGTAGTTACATAAAAATCTTTCTTTTCGACCACTTTAACAAGGTCTTGATTTACTTCACTGCTTTTTACTGTTTTATTGGTAAATAAATCCGGTGCATTGTTGCAGTTGTAGTAATTTATTCCGTCGTAGAAAGTTGTGTATTTTTCGATGTTTTTATATATGGCTTCATTTAAATTAGCACAATCTTTAAAATACTTTAGTACATTTTCTTTATAGATTTGTTTATTTTTTTCACTGACTTTATTTGTGGTACCATTCACGAACTTTATTTCATCAGTATTAACAAAATTAAACTCTCTATCAAGTATATTTAAGTGATCTCCACTACTGTATAATTTACCCGTCAATACATATTTATCATTAAAAGCAACAATATACTGTAACGATCTGAAATTTCGTTTTGGGTTGATGGGAATATTTATCAAAATAGACCCTCCTAAAATCATAATTTTAATATTTTTTATACTTTCATTTTCATTTTTATTCCTTTCATTTTTATACTGTATGGTTTTCCCATCATCATAAAGTTCTTCACCATGAATGTTAACTTTAGTGCCATCCATTTTAATAAAATAATTTCCGTTTTGTGCCTTAACCATAATTGCCAATAAAACAAAGGCACTTAATAAAAATGCTGTTTTAAGTTTTTGTGTAAAATTTTTCATTTGATATATTTTTTAATGTTGATTGATATGATATTTTGAATTTATCATGAAATCATCATAATTATCCAGCAACTTCTTTGTGCCGCAATTATAATATGTAAATCCAAATGTAATATTTCTATTAAGTTTTGTGTTTTCCTTTAAATAACCTATAATTGTAGGGCAATCTTGAAAATATTTATTTAGTACTAAAGCTAAATCAGCTGTTTCTATATCTCCTTCGATTAAGTTCATTTCTCTATCATAGATATAACATTTTTCAACTTTATCATCATTGCCCCATAACCCTGCCAATAAATATTTTTCAGTAAAAGCAATAATTTCCAAAAGCTTACTTTTATTTTTACTAATATTTAATCGCAAGAACAATCTATCACCACTAACAATTATCTTGAATTTATTAGGTGTTGCATAGCTCTCTACTTTAGATTCTTTTTTAGGATAATAAACGAAATTGGTCGAATTTGGAGCTGGTAGTGGACCTCTACGATAAAACATAATTTTCTCATTAGTTTCCTTATCTATTCCGAAACCGACAATTCCATATTCATCAGTTGGAATGTCTTTATCTATCTCTTTAATTTCTACAACTTCCTCATTTAATTTATTCGTGAATAAATCTTTAGCATTTCCACAGTTAACATAATTCACGTTTAGCTCTATTTTTTTTCCATCTTCTATATTTTTCATAAGTAACTCAAGAAATTTTGGACAATTTTTAAAATACTCGGCAATCGGTTTAAAATTCTCCTTACTTTCTTTAATCTGGTTTTTTGTAAAAACCATAATCTCTATTCCCCCCTTAACTAAGTTAAAATCCCTATCCCAAATGTAAACTGTTGATAAAAATTCATGAGTAGTTAAAACATACTTATCATTAAATGCAAGTATTTTCTGAAGTTTATTAACACCTTTCGTTGTCGCTAAAGACATATAAACCTCTGGTCCATTTACAACTAGTTTAACGTCTTCATTTTTTAAATTAACTGTTTTTTTCTTTTCATTTTCATAACTAACCACTCTATCTCCAATTAAAAGATAATTACCATAAAAAATGATTTTTTCTCCTTTTTTTGTAATGGCGAAATTGCTAGATTCTTGAGAATAAAAATTATATGATGTTAGTATTAATATTACACAAATAAATAAGTGATTTTTAAAATTTTTCATAATATAAAACGTAATTAGGTTATTCTATAAATTGTTTCAAAACTTTTACTTTCATTCGAATTTAATTCCTTCAATAAATTCTTTTGAGTTGTTGCAGTTGTAATAAGTTATACCGAGTGATTTTTCAATTTTACAACCATCAAAATATTTTTTTAGAAATATTGAAACATCAGTATTTTCAGTGGGCATTTCATCAATAATCGAATTTGTTTTTCTATCATAAATACCAAAAGCGTTTCTTTTTATTTCTAATGTTCTTTGACTTGTTTTATATTTTCCAAACAACACATAATCATTATTAAAACAAATAATTTCAACCATGTAGTCTTTGTCATCAACTTTTATAGGTGCACAAATTTTGTTGTCAAAATAGGCATACTTAATTTCACTAGCAGGTTTAGATTGTGTTTCATAAATGGTGTAGCCTTTACTGTATTTAAAATTTTCGTTTAAGGTTATCAAATGATAACCTTCAAATTCTTTTTTTACTCCTTTGGTATCAACAAAAAAGGGATGTATTTCCTTCTTTTGAACAACTTGAGATTTTGCTGCATTTTTTTCAATAGGTTTATTGGTAATCAAGTCTGTAGAACTTCCGCAGTTGTAATAGTCTATATCTTCAAAAGCAGCTCGACCTTCATCCATATTTTTATGACAAGTCTCATTTAGCTCATTACAATCTTTAAAATAAATTGCAAAATTTTCATCATATTGTTTCTTTTTTAATTTTATGCCGGATTTTGATTTCACAGCAAATAAGGCGACTACTCCTTTGTTTATTCTATTAAAATCTCTATCATACAGATAATGATATATACCGTCACTAAGAGAATATTCCGCTATAAAATAGTTATCATTATAAGCGATAACTCGAACAAGAGAAGATTTTTTATTTTTTGATATATATACTGCTTTTCCAAATACTAATAATTTCACTTCATCTTGATAAATTTTTGTTTCTTTCCAGTTTTCATCAGTATAATATATCCAACCATCAAATGAAGCTTTTTCTCCGTACATCTTCACTACAGTACCATCATGTTTTACAAAGTAATTTCCACTTTGTGCCTTAACCGTAATTGCCAATAAAACAAGGGCACTTAATAAAATTGCTGTTTTAATTTGTTGTGTAAAATTTTTCATAATATAAAACGTAATTAGGTTATTCTATAAATTGTTTCAAAACTTTTATTTTCATTCGAATTTAAATCCTTCTATAAATTCTTTGGAGTTGTTGCAGTTGTAGTAAGTTATACCAAAAACCGATTCCCTATGGTTTTTTATATTATCATCGATTAACTTTAATAAATCAGGACAATCGCCAAAATAATTTTTTATAAACGGAAGTGTATTTTCATTTGTTTTTTCAACAACCTCATTTTTTAATCTATCATAAATTTGAAAACCTATATAAGATGTACCTTTCTTCTGGTTCATTTTCTGTATATCTATCAAAACATAGTTGTTATTAAAAGCAAATATTTTAGATAGAATTCTTTGTCCATCTTGTTTAACTGGGCCATAGATTGTATTTTCATAATAAATGTACTTAACTTCTTCAGTAGGTACAGATTCTGTTTTGAAAGAAGGTATATTGTTGAATATTGTGAGTTTAGTACGATACTTAAATATTGGGTTTAATGATTCAATTCTAGAGTGCTTTTCTTTTTTAAATGCTAATTTATCATTATTTAGAATAACCATCTCTATCTTTTCTCCTTTAGTATTAACATAGAAATCTATTTTTTGCTTTTCTATCTTATTTTCTAGTTGTGTAATTGGATTTATATTATCGCTATTAATCTTTTTATTTGTTAATAAATCTAAGGAATTTCCACAGTTATAATAGTTTATACCTTCATGGGCAGCTATTACATTATCTACATTTTTGAGCATTGCTTCATGTAATTCAGGACATTCTTTAAAATATTTAAATACTTTTTCGTTTAATATTTCTCTCTTTTCATCTTCATATTTTTGTTGGCGTTGCTTCAAAACAGTAAAACGAATCTCTTTATCCAGAATAAAGTTAAAATTTCTATCAAATAAGTTTAACCAAGTATAATCTGAATTTTGACCATGATAGGTTTTCCCTGCTAAGACGTAATTATCATTGAATGCAACAATGTAATATAAAGAAGTTGATTTACTTTTTGGAGAACCAGGTAAGCTCATAAGAACAGATTTACCCATAACCAACAATTTAATGTCTTTATCTTTCATTTTTGCATCTTTCCCATTTTCATCCACATACTCTACCTCTCCATATCGGTATGTAGCAGCAGCTCCGTAAATGTTAATTTTAGTCCCATCATTTTTAATAAAATAATCGTTTTGTGCCTTAACCGTAATTGCCAATAAAACAAGTACGCTTAATAAAAATGCTGTTTTAAGTTGTTGTGTAAAATTTTTCATGGTATAAAATTTAAAAATTGTATTTTAATATTTTTTTATAATGGCTAAATGTATCAAATAAATGGCTTGAGTCAACCAAATGTTTCATTTTTCTCTTAAACGGTCGTTTTTGAGCGGTTTTTGTGCAAAAAATGGCTGTTTTTGGTTTTTGAGTTTATTTAAATTCAAATGAAAAAATTGCTTCCGAAAGGTCGGCAAGACACGAAAAAAAGATTTTATTGGTTTTCAGAGAAAAGTGAGCCATTTTTCCTTTTGTCACTTCAAGTGCTGATGAAGAAGGGGTCTATCAAGAAGTGTATTTTTTTGAGTTCTCGATATGGTTTAATTCCATTATCACTTCATTAAACCTACTCGAACTGACAGCAGCATCATTTGTCACTTCGAGTAGCGTAGTTTTTACGGAGCGTATCGAGAAGTTAATTTACAACCGCAGGTAAATTTCTAAGGTGGATTAAGGTTTAACATCAATTTGTTTAAAACAAAATTCGTTATAAGGCGTTGAATAACTTCAACGCCTTATTTTTATGTTTCCAAATCAAAAGCATGCAGAAAAAAAATAAAATCATTCTTGTCGTTATTTCCATTCTAATCATAGTTCTTTCCTTTTGTTTTGTAAATCAATATGTTGTAGTTGATGTTCCTGAAGTTGTTCAACAAGATAGTGTTCCAGTGCCTACTTTTGAGTTTGGAATGAGAACAGACACTTTCTCTATACATAAAGGCGAAATAAAACCGAATGAAATTATTACCAGCCTTCTTTTAAAGTTCAACATTCCCCAACAACAGATTTATGAAATGGTAAATAAATCTAAGGGTGTTTATGATATTGAACGAAACTTTATTGCAGGAAAAAATTACACTTTTTTTTGTACAAAAGACTCGCTAAACAATCCTCAATGTTTTGTTTACGAACCCAACTCTTTAGAATACATCGTTTTCGATTTACGTGATTCTATCCAGGTTTATAAAAAGAAAAGACCCATTAAAACTGAAATAAGAACGGCTTCAGGAGTGATTACTTCTTCGCTCTATAAAACCTTGCAAGACGCCAATATTTCGCCGGTTTTAGCCATCGAACTTTCCAATATCTTTGCCTGGACGATAGATTTTTATCGCATCCAAAAAAACGATTGGTTTAAGGTAATTTATGAAGAAAAATTTGTTGATAACAAATCGGTTGGCGTTGGAAAAATAATAGCCGCACAATTTAACCACTCAGGCAAGGAGTTTCAAGGACATTATTTCGTTCATGATGGAATTGCTGATTATTTTGATGAAAAAGCGAACAGTGTAAAAAAAGCATTTTTAAAATCGCCATTAAAGTTTGGTCGCTTAACATCAGGGTTCACCATGAAACGGTTTCATCCCGTACAAAAAATTAACAAGGCACATTTGGGAACCGATTATGCAGCACCTAAAGGTACTCCAATTTTAGCAACTGGTAATGGAGTAGTAGTGGAGTCGGCTCATGGTATTTTTAACGGAAATTATGTAAAAATAAGACACAACAATACTTACACTACTCAATACCTTCACATGAGTAAAAGAGCGGTTAACAAAGGTGAAAAAGTAAAACAAGGCGATGTAATTGGTTATGTAGGCAGCACTGGTTTAGCAACTGGCCCTCACGTTTGTTATCGTTTTTGGAAAAACGGGAAACAATCGAATCATCTAAAAGAAGATTTTCCAACAGCAGAGCCTATTCAAAAACAATACAGGGATAGTTTTAATGTGGTACTTCAAGAAAATATCAAAAAATTTGAAGAAGTAGTTATTAAGGGAAAATAGGTTGGAAGACCGAAGTAGGAAGATGGAGGCACTTCGGACTTCGGTCTTCCAACATCCAACTTCTTTATGTACCTTTGCAAATACATGAAAGTTTTGCCAAATATTAAAAGTTTAACCAAAGAAGAACTCAAAAATTTCTTTGTTGAGCATGGCGAAAAACCATTCAGAGCCAACCAAGTTTACGAATGGTTGTGGAAAAAACAAGCCACTTCGTTTGATGTAATGTCGAACATTTCTAACCCGATAAAAGAGCTTTTAAAACAACATTTTGAAATACATTCGGTAACCATTGCCGAATTACAAATCAGTTCTGATAGAACCATTAAAAATGCTTTTAGATTGCATGATGGTAAAATTACAGAAGGCGTTTTAATTCCTTCAAAAACAAGAATGACCGCCTGTATTTCATCTCAAGTGGGCTGTAGTTTAACTTGTACGTTTTGTGCTACAGGAAAATTAGACCGATTGAGAAACATTGATGCCGACGAAATTTTTGACCAGGTTGCACTGATTAAAAAACAAGCAGAAGAACATTATAAAACACCATTAACCAACATCGTTTACATGGGAATGGGCGAACCTTTATTAAATTACAGCAATGTGTTAAAATCGGTTGAATTGATTAGTTCTGAAGAAGGATTAGGGATGTCACCAAAACGGATAACCGTTTCTACCGCAGGAATTGCAAAAATGATAAAAAAACTAGGCGACGACCAAGTAAAATTTAATCTGGCTTTATCGTTACATGCTGCAACAGACGAAAAAAGAAGCAAAATTATGCCAATAAACGAAACCAATACGTTAGAAGCATTAGGCGAGGCATTGGTTTATTTTTACGAAAAAACGGGAAGCAGAGTAACTTTTGAGTACATTATTTTTAAGAATTTTAACGACAGCATTGAAGATGCGAAAGATTTAGCTGAATTTTGCAAACTAGTATCTTGTAAAATCAACATTATTGAATATAACCCAATTGATGATGCCCAGTTTGAGAAGGCAGACCCTAAAAAAACAGATGATTTTGCACGGTTTTTAGAAGAAAAATGCAAATTGGTTGTTAATGTTCGCAGAAGTAGAGGAAAAGATATTGATGCCGCTTGTGGTCAGTTGGCGAATAAAAACAAAGCAGTAAACTAAAGAGATAAAACATGGGAATTTTTCTAAAAAATGCCAAAATTGTAAACGAAAGAAAAATCGTTTCAGGCCATATTTTAATTGAAAACGAAATTATTGCTAAGATTTTTAAGATAGATGATGATGTTACTTCTTTCGAAAAAACAAACAAAGTGATTGATGTAAAAGGTCATTATTTGTTGCCGGGCTTAATCGACGACCAAGTGCATTTTCGTGAACCGGGGTTAACACATAAAGCGACCATAAAAAGCGAATCTAGAGCTGCTGTAGCTGGAGGAATTACTTCATTTATGGAAATGCCCAACACTGTTCCAAATACGCTTACCCAAGAATTGCTTCAAGATAAATACGACATTGCAGAAAAAACCTCCTATGCAAACTATTCATTTTACATGGGAGCATCCAACGACAATATTGAAGAGGTGTTAAAAACCAATCCTAAAACAGTTTGTGGAGTAAAAGTTTTTATGGGATCATCAACCGGTAATATGTTGGTGGATAATGCAGAAACGTTGGAAGAATTATTCTCAAAATGCAAATTACTCATTGCTGCACATTGCGAAGATGAAACTACCATCAAAGCGAATATGGCAATTTATAAAGAAAAATATGGTGAAAATATTCCTATCGAATGTCACCCTGAAATACGAAGCGAAGAAGCCTGTTATAAATCATCAGCATTTGCTATCCAGTTGGCTAAAAAGCACAACACGAGGTTTCATCTATTTCATCTTTCAACTGCTAAAGAAATAGAGCTTTTAGAAAATAAAACACCTTTAAAACAAAAACGAATTACAGCCGAAGCATGTGTTCATCATTTATGGTTTAGCGATGAAGACTATAAAACCAAAGGTAACTTTATCAAATGGAATCCGGCAATTAAAAAAGCTTCGGACAGAGATGCCATTTTACAAGGAATTATCGATAATAAAATTGATATCATTGCTACTGACCACGCTCCACATACGTTGGAAGAAAAACAACAAAATTATTTTAAAGCTCCATCAGGTGGTCCTTTGGTTCAACATGCGTTGGTTGCACTATTGGAACATTATCACAACGGTAAAATTAGTTTAGAGAAAATAGTAGAAAAAACAAGCCATGCGGTGGCCGATTGCTTTAATCTCGAAAACCGGGGTTTTATCCGCGAGGGTTATTTTGCCGATTTGGTTGTTGTAAATTTGAATAACCCTTGGACGGTTGAAAAATCGAATATTTTGTACCAATGTGGTTGGTCGCCTTTTGAAGGAACAACTTTTAAAAGTAAAATACTTAAAACATTTGTAAATGGAACGCTGGTTTACGATAATGGAACATTTGATGAAAATTATCGGGGAAAACGGTTGAGTTTTAATAACTAGCTGATGTTACGCAAAATAGCCCCAAAAGGGGCGAGATATCGGTAGAAATATACAATTACCCCATTTTTTAGCTCTGTAGGAGCGTAATATTTCGCCCCGATGGGGCTAAAATAATTTTCTGTCAATAATTTCTACCAATATTTTGCTCCTACGGAGCATTGCGTAACATGAGTAACTAATCTATCTGGTTACCACTACCAACTTTCCTTTTTGTTGAATAGTTTTATTATTCAATTCATAAAAATAAACACCCGAACTCAAATTAGATATAGTTAGTGTTTCTTTAGTTGAGGTTAAATTTTTTGTAAGTACCACCTGACCACTTATTGTTGTTAAAGTTAAAGTTGTTCCGGTTAAATCTTGCCCTTCTAAAACTAAAACATCTTTGGCAGGATTTGGATAGAGAGCAATGCTATTATTGTTCGAAAGATTATTTATACTTGTAGAAAAATCCAATGTAAATACTTCGTTTGTTGAGCAGCCGTTTGCATCAATTACGATTACTTCATAAACTCCGGCAGTTAAGTTCACTAAATCTTCTGTTGTTTCTCCATTGTTCCAATTGAATTGGTAAGGACTTACACCTCCAATTACCGTTAAATCGATTGCTCCATCATTTGAAAAAGAACTTGGAGTTGTAACTGCAGAAGAAACAAACACCGGAGTTGGATTACTGATGACAATGGTATCAACAGTTATCCCACAAGTCAACGATTGATCGGAAATTTGTAAATAATATGTTCCGGCACCAAGGTTATTGATAATGGTAGTATCATTTGTCGAATTAAAAGAAGTTACTGTTCCAATATCATTATTCAAATTAAAAGTCCAAGGACCGTTACCTGAAGTTTGTGAAATAATTTCTCCATTGGTAGCGTCAAAACAAGTTGGAGCAACAACTTCTTTAGCTTTGTTGTTCCAAAGGTGTAAAATGAAACGTGCAGTATCGGTAGCACTTGTATGATAAAAAGTATAAGAACTGTTGGCAATTACATCCGTTTTTGTTCCGGTTACCAAATCCTCTAAAACAGCACATGATAAATCGATTAAATTAGTTTTAGTAAATGTTAACGTTGTTATTCCGTTTGTATTTGACAATACTTTTACAGGCATGGTAATATTTTGCCCTAAATTGTAACTGTTTACAGAATACTCATTTGTTGAATTTAGTAGTGCAATGTAAGGCATATCAACATCAGCACTAGCTATTTTTAATGCATCAAAATCTGCATCAAAATTTTCGGTTGCACCATCAATAAAACGTAAAATGGCTTCATCGTATTTAGTTCCTTTTTGTACTCCAAATGTTAGTAATTGTTGGTCAGACACTGCATCACGCATAAAATCTTGATCAACTGCTGATTTACAGTTTTCTGTAATTTGAACTACAGGTGATGCGGTATTGGTTTGTACCCAAAAAGCTTGAGAAGAAGAAATATAACGAGAACCACCATTTGTTCCAATTCCAAACACATAGGAGGCAAATTGCTGGATTTGTGGATTCCAAATGTAAATTGCAGCGTTAATCCCTGTTTTTGTCCAATTAGGAGAATCCCAATCAATAGTACTTGGATAGGGATTTCCAACCATATTCCATCCATCATCTGCAGAACCAGCACTACTCGTAAAAGTTACTGGTAAATTAATATTTCCTTTATTAGCTGGCCCAACCACATCAATAGTGAATGCTTGTGTTCCTATACTTGTATCACCTGCCCATACCCACAAGCCTTGACCAGGGCTCACATTGTTAGTAATATTTGAAGCAGCAACATAACCGCTGTCCTGTACTCCTGGAACTGTTTCATCGTAAAAATAAATATTTACCCAAGGATTAGAAACAGATGGCCAGTTTGGGTATTGACTTCCGGCAAATCCACTAGTAATTATATTATCATCCCAATCAGCAAGAGTGGTTCCAGATACTGCTGTAGTTAAAAATCTCCAATTTGTTGCTCCTGCTCCAATATAGCGTTGCATGGTAATGTCTCCTGTAATATCAGCACCAGCAGGAATAGAAGCAATTCTTGCTGTACCATTAATGTCAGATAGTAAAGTAAAAGTTTGGCTATTGGTTGCAAAAGTTCCAACGGATAGCGTTAGCGTTCCTATTAAATTTTGAGCATTAGTTAAACTTGCTCCAGCAGCATTGTTTAAAGTAATGTTGTTGAAATTGGTTACCGTTGTCCCACCTATTGTTTGTGCGGCAGAACCATTAAAAGTAACTGTTCCACTTTGAGCAATAAAATTTCCATTATTAGTCCAGTTTCTACCAATGTTAACCGCATAATTATTTGTTGTAATATCTAAAATTGCAGTAGAATTAATAGTTAAATCATTAGTAGTAGATACATTTCCTCCCAATGTTTTTGTTCCCGAACCGTCTAAAACCAAATTATAAAAAGTTTCTCCTGTAGTTTTTGTAATACTTTGGTTAGTGCCATTAAAAGTAACTGTTCCAGTTCCCGGCGTAAATGTACCATTGTCTAACCAATTACCTCCTAAGGTAAGGTTTAGGTTGTTTGTATTTAATGTTCCTGAGCTTATTGTTACATCATTGGTAACTGTTAAAGAATTGGTAGTTAAAAACCCGGTTGCATTAGCACTGTTAATTAACAAGCTTCCCACTTGTGCACTTGAATTAATGCTCATTATTTGACCTGCAGGAGTCAACGTATTTCCAATTTGTAAAGTTCCGCCTGTTACAGCGCTACTTGAAATATCTAATACAGTATAACCTAAATTTTGGGCACCCGAACCTCCTTCCCGTTGAATAATAATAGTGCCTCCACTCATGTTAAAGGTAGAACCGGCTCCATCAATATGAAAAGGAGCAATAGTTGTAGAAGTTGACGAAACTGTTGGTAAGGTTAAAGTTCCTCCTGATATGGTAAAATTTGCTAAAGTATTAATGTTTGCAGAATAATATTGTCCGGCAATGTTTACTACTCCTCCATAAATCTGAAAAACTCCTCCATTTGAGGCCACATTTTCGTTAGCTGCATCGCCAACATTTACAATACCTGAATTAACAATTAAATTCCCTGAAAGAGAAATACCTGCAGGGAACGACCAAGTGGTTAATGAACTGTTACACTCGATTCCGGAGTTGCTATTAATTGTTGCTAAAGCCGTAAAAGGGGTTAACGAAACTGTTGCAGGAGTGGAAAGTTTAAATGTACCGCTATTTAATGTAAGAAAGTTGGTGGTAGCAACACTAAAGGATGAAGTGGTGATATCCAAAACATTGGCTAGTGACGAACCCATGTTTAGAGTAATTCTATTAAAATTTGTTGTTCCTCCAGTTCCCGAAACAGTTTGATTGCCATTTTTATTAAAAGTAACATTAGCAAAACTATTGCCATCAGAAGCAAAATTGAGTATACCGTTATTCGTAATATTTCCGGTTAGTGTAACATTATGAGTTGCTGTTGAACCAGTATTGGCAATAAACTGTCCACCTCCGTTTATAACAACATCATTATTTACGGTTATAGTTCGAGCAGTATTATTATTTCCAATTCGTAATATACCGGATGCACCTTCTCCAACAGTTAGGTTATTGCATACAGAAGTTGCATTAATGGTAATGGTATGCCCATCACGTATGGTAACATTATCGGCAGCAGTTGGTATGCCACTAGGAGACCAGCTTCCGGTAGTATTCCAATTACCATTACCTGTAGATACTTTATTACCGGCGGCATTGGTTGCTTGTGAGCCTGTTAATTCGGAACTAATATAACCCACCGTTACAGCATACAGTTTCCAATAATAAAGCGTTCCTGGCAATAAACCTGATGCAGCATAGCTAGTCGAATTTGCAGCTGTTTGTGTAACAAAATAGAAATTCACATTATCGACAGAATTATACAACACATACCCAACTTCATTGGTACACCAATTGGTCCAATTTACAGTCATACCTGTTTGTGTAATTGCAGTAAAAGACAAACTACCCGACGGAGAAGCAGGAGTAGTTGTTGGAGGTGTAAAGGTAATTTGAGAATTGTTTGCCGGTAAAGTGCTTAAGTTGTTTCTTGGAGTATTACTGAATGTATTGGTATTAGCTGTTTGCTGCGTTTTTAAATTGGCTGTTGTATTAGATGCAGTTTGACTGTTAATACCACAAGTGTACGACCATGCTGCCGTGCCCGGTGTCATGGTTCCGTATATGTATTCGATTACTCCTGTTGTTTCATACAATTTTACCTGAAAATTTAAACTGGGAGTGGTATTTCCGAAAACAGCCATGTTAATCCATTCAATGGTTAATACCCTATTTGGTGCTGTTCCTGTTGTTAAATATTTTATACTGTTGCCTAACGCATCGACACCTCCCTGAGCTGTCATATCATCATAAAGAGGAGCCAAAGCAGGGTAGGTTCTGTTAGCTGCATTAGTATTCGAAAAAGCTGTATTACTGTATCCAAAAGCTCCTGTCGTAGGTCCGCCATCAGCAGTAGAGGTTGAAAAATCAACATATCCATTCGTGGAAACATTAAATTGAGAATAACGAGTACCATTGTACCAAAAATCAAACCCTATATCAGTAGCAACACTTCTATTATCATCTTGTGAATATGCTCCATTATTTCTCCAACTGGCTATTGCATTTCCTGTTGTTGATATGGAGTTATAGGTAATTGTTGTTGTTCGGGTGGTAGTATAATTTGCAATATTTTGAGCTGTTGAATGTTGAGAAAGTATAATTTCTAACAAGACTAAGAGACTAAATAATGTAAAGTTTTTCATGTGTATAAAAATTCTTGCCCCTTCGATTAACTACGTTTAATATAGTTATGTTTGTAGTATAAACTAAACGTCTGTCTGCACTTATTCAAATTTAACTCCCGAATTGGGTAATAAATTTAACATTTAGACCAACGAGAAATTAACAACGATAAGTGAATACATTAACATAACTAAAGTGTAAAATTACTGAAAAATCAGGCCATATCAATACGTATAAATACTTAATAAAGTTGCATATTTATGTTTAAAAACATCAATAAATGTTCAAAGAAAATCATATAACTATAATTTCTAAACAGATAACGGTTACTTCTAACCAAATAAAAAACACGCTAGAACTACTGAATAATGGGGCAACCATTCCGTTTATTGCCCGATACAGAAAAGAGGCAACCGAGAATTTAGATGAGGTTCAAATTGCCGCTATTCAAGAGGCCCACCAGCGAATTTTAGAGTTTGAAAAGAGAAAAAAAATCATCCTATCTTCTATTGCTGAACAAGGAAAGCTAACAGAAGAATTACAAGCAAAAATTGAAAGTTGTACAGATATCAAGGAGTTAGAAGATGTTTACCTGCCTTACAAACTAAGAAAAGAAACCAAAGCTGATAAAGCTATTGCTTTAGGGCTAGAGCCGTTAGCTAAAATTTTAATGGCTCAAACGGGAGGTAACTTTTCTACTATCGCTCAAAAATATACCAACTCAAAAGTTCCTGATGTTGATGATGCCATTAATGGTGCAACAGATATTGTTGCTCAATGGATAAATGAACGCATTGTCATTCGACAAAAAATTCGTGGATTATTTTGGCGAACAGGAGTAATGCATTCCAAATTAGTAAAAGGTAAAGAACAAGAAGCCGAAAAGTTTAAAGATTATTTTGATTTTCAGGAATCTATCAAAAAAATAAAATCGCACCGAGTATTAGCTTTGCTTCGTGGTCAGGAGGAGGGGTTTTTAAAAGTAGCTATTGAACCTGATAAACAAGAAGCGTTAATCATTATAAAGCAAACCATTATTAAACCTAATTCGCCTTTTGAGCAGGAGTTGGAAACCGCTATTAAAGAAGCTTATGCTCGTTTAATTAAACCTGCAATAGAAACAGAAATACGAAACGAATTAAAAGCTCAAGCAGATGTTGAAGCCATAAAGGTTTTTGCTGAAAATTTACGGCAATTATTGTTGCTGCCACCTTTGGGAGGAAAACGTGTTTTGGCTATCGACCCTGGCTTTAGAACAGGATGTAAAATAGTTTGTTTAAACGAAAATGGTGATTTGTTGCACAACGAAACCATTTATCCTCATGCACCACAAAACGAAACAAAATTGGCTCAGAAAAAAATTGCCACACTTGCTAATCAATATAAGATTGAAGCCATAGCCATAGGCAACGGAACAGCCGCACGAGAAACGGAAAATTTTATAAAAAACACTGGTTTTACAACCGATGTAAAAGTGTTTGTGGTAAACGAAGCAGGAGCATCTATTTATTCAGCTTCAAAAGTTGCTCGGGAGGAATTTCCTGATTATGACGTAACTGTTCGAGGTTCGGTTTCTATTGGTCGACGATTGATGGATCCATTGGCTGAATTGGTAAAAATTGACCCAAAAAGTATTGGTGTAGGGCAATATCAGCATGATGTTGACCAAAAATTGTTGCAACAACAGCTCGATTTGGTGGTGGAAAGTTGTGTAAACAAAGTGGGAGTTGATTTGAATGTAGCGAGTAAATATTTGCTGACCTACATTTCGGGTATTGGCTCGCAATTGGCTGAAAATATTGTTAATTATCGAAAAGAAAACGGAGGATTTACTTCGCGTGAAGAGTTAAAAAAAGTACCCAAACTTGGTCCAAAAGCTTATGAGCAAGCCGCAGGGTTTTTACGTATTTCAGCTGCTAAAAATCCATTAGACAATAGTGCTGTTCATCCTGAGCGATATAAAATAGTAGAGAAAATTTGTAAAGACGCCAAAACTTCGGTCGAACAATTGATTGGAAACGAAGCATTAATCAACCAAATAAATTGGGGAAAATACGTGGATAATACCATTGGCGAATTAACGCTTGCCGACATTAAGCAAGAATTGCTAAAACCCGGTAGAGACCCACGAAAAGCTGCCAAGATATTTGAATTTGACAAAAACATCAAATCTATTAACGATTTACAGATAGGTATGAAAATACCCGGAATCATTAATAATGTTACCAACTTTGGAGCTTTTGTAGATATTGGTATTAAAGAAAATGGGCTAATTCACATTTCCAACTTAGCTGATGAGTACATTGCCAGCCCTTCGGAAGTGGTAAGTTTACACCAACACGTTTTTGTTAAAGTGTTAGAAATAGATAAGGAACGTAAACGAATTGGGTTGAGTCTGAAAGATTAATTCGTCAACTCCCCTCTCAAATTCTCTTGTAAAAGTTTAGCGGTTTCTTGGTTGGTTAAACCTAATCCAAGCACATACATTAGTTTGGTAACAGCCGCTTCGTAGGTCATGTCTTTACCACTAATTACACCCATTTTATTAAAAAATGAACTTGTTTCGTATTTGCCTTGTTCTACCGCACCACCTTGACATTGGCTAATGTTTAAAATAACTATTCCGTTTACAATGGCTTTGGTTAATAAATCGATAAACCAACTTTCGGTAGTAGCATTTCCGGCTCCAAAAGTTTCTAAAACAATTCCTTTTAGGTTTTTAGCACCAATTACTGCCTCTACAAATGCAGGAGAAATTCCGGGGTATATTTTAAGTGTGGCAATATTGTTGTCTAAATTCAGGTTCAGTTTTAAATCGGCGGTATGGATTGTTCTTATCAGTGGGTAATTAAATTTTAAGTTTACTCCAGCCTCTGCCAACACAGGATGATTGGGAGATGTAAATGCTTTAAACTCCTCAGCACTTGTTTTGGTTGCTCTGTTTCCACGATACAAGTTGTATTCAAAATAAATGGAAACTTCGGGCACAACCGATTTTCCGTTCAGTTGAGTGGTAGCAATTTCTATGGCAGTCAATAAATTTTCTTTAGCATCGGTACGCAACACGCCAATAGGTAATTGTGAACCAGTAATGATAACGGGTTTGTTTAAATTTTCCAGCATAAAACTCAATGCAGAAGCAGTGTAAGCCATGGTGTCAGAACCATGAAGGA
>JACPDX010000108.1 GCA_016183805.1 Bacteroidota bacterium
AGCATACTGGGATGCCAGCTCGAGTCTTTGCTGACGATATTCAGTCATTTTTTCGTTCATGGAAAGTAGTTTATTGTTTATGCAAGCAAAACTACTCCCTCACAAACTCCTACACAAGATGTACTTTGTTGGTGGGATACGTTATAAAAGCAATAAATTTTGCCACCAAGCCACCAAAACACAATACGTTTGGTGAAAACCTGCCTGTCGGCAGGCAAGTTTTGTGCTTTCGTGTTTTGGTGGCTAAAAAAATAGAATTAAACAATCCTGGGGAGTATTTTGGAGGAATGAAAGATTTCAGGAAATCTGTATAATAAAATCATTAAAATATTTTAAAGTGACTAATCGCCTTGTATTTTTCCGGGAAGCTGGCACTACTTTTTAGGAGGTCAGTAAATTTATTATACTAACTATTTACTATTGTCTTTTCCGAAGCAAATGCCTACACTGAAAATCAATTCATTCGGGGATTTGAATGTAGTTGACGAAGAATTGAACGATTTATTAGTAAGACCCTGGTAAGCTATTCCCAGGTTTACATTTGCTAACTCAATATTGGCGCCTGCACGATAACCTAAGCCCGATGGCTCTATTTTAATCAAGTCACCAATATTTATTGTATAAATCCAATTGTAAACCGGTCCGCCTTCAATGCGAAAAGGACCAATGATTTTTAAGCCAAACAGAAGAGGTATTTCCAATTTTCCATACGTAAATTTTAAGTTTTTAATAGTTCCATCATTATTGTAATAATCAACCACTCCACCCTGGTAACTCAATAATAACAGTGATTTTATAAAGACAGGATTCATATTTAATCGTGCAAATACTCCTGTTTCAAAACCCATGATATTTTTCCCTTTTACCACGTTGGTTATTGCTCTATCTATATCTGAAATATTTACAGAAGTTGTGGACAAGCCTAATGTAATGCCGCCTGTGAAAGTTTGTGCCTTTTGTTCGGCTGTTGTGAGCAATAGGCACAATAATGCCATAATAAGTAGTTTGGTTTTAATTTGCATAATATGAAAGTTTAATTTATTTCCAATTCTTCTTTTATTATTTTAAACACATTAGTTGAAACGATGCGCTTCCAGCCAAGACTTTCAGTTTCTAAAACATTCTTTTCTCTGTGGTTCTCTGTGAAACTCCTTTTTACTCTGTGTAATTTTTTTGTACACAGAGCTTCACACCTGTGTGCCAGAACACTTCGGTGTGCAGACACAGAAAACCACAGAGTATTTTTTAGGTATTCAGAAAGAATTCATTCTTTACAGAACTATGGACTTGCAGTCCATAGTGGTTTAGTTTTATTTAACATTGTCTTTGCTTAAAACCTTCAGAGAAGTAGCCAATTCATCCATGTCATGTTTAAATTCTCGTCTAAACTCCTCCCATTTATCTTTAATTTTATCATTTTCCTTGGCACTTGCATAGTTATCCAGTTTCATTTGCAGTTGTTTATTCTTGCTTTCAAGAAGTTCTATTTCTTCTTTGTATGATTTTTTATCTTTATCCGATGAGTTAGCAACTTTTTCCTTAAACCTTGATATCTCTTTTTCATTGTTTCGTATTTTCTCATTGCATTCATTTCTGAATTTTATCCATTCATCATCATACTTCATTCTAGCTTCCAACAGATCTTCCTGGGCATCCTCAAGATCTTTTTTAGCATCTTCAACTTTTATTTCAGAAGATTGCTTACACGCGGTAAAAACTGATCCTGTTGCAAATCCTATTGCAAGCAGGAAATAGATTCTGATTTTTTTCATGATTATTTATTTTGTAGTTGGTTTATAATTCATGCATACTTGTTGTATGAGAATAATTGGTTAGAGAAAATAGTGTGCCAATATATAATTTGTGATTCCCTGGTATCCTATCCGCTATTATAAAATAGTCTGCGTTATAATACCGATCGGGAGAAAAGCTGTTCAAAATTTAGACTGAAATATATCGGGCATCGATAGAATAAAAGGAAAAAGAAAGTATCGTTTCCGCCACAATACGAGAAAATTGTTCTACAAAGTTTATTATTTCGATCAATTATAATCCACCTGTAATGGCCCGGTAGAGGTCTGTCATGCCATATTTGGAAGGTACCCGATTCTTAGTCA
>JACPDX010000024.1 GCA_016183805.1 Bacteroidota bacterium
GGAAATTCTTATGTTTGGTCGCCTGTTACCGGTTTATCAAGTTCTGCCGTTGCTAATCCGTTGGCTTTTCCAGCTAATACAACTTCTTATATCGTTAACGGAACGGATACCAATTTTTGTGTGAATAACGATACTGTTGTGGTTACGATTAATCCGCTTCCAACTATTAATGCTGGAACTGATACTTCGTTTTGTTTTGGTGGTTCGGTGCAATTAACTGCTACTGGTGGTACTAGTTATTTATGGACTCCTTCGCTTGGTTTATCAGATACTACTATTGCTAATCCTGTTGCTAATCCTATTGTTTCTACTGTTTATACTGTTGTTGGTATGGATGGCAATTCTTGTGCTAATACTGATAGTGTGTTGGTTACTGTCAATCCGCTTCCTGTTATTAATGCGGGAGCTGATACTGCTATTTGTATGGGTGCTTCGGCTCAGCTAAATGCTACGGGGGGGACTTCTTACGTTTGGTCTCCATCGCTTGGTTTATCGGATACTACCATTGCTAATCCTGTTGCTACGCCTATCGTTACAACTACATACATTGTAAATGCTTTAGATGGTAACAGTTGTGCTAATGCTGATACCATTACGGTTACGGTTAACAATCTTCCTGTAATTAATGCTGGTAGCGATGTAGCGATTTGTTTTGGCGATACTACTCAACTTTTAGCTTCCGGAGGAAATTCTTATGTTTGGTCGCCTGTTACCGGTTTATCAAGTTCTGCCGTTGCTAATCCGTTGGCTTTTCCAGCTAATACGACTTCTTACATCGTTAACGGAACGGATAACAATTTGTGTGTAAATAATGATACTGTTGTGGTTACTGTTAATCCACTTCCAACTGTTAATGCTGGTGTTGATACATCTTTCTGTATTGGTGGTTCGGTGCAATTAAATGCTTCTGGTGCTACCGGTTACGTTTGGTCTCCTTCAACAGGTTTGTCGAATACTGTTATTGCTAATCCGATTGCTAATCCGATTACAACTACTCTTTATACTGTTACCGGAACCGATGGCAACACTTGTTCTAATTCGGATGCTGTTTTGGTTACGGTTAATCCGCTTCCAACCATTACCGCTTTTAGTGATACTGCTATTTGTATTGGTGCTTCGGCTCAGTTAAATGCTACGGGTGGAACTTCTTACGTTTGGTCTCCATCGGCAACTTTGTCAAATCCTAACGTTGCTAATCCTGTTGCTACACCTATCGTTACCACTACCTATATTGTAAATGCTTTAGATGGTAACAGTTGTGCTAATGCTGATACCATTACGGTTACGGTTAATAATCTTCCTGTAATTAATGCTGGTAGCGATGTGGCTATTTGTTTTGGTGATACTACTCAACTTTTAGCTTCCGGTGGAAATTCTTATGTTTGGTCGCCTGTTACCGGTTTATCAAGTTCTGCCGTTGCTGATCCGTTGGCTTTTCCAGCTAATACAACTTCTTATATCGTTAACGGAACGGATAACAATTTGTGTGTAAATAATGATACTGTTGTGGTTACGGTTAATCCATTACCTATAATTAGTATTGGAGTAAGCGACACCGTTTATTTATGTTTAGGCGATTCAACACAACTAATTGCAACAGGAGGAGTTAGTTATCAATGGGCTCCAAACACTTTTATTTCAAACACTTCTATTTTTAACCCATTTGTATATCCTCCAAATACAACAACTTATACAGTAATAGGTACTGATTTAAATTCTTGTAAAAACAAAGATACCATATTGGTTTCTGTTTTTACTGTTCCAAACTTAACTGATACAACAATTTGTATTGGTGATAGTTTGCAATTAAATGTTTCTGGACCAATAAATGCCACTTATACATGGTCACCAACAACCAACTTATCCAACCCAAATATTGCTAATCCATATACCAACACGACAATTACAATAACTTACAACGTAATTGTACAAAATGCTGGCGGATGTACCGATACTACATCCATAACTGTGGTGGCGGTCGATAAACCATTGGCTGACTTTACTATTGAAACTTCTCTTTCCTGTGATGGAATTTTAGTAAATTACAACAATCAAAGTACGTTAGCCAACAACTATGTTTGGAATTTTGGTGATGGACAACAATCAACGTTAGTAAACCCCAGTCATGTTTTTAACTATGGAACATCAGTTATTACCATTTTAACAGCTATAAGTATTAATGGATGTACTGACACCTATTCTATCCCTATCATCAATGGAAATTTTGAAGACTTGTTTAATTTAACTCCAGCGAGTGTTTTTACTCCAAACAGAGATGGATTTAACGATTTATTTAGACTTGATTTACCAGAAGATATGGGAACATGTACAAATGTTCAGATTTTTAACCGTTGGGGGATGTTAGTGTTTGAAGCCATAAATCAAAATATTGGTTGGGATGGACGAACCACTACCGGAACAGAAGTTCCTGCTGGTACCTATTTTTATATTGTTGAAGTTAACGGTATAGTGAAAAAAGGTACTTTGACTTTGTTTAGATAATGAAATTGAAATAGATAGACACTAGTATTTTATCATTTTCTGATTCTTAATCAATAACCCATTTTCATAAATGTTCATCAAATAAACACCTTTTTTATAGTTGTTTTGTAATTGAATGTTGTTTTCATTTGTAAAGTCGAATTTATCAACCAATCTTCCGGCAACATCAACTATTTGTATTTGAATAGCTGAAGTATGACTATTGTTTAAGAATTGAACATTAATTAGTTTACTAAAAGGGTTTGGAAAAATGTTCACAACATTAACATTATTTTGTTTCGGTTCATTAGTACTTACCAATCCTTCAGTAACTTCAAATACGTCAAAACCACCCTCAACAATGTTTTCTGCAGGAATATCATTAACCGAAACAATAATTCTCATATTATTTGTTGGAGTAAGATAATTAGATATCTGTACCGATTTACTGATCCAAGAAGAGTTGCCAGAAGAAGTTGATATGATTGAATCAATAGTTATTGTATTTGTTCCGTTGCTTAATTTTACAGTCATATAATCATTAAAAGGGCTTCCTCCTTTATTAAAGAACCAACTATAATAATTAATAACAGGATTAGAATAAATTGTGGCATCAAAAACAGGAGAAGTAAGTATCGTCTCTCCATTATCCACATCATCATTGGTAAAGTTGCCACCAGCATTTCCGGTAATAAAAGCCTCAATGTTACAATCACTATTTACATCAAAATCTGGATTGGCTTGATTTGAACTAAATAGAGTGCCGACTGGCTCTCCAATTTCCCAAATACCAGTAGTTGCAGTTCCAGAAACAGTCCAATTATAATCAAATGAAAAATCGTCATAATAACCCGGTGTTAAAGCAATTGTAATAGTATTCGTTGAAGTATCAAGAAAAAAAATTTCACAAGCAGTTCGATAGCCCCATTTTCCTGCGGTAATGGTATAGTTTGAATCCGTAAAATTAGTAAAGGTATAAACACCTAAAGTATCGGTTGCTACAGTACTTATGAAAGAAGTATTTTCAATCCGAATATTTACATTCGGAATACTGTTTAGTGTAATAGCGTCTATTATCTGTACCTGAAAACTAAATGGAATCAATGGTATTAATTGCATGTCAACAATTGTAGTATTTCCGGAAGTTAAGTTCGCGTTAAATATGGTATCGGGATAAAAACCTATTTTAGAAAAAACAACATCATAACTTCCAGCTGTTGCAACTCCAATTTTATAATCACCAATAACGTTAGTACTTGTTGAATTTGATGTAATAATTTGAACTGTAACTCCATTTATTGGAGCTGTTGTATTAAAGTTAGTAACATTTCCTTTTAAATAGGATGCACGAACATAGTTAACTCCTAAAACATATAAACCATTTTCAATATCATTTGCAATAATATTTCCTGAAGGTAACCAAGGATATACCCCCCAACAACCATCAAAACTACCTCCTGAAAAAGCTGGTGAGGTATCATAATTTCCTACTTCAACCATTACTGATGGGTCAGATACATCATGAATTACAACCCCATCCGCATAGTATGAAGTTACAATAAAATTATTAATAAAATGGGTATTATGAGCAACCACATTCATTCCTGGACTTGATTGTATTCTATCCAATTCAGAAATGTTGGTAATATCACTAACGTCAAATGAAGCCAAATAAGCATTTATCTTTTCATCTGCTGTAAAAAGCGTTTTTCCATCGTCTGAAATCCAACAATTATGACTAGATGAGTTTGGGGTTGCTTGAGTTGCTTTAGTAATTGGTAATGATTTTGTTGAAACATCAACAACTACAAAAAAACCATCATTAATTGCTCCTCCCCACAAAGTATCACCTCGAACCATACCATCGTGCAAATAATAATCATTGTAAATTCCAATTTCAAAATTTGGGTCTGTAGTTGGAACGTTTAAATTTAAAATAATTGCACCACCTACACCTGGTTTCGCCCCAAAAATATAAGCATAACCGTTCTCATCAATATATAAATTATGAGCAGTTGTAAAAGGATAAGTTGAACCGGTATAATTGGTTACAGTCAGAGCTGTACTTGCAGGTAAAGGATCTAAATCAATAATCATCAATCCATTTCCTCCTTCATTGGTGATATATGCTTTATTATTCCATGTTTTCATATCTCTCCATATTGTATTTGCACCGGTTGTCCAAAATACTTCATTAAGAGATGAAGGATTCGTAACATCAACAATTGATACTCCTGTTTGTAACCCAACTATCGCATATTCATTTCCAAACTCATCAACATATCCCCAAATATCAGATCCACTTCCCTTGCCTGAATATGGAAATTGTCCTAAAAGTGACATGTTCAACTGCGAGAAAACAAAATTTATTTGAAGAAACAACAAGCTTATTACAACTACCTTTTTCATGTCTTAATTTTTTTGCTAAATATAATTGATATCTACAATATTTCAGATATCTGTTTCATTAACGGTTGCAAATAATCAATTTCAAGCAAATAACATTTATTTTCTCAACATAAAGAAGGTAAATTATTTCTTAATTAAAATGTTTAAAAGTAATTAGTACTTTATCACTTTCTGATTCTTAATCAATAACCCATTTTCATAAATATTTATAAAATAAACACCTTTTTTGTAGCTATTTTGTAATTGAATGTTGTTTTCATTTGTAAAGTCGAATTTATCAACCAATCTTCCCGCAACATCAACTATTTGTATTTGAATGGCTGAAGTATTTAAGTGGTTTAATAATTGAATATTAATTTCTTCATTAAACGGATTTGGATAAATATTAACATTATCCTTAAATTTAACCTCGTCAACACCGACTAATCCTTCGGTAATCTCAAACTTATCAAATGCACCTTCAGAAATATGTCCTCCGGGAATATCGTTAACAGTTACTATAACTCTCATGTTATTTGTAGGTGTTAAAAAAGAAGAAATTTGGTGAGATTTATCTACCCAAGATGAATTTCCTATCGTTGAAGCGGTAACAGTTTCTATGGTTACTGTAGTTGTTCCGTTACTTAATTTTATGTTCATTTGGTCGTTTGCTGAACCTGTACCTCCGGCATTATAAAACCAACGGTAATAATTCACATAAGGATTAGAATACGTTGAGGCATCAAAAACAGGAGAAGTTAAAATGGTCTCGCCACCATCCACATCATCATCGCCAACATTTCCACCTGCATTTCCAGTTACAAAAGCTTCAAAATTACAATCGGTAGTTACATCAAAATCTGGGTTTGATTCCTCCGAACCAAGAAGAGTACCAATAGGCTCACCTCTTTCCCAAATACCTGCCGAAGCAGTTCCTGAAATTGTCCAATTAAAATTAAACGAAAAATCATCATAATAACCTGTATTGATTGCTATGGTATAATTTGAATTTGCGGTATTAACAACTACATTCTCATCACAATTGGTCACATAACCCCATTTTCCGGCTGTAATGGTATAAACATCTTCTGTAAAGTTGCTAAAAGTATAAATTCCTGAAGCATTTGTAGTTACCATATTAGTATAAGAAGTGTTTTCAATTCTAACTTTAGCATTTGGGACAGGAGCTAAAGTGTTCGCATCAATTACATTTACTACAAAAGTAAAAGGTACTAAAGGTATTAATTCAACATTTAAAATTGTTGGGTCGCAAGTAACTGCATTTAAACTCACACCTGTAATTGTTTTTGATACATAACCTGCTTTAGAAAAAGAAATATCATAAGTTCCAGTAGCTGCTATACCTATTTTGTAACCACCTATAACATTAGTGTTTGCTGTTGCTGAAGTTGAAACAATGTTTACTTGAACTCCATTTATTGGGTTAGATGTAATTGAATCTGTTACAACACCTTCTAATTTTTGTGCTCTAATATAATTAATACCCAAAACAAATAAACCGTTTTCAATATCTGAGGCAATAATATTTCCTGAGGGTAACCAAGGGTAAACTCCCCAGCAACCGTTAAATCCATCGCCACTATATGTCGGTGATGTATCGTAATTTCCAACTTCAACCATGTTGGTTGGGTCGCAGACATCATGAACGGTAACACCATCGCGATAATAAGATGTTATGATATAATCATTCATAAAATGAACATTGTGAGGTATTACATTCATTCCAGGGCTTGATTGTACTCTACCCAATTCTGAAATATTTCCTAAATCGCTTACATCATAAGCACCTAAATAAGCATTAGGTTGTTCATCAGTGGTAAAAATAGTTTGATTATCATCAGAAAACCATGCATTATGCGTAAAAAAACTTGGGGTTGTTTTAGTTGCCATAGACACAGGAGCAGATTTTGTTGCTACATTAATAACTACCAAAAAACCGTCGTTAATTGCCGCACCCCACAAGGTATCACCTCTTACAACTCCATCATGCAAATAATATTGATTATATCTACCTACTTCAAAATTTGGATCTGTAGTAGGTAAATTTAAATTTAAAATTATTGCACCACCTACCCCACTATTTGCTCCAAAAATATAACAATATCCATTTTCGTCAATATACAAATTATGAGCAGTTGTAAAGGGATAAGTTGAGCCAGTATAATTGGTTACAGTCAAAGCTGTACTTCCTGGTAAAGGATCTAAATCAATAATCATTAATCCATTTCCACCCTCATTTGTAATGTAGGCTTTATTGTTCCATGTTTTTAAATCTCTCCACCAAGTGGTATTTCCAGCAACCCAAAACACTTCGTTAGGGGCTGAAGGAATAGTTACATCAACAATAGATACCCCAAATTCCATACCCACCAAAGCATATTCATTACCGAGTTCATCAACATACCCCCAAATATCGGATCCATCTCCTTTACCAGAAAGAGGTAACTGTCCTAAAAGTGACATATTTAATTGAGCAAAAGAAAATTGTAATTGCAAACAAATTGCAATAGAGAAAAGTAATTTTTTAAACATGATACGTTTAAGTTAAGTTTTGAAAACCTAAATTTAGGTTTATTAAGGAACTAAATAGGTTGTTTAATAGGTAAATGTTGAAATCCTAAATGATAGCTAATATCAAAACTAATTATCTACTGAGTCTTTTGAATTATCATCAAAAGCTGAAGGCAATAGATTTATTCCTTTTTTTTGAGCTACTTTTATTAAAATGGGAATAAGGATACTTGCACCCGGAATTAATGCAAAAGGAACTCCAATTCCTAATGTTTTAAGAACATCATAAACCTGTTGACGAAGTTCAAACTCTTCTTCTTTTGTGATAGAACCTTTAGAAATATACTTAATGGCAATTTTGGTAGCTTGTTTTGTTTCTCTGGTTTCAGTTCTTAAACCAATCATTACTCTTCTAAAAATCAGTAAAACATTATTTCTCTTTATTTTAATTTTTTCAGAAAAATCTATATTAGATGTATTTTTAAATATATCTATCTCATATTCATTTGAATCTGGTTTTTTATCCATTTGTTAATATACCATTCTTAGGGTGTAGTTATCAAACTTTAGCAGTCTGATAGATGTGTTTTCATAACCACTTTCTATTCCTGTTTTGAAAAAATTAAAATCAGTACTTACTAATTTGCTTGATAAATTTGGTTGATAGGCATTTCCTGTTTTAATAAGGTTCAACATAAAATAAGATACCACATCATATCCTAAAAATGAGTTGGTTGAAGGATAAGTTTCAAATTTATTGTAGTATTTTTCGGTAAGTTGTTTAGTTGTTGGATTTTCGAAATCTACAAAATTATTTACAGTTAAATGAACATTTAAGGTTTGAAAGTATTCTATATCTATACTTTCAAATTGTAGCCATTCTTCTAACCCGATCAAAGTAATTGTACAGTTATTGTACTCTTTTGAGTTTAATTTTGATGTTAATGAAATAAACAAATTAGTTACAAACGTTGAACTTTTAGTTGGTATAAAGATAACATTGTTTGCATTTAGTTTTAAATGAGAAACAATTTCATCACTTCTTGTAACCACTACTTTTTTTATTGGAGAATATCTAGAAGTATCATTTTTACCTAATACGGCTGCGTTATATCCCTTAATATATCCATCCACCAAAGTGTTATCGGTAATGTTTTGCGATTGTACTACCAATAAATTATCGGTACTAAAACTATCAATCACCAATTTTACAATTTGATTCAACGAAGAAATTTTTGATGGAACAACTTTAAATACATACTCATTTCCAAGTAAAACTTTATTATTTTGTTTTACAGGCGAAATAATCGGAATGTTATTTTTTTTGGCAAAAACAGCAGCCCGCTCAAAATTACTGGCATAAAGAGGTCCGATAATTAAATCCACACTTTTTAGTTCGGGTTTTGATAAAATTTTAACGGTTTGTGAGGAGTCTTGTCCTTTAGTATCATAAACAAATAATTCAAACTTCACATCGTCGGTTGATAATGAATCGAGTGCCAATAAAACCCCTTGATAAAACTCAATGGCAAATATTGATTTTGGATAGACTTTTCTTTTTTCTAAGGCACTTTGTGTCATTTCTTGATTTTCTTCCAAATAGAACGACAACATCAGGGCAATTTTATAAACCGACTTTTTACCGGAATACATGTTAGGTTGCAAAATTTGTTTTATGGTATCAACAACAGTTGTAGTAACTAAACTTGTTTGAACAATATTTTGCGAAGCTAACCGTCCTTGTTTTATCGGTAAAAATATGGTTTGACCTTCTTTTAAACCTTCATCCAAACCATTATTTACCAGCTTGATGGAATCGATTGAAACATGATATGATTTACTCAATGAGTATAACGTTTCCCCGACCTTAACCAAATGGGTTTTATAATTACCCGTTGGAATCTCGACTTCAACTGGTTTTGTTTGCCTAATTTCCTTTACGGGAATTTTAATTAGTTGACCTTCTTTGATTCCAATTTCATCAATTTCAGGATTTAGGGTAATAATGTCTTTTTGTTGTAAGTTAAACTCTTTGGCTAAAGAATATAATGTTCTTCCTTTTTCTACTTTATGTAAAAAATAATTCCCATCAATCGATTGAAATTCTGCTTCTGTATCTTTTTTTATTGGAATAAAAATTTTTTCTCCAAGGCTTAATCCATCAGCAACAGAAGGGTTTTCTTTCTCAATCACATCAATAGGAACATTATATTTTTTATGAATAGCATATAACGTATTACCGGATTCTACTATATGTATATAATAGCTTTTCCCATTTATTTGATGTACCTCTAACGAATCAATTTGTGCACTAACATTTATTGCTACAAACATTGTTAGCAGTATAAATATAGTTTTTACTATGCTTTTTAAATTTTCCATATTCAGTTCTCAGTTGGCAGTCTTCAATTCTCAATTCTCAGCCCTCAAAAATAATAGATTATCTTTTGAGGACTGTGGACTGTAGTTCACTCCCATTCTATTGTTGCAGGTGGTTTTGAACTTATGTCGTACACTACTCTATTCACACCTTTAACTCTATTAATAATTTCGTTTGAGGTTTTTGATAAAAACTCATAAGGTAAATGACACCAATCTGCTGTCATTCCGTCAGTTGATTCAACAGCTCTTAAAGCTATCACTTTTTCGTAAGTTCTTTCGTCGCCCATTACTCCAACTGATTGGATTGGAAGTAATATTGCTCCTGCCTGCCAAACGGTATCGTATAAATTTGCTTTTTTCAATCCTTCTATAAAAATAAAATCCACCTCCTGCAAAATCTGTACCTTTTCCTGAGTTATATCTCCTAATATGCGAATCGCAAGTCCTGGACCTGGAAATGGGTGTCTTCCCAAAAGATTTTCATTTAATCCTAAAGTTCTTCCCACTCTCCTTACCTCATCTTTAAACAATAAACGCAATGGTTCTACTATTTTAAGTTTCATGTAATCCGGTAATCCGCCAACGTTGTGATGTGATTTTATGGTTGCCGATGGACCACCTGTTGCAGAAACAGACTCGATAACATCAGGATAAATGGTTCCTTGAGCCAACCAACTCACATTTTCGATTAAGTGAGCTTCTTCATCAAAAACTTCGATAAAAGTTTTCCCAATAGCTTTTCGTTTGGTTTCAGGGTCGGAGACTCCGGCTAACGCTTTATAAAACTTATTTTTGGCATCAACGCCTTTTACATTTAACCCTAAATGTTTATATTGTTCTAAAACATTTTCAAACTCATTTTTACGAAGTAAACCGTTATCTACAAAAATACAATACAAATTTTTACCAATAGCTTTATGTAACAATACGGCAGCTACAGTACTATCAACACCTCCAGACAAACCAAGCACCACTTTATCGTTTCCTATTTTTTGCTGTAAATCGGCAACAGTAGTTTCTACAAAAGCATTTGGAGTCCAATCTTGAGAGCATTTACAAATGTCAACAATAAAATTTTTCAACAGTTGAGTTCCATCGGTTGAATGATAAACTTCCGGATGGAATTGAATTCCATAGGTTTGTTCCCCTTCAAACTCAAAACCAGCAACTTCTACATCTGATGTACTTGCAAAAATTTTAGTATTATTTGGTAATGTTTTTATAGTATCGCCATGGCTCATCCATACTTGTGAGTTATTACTTACCCCTTTCATTAAACCATGGTTATTGTTTACAAATGATAAATTTGCACGACCATATTCTCTTATTTTGGAAGGTAAAACTTCACCTCCGCTGCTTTGGGCTAAAAATTGAGCACCGTAACAAACCCCCAACAAAGGAAGTTTATTCCTGTAATTCGATAAATCAGGTTTTGGAGAATTTTCCTCTCTTACCGAAAACGGACTACCCGACAATATAATCCCTTTTACAGTATCATCAATCTCCGGAGCCTTATTATGCGGATGAATTTCACAATAAACATTAAGTTCACGCACTCTTCTTGCTATTAACTGAGTATATTGAGAACCAAAATCTAAGATTATTATTTTTTCCATGCCACAAAGATAAAATTTGGATTTGGAATAACTTATTTTTATGAGTTTAAGTTTCTACATCAAAAAATACAACTTATAAACAATTGTTAAGATTTTTTAATGTTGACTTAACATGAACTAATTATTTAACTTCTTATCTTTGTTTCGAAAATTAAGTTTGATTACCTAGAGGGAACATCCCGAAACCATCTTAATTTTTTCCTGATTTAACCATGTTTATTGATGCAAAGACTAGTTTATTAGTTCTTGTTTTATTCATTCTCACTCCGCTTACCACAATCCAAGCACAAACTCCAAGTACTTGTTTTGAAATTGAAAGCATTTTGGTTGATGCATGCGGAACTATTGAGGGAGAAAATGAAATGGTTCGTTTTATTGTTGGGCCTACAGCATTAAACAGTAATAACCTCTCTGTAAATTGGCCAAGTAATTCTTTTTTGGGTATCTGTCAAAATGGAACAACTGCTACTAAAGTGGCTACATTAAACAATGGAATACAAGGCTGTGGATTGTTAAAAGAACCATCTGGAGGGATTTTACCTGCTGGATCAAAAGTGATTTTAATTTCGAGTACAAGTTTCAATGTTGCTGCAAATTCTTTTAATGATTTAAATGACACCTTATATGTTATATTTCAGTGTTCAGGAAATACCCAAGGTCATTTCGCAAACTATAGCACTTCGGGTACTCTAACCAAAACATTATCTATGTCATTTTCTTCTCCAAGTGGTTGCTCAGATAACGTAACATATAATAAAACTTTATTGATTGACCAAAGTGGAGGTTCTACAGATGAAGATGGAGCTACCGTTAACTTTTTATGGAATGGAGCTGCCACATATTCCAACATTGGTTGCACAGCTCCTATTAATATAGCTGAAGTTGACATCACTACTTCTTCTCCAACCATCTGCTCAGGAGAAATTATAAATTTAACCTCAACATCTACAGGTGGCATTACTTCATTAATTTGGAGCGGTGGAACTGGCACTTTTTCCTCACCAAATTCAAATATAACGAGCTACACATCTTCACCGACTGATGTATCTAATTTTTATATTTATTTACAAGGATCTACCACTTGTGGCGAAATCATAAAAGACAGTTTGTTAATTCAAATAAGTGGAAACAATTCATCGGTTGATATTACTACCTCAACTACCGAATTGTGCAATGGAGACAGTATTCTATTAACGGCAACCGGATCAGGAAATTATACATGGAGTACCGGCAGTAATTCTGCTTCAATTTATGCTTTAAACTCTGGCTCTTATACTGTAACAAGTAACTCTTCATGTGGAAGTTCTGCTGACACCATTATAATTACTAATGCCCCTACAATTAACCTAAATCTAATTGCTTCTTCAACAGAAATTTGCAACGGAAATACTGCCACTTTAACCGCAAGTGGAGCACCAAATTATACTTGGTTTAATGGCACCACAGGAACTACACAAACAGTAAATTCGACTGGAAATTATTACGTAATTGGCTACAACAATTGTTATAATGATTCTCAATCTGTTTCTATTTCGGTTATTACCCCACCATCTATAACAATTTCTAGCTCATCATTATCAAATACACTTTGCAGTGGTGAAACAATAATTCTTATGGCTAGTGGAGGAGATAATTATTTATGGAATACCACTGATACATCGACTTCATTACTTGTTACAAATGCTGGAACTTATACTGTTACAAGTACTTCGATTTGTGGAAATTCTACCGATAATATTACAATAACTGATTCTCCAACCATAAATTTAAATTTAACCGCTTCTGACACACTAATTTGCAATGGAAATACAGCTATATTAACAGCTAGTGGTGCTCCAAACTATTTTTGGTTTAATGGAACTACTGGTACTTCACAAAACGTAACTACAACTGGAGATTATTATGTAATTGGGTACAACGATTGTTATCGTGATTCTCAATCGGTTTCTATTTCGGTTATAACACCACCATCCATAGCGATTTCTAGCTCATTATCATCTAATACACTTTGCAGTGGTGAAACGATTATTCTTACAGCTAGTGGTGGAAATAATTATTTATGGGATACCTCTGACACCACAAGCTCTATTGCAATTACAATCGCAGGAGTTTATACCGTTTCTTCCAGCAATTTTTGTGGAACCATTAGTGAATCTATTTCAATTACTACAGGTGTATTCCCAATTGCTTTAATAACTGGCGATTCTGTAATATGTAACAACAACGGAATTGTTTTAACAGCTGCTGGTGGTGATACCTATTTATGGTCGAATGGAAATCAATCAAATACAACAAATATTAATGCAGCACAACAAATTGAAGTCGTTGCTTTTAATAGTTGCGGAAGCGATACTGCTTACAAAACTATTTATGATTATAGTTTAACAGCAGCTTTTACTTCAAACTACACACCCGATAGTAATACGCCTATTGAAATTGGTTTCATCAACTCATCTACAAATAGTTTAACTTATCATTGGAATTTTGGTGACGGGAGTACTGATACATTAGAAGACCCATTACATACTTATACCGATAATGGAGAATATACTATAGTACTAACCTCAAGCAATGGATTCTGTGCTGATACTTTTGAAACTACTTTTATATTTAGCAATCCGAATGCTGTTTATATACCCAATGTATTTACTCCAAATAATGACGAAATAAATGATGTTTTTTCAATTGTTGGAGAAAATATTTCTAAAATAGAATGTCAAATTTTTAATAGATGGGGTGAAAAGTTATATACTTGGAATACTTTAGATGGTTTTTGGGATGGAAAATTTAAAAATAATACGGTGTCTGACGGAACCTATTTTTACATTGCTCGTATAGTTTGGAGCAATAATTTATCCGAAATTTTTAACGGGCATTTAACTGTTTTAAAATAATATCACATGAGTATTAGGACTGTACAAGATTTTCAAAAACTGATGTTAATCATTTTTAGTATTATAGCTCCATTATTTTTAGTGTTTATTACGTATTAAATAACTCCTTTTCAACAATTTGTTGAAAAAATTAACCCTCATTTAATTTACCCTTAACACATACGAATTTTAAATTCGTACCTTTACTTGTGTAAATTATAAAATGATTACCTACAGGGCTTTTCCCGAAACCATTTTATAATTATTTCAATTTCAACATGTTTTCTCGGGTAGTACTTTCTTGTATTATTCTTTTAACTTCAATAGGTTTGTCTGGGCAGGCTGTATTTATTAATGAAATTCATTATGATAATACTGGAGGGGATGTTGATGAAGGAGTAGAAATAGCTGGACCAGCAGGTACAGATTTATCATGTTATACGATTTACTTATATAATGGATCTGGTGGAGCAAATTACACTCCAACTACCATCTTATCAGGTACTATTGATGATGAAGGTTGTGGGTATGGAGCTGTGTGGTTCTCGATAAGTGGGATACAAAATGGTAATCCTGATGGTATTGTTCTATATAATACATGTACTTCAAGTGTAATTCAATTTATCAGTTACGGAGGTACTTTCACTGCAACAAATAATGTTGCAAACGGATTAGGTTCAACTGATATTGGAGTTACGGAAGCCGGTGGATCAGCCATTGGTAATTCACTACAACTAGGAGGTACTGGTACAATTTATACAGATTTCACATGGGCAGGATCAGCAGCGAATTCAATGGGTAATATAAATCCAACTCAAGACTTTTGTACAGTTTGCTCCCCAGATGCAGAACCAACCACAAATTCTTCATCATTATCATTTCCAGACACCACTTGCTCAAGCATTGATTTAAGTTGGACATCAGGTAACGGAAGTAATAGAATTGTTGTGGTTTCAACTTCACCAATTGTTGGTATACCTACAGATCAAACTAACTATACTGCTAATGCAATTTTTGGTTCGGGAAGCACAATTGCAGTTAACGAATTTGTGGTTTACAATGGAAACGGAAATACTGTTACTGTTTCAGGACTTACAGCTTCTACTACTTATTATTTTGCCATTTTTGAATACAATGGAACTACGTTAAATTGTACCGAAAATTATTACACCACATCTGTTTTAACAGGAAATTTTTCAACCCCTGCTTGTCCTGTTTCATCTTGTGCCGAAATAACAGGAATTTTGGTTGATGCATGTGGTGGAACATCTGAAGGTATTAACGAATTTTTTACTTTTACCAATGGCAATACAAATTTAGCTATAGATAGTCTTACCGCTACTTTCCCTTCAGGTGGTTCGTTCTGTAATTCAGGTTGTGCAGCTCAAACTTGGACAACTAACGCAGTTTTTACTGATTCATTAAATACATGGGCGGGTTGTGCAGGTTTATTTGTGGAAACAGACCCTATTCCGGCCGACGCAAATGTTATTGTTTTTACTGGTGCTTCACCGACTTTTAATTTTGATTTTAGTGGTTTGTGTGGAACTGGTCCTTATTATGCTGTTTTTGCTAATAATGCAAGTACCGGAGGTAGGTTTGCAAATTATGCTGCCTGTGCAACAAGAACATTAACTGTTTCTTTTGGGGCTAACTGTTCTGATACTGCAATATACGACAGGTGCTTAGTACCTAATTCAGATGGTGCTTATGTTGCTTTTGATGCTCCAGGCAATGCAACTTATGCCAATGATGGATGTACTCCAATTGCAACACTTCCAATCGAATTACTTTCTTTTACTGGTAAATTAATTGGTTCTTCTAATCTATTAGAATGGGCAACAACAACTGAAATAAACAACGATTATTTTACCCTAGAGCGTTCAGCTAATGCAACTCTTTTTAGCGAAATAGGAACAATTCAAGGAGCCGGAAATAGCAATACAATACTCTATTATAATTTTATTGATGAAACTCTACTAAAAGGAGTTAATTATTATAGATTAAAACAAACTGATTTTGACGGCTCTTACAGTTATTCTAATATTATTGCACTATCAAACAACTCCACCAAGTTTAACATTTGGAATTCATCCAACATATTGTTTGTTAAAGGCGAAAAGGGAAATTTACCAAGTTCATTAAAAATATACAACCTGCTAGGAGAATTGGTTTTCGAAAAGGTTTTTGAAGAAAACACTTCGGTGGAAACTTCAAATTTTAGTTCTGGAATTTATTTGGTAAAAGTTCAAACTGCCGAATCAACTTATACTCAAAAAGTAAAATTCTAAAGTTCTATTACTTTGAACTCTTCCTCCAATGGATTTAACTGTGGCATCAATTGGTCTATTACGTCAAATCCCATCAATAAAAAAAGCAGTATTAAATTATCTTGTCTTTCTTGTAAAGAACCTTTAGGAAAAAGTTTCTCTTTAATATTCTTGAATTGATTTATCGTTACTTCTTCCTTTTGTTTCTCTGCTTTAATTAATCTTCCTTCAATATTTCGTATGATTTTCAATGTTTTTTGAAGTTCAGCACTAATCATGGGTTTAAGTGTAGCATCAATTTTCTCCGCTTTAGTTATCATTTCATTAAAAATTAAAGCTATTTCATTTTCTTCCTTTTTTAAATCAAGCACAACTTCAGCTCCTTCTTTCAAAAACTGATTGATAAATAAATCAGTATCTCCAAACAAGTGCTTAACAGATATACCCATTTTATCAAGTCTTTTTTTATTTCCTTCATCAACGATTAAAGCAGAATTTCTAAGTACTAATATTGGAAACGAAATTTGATTTACATCAAACATTTCTTTTAATTGAAACCAGTAAGCTAATTCGCCTCCACCTCCGATATATGCCAAGTTGGGTAATATTTTCTCTTGATACAATGGACGAAGTGCAACATTAGGGCTAAAACTCTCCGGATGAGTCTCTAATTCCGTCATAATATCTGGTTCGGAAAACGAAATGGAAGTATTCAACACGTGATATAATCCATCCTCAAAAACAATACGTTCTCTTGAATTTTCTTGCAAGTAAAACAAGTTGATTTCGCGAGGAGTAATCTGAGATTTGTATCCTAAAGCTTCTAATTTAGCTGTAGTTTCATTAATTATTTTAACATTTTGTTGATGAGTTAATTCAACCTTAAACTCCTCAACCATTTGTTTTTTTATGTTGGTATCATCTCCATCAATAATAACTAAGCCATATTTACCAAACAAATGATTTACAAATGCTCTGGTAGCTTCTGCAAAAGTTTTTTGTTCAGTATAAAACTCTCCAAACAAGTTTATCAATTCTTCTGTTTGAGAGCCTGTCCAACCATTGGCGGATCTGTTTCCAAGAATTTCTTTCAGTTGATTCAAAACTTCTTGAACTCCGGTTAATTTCATTTTACCAACCGCACCTTCATACGTTTTTGGTAAAGTTATTTTATTCCCAAAAACATTAAAATGGTTGATTTCTTCAAAATCGTGGTCTTCGGTTGCCATCCAATAAACAGGCACAAAATTAAACTCAGGGTAGTTGTTTTTTAGCGATTTTGCTAAATTAATGGTCGAAATTATTTTGTAAATGAAATAAAGTGGACCAGTAAACAAATTCAGTTGATGACCGGTAGTGACCGTAAAGGTATTTTCGGAAGAAAGTTTTAGAATGTTTGTATTGGTTAATTCGGAAATAGCTACAGCTTGATATTGTTTTTGAAGCGACTGAACCAAAACACTTCTATTAATTGGCATCGACTTTCTTTGCTCAATCAGTTGAGCAAATGATTCCATTTTAAAAGGTAAATTATAAAATGAAGTCAACTTCTCATTTTCATTCAAATAATCAATAATGAGTTTCGAAAAATATCCGGTTTGTTGATATGTAATAGTTGAACTATTCATTGATTACTTTACCGTACAAATCAAAATCATCTGCCCCAGTAATTTCAACTGTAGCAAAATCGCCAATTCTGACGAAATTATCCACTTTTTCTACCAACACTTCATTATCTACTTCCGGCGAATCGAATTCTGTTCTTCCAACAAAATAATTGCCTTCCACTCTATCAAACAACACTTTAAAAGTTTTGCCTATTTTACTTTCGTTAAGTGCCAACGAAATTCCTTGTTGTAATCCCATTACTTCGGCTGCTCTTCGCTGTTTCTCTTTTTCCGAAACATTATCTTTTAAAGCAAAAGCATGAGTATTTTCTTCATGAGAATAGGTAAAAACTCCTAGCCTATCAAACTTCATTTCCTTTACCCAATTCTTCATTTCTTCAATGTCTTCTTTGGTTTCGCCCGGAAATCCAACTATAAAAGTGGTACGAATGGCAATGTTTGGTATTAATGTTCTTATTTCATTCACCAACTTAGTGGTATTTTCTCTTGTTGTACCTCTTCTCATGGCTTTCAGCATATTATCAGAAGCATGCTGTAATGGAATATCCAAGTAGTTACATATTTTTGGATTATTTTTCATGGTTTCAATCACGTCCATCGGAAATCCTGTTGGGTAAGCATAGTGCAATCGAATCCATTCAATACCTTCTACTTTACACAATTCTTCCAATAAAGTCGAAAGTTTACGTTCTTTATAAATATCTAAGCCATAAAAAGTAAGTTCTTGGGCAATCAGAATCAACTCTTTCACCCCTTGTTTAGCAAGGTTTTTAGTTTGTTCAACCAATTGCTCTATTGGAGTAGAAATGTGTTTTCCTCTCATTATTGGAATTGCACAAAACGAGCAAGGTCTATCGCAACCCTCCGAAATTTTTAAAAAAGCATAATGACTTGGTGTAGTAATTATTCGTTCCCCTATCAACTCATGCTTGTAATCGGCATTTAAAGTTTTTAAAAGCTTAGGCAATTCTCTTGTCCCGAAAAACGCATCTACTTCTTTAATCTCGTTTTCCAAATTATCTTTGTATCGTTCCGACAAACAACCAGTAACATATAATTTATCAACCAAACCCTCTCTTTTAGCTTGTGCATATTCCAAAATAGTATCAATCGACTCTTGTTTGGCATTATCAATAAACCCACACGTATTTATAATTACAATAGACGAATCATTCTGTTCAGATTCGTGTTCAACTTCAAAGCCGTTTGCTTTAAGTTGCGTCATGGTAACTTCAGAATCAAACAAATTTTTGGAACAACCCAGTGTTATTACGTTAACTTTATTTTTTTTTAGGGTTTTGGTTTTCAAGTTGATTGATTTTATTATGTTATAAAATTATTTAAAATGATCGAATTGCCCTTACTAAATAGGGCATATACTTTTTGCTTGGAGATTGCTTTGTTTTACCTCCCAACGAAAAATTATGGCCCCAAGCTAAATGAACTTTATCGATATAACAATAAGGTTTTTCACTACAATCTACATCTGTGGAGCTCCAATAGGATTTTCTGTCAAAAGATTCTCCGCCATTTTTGTTAGCCACTTCATTAATAATTTCACGATTTAAATACAACATATTTAATTCTTCTCGTGAAGGCAAATACCAATCATCATAAACGAAACTATCTTGAGTCATCACAAAGTCATCACAAATTAACGCAGCAAACAATTTATCTCTTTTATTTACAAACTTTAAAATTGCCTCAGTATTTTTTTTACCTGCATAAACGCCATCATATATTGCAACCGATTTCGTATCTCTATCTGGCGGAAATTGTGCGTCTCCTTTAAAATCAATTTCAGTATCCCAAGGAATATTTGATCCTTGATTTGATGTAGCACAAACCAATCCATGTTGCCCTGTTTGATCTAACCAAAAAATGACCCCACCTTGAACAAAGTCTCCAATTTTATATTGTAATTTTTCTTGTCCAAAAGAAAAAAGAAAACTAAATGTTAAAAAAGAAAATAGAACTGATTTATTCATTTATTCCTTAAATAGAGAATCAACAAATTCTTGTTTGTTAAACACTTGTAAATGTTCCATGCCTTCACCAACACCAATGTATTTAACAGGAATTTTAAACTGATCAGAAATACCTATAACCACACCGCCTTTTGCAGTTCCATCAAGCTTTGTTATTGCTAAAGCATTAATTTCGGTTGCTAACGAAAATTGTTTGGCTTGTTCATAAGCGTTCTGACCGGTTGAACCATCTAAAACCAATAAAATTTCATGAGGAGCTGTTGGAATAACTTTTTGCATTACATTTTTAATTTTTGTAAGCTCATTCATCAAATTGATTTTGTTGTGTAATCTGCCTGCTGTATCAATAATTACTACATCAACATTTTTTGCTTTTGCAGATTGTAAAGTATCAAATGCAACCGAAGCTGGATCGGCATTCATACCTTGTTCAACAATAGGAACATCTACACGTTTTGCCCAAATTTTAAGTTGATCGACTGCTGCTGCTCTAAACGTATCTGAAGCTCCAAGCATTACCAATTTACCTTGTTTTTTAAATTGATAAGCCAATTTGCCAATAGTAGTTGTTTTACCAACTCCGTTTACACCAACAACCATAATTACATACGGCTCATTTTGTGTTGGAACAATGAATTCAGAATAATCTCTAGAATTATTTTCATCTAATAAAGAGGAAATTTCCTCTCTTAATAATTTATTTAATTCAGCCGTTCCAAGATATTTATCTTTAGAAACTCTAACCTGAATCTTTTCGATAATCCTTAAAGTGGTAGTAACACCAACATCAGATGAAATAAGAATTTCTTCTAAATTATCTAAAACATCATCATCAATTGTAGATTTACCTGCAATTACTTTTGAAATTTTAGAAAAAAAACTTTTTTTTGTTTGATCAAGCCCTTTGTCTAAAACTTCTTTTTTATCTTTTGAAAATATATTAAAAAAGGCCATAATTTAAAATAAAAAAGCTTCTTTCATAGTGGAAAGAAGCTTCTGATTACACATGTACAGTAAATTATTTTGCTGATAAAAATTCTTGAACTTTATCGTTTGGAACAATACTTTGTTTAAAAGCATAAGCTCCTGTTTTTTCTGACTTAACCATTTTAATTACTTTGGTTAAGCTTTTTCCTGCTTTCTGTAACGAAGCTACTGTTTTCTTTGCCATAACGTATATTATTTAATTTCTCTGTGAACAGTTACTTTTTTAAGTATTGGATTGTACTTTTTTAACTCCATTCTGTCTGGAGAATTTTTTTTGTTTTTAGTTGTAATGTATCTTGAAGTACCCGGCATACCGCTTTCTTTGTGCTCCATACACTCCATAATAACTTGAACTCTATTTCCTTTTTTTGCCATGATTGGTCTCTTTAATTTTTTACGGACTGCAAATGTAGTATTTTTTTTATTATCTCAAATTATTTTAAACAATATTTACTTCCCGTTCTAATTCTATATCAAAAGTACTTTTTACCGATTGAATAATTTCTTCCGAAAAATGAAGAATTTGTTTGCCAGTCGCTCCTCCGTAATTAACTATAACTAATGCTTGTTTGGTATGCACGCCATAATTATCAACTCGCTTTCCTTTCCAACCACAGGTTTCAATCAACCATCCTGCGGCAATTTTAAAAGAGCCGTCATTTTGTAAATAATGGGGGATGGATGGGTATTTTTCTAACAATAAATTTTTTTTTGAAATGGAAACAACCGGGTTTTTAAAGAAACTACCCGAGTTACCCAATTCATTCGGGTTGGGTAATTTACTTGAACGAATATTGATTACTGCCTTGCTAATATCTTGTATAGTCGGATTAACCACTCCCATGATTTTTAATTCCTCTTCAATTGCACCATAAGAGCTATTAATAGTAGGCTTTTTAGATAGTTGAAATACTACCGAGGTTATAAAATACTTTCCTTTTTGAGAAGTTTTAAATATGCTGCTTCTATAATCAAATTCACATTCAGCATTAGAAAAGTTTCTAATTGTACCATCCTTTATATTTAAGGCTTCTACACTAATAATTGATTCTTTAACCTCAACACCGTAAGCACCAATATTTTGCATAGGGCTAGCTCCTACTGTCCCAGGTATTAACGATAAATTTTCTAATCCTGCATAATTTTTAGAAACACAATACATTACAAAGTCATGCCAATTTTCTCCTGCCCCGACTTTAAGTATTACTTCATTCTCGTTATCGTTGACAAGCTCTATTCCTTTAATATTATTCTTGATTAAAAGACCACCAAATTTTTTTGTAAAAAGTATGTTGCTTCCACCTCCTAAAATTAAAATTTCTTTTTGGTTATTTTTTAAAATTTCTTGGAGTTTCACAATCGAATTAATTTCAACAAATGATTCTGTTTGAACATCAATTCCAAAAGTGTTAAATGGTTTTAACGAAATATTATGTTTTAATTCTACCAAAACAATACGAATTAGCTTTTCTGAATTAACACTACCGCATAAGCAGAAACGCCTTCTTCTCTACCTTCAAAACCGAGCCTTTCGGTTGTTGTTGCTTTAATAGAAACATCATCTTCTTCTACCTGCAAAAGTTGAGCTAACACTTTTTTCATTTCAGGAATATGTGGGTTAATTTTTGGTCTTTCTAAAGCTATTGTTGCATCAATATTTCCAACCTGATACCCTTTTTCAGCAACTAGTTTGATTACTTCTTTTAATAGAATTTTACTATCTATTCCTTTATACTTATCATCTGTTGGAGGAAAATGGAAGCCTATGTCTCTTAAATTTGCTGCTCCTAAAAGAGCATCACAAATGGTATGAATTAACACATCAGCATCAGAATGTCCAACAGTTCCTTTTGTGTGCGGTATTTTGATTCCGCCCAACCAAAAATCTTCGCCTTCTTTTAACTGGTGTACATCAAACCCAAAACCAACTTTAATCTTCATAAAATGATTTCTAGTCCCGAAACTATCGGGGTTAATTTTCTTCTTTTTGTTTTTTAAAGTCGTCGAAATTAAACATCAAACTAAAACGCATGGTATTTGCCAAAGGATTGTTTTGAGTTGTTGCAATTAAGTAGGAAAAATCTAAACTAAATACACTCATTTTTAAACCAGCTCCAAAAGTAAGATACTTCCTGTTCCCTTTCGTTACATGTTCATGAAAATAACCTGCTCTTACAGCAAATTGTTTGTTATACCAATATTCCAGTCCGGCAGATAAATTATACTCTCTTAATTCTTCTGACATACCTCCGGGTGCGTCATAAAACGATTGCATAATTCCACTCATTACAGAAACATTTGGGTCTTTGCCTGATTCAATAATTGGCTCATTAGTTATTGGATCTAATTCAGGACTACCTTGATCATCAGTTTTATAAATTGGCGGGGTCGGAACCAATAATTTATTTATATCAGTAATAATTGCAATAGAATTATAATCATCCAAAACAAAAGCAAGAGATTGACCCAACTTCATATTTATGGGAATAAAATCTTTGTTTGCATCATCGGTATAGGAGATTTTTGCCCCAATATTAGAAAGATTTAACCCCACATTAAAGATAGCTTCTTGTCCGAATAATTCAACATCTGGATTGGTATAAAATGCACTAACATCTACTGCAAATGAAGTTCCTGCTCTGGTACTAGACCCACTTACATCAATACCTCCGGTAAGATTTGAGTATATATATCTGGCGGCAATACCTCCTGAAAAATTATCACTCAATTTTCTTGCGTAGGCAACATCAACCGCAAATTCATTCGGTCTAAAATCGCCCAAAGCATTACCTACATCATCGGTAAATTTTATATCTCCCAATGAAAAATACCTTAATGAGGCTGCTAATGTGTGGTCTTTACCTAATTTTTTATAAAAACTAACATATGACAAACTGATATCCGGAACTAATTGTTTAAGCCATGGGGAATAGGATATAGATAATCCCATATCTTTATCAATAAAAGCAAGTTTTGACGGATTCCAATGAATTGAATTTGCATCTGGAGATGTTGCCACACCAGCATCTCCTAATGCACCAGCTCTTGAATCTGGAGCAATCAATAAAAAAGGTACTGCTGTTGTAATGGTATTCAATTGTAAGTCGCTCCTACCCAGCGTACTTTGTGCGTTTATACTTGTTAATGATAAACCCAAAATCAATCCAAAAAAAATCTTTTTCATTTACTAATTTTATAAAAAAAGCAAATATACATTTATTTAATAGTTGCTTTATAGTTTTTAAACCATCAAAACGATAAGGTTTTGATATTATTGTTTTATCTTAAAATAACTAATTTTTCATATTTATCTGCCATTGATAAGTTTTCTGCCCTAACTTTTAAATGGTAAATATATACTCCTCTTGCTAATCTATCTCCATAATCATCAAGCCCATCCCAAGTTATTGAAGTAGATCTAAAACCTTCGTTAAATAGATTTTTTTCAATCGTTTTGACTAATTTACCAGACACCGTAAAAACTTGAACTTGAACAAAGAGTTGTTTATTTGCTTGATTATGCTCAAACCAAAATTCGGTATGGGTTGTAAATGGATTGGGGTAATTATAAACCCTGCTTAAAACAACATCTTTTGCTTTTACAACATTAAATTCAGTTGTTACTTCGCGTGAGTTGTTGTAAACATCCCACACTTTAAGTGTCAACTTATGTCGCCCCTCCTCTAACTCTTTAAATGGAAATTTAATGGTGCCTTTCTGATAACTATTTAAATCTGCTTCATAATAATTATTTAATACAAAGGCATCATCTGTTTTATCATCCAAAACAGCAACAATATCATGACCTATACCATTTCCTACCATGTTAATTCCATGCAAATCGCTCACATAAGCTACAAGAGATGGATTTTCATCTGTTAATCCACCAAACACAAATGATTTATCATTCATGTACAATTCTACTTCCGGACCCTCATTATCTTCTACAAAATTTGCAGAAGTTCCTCCAATATAAAAATCAGTAAAATATCCATTTGCATCCTCAACTTGATTTTCAGCATAATAGCTGACTTTCCCTTTGCCAAAATTATAACCGATATCTTTTGGTACAATAAAAGAAAATGAAAAATCGCCATTAGAAACACTAACTTTACCTTTAAACAATTTGCTTATTTGAGAATTAAATACAAAAGGTGATACTCCACCATCATTTTTCAATGTAGTTATCGTTTTACTTTTATCAAATACAGTAGGATATATTGTTCCGTTATAGTTAGTTAGTTTATTTCCATTTTCATCTTGAACATAACCTTCAAGGGATACTTTTTGTAGTGCTCTTACCGTGTCCAGAGTTGTTGTTATTACAGCTCCATTAAATTTTGTTGTCTTAACATCATGTTTAGGATATGCTAACTTTAAAGCTGGGTCACCTAATAATGTAAAGTTTCTGTTGTTTGAATTTGAAGCATTCAAATTTTTAGTTATTCTAAAAATTTCACCAATTGTTCTTTCTTCATTATTTAGCTCTATAAATACATTTTCGTAAAAACTTTTGTTTAAATAAAAATTTGGGCTAGAATACACCAATCTAACTGTTGTTAATAATCCTATTGCCCCTGCTTTATTAATCAAAACCAATTCTCCCGCAGATGTTCTTTGAGGGTCATCAAATCGACTAAATTCACAAGTTGCTGTAATTACCAAAGGCAAATTGGTGGTTTTTTCCAATTTATTTATATCGCCAACTGTTAATACCCTTTCGTGAGCCCATCCTGTTTCACCTCCATGACCGGTATAATTAATCATTAGCGAACCATCCTCAAAAGCTTTGATAATTTCTTTATTTACATCAGGATATCTATCCCCTCCGGGTGTTGACTCTTGCTTAAAAGCATCAAAAAATATTTTATAAGGATTATATTCTGGGTTATCATTCTCTACCATTGTTGCTAATTGATTAGCCTGATTCATGTGTTCATTGGAATCTTCATCATCACCAATAAATGTAATTTGATTTCGCCAATCCTTCATGGTTGAAGGATAATAATAATTTAACACTTTATTAGTAACATTATTTGCTTCTTGCTGGCTTTTAACCGGAAACCGTCCTATTCCAATATCAACAAGCTCAACCCCAAAAGTCCATTTACCTTCATTATTATCTAATAGCCCAAAATAATCATCTGTAACTAAAGAGCCTATTATACCCAATGAATTTGTTGATTGATAAGTAGGTATAAAATTTGAATTTCCAGCAATCCTATTTTTATTATCATACGAACCATCTCCAAAAAGTAACAAATGTTTAGGTAATTCTTCTGTTGTTGTTGCTCTGTCGTAAAACATTTTCATTAAACTTCTTATCGCTACCGGATCTTGAGAACCGGAAGAAAATTCATTATAAATTTGTTGTGTAGTAACCACTAAAACAGTCATTCCTTCTTGTCTGTGAAAATCTGCAATTTGTTCTGCTTGACCTAAAAAATCTGGATGACTTACTATTACAAAGTCTTGTTGCGATAACCCATGTAGATTTTGATTGTCTATCTTACCCAAAAGATATACTTGTGTTTCAAAATTATTGGTTAATGCAACAAATTCTCTAAGAGTATCAGTTGCTGCAACATACGATATGGAATTATTTTGTGTGAATTGTTGTGCTTTTATATTTAAAGGGTCGGTAATATCCCAAATTTGAACAATATTATTAGCATTAGTAATATTAAATTGACTCACATTTCCGGTTCCAACAGAATTCAAATCTCTAAAAAACAACTGATTACCTGTCATTTTCAAATTTCTTCTTGCATTCAATTGTATGGCATCCAACCAAGCAATTGATGAAGAATTTGGTTTGTTATATCTTATTTTAACATCAATTAATTCTGATGAAGGACTAAAACTAAAAGAGCCTTGCCCAGAATTAGCATATTGACAGCTGTAGCAGCTTGTAACTACCGAATTAAATCTGATTTTAAGTGAATTACTTCCCGAAAAAACATCAAAAGAATTCAGCGAACTAGTATCAGAACTTCTTCCGGCACCAATAGTTTTGATATATACAGGACTTGATAAATCAATATTAGGAACATTAAAAACAAAGTCATACTCTGTTTTAATGTCAAAAACTTCACCATACCAATCCTGCCCCGATTTAATAAGGTTTAAATTATCCTTTTCATAAAACTGATATTCATTAAATGTATTTACTATTTTATTCGGAGATTGTGAAGACGAGGTTGATAAAATTCTTTTGGGTGGTTCATTTGTATTTGAAACAGTAATAAAATAATATGTTGTATCGCTATGTCTATTTAATTGATGAAAAAATAAATTATTACTGGAATTTAAATTAATAGCATTCGGACTTTGTCCATAAAATAAAATATAATCAGCAGAATTGAATACACCATCATTTTCTCCCTCTACATAAATAGCATTTTGCATTAAATCATCATGTCTAAATTCAGAATTAATTTCAGGTAACATTTTTCCGCCATTACCATAAATCTTAATATTTTGAGGATTAATAACATCTACATCAACTCCTAAATCTTTTAAAAAAGAATAGGTTAATTTAAAAACTCCATCTTTTAAAACACCAATTTTATACCAATCGCCCGAAGCTAATACAGAGTTTTGGACAGTCTGTTTTAAATTAGATTTGTATATTATATTTTTACCTGTTGTATTTATCTTTAATTTTATATTAACCACACGTTGATAAACACCTAATTTTTTATTGTACATAATAGGTGTAAAAGAAATTATACCAAAATTTTGTTTTTTACTAACCGAATTTGAAAATTTAACATCAATTTCATTTTCTATAAATGATAATCCTGATACATTTTCAATACTTTCAAATTCAATAGTTGAAAATTCAATATTTATCACTTCAACACTAGCTATCTCTTGGTTTACTAAACTCAATTGTTTTGAGTAAAAGGGTAAAAAGTCTTTCTCATGATTATACTGAGCATTTTCAAATGATAGAAAAGTACGACCTTTGGTACCTAAAAAATCATTTGTAACATTTTCATGCCAAATAATTTTTTCATCTATTAAATTATTTTGAGAAATTAATAAGAAAGGAGTGAAAATGAATAAGAAAATAAGTAATTTCATCTTAATTTTTAAAGAATTTGAACAAATTTACACTTTATAAAGTCTTTATTTTACAATAAAGTTAATGAAAAACGAAACATTTTTTTAAATATTGTTTTAATAAGTATTCCAAATTTAATACATTTGGAACTTCATAAAACATTTTTACGTAAAAGTGTTTGTATGAAATAAGATATTTATGGGGAAATCTTTTATAAGTAAACAATTATCATTTGTGGCGTTAATGCTTCTTACGATAAATTTATTCGGACAAGATCCAGAGTTTACTCAATTTTATGCAAATCCGTTATATTTAAACCCTGCATTTGCTGGATCAGCTAACTGTCCCAGAATTTCATTAAATTACCGTAATCAATGGCCTGGAATAAGTGGGTCGTTTATTACATCCAGTGCCTCTTACGACCAACACATTGACAACTTATCCGGAGGTATAGGGCTTATTGTATTAAATGATAGAGCAGGTGAAGGAACATTAAATACTACAACCGTTAGCGGAATGTACTCTTATCAACTCCCTGTTACTAGAAGATTTTCTATTAAAGCTGGTTTACAAGCAACTTGGGCACAAAAATCTGTTGATTGGAGTAAGTTAACTTTTGGAGACATGATTGATGCTAGAAGAGGTTTTGTTTATAACACCAATGAAGTAAAAAGAGATGCCCCTGCTAGCTATGTTGATTTTTCAGCCGGAATATTAGGTTATAGCGACAAATACTTTGTAGGTATTGCCGTTCATCATTTAACAGAACCCAACGAATCGGTAATTAAGGGTGAGAGTCCTCTACCTAGAAAATATACATTCCATGCTGGTGCAGTGATTCCACTTGAAGGAAAAGGTGATGTCGCTTCTATTTCTCCCAACTTATTAGTACGAATCCAACAAGATTTTAAACAAATAAATTTTGGCATGTATTACTCAAAAGGTCCTATTATTGGTGGTTTATGGTATAGAAATTCAGATGCTTTTATTACTCTAATTGGAATTCAAACAGGAATATTAAAATTTGGGTATAGCTATGATATTACCATTTCAGATCTTACCAATAAAACAGCTGGTTCTCACGAACTGTCTTTAGGATTACAGTTTGACTGCAAACCAAAAAAGAGAAAATTTAGAACAATAAGTTGTCCTTCTTTTTAGTTTATTATATATTTGCATAACATAAACCTTTTTAATTATGAAACTTAGACAATTAAATTCCTTAATATTTATATTTTCAGTATCATCTGTTTTATTTTTTACATCTTGTAAAAGAGAACAATCGGGTGCTACAGGATGGGAATATAACAATTCTAAAAATGGTGGCTTTCAAAAAGTACCGTATTTAGAACAAGAAACTGGTCCCGGATTAGTATTAATTGAAGGTGGTAGATTTACCATGGGTAGAGTTGAACAAGAAGTTAATTACGATTGGAACAATATACCACGAACAGTAACTGTTTCTTCTTTTTATATGGACGAAGTTGAAGTAACCAACTTTTTCTATTTAGAATATCTTTACTGGTTAGAAAGAGTATTTAGTGCTGATTATCCTGAAGTTCAACACAAAGCCTTGCCTGATACGTTAGTTTGGAGAAGTAAATTAGCATATATGGAGCCTTACGTTGACTTTTACTTAAGACATCCAGCTTACCGAGACTATCCTGTAGTTGGTGTAAATTGGTTACAAGCAAATGATTTTTGCTCTTGGAGAACAGACCGTGTTAACGAATTAATTTTAATTAGAGAGGGATTATTTGAGCATTATCCAAATCAAATTAATGAAGATAACTTTAACACTAAAGCTTATATGGCCGCTCAGTATGAAAGTGGGAAACGTGTTGATGGTATCCCAGATTTAAATCCAAACATGGAATACAGAAATGTTAGAATGGAAGATGGTATTTTATTACCTGAATATCGTTTACCTACAGAAGCTGAATGGGAATATGCTGCTTATGCACTTATTGGAAATACTATTGATGAATTAATTCCTGATAGGAAACTATACCCATGGAATGGTCATGCGGTTAGAAATTCAAATGAAAATTACATAGGTCAAATCTTAGCAAACTTTAAAAGAGGTCAAGGTGACAACATGGGTGTAGCTGGAAAGCTAAATGACAATGCTGATATAACTAACCCTGTTTACGCATATTGGCCAAATGATTATGGTTTATATAATATGGCTGGAAACGTTTCTGAATGGGTTATGGATGTTTTTAGACCATTATCAATGGAAGATAACGATGATTTTAGACCATTTAGAGGTAATGTTTATCAAACAAAATTGTTGGATGAAGATGGTGCTATTGCCGAAAAAGACAGTTTAGGAAGACTTATCTACAGAAATGTTGATCCACAATTAGATAACTTACAAGCAAGAAGAAACTATAGAAAAGCTGATAATATCAATTATGCTGATGGTGATTGGGAATCTAATATTAATTGGACAAGTGGTGTAGATAACCCAGACTTTGCTAAAGAAGATAACAAATTACAAATGTATGATTTTGGTGAAACCACACGAGTAAGTGATAAAGCCAGAGTTTACAAAGGAGCATCATGGAAAGATAGAGCATACTGGGCTGTACCCGGAACAAGAAGGCATTTGTTAGAAGACCAATCTACTTCTTTTATTGGATTTAGATGTGCAATGACAAGAGTTGGTAGCCCAGTTGGTTTAGGATATTAACAATAAAATACTAATTACTTTAAAAATCCCTTTTGATAGTTTCAAAAGGGATTTTTTATTTTTGAACCATGATGAACGTAGAAGATTTATATAAGATATATCAAGAACATCCTATTATTAGTACTGATACCCGAAAAATATTAGACGAATGTTTATTTTTCGCATTAAAAGGAGAAAATTTTGATGCCAATGAATTTGCTGAAACAGCAATTAATAAAGGTGCTAGTTTCTCAATAATTGACAATAAAAAATATTGTTCATCTGATAAGTGCATCCTTGTTGATAACGTTTTAGAAACACTTCAAGAATTAGCTAACTACCACAGAAAACAATTAAATATCCCTATTATTGGAATAACAGGTTCAAACGGTAAAACAACTACTAAAGAGTTAATTTATGCTGTACTTTCAAAAAAGTATAACACAGTTGCGACACACGGCAACTTAAACAATCATATCGGGGTTCCTTTAACCTTACTTTCCATTCCAAAAAATTGCGAAATTGCTATTATAGAAATGGGGGCTAACCACATTGGCGAAATCGAACAACTGTGTAAAATAGCTGAACCTAATTTTGGAATAATTACGAACATAGGAACTGCACATATAGAAGGATTTGGTAGTAGAGAAGGCGTAATTAAAGCAAAAAGTGAACTTTATCATTTCATAAAAAAAACAAAAGGAACTATTTTTTTAAATAGTGATGATGAGTTATTGGTTTCTTTAGCTAAAGAAATAAGTGCTATAAAATACTCCAAAAACGAAATAAGTAATATCAATTCAAATCCTTTTCTTTCGTTTTTCTTGGCAGCTTTGAAAATCAAAACTCAACTTTATGGTGAATATAACATACCAAACATATTAGCAGCAATTAAAATTGGAGAATATTTTAATGTTGAGAAAAAAGCTATTAAAGCTGCTTTAGAAAATTATGTTTCTACTAATAATCGTTCTCAGATAGTAAAATTAGCCAACCATACTTTATATTTAGATGCATATAATGCGAACCCAACCAGTATGAACGCTGCTATTGATACTTTCTCAACATTAGACGTGCCAAATAAGTTTTTAATACTTGGTGATATGTTAGAATTAGGGCATGTTAGCCAAGATGAACATCAAAAAATTGCAGATAAAATTCACAACTTAAACTTGCAAGCTTTACTAGTTGGAAATGAATTTCAACAAATAAAAAACAAATACCATTTTACCGCAGTAAAAAATACAGATGAAGCTATTTTATGGTTAGCAAATCAACTTGATTTCTTTAAATCAATTTTGATAAAAGGTTCGAGGGGAATTCGATTGGAAAAAGTGAGTGAGTTTATACAAAAAAAGGAGTCTTGAGGTTCCTTTTTTTTGTATAAACTTGTTTGACTTATTACTTCAACACAGCTCTTGAAATCACAATTTTTTGAACTTCTGTAGTTCCTTCATAAATTTGAGTGATTTTTGCATCCCTCATCATTCTTTCCACATGATATTCTTTAACAAAGCCATATCCACCATGAACTTGAACTGCCTCTGTAGTAACCCACATGGCTGTTTTCGAAGCAAATACTTTAGCCATTGCCCCTTCTTTATCAAAATTTTGTTTTTGATCTTTTAACCACGCTGCTTTTAAACACAATAAACGTGAAGCTTCAATTTCAGTAGCCATATCAGCTAATTTAAACGCAATGGCTTGATGATTACAAATAGGTGTGCCAAAAGCTTCTCTTTCTTTAGAATAAGCCAAAGCTAACTCATAAGCACCCGATGCAATACCTAATGCTTGCGAGGCAATACCTATCCTACCACCGGATAACACACTCATCGCAAACTTAAATCCGAAACCGTCTTCTCCTATTCTATTTGCTTTAGGAACTTTTACATCATTAAACATTAATGTATGAGTGTCAGAAGCTCTTATACCCATTTTATTTTCTTTTGCTCCAACAATGAAACCTTCCATACCTTTTTCAACAATAAAAGCATTAATGCCTTTGTGCCCCAATTCCGGATTAGTTTGAGCAATTACTATACAAAAAGAAGATGAACCTCCGTTAGTTATCCAATTTTTAGTTCCGTTCAATATGTAGTAATCGCCTTTATCAATTGCAGTAGTTCTTTGTGATGTAGCATCTGAGCCTGCTTCGGGTTCAGATAAACAAAATGCTCCAATTTTCTCCCCTTTGGCACAAGGAACTAAATATTTTTGTTTTTGCTCTTCTGTACCGTATTTTTCTACTCCCCAACAAAACAAAGAATTGTTTACAGACATTACAACAGAACAAGAAGCATCTACTTTACTAATTTCTTCCATTGCCAAAACGTAAGAAATAGTATCCATGCCGCCACCTCCATATTTTGGGTCAACCATCATACCTAAAAAACCTAATTCTCCAAGTTGTTTGATTTCTTCAGTCGGAAATTTTTGTTTTTCATCTCTTTCAATTACCCCTGGTTTTAGTACGTTTTGAGCAAAATCTCTTGCGGCATCTCTAACTGCAATATGTTCTTCTGTAAATTCTATGTTCATGTGTTTAAATTTTATATTTTTGACGGAGTGCAAATTTAATTCTTTAATTCAAAAATTCAAATTTTATGGAAACTTATCGTGTTATTGGTATAATGTCTGGAACATCATTGGATGGAATTGACATAGCCTTATGCGATTTTGTAAAAAATGATTCTACTACATGGAATTTTGATATAATTAAAACCAAAACTATTCCTTATACTAGTGTTTTAAAAGAAAAATTAAGCGATGCTTTAAATTTTTCAGGAATTGATTTAATGCTCTTAAATAATGAATTAGGAAGTTTAATAGGACAATCCATCAATAATTTTATCGATGAATTTAACTTGGATAAAAAAACAATAGATTTTATTTCATCACATGGTCATACCGTTTTCCACCAACCGAATAAAAATTTAACCACACAAATTGGAAATGGAGCAAATATCTCATCCATTACCAAAATCCCTGTTGTTTGTGATTTCAGAAGTGTAGATGTTTCATTAAATGGTAATGGGGCACCATTAGTTCCTATAGGTGATAAAATGTTGTTTCCACAATACGATTATTGTGTTAATTTAGGTGGAATTGCAAATATTTCCTACCAAGAACACAATCAAACCCTTGCTTTTGATATTTGCCCAGTAAATATAGTGTTGAATAAATTAGTTGGTGAGTTCGATTTGAATTTTGATAATGGCGGGCAACTTGCAAAAAAAGGTAAAATCAATGCTCTATTATTAAACGAACTAAACGAATTAGCTTATTATAAGTTAGCTCCACCTAAATCTTTAGGAATCGAATGGATTAATCAAGAGCTATTTCCCATTATAAATAAATACAATATCGAGGTATTAGATAAACTTCGAACATTTGTTGAACATATAGCTGCCCAACTATCAAAAGTCATCAAAAAAAATAAAAATAAAGTTCTTTTTACCGGAGGTGGAGTTTATAACAAATTTCTAATGGATAGAATTTCTAATCTTTCAACCGCTGAAATCATCATTCCATCAAAAGAAATTATTGAATTTAAAGAAGCTTTAATTTTTGCGTTTTTGGGTGTTTTACGTTATCGCAACGAAACCAACTGCCTATCTTCTGTAACAGGTGCAGAATTGGATAGCATTGGTGGATGCATTTATTCCGCCAGTTAACGTGTTGATTTTTTTTATATTGGTAAAGTTTATTTATATTTGAACCAATAAAAAAATAAACATGTTTATAAAGTTAGGAGTTTAGAAGGTTAGATAATAGTCTCTAAACTTTAAACTTATAAACTCTAAACTATATAAATGACTCAAGAAAAAGAAGCATGGGGTTCGAGAATTGGACTCATTTTAGCAATGGCCGGAAACGCTGTTGGATTAGGTAATTTTTTAAGATTTCCTGCACAAGCTGTTCAAAATGGTGGTGGTGCTTTTATCATTCCTTATTTAATTTGTTTTTTATTGATGGGATTACCTCTACTTTTTGTAGAATGGTCGAGTGGTCGGTTTGGTGGAAAATTTGGCCATCATAGTACTCCTTTTATTTTAGATTCGATGGATAAAAGAAAATTCTGGAAATACATCGGTGTTTTCGGAATTTTTACCAACGTAGCTGTTGCCTCCTATTATTGTTACTTAGAATCGTGGACTTTATCATGGGTTTGGCATTCCATTTCCGGAACATTTACGGGAAAAAGTCAAGTAGAAGTTGCTGAATTTTTTGGAAATTATGTAGGATTATCAACTATTGAACCTATTATTTTTTGGTTAATCTGTTTGGTTTTAAACACATGGATTCTATCGAAAGGATTAAGTGGTGGTGTTGAAAAAGCAGCAAAAATAGGAATGCCTTTACTGTTAATATTTGGTGCATTTTTAGCATTTAAAGCCATTACCTTAAAAGAAGGTGTTCATGGGGCTGTTAATCCGGGCACTTTGGGTCTAAATTTCTTGTGGACACCACAATTTGAATCCATTTGGTCAATGAAAGTTTGGTTAGCCGCAGCCGGTCAAGTGTTTTTTACACTCTCATTAGGGATGGGTTCAATTCAATGTTATGCTTCTTACATCAAAAAGAAAGATGATATTGCATTGAATGCCATGAGTGCAGGTTGGATGAATGGTTTTGTTGAAATAGTTTTAGGTTCAGCTATTCTAATTCCTATTGCAATTGGTTATTTAGGAATAGATCAGGTGGTAGAAATGACCAAAACTGGAGGCTTAGGTCTTGGTTTTAAAACCTTGCCATATTTATTTGAACAATGGGGAGGTATCTTAGCGATTGTTTCCGGTGTCGCATGGTTTGGTTTATTATTTTTTGCAGGAATAACTTCTTCTTTGGCTATGGGAACTCCTGTAATGGGTTTTTTGCAAGACGAGTTTGGTTGGAAAAGAGGAAATTCTGCATTGGCATTTGGTGTAATTGTATTTTTATTAGGTTTACCAACAGTAGTATTTTTTAAATATGGTGTTTTCGATGAATATGATTATTGGGCAGGGACAGTTTCTTTAGTTGTTTTTGCTTTATTCGAAATTATCTTATTTGGATGGGTATTTGGCATGGAAAAAGGTTGGAAAGAAATAACAATGGGTGCCGACATAGTAGTTCCAACGATTTTTAAATTCATTATTAAGTTTGTTACCCCATTACTTTTAGGATTTGTGTTTATTATGAGTTTACCTGAGATATGGGATAAAATTTTAAATAAAGGTCTTTACGAAGCAATAGCAAAAACAACAGATTTAGCTGAAATAGCTAATTTAGAAACTACTATACTATTTGTAAATATTTCACGAGCTGGTTTGCTTCTACTGTGGTTGGGCATTGCATATTTAGTTTACTACGCATACAAGAAACGAATTAAAGAAGAACGATTTACCTCGTAAATTATTTTAATTAAAAATTCACACATGAACACATCTGCATTAATAATGATGATTGCAACACAGGTAATCGTAACTTTTGTAACCGGATATTTCTTTGTTAGAGTTTTAAAAACTCCGCCAAAACCAGAGCCCGATTCTTATGAAGATAATGATGAGGAGATTAGAAATTAGAAATTTACGATTGGAGATTTTTGATTTACGACTAATGACCAATAACCAATTGCAAAAATGAATATCAAAGATTACTTTGCTTTTACCAAAGGTGAAAAAAGAGGTGTCGTTGTTCTTTTATCAATTATCGTTTTAATTACAGTTGGAATTCAATTTATCAAATTCTTTCGAATTAATGAGTTTACCGATTTTTCCAGATTCGATGCCGAAATATCACAATTTGAAAAAGAACGAGCTCAACAACAAAAAGAAGGTAGTTTATCAAAATTCAAAAAAAATGAGACTCCTCTACCTACCGAATTATTTGACTTTAATCCAAACACTATAGAAGATTCAAATTGGTTAAAATTAGGCTTTGCTTCTTGGCAAATAAAAACCATTAACAACTATAAATCTAAAGGTGGTGAATTCAGAATAAAATCGGATGTGGGTAAGATTTATGGGGTTTCAGATACTTTATATCAACTCCTCTACCCTTATATTTTGTTGCCAGAAGTTAAAGCCAGCCCGACTGAAAAATCGTTCGGGCGGGAAAATAAATTTGATGATACTTTTAAAAAAGAAGCTACTAAAATAACCTATTTTAATTTTGACCCAAATACTATTTCTAAAGAACAATGGGGAAAGCTAGGATTTAAAGACTGGCAAATAAAAACTATTTTTAACTATAAAGAAAAAGGTGGCAAATGGAAAACCAAAGCTGATGTTAAAAAGATTTATGGTTTATCGGAAACGGATTACTACAAATTAGAGCCATTTGTCTTATTACCCGATGAAATTTCAAAACCGGAAACATCTGCAACTAAAAAAGATTACACCAAAAAAGTTAACATCAATACTGCTAATGCAAAAGAGCTAACTAATTTAAAAGGAATTAGTTCTGAAAAATATGCTGAAATAATAGTAAAATATAGAACCGAATTAGGTGGATTTGTAAAAAAAGAACAATTAAAAGAAGTTTGGAATTTAAAAATAGAAACCTATAATGAATTTGTAAATCAACTTGAATTAGGGGCTGTTTTACCTCAGCAACTAAATTTAAATAAAGCAACAGCAGAAGAATTAAAAGTACATCCATATATAGATTGGAACATGGCAAAAGCAATTATTGCCTACAAAAAAAGTCATGGGAATTTTAAAAATGTTGAAGACATTAAACAAATTCACTTGATAACTGACGAAATATATAGTAAAATTGCACCCTATTTAACCGTTAAATAAAATATGATAAGTAATAAGCTAAAAGCAGTAATCCGAGATGTGCACGATTTTCCAAAATCCGGAATAATATTTAAAGACATTACCCCTATTCTATTGGACGCCAAACTTACCAAAGAGGTAGTTTCTGCTTTAGCAAAAGATACTGAACATTTGAACTTAAATGCTATTGTTGGTATCGAAAGCAGAGGGTTTTGGTTTGGTATTATGTTGGCAAACGAATTAGGCATCCCTTTTATTCCTATCCGTAAAAAAGGAAAATTACCATATAAAACATTATCCTATAAATACGATTTAGAATACGGTTCAGCCGAAGTTGAAGTGCATGAAGATGCCATTCAAAAAAACTGGAATGTATTGGTTCATGATGATTTATTAGCAACCGGCGGGACAGCAAAAGCTGCAGCAGAACTAATCTTAATGCAAGGTGGAAGTGTTGCCGGGTTTAGCTTTGTTGTGGAGTTAGATTTCTTAGATGGAAGAGCAGAACTTTTGAAATACTCAAAAAATATAATTAGTTTAACAAACTTTTAAAAAATTACAGATGGATTTTAAATATACCGAAAATCAGTTGATGATTGCTGATATGATTAAAGAGTTTGGCGACAAAAATATTCGCCCAAAAATGATGGAATGGGACAATGCTCAAACTTTTCCTGTTGAAGTATTTAAAAAACTAGGTGAACTAGGATTAATGGGTGCAGTTGTACCGCAAGAATATGGTGGTTCAGGCATGAGTTACAATGAATATGTAACCGTTGTTTCTGAAATTGCGAAAATCTGTGGTTCAATCGGGCTTTCAGTTGCAGCTCACAATTCTTTATGTACTAATCATATCTTAATGTTTGGCAACGAAGAACAAAAAAAGAAATGGTTACCTAAACTGGCTA
>JACPDX010000025.1 GCA_016183805.1 Bacteroidota bacterium
GATACCCTTGAAATAACTACTGATTTTGGTTTGCCAACAAATGACATTACCACCATTCATGAGGATAGTGAAGGCGATTTTATTATTGGAACCCGACATGGAGGGGTAATTAAATTATTAAAAGGAAGTATCGATAGTAGAAAACAATTCGAATTTCAAACGTTTGACATAAATCCCATGGCTATTGTAACCTCTATAACCACCGATAGAGATAAAAACATTGTTATTGCCACGTCAAACGACGGATTATATTTTATTAATCAAAACAATACCATCACTCATGTATTAAAAAATAATGGGCTTGAAACCAATAACATCTCCTCATTATTAAAAGACAAATCGGGTAATTTATGGATAGGAACAAATGGTTTTGGATTGTGTAAATTAGGTAATACGGCTTTTTCGTATTTTAATAATATTGAAGGTTTAAATTATGCCGATATTTTTGGCATTTTAGTTCATAAAAAAGATATTTGGGTAGGAACCGGCACAGAAGGTGTTTTTAAATTTGATGGAAAAAATGTAATCAATTATACCGCAAAAAATGGGCTTGGAGGTAATGAAGTTCGTGCTGTTGTTAAAGATAATAAAGGTATTATCTGGTTTGCCACCAATGGAGGATTAACCAAATTTGAGGCTGATAAATTTACCAATTATACAGTGAAAAACGGATTACCTACCAACAAAATCAGAACATTAATGGTTGATAAAAACCAAAACTTATGGATTGGAACTTCCGGAGGTGGATTAAGTGTAATGAAAAACGGTGTCTTTACCAACTATGGAATAAATGAAGGATTAAATCACAACTATGTTCATTCTATATTTGAAGATAATAATGGAAATGTATGGTTTGGAACAGGAAACGGAATTCATAAAATACCTACCCGTTCCGGTACAGGTGGGAAAGACGATGTAATTATCAATTACTCCAACAATAAAGGAATTTGTAATTCTTACATTAGTTCAATAACCCAAGACCATAAAGGCAATATTTGGTTTGGTACCGATAGATGTGTGGTTAAATATGATGGTGTTGACTTTAAATCGATGACTACTGATAATGGATTATCGTCAAATACCATTTATTTTGTTATCAATGATCAAAATAAAAACATTTGGATAGGTACAAATAATGGTGTGGACAAAGTATCATTGAACAGTTACGGGCAAGTTGAAAGGATAAAAAACTATGGTATTAACGAGGGATTTAAAGGAATTGAATGTAATAGCAGAGCAGTTTACCAAGACGAAAAAAGTAACTTGTGGTTTGGTACCATTAAGGGATTAATAAAATACAACCCAAAAGAAGATCGCTTAAATGTTTTTCAACCAATAGTAAGTATTGATAATATCAAACTATTTCTTGAAAATGTTGATTGGAATAAATATTCCTCTCATTTCAATCCATGGTCGAACCTCCCTAATGCCCTCGTTTTAGAGCACAATCAAAACCATGTTACTTTCGAATATTCAGCACTAAACTTAACCAACCCTGAATATGTTCAATATAGTTTTAAACTAGAACCTTTTGATAACGATTGGTTTAAAAGCACTACAAAAACATGGGTAACATACTCGAACTTGCCTCCGGGCGATTATACGTTTTATGTTAAAGCACGAAACAATGACGGTGTATGGACAAATGAACCTACCACCTATAGTTTTACTATTAAAACTCCATTTTGGAAAACTTGGTGGTTTTATCTCTTCGCTTTTGTAGCCTTAATCTATTTATTAATAAAAATATCTTCAATCAGAGAACGTCGTCAACGTAAAATAAGCAGAGAATTAGAACGAAAAGTGAGAGAACGAACCCTTTTGATTGAACAACAAAGAGATGAAAAAGAAATATTGTTGAAAGAAATTCATCATCGTGTTAAAAACAACTTACAGGTAATCAATAGTTTACTAAGCCTTCAGTCAAATTACACAAACGACGAAAAATCGTTGGCTTTATTTGACGAAGCAAAAAGAAGAATTCGTTCCATGGCTCTTATCCATGAAAAAATGTATCAATCAGGAGATTTAGCCCATATTGATTTTCAGGATTACATTGTAGCCCTAACAAATGATCTTATTGCAACATACTCTATCAACTGCGATATATTTTTAGACATTAAAATTGATCCGGTAAAATTCACTATTGATACTGTTATACCATTGGGATTATTAATCAACGAAATTATTTCGAATACTTTAAAATATGCATTCATAAATAAAAACAAAGGCATTATTAAAATTCACTTAACAAAATTAGATGATAATAAATTTGTTTTAATAGCCGGAGACAATGGAATTGGCATGAAAAAAGAAATTTTTGAAGGAGAAAGTACCTCATTAGGTCTTGAACTGATTAAAATATTTACCGACCAACTAGACGGAGAAATAAAACAACTCGAAACAGAGGGTACGGTTTATGAACTTGAATTTACTAAAATAGTTGATTAATGGAACAAGGGAGCTGCGCCCTTGTTTTAAAAAACTTTACTTCTAAACTTTTTTCGGTTAACAAAAAATTGTTCAAAAATCACATCAACTTCCTTTAAATCTATACTTGATTTAACCAATCTTTGTAAACTCACTAAAAAGAGATTTTTTGAATTTGAAATCAGTCATTATTACTTTCTTGTTTTTTATCTCTTTAATCGCTTTTTCACAAAAAGCAACTATTGATGAATCCATTTATCATAAAAACTTTGATAACATCATAGATAACGATTATGTAAAAACTTTATTCAAAAAATCGACTTTAAATACCGATTCTATTTTAAAACGAGTTCCGCCCAACAAACCATTTCAGCATGAAAATGGAGTAGAATCTCTTAAATCCATTGAAAAAACTGTTCCTTTAAATTATCATCCCGAAGTATTGTCATTCATTACTATTTACAGCAAAGGAGTAAATGTTCATTTCTTAAACTACATGATTAATTATTATCAGCCCAAAATAATTGATGAGCTTAAAAAACAACAGTTGCCCGAAGAATTAAGCTTTTTACCTGCCATTTTATCCGATTTTAATCCTCATTCGGTAAATACTATTGGTGCCGAAGGGTATTGGCACTTGTATTATCCTCAAGCAGTAAAATACGGCTTAAAAATTAACGAATACATTGATGAACGTCGAGATTTTGATAAATCTACCAAAGCAGCTATTAGTTATTTAAAACTGTTGCACAACGAATATCAAGACTGGGAATTAACACTTGCCGCTTATGTCTGTGGAACAACTACCATCAACAATATTATGCTTAGAAAAAAAGTAAGTAACTATTGGGAGATTTATCCATTTTTAAATCCAAAAATTAGAGATGTTGTTCCTGCTTTAACTGCTTTAATTTATAGCTATTCTAGAAACAGTAGCAATCAAATTAAAATAAATCCACAAATTGAAGCCGATTCTTTTTATGTAGAAAGCAAACTTACTTACCAAGCTATTTTTGATGTAATAGACCTCAATAAAAAAGAAGTTCAGTTTTTAAATCCGACCATAATTAATGAGGTTTTTCCAAAAAATTATCTAGCCGTTTTACCAAAAAATAGCTGTTCAAAAATGAATCAATTTTGTGATAGCATTTATTTTTATCAGGATTCTGTGCTTTTTAAACCCGTTGTAACCGAAGAAGATTCAGCTATTGTTGCAACTGGACAAGAAGAAATTATCCATAAAGTAAAATCAGGTGATGTATTAGGGAAAATAGCAGAGAAATATGGCGTAAAAATCTCGCAACTTCAGGAATGGAACAATTTAAAAGGAACGAACATTAACATTGGACAAAATTTGGTGGTTTACAAGAAAACAAAAACAAAAGTCCTCCCCCTTGCCCCCTCCGAAGGAGGGGAAACTCCCTTCCCTTTGGGAAGGGCTGGGGATGGGAACTACATCTACTACACCGTTAAAGAAGGCGATAATTTATGGGACATTTCTTTAAATTATGATGATGTAACCCCCGATGACATTATGGAATTGAATAATATTGATGCAAACTTAAAAATAGGGCAAGTATTAAAAATCAAGAAGAAATAAAACCGACTCAAAAGGAAATAAAACCTTTGAAAACATTAGCTATTTTAGCTGGTGTAATGGGTATATTATTTATTTTAATGCTTGTTTTTCCTAGCGATGGAATTACCATTGGAGCATTTAAAATGGAGTTTCCTTCTGCTAATGAATTTTTTAACATCAAAGCTCATGAAGAACTAAATCAACTCAAAGATTTAAACGAGTTGTTCGATAGTACTGTTGTTCTATCAGAAATTGATTCAACAATTATTAAACACAAATTAGATTCGTTGCACCAATACCGAAAAACCATACAAATAACCGACAAGGCAAAACCCGCATTACATCGTTTTTTTGATGCTTTGGATAATGCTAAAAATCAGAAAGTAAGAATAATGCATTATGGCGATTCGCAAATTGAAGCCGATCGTATTACTTCGTATTTTAGAAACGAACTTCAAACTAAATTTGGTGGTTATGGAACAGGTTTATTTTCGGTAATTGATGTCGCCCCAAAAATGAGTGTAAATATTTTGTACTCCGAAAACTGGAAACGCTATTCCGGATTTGGTCAAAAAGAACCTGAAATAACCCATAATAAATATGGTGCTTTAATAAGCTTTTGTAGGTATGCTCCTGTTCCAACTTCACCAATAATAACCGACACCACCACCCATACTGCGTGGATTAAATTATTAAAACCTCGGGCATCGTATGGTCGAACTAAGAGCTACCAACAAGTTAATGTTTTTGTAACCAATTCGCATACAGCAATTCATTATAAAATTGAAGCTGATGGTGTAGTTGTAAACGAAGGCACAATTGGAGCAAACACTCCTTTTCAAGTGTTAAAAGCCAATTTCAACACAACACCCGAAGAAATTACCATCAGTTTTGATGGAAAAGACAGTCCTAACGTGTTGGCATTATCGCTTGAAGGAAATACAGGAATTGTAGCCGACAACATTGCGTTGAGAGGCTCTTCTGGAACAGTTTTTACGCAACTCGACCAAACTCTGCTCAGTAACATGTTTACTCACTTAAATCCTAGTTTAATCATACTCGAATTTGGAGGTAACGTAATGCCTTATATTAAAGATGAAAATGCTGCTATTGAATATGGCAATTGGTTTAAATCTCACATCAACTTGCTAAAAAGACACAATCCTAACGCTGCATTTATTGTAATTGGACCTGGTGATATGTCTATTAAAGATAAAACTGAATACATTACTTATCCAAATTTAGAGTTTGTGAGAGATGCCTTAAAAGATGCTGCACTTTCAACGGGTTGTATGTTTTGGGATATGTACGAAGTGATGGGTGGAAAAAATTCGATGCCGCAATGGGTAAATGCAGAACCCTCTTTGGCTGCTTCAGATTACATTCATTTTAGCCCGCTGGGTGCTAAAAAAATTGCCGAAGAATTTTACAACAACCTGATGAACATGTATAATAAATACAAAGGAAAAGACTCCCCAACCCCTCCGAAGGAGGGGCTACTTAATGGAGAGAACCTAAATTCTCAAACTCAAAACAACACCAGTGAAAATTAAATATATCAACATATTAATCCTTTTGCTTTTTGCTATTCATTTTATGAAAGCACAAACCAATCCTCATGTATTAAGACAATATCCTTTTGTTAATTATGATTCAAATGAAGTTAGATTTTTTAATGATGATGTGAGTTTTAATCATTTTTACTCCAAATTTGATACGCTAACCTCGTTAGGAAAAGGGAAATTAAACATTCTACAAATAGGCGGTTCACACATTCAAGCCGATGTTTGGTCAGATCAAATACGGAAAAACTTCCAGAACATTTCTCCCAACTTAAATGGTGGAAGAGGTTTTATTTTTCCTTTTAAACTGGCTAAAACCAATAATCCACACTATTACGATGTTACTTCTACCGGCAATTGGACAGGTTATAGAAATGCTGTAAGAAGTCATCAAAGTACATTTGGAGTTTCGGGTATTACTGCTACCACTACCGATAGTTTATCATCATTCAAAATCGAATTTAAAAATGGCGATAATCCATTTTATGATTTTAACAGTATTAAAGTTTTTCACGATTTAGATTCTACCAGTTTTTGTTTGGAATTGATTTCCGATACCTGTGTTTCTATTGAAGTAAATTATGAAATTGGTTATACCGAATTTAAGTTCGATAAATACCAAGAAGTTGTAGAATTTAAAATTTATAAAACCGATAGTGTTCAAACCCATTTTAACCTGTACGGATTAAGTTTGGATAACGATGACAATGGCGTAGTTTATACTTCAATTGGCGTAAATGGAGCAAGTACTTCGAGTTATTTACGCAACCAACTTTTTGTTCCTCATTTAAAAGCCATTAACCCCGATTTAGTTATTTTTTGTATTGGAATAAACGATGCCTTTGAACCGGGATTTTGTTCAACATGTTTCGAAAACAATTACGATTCGTTGGTTGCCATGATAAAATCGGTAAACCCCAATTGCGAATTTTTGTTTGTTACCAATACCGACAGCTATTACAAGAAAAAAATTGCCAACAAAAGAGCTTTTAAGGTTCAAGATATTATGATGAATTTGGCAAAAAAACATCGTGCCGGTTATTACGATTTGTTTACCGTAATGGGAGGTTTGGGCTCCATTAAAACATGGCAAAACAATGGTTTGGCACAAAAAGACAGGGTGCATTTAACTAAAAATGGATACATCCTATTGGGCGATTTAATGTTTTCGGCTTTGATGAAAGAATATGGAAAGTGGGAAGACAAAGTACCGAAGTGGGAAGCAAAATAACAAGTAACAAGTAACCAGAAACTTTGAACATACAAGCAGTAATATATGACATGGATGGGTTAATAATTGACTCAGAACCACTATGGAGAGAAGCAGAAAAGCTAACCTTTAAAACTATTGGGTTAACCTTTACCGATGACATGTGTAGAGAAACCATGGGTATGCGATTAACTGAAGTAGTTCAGTATTGGCATGACAAACTAGGTTGGAAAGGGAAATCATTGGAACAAGTTGAAGAAGAATTGCTGGCAACGGTAACCCAATTAATTATTGAAAAAGGAGAGGCTTTAGAAGGTGTTGAATCATCGTTAAATTATTTTAAAAATAAAGGCTATAAAATAGCTCTGGCTTCATCTTCACATAAAAAGTTGATTAAAACCGTATTGAAAAAATTAGGTATTACACACTATTTCGAAGTAATCAATTCAGCCGAACTGTTTGCTTATGGAAAACCACACCCCATGCTGTTTATGAACACAGCTGAGGAGCTTGGCGTAAACCCGGTAAACTGTTTGGTTATCGAAGATTCTTTTCATGGATTAATTGCTGCAAAAGCAGCCTTAATGAAAACCATTGTGGTGCCTGATAAAGAAAATTGGGACAACCCAAATTATAACATTGCCGATTTCAATTTAAAAAGCCTGAATCAAATTAAAGAATTAAATCTTGGATAAAAGTTTCGATTTCATAGGCTGGTGCTCACATTTTTTTAGTTTAGAAAACTTAAAAAGTATTTTTCTGTACAACGAAAATCAACCCCTGATTTTTACTCAATTTTTCTTTTGGGGATTTTTTGCAGTGGTACTCCTCTTCTATTCCATCGTTTACAAAAAAAATGCTCTACGTAATGCGTTTTTGTTTTTGGTGAGTTTATTTTTCTACTACAAAACCAGTGGGTTGTTTATTAGTATTTTACTTTTTTCAACTGTTCTCGATTATTTTATTGGAAAATACGTGTATTTTTCCTCCAATGAACTGAAACGGAAAATACTGATTACGATAAGCATTTTTGCTAATTTGTTTGTGTTGTGCTATTTTAAATACGCTTACTTTTTTACCGACTCTTACAATGCTATATTTAGTAGCGATATGCATGTATTTAATCATTTCGCACAATTTACCAATACCATTGCCGGCACTCATTTTACAGTCGATAAAATATTACTGCCTGTGGGTATTTCGTTTTATACCTTCCAAACCATTAGCTATTCGGTTGATATTTATCGAAAGCAACTCAAACCCGTAAAAAATATTATCGATTTTGGTTTTTTTGTTTCCTTTTTTCCACAATTGGTTGCGGGGCCTATTGTTCGTGCTTCGGAGTTTATTCCGCAATTGTATCAACCTTACCGATTAACTCAATACAATTTGGGTTTATCCATTTTCTGGATTTTAAAAGGGTTAATCAAAAAAGTGGTAATTGGCGATTACATTGCCGTAAATTTTATCGATAGGGTATTTGATTCACCCACCATGTACACCGGCTTTGAAAACCTGATGGCTTTGTACGGATATTCGTTACAGGTTTATGCCGATTTTTCGGGTTACACCGATATGGCTATAGGTATTGCATTATTAATGGGTTTTACCCTACCTGTTAACTTTAATTCGCCCTATAAAGCTCAAAACGTTGGTGAATTCTGGAAACGTTGGCACATGAGTCTATCCACTTGGTTGAGAGATTACCTGTACATTCCATTGGGTGGTAACCGTGTAGGCAGTATCGGAACATGGGTTACAGCAATTATCATTTCTCTACTCATCATACTGCTCTCAGGCAAAATGTTGGTGTTGTATGTATTTATTTGGCTTGCGTTATTGTTAGTTTTCTTAGCCATTTTTATAAAATCTTTTAAAGCATGGTTAACCACCAACATTAATTTATTAATAACCATGTTGTTAGGAGGTTTGTGGCACGGAGCAAGCTGGCAATTTGTTATTTGGGGCGGTTTAAACGGATTGGGTTTAATGGTATATAAACAATGGAAAAAAATTAGTCCTTACGAAAAATACAACAACTGGTTAGCCATTGGTTTTAAGGTTTTTGTAACCCTAACTTTTATCACCTTTACCCGAATTTGGTTTAGGGCATCCACCATGGAAACTACTCAACAAATACTACATCAAATTGCTACTAATTTTAGGTTCGATTTAATCCCGACCATACTATACAGCTACAAAATGGTGTTTTTTGTTACGCTAATCGGGTTTGTCATTCATTGGTTGCCCACAAAAACAAAAGATTGGTATCAAGATAAATTTATTTATTCGCCACTTGGTGTTAAAGTAATTGTTTCCGTTATTACGGTTGTTGGCGTTTATCAAGCCATGTCGTCAGAGTTACAAGCGTTTATTTATTTTCAGTTTTAACTATTGTTATATTAATTTGATTCGCTCGTAGAATTCTATTTTTAATTGTACTACTTTCAGGGAAGCTTACATTTACATTAGCAGAGGGTGTACGACAAATTTCCATTTTTTGATATATATATTTCTAGTAAATTATATCTCGCCCCTCTGGGGCTAGTTAAACTGTGGTTTTGTTTTCTACCAAAATTATGCCCCTCTGGGACAATATGAAGCTCCGATAGGAGCGTAATCTTGGTAGTAGAGTACAGTGAGGCTTAGAGAAGCTCCATAGGAGCGAAATATAAAAGGGAATTTTGTTGTACACCTTTAGCAGATGACCGTTTAATTTGATATTTTAATTTTGATTAATTTTTGAATGTCCTCAAAATTTGATTGATTTTTGATTTCAATTCTTATCCCTCGCCCTTCAACATAAGGTTTTGCAGCCTTTAGTTCTGTTTTAATAGCTTCCGAAATGTTACTTTCTAAAATTTGGTTCATTGCTTTTTGTCCAAATACAAAAGCGGTTTTAAAAAACTTATCTCTTGGGAGTAAATAAATTAGCACTCTTTTGTTGTCTTTTATTCTATAACTCCAACCAAACTTTTCTCCGGAAAACTTCCATTCACTGGTTGCATTTGGATAATTATTCTTCGTGAAGTCTTCAAAACTTTTCCAAATATGAAATGTTTCGCCCAATCCATGCTCTAAATCTTTGGTTATTGGCTTTATATTTTTGTCAATAAATATACTTTTCATGGTTTTTCTTTATGCATAATTTTTGGGCAGTTTCCTGCTAACGTTTTGCGGCTTTGCGTTGTGGCGGATTAGATGCACTAACCTGTCTAAACGCACAATGTTTATTAATTGCACTACTATTCA
>JACPDX010000109.1 GCA_016183805.1 Bacteroidota bacterium
ACTTCCAAAAACTACCAACAACCTAATTATTGAAGGAGCTGGTGGATTGATGGTTCCGCTAAATGACAAAGACTTAATTATTGATTTAATTAAAAAACTTGATGTAGAAGTTATTTTGGTTTCCCAAAACTATTTGGGCAGTATTAATCACACTATTTTAAGTTACGAGGCTTTAAAAAATAGGAAAATTAACATTGCAGGAATTATATTTAATGGACAAGAAAACCCAGCAACGGAACAATTCATTTTAAATTATACTAAACTGCATTTAATTGCTAGAATTCAGCAACACGATTGCATGGATAAAAATGTAATTTTACATTACAAAAATCAACTAAACTTCCATGCCGAATAAATTAACTTTAGGATTTTCACCCTGCCCCAACGACACCTTTATTTTTGATGCTCTGATTCATCATAAAATTGATACCGAAGGCTTGGCTTTTGATGTTTACCTAGGCGATGTAGAAGATTTAAACCAAAAAGCATTTAACAACAAATTAGACATTACCAAATTAAGCTACCATGCTTACGGGTATCTTACTGACAACTATGTTTTACTCGATGCAGGTAGTGCTTTAGGTGCAGGTTGTGGCCCTTTACTTATAACAAAACCCACCACTCTCCACTCATCACTTAGCACTTTAAAGATAGCGATACCAGGCAAATACACCACAGCCAATTTTCTATTGAGTATTGCTCATCCTGAAGCTACCAACAAAGTAGAAATGCTTTTTTCCGATATCGAAGATGCTGTGCTTTCTGGGAAAGTTGATGCTGGTTTGATTATTCACGAAAACCGATTTACCTATCAACAAAAAGGACTAGAAAAAATAATCGATTTAGGAGAATATTGGGAGAAAACTACTTCTTCGCTTATTCCATTGGGCGGTATTGTCATAAAACGGAGCCTACCTACTGAGACCATTCATAAAGTAAACCGATTGTTGCGAAAAAGTATTGAGTATGCATTCGAAAACCCCGATTCTCCTTTAGCGTATATGCAATGCCATGCACAAGAAATGGATAAAAAAGTAATGATGCAACACGTTGATTTATACGTAAACAAATACTCTATTGATTTGGGAATAGATGGAAAAGCAGCCATTACTAAAATGTTTAACTTAGCCCAAGAAAAAGGAATTATTCCACCAATTAGTAACTCGTTGTTTGTCAAAAGTTAAGAGTTTTACAACTCAACACTCAGCACTCAACACTCAACACTCGTAAAATGATAATTATAACAGGTGCCGCAGGTTTTATAGCAAGTTGTTTGGTAAGCAAACTCAACCAAGAAGGATACAAAGATATTGTGTTGGTTGACGATTTCTCGAACCCAGAGAAAAACAAAAACTTTGAAGGAAAAACATTTTCTCAAAAAATTGACCGCGAAGATTTTATTCCTTGGTTAGAAAAAAACCACCAATTGGTACAGTTTATTTTTCATATTGGAGCAAGAACCGATACCACCGAATTTGACACCAACATATTTGACAAATTAAACCTTAATTACACTAAATCTATTTGGAATTTGTGCGTTAAACATGGTTTACCGTTGGTTTATGCATCATCTGCTGCTACTTATGGTTTGGGCGAATTTGGCTATGACGACAACCACGAAGTAGTTAATAAATTAAAACCATTAAACCCATACGGTGATTCAAAAAACGATTTCGATAAATGGGCATTGGCTCAAGAAAAGCAACCTTATTTTTGGGCTGGGCTAAAGTTTTTTAATGTTTATGGTCCAAACGAGTACCACAAAGGACGAATGGCTTCGGTTATTTTTCACGCGTTTAAGCAAATTAATCAAACTGGAGCAATGAAACTGTTTGCTTCGCACAACCCGAACTACAAAGATGGCGAACAATTACGTGATTTTGTTTACGTAAAAGATGTAGTAAATGTATGTCTGTTTTTATTAGAACACCGCAAAAATTCCGGATTGTACAATTTAGGTTCTGGCAAAGCTCGTACTTTTTTAGATTTGGTTAAAAACACTTTTAAAGCTTTAGATAAAGAACCTAAAATTTCTTTTGTCCCTACGCCAGAAGACATCAGAGACAACTACCAATATTTTACAGAAGCCAACATGAGCAAACTAAAAAGCATTGGCTACAATAAACCTTTCCATACCCTCGAAGAAGGTGTGGAAGATTATGTGAAAAATTATTTGGTTGGTGGTAAGTATTATTAAAATCTAAATTATTTCTGTAAAATAATTCCATGAAAAAAATACTAGTATTTGCGGGAAGTAACAGCGAAAACTCAATTAATCAAAAACTAGTTGTTTATTCGTCTAGTTTTTTAAAAAATGTTGAACTCAACATTTTTGAATTAAAAGATTTTTCTGCCCCACTATTCAGTGTTGATTTAGAAAAAAAAGAAGGATTTCCAAAATCCATGATTGCATTAAATAATCTAATCAAATCTTGTGACGGGGTGATTCTCTCTTTGCCAGAATACAATAGTTCTATGACTCCTGTTTTTAAAAACACTGTGGATTGGATATCGAGAATTGAACGACCAACTTTTAAAGATAAACCTCTGTTATTATTAAGCACATCTGCTGGGAAAAGAGGCGGTCAAACCAATTTAAAATCATGTTGTTTCTTTAATGCCTTTCTGGGGTGGAAAAGTAATTGCATCATACAGTCTTCCTAATTTTAATGAGTATTTTGATTTAAACTCTCTTACTTTAATTAATATTGAGGAAAAAGAAAAGTTAATAAGTGCTATTAATGAGTTTGAAAATCATATTTAATAACATGGTCTATAATTAAATTCCAAACTGGCTGATGAGATTTTAACGAAACGTAACTCGTTCCAGAAGTAAACTTATTGCAGTTGGCTAAAGCCAAAAGGTAAAAGGGAAAATTGAGAATTGAAGACTGCCAACTGAAGACTGGCTACCCTCCCACCATTTTTTTAATCTCGTTCAGTTTCATCAAGGCTTCAATAGGAGTAAGTGTGTTGATATCAATGTTGATTAATTCTTCTTTTATATTTTCCAAAACAGGGTCGTCGAGTTGGAAAAAGCTCAACTGAAAATCATCAACATTTACTGGCACTTTTTTGTTGTTTGTTTTTACTTTTTCAGTAGTTTGTCCTGCGTGCGAAGCTTCTAATTTTGCTAAAACTTCATTGGCTCTGTCCAACATTTTTTTAGGCATTCCAGCCATTTTAGCAACGTGTATTCCAAAACTATGGTTGCTACCTCCCTCCACTAACTTTCTTAAGAAAATAATTTTGTTATTGATTTCCTTAACCGACACATTAAAGTTTTTAATTCGCTTAAAGGTGTTGGTCATTTCGTTCAGCTCGTGGTAATGTGTGGCAAACAACGTTTTTGCTTTTGACGTTGGATGTTCATGCAAAAACTCTGCAATGCTCCATGCTATCGAAATACCATCGTAAGTACTCGTTCCTCTACCAATTTCGTCCAACAAAATTAAACTGCGGTCGGATAAATTATTTAAGATACTGGCGGTTTCATTCATCTCCACCATAAAAGTAGATTCGCCTTGCGAAATGTTATCAGAAGCTCCCACTCTAGTAAAAATCTTGTCTACCAAACCAATAGCAACGTGTTTTGCCGGAACAAAACTTCCTATTTGAGCCATCAAGGTTATCAAAGCTGTTTGTCGCAACAAAGCCGATTTACCACTCATGTTCGGACCAGTAATCATTACAATTTGCTGCGATTTATCGTCTAAATAAATATCGTTGGCAACATACTCTTCGCCAATAGGTAATTGCTTTTCAATAACTGGATGCCTTCCATCTTTGATATCGATAATTTTCGAATCATTAATTTCTGGTTTGGTATAGTTGTTTTCTAATGCATTGGTTGCGAACGATAACAAACAATCCAGTTGTGCAATTAACACTGCATTTAATTGAATGGGAGCTATGTAATCAGCCAAACTCAATACTAAATCGTTAAACAACTGAGTTTCTAGTGCTAAAATCTTTTCATCAGCACCTAAAATTTTATCCTCATAAATTTTTAATTCTTGAGTAATGTAACGCTCTGCCTGAGTCAACGTTTGTTTACGAATCCACCCTTCAGGAATTTTATCCTTGTGGGTATTTCTAACCTCTATATAATATCCAAAAACATTATTGAACGAAATTTTTAAACTCGATATTCCTGTATTTTCAATCTCTCTTTCCTGAATTTCCAGCAACGCATCTTTTCCTGAGTTTAAACTTTTTCGTAAATCATCCAACTCATCATTTACATTTTCGGCAATTACATTTCCTTTTTGAATTAAAACAGGCGGATTTTCCTGAATTTGTTTTGCAATTTTAGCTGCAATTACTACACAAGGATTTAATCGGTCGCCAATCAATTTTAACGATTCATTTTTACTAGCCAAACAAAGTTCCTTAATAGGATTGATGGCTTCCAAAGCATACCGCAACTGTACGACCTCTCTCGGACTAATTCGGGCTGTAGCAACTTTTGAGATTAATCGTTCTAAATCGCCAATTTCATTAATATGATTGGTTAATTTTTCTTTTAAATCGGCATGATTCACCAACTCCGAAACCACTGCTAATCTATCTTGAATGGGTTTTAATTCTTTTAACGGAAGTGTTACCCAACGTTTCAACATTCGTGCTCCCATTGGCGAAATGGTTTTGTCCAATACATCTATTAATGTCCTAGCATTTTCATTGGGTGAATAAATCAACTCCAAGTTACGAATGGTAAAACGGTCGAGCCAAACGTATTTATCTTCTTCAATACGTGATAAACTAGTAATGTGTTGAACCTTGTCGTGCTGAGTATCAGAAAGGTAGTGCAATGCAGCTCCTGCGGCACAAATTGCTAGAGGAAAATCTTCAATACCAAAACCTTTTAACGAGTTGGTTTGAAAATGCTTTTGTAAAGTTTCTCTACCAAAGTCTTCGGTAAAAGCCCAGTCATCTAAACAAAAGGTATAGAAACTACTACCAAACAATTCTATAAACTGTTTTTTGTTGTTTCGCTGAAACAGCACTTCGGTGGGTTTAAAACCGTGTAACAATTTATCAATATATTCGGTAGAACCCTGTGCAACCAAAAACTCTCCTGTAGAAATATCTAAAAAAGAAACCCCTGCAGAATTTTTATCAAAGTGTACTGCAGCTAAAAAATTATTGCTTTTGTGGTCGAGAATTTGGTCGTTAAAGGTAACGCCTGGAGTAACCAACTCAGTAACGCCACGTTTTACGATTTTCTTTTCCTTGCTTGGAGCTTCTAATTGGTCGCAAATGGCAACACGCAAACCTGCACGAACCAGTTTGGGTAAATAGCTATTCAACGAATGATAAGG
>JACPDX010000026.1:0-27345 GCA_016183805.1 Bacteroidota bacterium
GTATAAATTGTTACATTTTTTTTAGTCCCGTTAGGGACAATATATTGGTAGAAAAAATACACCGCGACCATCGAAGCCCTGTAGGGGCGAAATATATGTCATGCCTAAAGGCACTTATTAAGAACGGGTGGCAATCATTTTCTACCAATATTCAGTGCCTACGGCACTATATACAACAAATCAAAATGTACTAATTTATCTTCATCCCATGTAATGTATAGCAACTTCTTTCAAGGAGGTTGCAGTTCAAGACCGCAATGACGACAGCGAGAAAAAAGCCAGCAATAACGGATTAAATCTTATCCAAAAAATCAGCAATAGAAGCATACGTATTTTCCAACGCTATTTCTTGTATTTGCTCATTGGTAAACCATTCTACATTTTCAATACCTTCTTCTTTTTGCGGAATCAACTTGCCTTCAAAATCCGTTTTCATTTCAAACCAATGGGTTTTCTTTAAAATCGGTTTTTCGTTTAAATGATAGATGTGATAACAATTTGGTAAAGGCTTAACTATTTCCAAACCACTTACTGCACACTCCTCCTCAACTTCTCTAATGGCAGCATCTTCGATTTTTTCGCCTTTTTCAATTTTTCCTTTGGGCAAGTCCCATTTACCTAACCGATAAATAAACAACGTTTTGTTTTCGTTGCTCTTTACCACACCACCAGCAGCTTCAATGATTGTAAAATAGGATTTAAACTCGCTAAAAACTTCATCAACATTGTTGACATAAAAAAGTACTTGTTTAACATCTTTTTGATTACTTAAAACATCTAAAACTATCGGAATAATATCTTTCGAAAAAAAAGCTAGGGCAATCCCAAAAGGGACTTTATCAACATCGTGTTGATTACTGGTGAAGATAATTCGTTTGTCCTTTATAAAAACTTTATACATTTGCGACATGATATTGAATAACGAATCAGCAAAAAAAGTAGCACAATCGCTATTGCAAATTAAAGCAATAAAATTACAACCAAACCAGCCATTTACTTGGGCTTCGGGTTGGAATTCTCCTATTTATTGCGACAACAGGAAAATTCTTTCGTACCCAAAGGTAAGAACTTTTATCAGACAACAGTTTGTTGATGCCATAAAAGAACATTATCCTAAAGTGGAAGTTATTGCCGGTGTGGCAACTGGCGGCATTGCCATTGGTGCATTGGTAGCCGAAGAATTAGGTTTGCCTTTTGTTTATGTAAGAGCTACCGCCAAAGGACATGGTTTGCAAAACATGATTGAAGGCGAAGTGCCTATCGATAAAAATGTAGTAATTATTGAAGATTTAATTTCTACCGGAGGAAGTAGTTTAACTGCTTTAAAAGCGTTGCGTGATGCCAAAAGTAATGTTTTAGGAATGGTAGCCATTTTTACTTATGGATTCGAAACCGCTGTTCAGAATTTTAAAACAAACAACTGTAGTTTGATTACACTTTGCGATTACAACATATTAATTGAAACAGCCGAAGCTGATAATTATATTGCTGAAAATGATGTAAAATCGTTATCGGAATGGAGAACAGACCCTGAGAAGTGGAGGAAGTAGTCTTCAATTGGCAGTTCTCAATTCACAAAACACTAAACTATAAACGATAAACACTAAACTCTAAAAATGAAAATAAACACTCCTCCAAAAACAGTTAACCAAACTCCCGAAAACGTTTTTAATTTTTTGTTTGACATGAACAATTTTCAAAACCTTTTTCCTGCTGATAAAGTAGAAAACTGGAACTCTACAGAAGAATTTTGTACTTTTCGTATTAAAGGCATGACCGATATTGGCTTAAAACGTGTGGCTGCAACTCCAAATTCATTAATCTATTTAGATTCGTACGGTAAAGTACCGTTTAAATTTACCTTAAACATTTTTTTAAACCCCATAAACGAAAACCAAACCGAAGCTCATTTGGAGTTTGATGGTGAAGTAAATCCGTTTTTAAAAATGATGGTGGAAACCCCACTCACCAACTTTTTTAACATGCTTTCAGATAAATTAGTAGAAACCTTTAAATAAATAAAATATGAATACGATTTTAAAACTATCATTTTTATTAGGTATCACAACCCTTGTTGCCTGTGGTGGAAATGATAAAAAAGAAGAAGACAATATTGATGTCGAAAAAAATCCGATGGGTGCTTTAATGAAAATGGGCGAAAACATGCAAAAGCAAGCCGAAAAAATGGAAAAACAACAGGAAGAACGTAAAGATGCAAAAGCCATGCATTACGAAGAATTGATGAAATATTTACCCGAATCGGTAACTGGTTACGAAAAAGAAGAACCTAAAGGCGAATCGGTTGAAATGAGCGGAATGTCGTTTTCTTCGGCTAATGTTCGTTTTACAAAAGGTAACGACGATATTAATGTAACCTTGTTAGATTACAACGCTGCCATGTCGATGTATTCGATGGCAACTGCCATGTGGGCTTCGGGTTTTAAAATTGACAACAGCGAAGAAACGGCCCAAAGTGTAAGTATTGCTGATAACATTAATGGCTGGGAAACATTAAAAAAGAAATCGAAAGATGCCAGTTTAGTACTTGGTGTAAATGACCGATTTTTGGTAACTATTGAAGGAAACAACCAAAAAAGCCTAGATTTTTTTAAAGAAATAGCTAAAACGATGGATTTGAAAAAATTGGCAGAATTGTAAGTTGTTTAATGCCCAAATTTTAAAAATTTTGAAAAGATAAATGTTAAACCACCAAACTAATCTCCTTTAAATCAAACTCTTTAAGATGTGAATTTATTTCAACCTGTAGTTTGCCTATTGGTGAAATTCCTGTAACAATTCCCCTTAGCAGCTTGACATTTTAAATTTTTTTTTCTGCACGAAAAATGCAGAAATAGAAAATATTAATGGCACAGCGACAAATTTACTAAATCCTCAACCGTCTCGCTTGGAGTTTAAACCACCACAGCCCAAAAACCGAAGTGCGGTGAAAAATATCTTTATTCTCATTAAATATGCGGAGATTAATTCCTCGCTTGGAATTTAAATCTGGGTTCATTTACATAAAAAGAGATTGCAAGTCAAGCTTGCAATGATGCTCTATATATAAAAAGTTACCCTTTCTCAGCGAGATTTACTATAAGGTTTTGGCTCTGTTCCAATACACATCCATTTCGTCTAAAGTCATTTCCCCCATTTTTTTACCATCTTTTGCCGATTCGCTTTCTAAATATTGAAAACGTTTGATGAATTTCTTGTTGGTTTTTTCCAACGCATCTTCCGGATTTATACCCAAAAAACGAGCATAATTAATCATCGAGAATAGTACATCACCAAACTCGTCTTCAATTTTGTTGGTTTTATGGTCAACTTCTTCTTTAAGTTCAGCAAGTTCTTCATTTACCTTGTCCCAAACTTGTTCGGGGTTATCCCAATCAAAACCAACACCACGTGCTTTATCTTGTATCCGAATGGCTTTTATTAGTGCCGGCAATGATTTCGGAACACCTTCCAATACCGATTTTTTTCCTTCTTTTAATTTTAATTTTTCCCAATTGGCTTTTACTTCTTCTTCATCTTTTACTTGTACATCACCATAAATATGTGGATGACGATGAATCAGTTTTTCGCAAATACCATTAATTACATCGGTAATATCAAAACCTGTAGTGATCGAAGTAGAACTATCTTTGATTTCTGAGCCAATTTTTGCATAAAAAACAATGTGTAGCAATATATCGCCCAATTCTTTTTTCACTTCTTCTAAATCATTATCAAAAATGGCATCGGTAAGTTCATAGGTTTCTTCAATGGTTAAATGCCTCAGGCTTTGCATAGTTTGTTTCATATCCCATGGACATTTTTCACGTAAATCGTCCATAATCTTTAGTAATCTTACAAATGCTTCGGCTTCTTTATTCATTTTATGTTTATTATTATAAATTTGTTGCGTGATAAAATTACAGGTTAAATACGGTTTATTGTTTGGGCTCATGATTTTTTTTAAATCGTTTGTTGCTCAAGAATCAAAGGGTAATTTCGGAGCAAGTGCTACACATCATTTTGGATTTATATCTCCTCACAATGTGTTGGTAAACGAAATTATTAAGGGTCATGCCCAAATTACCGAGCTTAGTTTTTATCAGCAAACTGATGGAGAGAAACAATGGCAGCGGTATTTTAATTATCCTAAATTGGGTATTTCAGCGGTATATATCAATTCGGGCAACCCAATAAGTTTGGGTAATATTTACGGAGTATTTCCTTATGTTGATTTTCCGCTTAACCATTGGAAAATAACATGGAATTTAAAATTTGGTTATGGACTTGGTTATATCGAAAAACCGTTTAATCGAAAAACCAATTATAAAAACTTGGCAATAGGTTCACATCTAAACGCTCTTATTTTTATGAATTCGCATTGGAATGTCCCTGTTACAGAAAAAATAACTGGCTCGGTTGGTATTTCGTTAACTCATTTTTCAAACGGCTCGTTAAAGCGTCCTAATTTGGGAATCAATATTTTTTCGGTCAATGCCGGGGTGAGTTATTATTTCGGAAATCAGATGGTACGTCAGCAAACTGATGAGCCAACAGATGAAAAAAGAGAGAAAAAACTCAGCCATTCCATTTTAGGAACAGTTGGAGTTAAAGAAGTTGACCCGATTGGAGGTAATAAATACATGGTTTACAACACATCGTATAATCTTTTAAAAGTGGTCAGCAACAAAAGTTCGATTGGTGTTGGAGTCGATTTATCGTATAACACTTCGCTTGAACCATTGGTACTTCGAATTCAAAAGGAAGATAGAGGAAAATTAAGTAACTTTAATGCTGGAATATCAGGAATTTATTCCATGGATTTGGGTAAAATTTCGTTGATGTTTCAAACAGGAGGGTATGTTTACAGAGTGTATAAACAAGATAATCTTGTTTATACAAAAATTGGAACGAGGTATCGATTTACGGATAAACTATTTTTTAATTTGAGTTTAAAAACTCACTTTTTTGTTGCCGACTTCATCGAATATGGAATAGGATATCGAATTAAATAATTTAGTAATTTAACATCTTTAAAATTTTATAACGTCAATATACTCTTTCAACCCTATGAACTTTCATCGTTTTAAACTTATTATTTTATTTACAATAGGTAGTTTATTTGTCTCCTGCGATAAAGAAAACACTTGCGTAAAAACGAGTGGAGATACTATTACAGAAGAAAGAGCCGTTTCTCAATCGTTTGAAAATATTGAGTTAAATGATAAAATAAATTTAATTATTCGACAAGATTCTGTTTTTTCGTTGAAAGTAGTGGGTGGAGCCAATTTAATGCCTTTAATTACAACAGAAGTAGCCGCCAATCAATTAATAATTAAAAGCGATAACAAGTGTAGTTTTTTAAGAAGTTATGATGAGCCCATCAATGTGTTTTTATCTGTACCAAACCTAAAAAAAATTACTTACAAAGGACAAGGAAATATTAGTAGTGGCAACATGTTGGTATATCCCGATTTTACTATTGAATCGGATAAAGGAACGGGTAGTATAAATTTATCGTTAACAACAAACAACCTGAGGATATTACAACACACCGGTCCGGCAGATTTTACTGTGGTAGGAAGTTCAAAATACACTTATTTATATACCAATGGAAACGGGTGGTTTTATTTCGAAAATTTTTCTTCCGATGATACTCACGTAAATACCGCAGGAACAGGTGATGCGATAGTAAGATCAAACAACAATTTATTAGTTGAATTGTATGCTATTGGAAATGTTTATTATTATGGTAATCCAACATTAACTGTAAGTCATCATACGGGTAGCGGAGAAGTAAAGAAGAGATAGGTTTCAGTTCATAGTTCATTCCTCCCGATCGGGACTAATCGGGGTCAGTCTTCCGACATAGGTCTTCCTAATCCACAACTATTTTCCCAACATCGCTGCTTTTAAATCAGTATCAGCCGGTTCGCTACACAACCAAATACCAAATAAAGCTTTTTTAAATTCTAGCCCTTTTATAGTTACAGTTGGTTTACTGTTTTTGTAGATTACAGTCCCTTTTTCAGGAATATAAACAAAGTCGTAAACATCGTTTTCTTTAATTTCGGGGCTGAACACTGCTTTAAATTTATCAATTTCAGCTTTTAATTCGGCTTGTTTTCCTTTAGTCGATTTTTTAAAACCTTCGTCAACCGCATCCACCATTTTTTTTGTGGTGATTAATGAAGAAACAATGTGTAGTTTAATAGCCATGGTTTTATCGTCGTTCATTACAATAATACCGTTATCATTTTTTGTAGATAAATATAATCCTCCAACATACATGTCCATAAAGTATTTTGTTCTAACTCCTGCACCATTTAACTCGAGGTTGGTTTCATTAAAATTTACTTTTACAGGAATTTCTATACCACCAATTTTCTTTTGAGCGGTTAATGAAAACGATGAGATAATACATAAGATTAAAAGAATTTTTTTCATAAGATTTCAATTTTATTTTTATTTGATTTAACTTCTTTTGCGTGTTTAATACTGGCATTTAATTCGTAGCCTATTAACAAAACTAATGAATTAAAATACAACCATAACATAATTACAATCAGAGTTCCGATAGAACCATAAACTTTGTTATATGATGCGAAGTTGTTTACATAAAAGGCAAAACCGAACGATAATAATATGGTAAGTAAGGCAGCTAGAGTTGAGCCGGCAGAAATAAATTTAAATTTTTTGAACTCTAAACTGCCAAAATAATAAATGGAAGAAATTCCTAGTAGAAACAGTAAAAGAAGAATCAGAATATTTCCTAAATTTAATAAAACTACTGAAATACCATCTGACAAAATTCCGTTTGAAATGAGGTATGAAATAAATACTCCGCTAAAAACAATTAATCCCACCGCCAATACCATTAAAATTGTTAAAATAAGAAGTAGTAGTAATGATGTTAATCGTTGTTTAATAAAACTTATTTTTTTATTGCTGTGGTAAGAATTTTGAAAGGCTAAAATCATAGCATTTACACCATCACTAGCCAGATAAAGTGCAAATAGAAATCCAAAAGAAAGTAAAGTATTGTGTTTTTTATTGAATAAATCATCAATGGTTTCTACACTTGTTTTATACGCCTCGTGAGGCAATAGTTCTTCAAGAATTAATAGTAACTGATCGTAAAAATCTTGAATAGGGATGTAAGGTAATAAAGAAAGCAGAAAAATAATGGCAGGAAATAAGGCTAAAAAAAATCGAAAAGCCAGTGATGATGCTCTGGTTGTTAATGAACTTTTTTTCAAACCATTGAATAAAAACACCAGTACATCAAAAAGCGGAATACCATCAAAACCAGGTAAAACCAATCTTTTGGAGTATTCAATTTGTTTTTGAATAAAATTTTTGTTGTATATGCTAGTTAAAAACTTGTTCAAGGGTTATGGTTTGAAGTTTATATATCTAGACATCTCCACATCTATAAATTTGCACATTTAAAAAGCTTTTAAACTTAAATCCAAACTATTTATTTGGTGTGTTAATGCTCCAACAGAAATAAAATCTACACCACATTCTGCATAGGCTCTAATAGTCTTCTCGTTTATTCCGCCTGATGCTTCTGTTTCGTATTTTCCATCAATTAATTTAATGGCAGTTCTTAAATCTTCAAACGAAAAATTATCCAACATAATCCGATGAACTTTACCTACTTTTAAAATCTCATTTAACTCCTTTAAGTCTCTGGCTTCAATTTCTATTTTGAGTGTTTTGTCTTTAATTATTAAGTAGTCAACAACCTTATTTATTGCATTTTCGATTCCACCGGCATAATCAATATGGTTGTCTTTTATCATAATCATATCGTATAAACCCATACGGTGATTTACTCCACCACCTAATTGAACTGCCCATTTTTCAATAATTCGATTACCCGGAGTGGTTTTTCTGGTATCAAGTATTTTAGTCGGAAGCCCTTGTAAAAGTTGAGTGTAGTAATTCGTTTTTGTTGCTATGCCACTCATGCGTTGCATAAAATTTAAAACCAAACGTTCAGCTTTTAATATGGATTGGCTATTTCCTTCAACATAAAAAGCAACATCACCACTTTTAATTTTATCGCCATCTTTTAAAACAGGTGTGAAAATTAATGAATCATCAATGTTATTAAAAATGAGTTTTGCTAGTTCAATGCCGGCAATGATACCATCTTCTTTAATGATAAGTCTAGCTTTTCCATCAGCGTTTAAAGGAATACAAGCTAAAGAGGTGTGGTCGCCATCCCCAACATCTTCACGAATGGCTAAATCAATTAATTGGTTGATTAGAATTTGGTGATTATTCATCGGTCTCAATTCGTAACTCTATAATTGTAACAACAGCACCAGTTTCTTTGTACAGAATATAAACCCTGAAATTGCCTTTAGAAGTTGTTAAGTTACCTATTGAAAAATGGGTATTGTTTTTTGAATCACCACTATGCATTACTTTAAAGGCTGTAGGTTGATTTTTAATAAAAAAGTTTTTTAAAATCAATTCCGATTGCGACTTACTAAAAGCACCTTCATTTCCAGGTATACTAAGGTCAATAGATGCTTCCATATATTTTGCCAATTCGCTTGAGTTGCCGGATTTTAATGCAGTAATAATAGAGGTTGGAAGTGGTAAAGCAAATAAGCTTAAACTAAAAAATAAAGATAAAACAATAAATAATTTTCTCATTAAGTACAAAATTTTAATCGTTTCAAGCAATAATCAAGCCATTTTAAAAGAAAAATGAATCGTAAAAATAGTAGGTCAAAAGTAATAATTTTTATCTTAGCACCATGAAGATTAAATTAATAGTCATCGGAAAAACAGACGAAAAGTATTTGCAAGAAGGAATTACCAAATACCTAGATCGACTTAAACATTATGTTTCATTCGAAATAATTTGGATTAATGATGTTAAAATGGGTGCTAAACCAAATACTGGCCTTCAAAAGGAAAAAGAAGGAAATTTGTTTTTAGAGAAAATTCAATCCAATGATTTTGTAGTGCTTTTAGATGAAAAAGGAAAAGCATTTTCCTCGGTAGAATATGCCGATTTTCTTCAAAAACGAATGAATGCTTCACAAGATGTCGTTTTTTTAATAGGAGGACCTTTTGGTTTTTCGAAAGAAATCTATGACAGAGCCAATGATAAATTGTCTTTATCAAAAATGACATTTTCACATCAAATGGTTCGGTTGTTTTTTGTTGAGCAATTGTATAGGGCTTTTACCATTATAAAAGGTGAAAAATATCATAATTCCTAAAAAGTAGGATTTCAACAATAGTTCATAACTTATTTTAGAAGTAATGTTAAATTTTTTTAAATTTACGCTATAAAAGTTAAATTAACATAAAAAACGTTACTTTCATTTAAATTAATTTGTATGAGAAAAATTACCATTTTCATAGCATTTGTAATGCTATCTTGTCTTGTTTTTGGTCAAACAGCACTAACAACAGCTCAACAGCTAAATGCTTATAAATCTACTGTTAATACTCAAATAGATTTTGAACAATTGTCGCAAGATTTAGAGAATTTAGCGACAAAGACACCCGATGGTCAAATTAGATGTTTTTCGGCAGAATACAACGAAATGTTGAGGTTAAAGTACCCTAGTATTCAAAATACGTTAGATTTCGAATCATGGATTGCTCCTAAAATAGAGGAATACAATAATAATGTGATTAATGGTACGGTACAAAAGGTGGTGGTGAACATACCCGTTATTATGCATATTATTCACAATTCAACTGAAGGTATTGGTACTGGAAGAAATATTTCTCAAGCCCAAGCAACTTCTCAAATTACTATTTTAAACAATGATTATAGAAAATTAAATGCTGATACTTCTTTAATTCCTACGCCTTTTAAGCCTTTGGCAGCTGATTTAGAAATTAATTTTGTTCCTGCTTTACGTTATGCTTCTAATCATGCTTTGGCCGGTCAAACCTTGGCAGAACCTGGAATTGAAAGAATTTCTGCACCAACAATACCCGGAGTTGCTAATACTACAACAGGTTATTCAACTACTTTTATTGATAATACCATAAAACCTAATACTTTTTGGAATAGAACGGAAGTAATGAATATTTGGGTATGCCAAATTTCAGGTGGAATATTAGGTTATGCTCAATTTCCTACAGGGTCAGGTTTACCCGGTTTAACAGGTGGAGCAACAGGTGCTAATACTGACGGATTGGTGTTGCTTTATACTGCAACTGGAACAGGAGGTGTGGCTGCTGCTCCCTATAATAAAGGTAGAACTGCAACTCATGAAATTGGTCACTGGTTTGGATTACGTCATATATGGGGTGATGAAACAGCTTGTGCTGCAGATGATTATGTCACAGATACTCCTCAACAAAAGAGCGAAAATTATGGATGCCCTTCATATCCCCAAACAACACAAGCCGGAGGGCGTTGTAGTACAGGAGATCCGAGTTCCATGTTTATGAATTATATGGATTATACGGATGATGCATGTATGTTTATGTTTACTCAAGGTCAAAAAGCCAGAGTTGTAACTGTGTTAGCTAATTCTCCTGGTAGAGCTGAATTACCAACATCAACATTGGGTAGCCCACTTGCTACAACAGCTCAATTTGTTGGAACTCCTACATCAATTCCTGTAGGTAATTCGGTAACTTTTACTGATCAATCAATTAGTCCAAACACTATAACAACTTGGAACTGGACTTTTACCGGTGGAACTCCATCCTCTTTTGTAGGTCAAACTCCACCAGCCATAACTTATAATACACCAGGTAATTACGATGTTTCTTTAACAGTAACTGATGATTTAGCTGGTACAGATAGTGAAACAAAGGTTGCATATATAAATGTATTTACTGCCGGAGCTTGTGATACATTAAATTTTCCTCCTCCGGGTACAATAGTTGCGTATACTACTGGTGCAGGTACTGGCTATTTAGTTGGTAACAATCAATATGGGGATTTGGCTAAAGCAGAATATTTTTCTGCGGCATCTCATGCCCCTTATACCTTCGTAACAGGTGGTTTATTTGCAGTAAGAAGTGCTCGTGATGGTGGAAATGGAGCTACTGTAGATTTTAATGTGTGGGATGCTACTGGTGCCGGTGGCTCTCCGGGTGCTGTTTTGGGTACAGTTACTGTTCCTTTAGCAACGTTAAATACGAATCCTACAGGGTTTGAAAATACGATTATGCAAATTATGTATCCAAATGCAATAAACGTTGGTACGGCTGACTACTTTTTTGGATTTACTATGAATGGTTTTGGTACTGGTGATACTTTAGGTGTTTTTTCAAATACAGATGGTGATTCTTCACCAGGTACAGGATGGGAGCAATGGTCTGATAATTCATGGAATACTACTACTGCCAGTTGGGGTATTAATATTTCTCAATATTTATCTCCAATCATGTCACAAAATGCTCCAACAGCAGCTATTACTACTAATGCAACTTCAATTTGTGCCGGTGGAACTGTAAATTTTGACGCATCTACATCTACAAATGCTGTTGGTTATAATTGGATATTTAATAGCGGTTCTCCAGCAACATCAACCAGTACTGCTCAAACAGTAACTTATGCTGCGGCAGGAACTCCCAGGGCATATTTAGTTGTAGATGGAAATTGTGGCTCAATAGCTGTTGATAGTGTTGATATAACTGTTAATCCAAACAATACAGTGTCAGTTGCTTCATCAACACCAACATTGTGTATTAATACAGCTTTAACTAACATTACTCATACTACAACAGGTGCTACAGGAATTGGGGCAGCTACAGGCTTGCCAGCAGGAGTAACAGCAAACTGGGCAGGAGGTACTATTACTATAAGTGGCACACCAACAGCAAGTGGAACGTTTAACTACGTAATACCATTAAGTGGTGGCTGTGGAACAGTAAGTGCAACAGGAACGATAACAGTAACACCAAACAAAACGGTATCAGCTGCTTCATCATCACCTACAGTGTGTGTCAATACAGCAATAACTAATATTACACACACCACAACTTTAGCTACAGGAATAGGAGCAGCCACTGGCTTACCAGCAGGAGTAACAGCAAACTGGGCAGGAGGTACTATTACTATAAGTGGCACACCAACAGCAAGTGGAACGTTTAACTACTCAATACCATTAAGTGGTGGTTGTGGAACAATAAGTGCAATAGGTACAATAACCGTAAATCCGAATGTAACACCAACCTTTGCAGCAGTATCGGCAATATGTAGTGGAGATGCTTTATCCCCTTTACCAACCACATCAACCAATGGAATAACAGGAACATGGTCGCCAGCATTAGACAATACAACAACAACGACTTATACTTTTACTCCAACAGCAGGACAATGTGCAACAACTACTACATTAATGATAACAGTAAATCCAGCAACAACACCTACGTTTGCTCCTGTTTCTGCAATTTGTAGTGGAGATGCTTTATCTCCTTTACCAACCACATCAACTAATGGTGTAAATGGAACATGGTCGCCAGCTTTGGACAACATGAATACAACGACCTATACTTTTACCCCAACAGCCGGACAATGTGCAACAACTACTACCTTAATGATAACGGTAAATTCATCAACAACAACACCAACTTTTACGGCAGTATCGGCAATTTGTAGTGGAGATGCTTTATCTCCTTTACCAACAATATCGAATAACGGAATAACAGGAATGTGGTCACCGGCATTAGACAATACAACAACGACAACCTACACTTTTACTCCGGATGCAGGACAATGTGCAACAACTACAACGTTAACCATAACTGTTAATTCGAATGTTACACCAACATTTGCAGCAGTATCGGCAATATGTAGTGGAGATGCATTAGCAGCGTTACCAACCACATCAACAAATGGAATAACAGGAACATGGTCTCCGGCGTTAGACAATACAACAACGACGACTTATACTTTTACTCCAACAGCAGGACAATGTGCGACAACTACAACGTTAACAATAACTGTTAATTCGAATGTTACACCAACCTTTGCAGCAGTATCGGCAATATGTAGTGGAGATGCTTTAGCAGCTTTACCAACAATATCAAATAACGGAATAACCGGAACATGGTCGCCTGCATTAGATAATACAACAACAACGACTTATACGTTTACTCCTGATGCCGGACAATGTGCTTCAACTACAACGATGTCGATAACAGTAAATCCAAACGTAACACCGACATTTACAGCAGTATCTGCAATTTGTAGTGGAGATGCTTTATCTCCTTTACCAACCACATCAACTAATGGTATAAATGGAACATGGTCGCCAGCTTTGGACAACATGAATACAACGACCTATACTTTTACCCCAACAGCCGGACAATGTGCAACAACTACAACGTTAACCATAATTGTTAATTCGAACGTTACACCAACATTTGCAGCAGTTGGACCTTATTGTTCTGGAGCAGTAATACCTGCTTTACCCACTACATCAACAAATGGAATAACAGGAACATGGAGTCCAGCAATAAATAATGCTCCAAATACTACAACTACCTATACATTTACACCAGCAGTTGGACAATGTGCAACAAACACAACATTAATGATATCAATATATCCTAGTCTTTCAGTATTGACTAGTGCTAATGATACCATTTGCTCAACAACAAGTACGACCATAAATGCAACACCTTCCTTTGGAAATGGTGGACCATATACTTACAGCTGGACACCGAATACTAACATTAGCAGTACAACAGCACAAAATCCAATAGTAAACCCATCAACTACGACGACCTATTATGTAACGTTGAATGACGGTTGCTCATCACCAGTACAGGACAGTGTTACAATAACCGTAAATCCTTCGGATGTTGCTTCTATTAGTTATCCCCAGTCGACGTATTGTATAACCGCAGCTGATGCAACCCCAACTATTACCGGGTTAACAGGAGGAACGTTCTCGAGTTCTCCTGCAGGATTAACTATTGATGGCTCAACAGGAATAATTGGAGTATCTTCAAGTACCGACGGAACTTATACGGTGAGCTATACAACAAATGGTACTTGTCAGATTGTTTCGAATGCCACCATTGTAATTGATTTATGTACCGGTGTTGAAGAAGTAGCTCATAGTGAAATTAAAGTTTATCCAAATCCTACTAGTGAGTTTTTAACTATTGAAACGGCTAATTTAAGTGTTGATAAAATAAGTTTAATGAATTTATTAGGTGAAAAATTGGTTGAACAAAATACCCATGGATTAGCTAAAACTACAATAAATGTAAATGAATTTGCTTTTGGAATTTATTTACTACAATTGTACAATGCTGATGGAGAAGTAATTTATACTCAAAAATTAAGTATCAAATAAATAGCAATTATTGCATTGAAAGGCGATGAGTTTTCATCGCCTTTTTTTTGCCTTAATTTATTATGATGACTTTAAAATAAATGGTTAAACTTGCATAAATAAAAATGATATGAGTAAAGTAGCATTAATAACAGGAGTAACTGGTCAAGATGGAGCTTATTTAGCTGAACTTTTATTGGAAAAAGGATATGAAGTTCATGGAATAAAAAGAAGAAGTTCGTTGTTTAATACCGATAGAATTGACCATTTGTACCAAGATGTTCACGAGAAAAATGTAAAATTCTTTTTACATTATGGTGATATGACGGACTCTACCAATTTGATTAGAATAGTTCAACAAGTTCAACCTGATGAAATATACAATTTAGCAGCCATGTCGCATGTTCAGGTTTCGTTTGAAACTCCTGAATATACGGCTAATGCTGATGGAACAGGTGCTTTACGTTTATTGGAAGCCATCCGTATTTTAGGATTAGAAAAAAAGACCAGATTTTATCAAGCATCTACATCAGAATTGTATGGTAAAGTAATGGAAGTTCCTCAATCGGAAACCACACCATTTTATCCAAGAAGTCCGTATGCTGTTGCTAAATTATATGCATTTTGGATAGTTAAAAATTACCGTGAAGCTTATGGAATGTACGCTTGTAATGGTATTTTGTTTAATCACGAAAGCCCGTTGAGAGGTGAGACTTTTGTAACTAGAAAAATTACCAGAGGAGTTGCTAAAATAAAATTAGGGTTACAGAAAAAAATATTTTTAGGAAACATAAGTGCAAAACGAGATTGGGGACATGCAAAAGATTATGTGGAAGGAATGTGGTTGATGTTACAACAAAAAGTTGCAGACGATTATGTGTTAGCAACTGGAACAACAACAACTGTTCGTGATTTTGTAACCATGTCGTTTAAAGAAGTTGGTATTGAAGTCACGTGGACTGGAGAAGGAGTAAACGAAAAAGGAACGAACAAAGCTACAGGTGAAGTAATTGTTGAAATTGATCCAAAATATTTCCGTCCAACGGAAGTTGATTTATTGATTGGAGATCCAACAAAAGCTCAAAAAGAATTGGGTTGGAAACATAAACACGATTTGGCAAGTTTGTGCAAAGACATGGTTCAGTCTGATTTGGCATTGTTTGAGAGACAGCAGTACCTGAAAGCAGGTGGGCATGATATTTTAAATCAGCATGAATAAAAACGATAAAATATACATTGCCGGACATCGTGGGATGGTTGGTTCTGCTATTGAGCGTTTGCTAAAGAAAGAAGGTTATACTAATCTTATTACTAGAACATCAAAAGAACTGGATTTACGAAATCAACAAGCGGTAAACGATTTTTTTGCTGCCGAAAAACCAGATTACGTGTTTATGTCTGCAGCTAAGGTTGGAGGTATTTTAGCCAACAATATTTATCGAGCAGAATTTATTTATGATAATTTGATGATTGAACTGAATGTGGTTCATGCAGCACATCAACATCAAGTTAAAAAAATGTTGTTTTTGGGGTCGTCGTGTATTTATCCAAAAATGGCACCTCAACCTATAAAAGAAGAATATTTATTGACTGGGGTTTTGGAACAAACCAATGAACCTTATGCCATTGCTAAAATAGCCGGAATCAAATTGTGCGAATCGTACAGAAGACAATATGGAGCGAACTTTATTTCTGTAATGCCAACCAATTTATATGGTCCAAATGATAATTATGAACCCGAAAGTTCACATTTGTTTGCCTCGTTTATTCGAAAATTTACTTTAGCCAAAAGAAATGGCGACAAGGTTATTGAAATTTGGGGCGATGGCTCTCCAAAACGTGAGTTTTTGCATGTCGATGATATGGCAGACGCCTGTTATTTTTTGATGCAAAACTACGCTGGAGAAGAAATTTTTAATATCGGAACGGGAACCGATGTGAGTGTATTGGAATTGGCCAATTTAATGAAAGAAATTATCGGTTTTGAAGGAGAATTTAAGTTTGACACATCTAAACCTAATGGAACCCCTCGTAAATTATTGGATGTTTCAAAATTAGAATCTATAGGTTGGAAAAGTAAAATTTCGTTAAGTGAAGGTATTCAATTGATTTTTGAAGAAGTAAAAGATAAAGAGTTTTAATGAGATTTTCGTACAAACTGCAACAATTTCGACAAAGGTTTAAAAACAAGTGTAAAAGCATGAGGTTTTAAGCCGTTTACTTCCCATGCTCTACGGTCTTCTTGGTTGGCTTTTATTCTATTTTTTAGACTGGAATTACTAACTCCTCCAACCCTCATTTTTACAATTACACGAGGCAAATATGAAATACTAGCCTTAAATCGGTGAATAAAACGTAACATTATTTCGTAATCAGCAGCCGATTTGAATTGCAAATCGAACAAACCATATTTTTGATAAACTTCTTTTTTTACAAAAAAAGTAGGGTGGGGAGGCATCCAACCTTTTAAAAATAATCCTTCTTTGTATTGTTTCGATTTCCAGTAACGAACAATTTTGTTAGTGTCAGCAGCATCAACATAATACAAATCGGCATAAAGTGTGTCTGTTTTTTCTTTTTCAAAAGTTGCTACAACATCTGCAATTACATTGTTGTCAATATAAAAATCATCAGAGTTGAGGTTGGCAATAATATCGCCTGTAGCAAGATTTATCCCTTTGTTTATGGCGTCGTAAATACCATTATCCTTTTCCGAAACTACTTTTGCTATTTTATCTTTGTATTTGTTGATAATAGACAACGTATTGTCGGTAGAAACACCATTCTTCAATAGTGTTTCCGCTATTGTAACAAACAGTTATTATAGAAACTTTAGGGTTCAATTATTTTCTTGAAATAACACAATTTTCCATTACCAACATGTCCATTTCTGTTCTTAAGTAACAATCTAATGCTTCTTTTGGAGTATTTACTATGGGTTCATTTTCATTAAAAGAAGTGTTCAATAAAATAGGAGTTCCCGTTTTTTGCCTGAATTTTTCAATCAAATCGTAGTATCTATCACCTTTTTCAACGGTTTGTAAACGTCCTGTTCCGTCAACGTGAGTAACAGCTGGAATTTCAGCATGTTTTTCTTTTTTTATCGGATAAACTTTCTCCATGAAAGGAACTTTGTCTGTTTTCTCGAAATATTCTGAAACATATTCCTCCAAAATTGAAGGAGCAAAAGGTCTAAAACTTTCTCTCCTTTTTATTTTAGAATTAAGTAATTCCTTCGCATCGGTTCTTCTTGGGTCAACAATTATAGAACGATGACCTAAAGCTCTTGGACCAAATTCTGCTCTTCCTTGAAACCATCCGATTACTTTTCCATTCACTAAGGCATCAGAAACAACTTCTAATAATTCATCATCGTTGTATTTGGTGTACTCAACGTGTTGTGATTTTAAACAAGCTTCAACTTCTTCGTTACTTGATTTTGCTCCTGTGTAAGCATTGTAAATTGCAGGAAGTCGGTCATTTTCTAAAATATGATTGTATAACCATAAAGCAGAACCCAAAGCTGTTCCAGCATCATGTCCGGCAGATGGAATATAAACATTTTTAAAGCTTGTCTTTTCTAAAATTTTACCGTTTGCTACAGAGTTTTGAGCAACTCCACCTGCAATACAAATATTTTCTAATCCTGTTTTCTTCTGTAAATGGTTTAGAATATGGAAAATCAATTCTTCGGTAACACGTTGAACAGATGTTGCAATATCCTTATGTTTTTGTGTTAATTCTTCACCTTGTTTTCTTGCAGGACCTAATAAATTTTCAAGCTCTTTCGAAAATATAGATTCTATATGAGGGTCACCATTTTCCCAACTCATGGTAACACCAACATCTGCGTGAGTAAAATACTTTGTGTCTAGTTCAAATAGTCCGTTTTCTTTAAAAAGAATTATCTTTTTCAATAAATCGACATATTTTGGTTCTCCGTAAGGGGCAAGTCCCATTACTTTATATTCGTCGCCATAATGAGGAAAACCTAAATATTGAGTTAATGAAGTATAAAAAATTCCTGCAGAATGTGGGTAGATTACTGTATCTAAAACAGTAATTTTTTTTCCTTTTCCAGTACCAATCATGGTCGAAGTGAAATCGCCAAAACCATCGATAGACAATATAGCTGATTCTTTAAATGGAGAGGCAAAAAATGCACTAGCCATATGGCTTCGGTGGTGTTCAATATTTTTAATTTCAGCTTTAATTTTATCTTCTGAAATATTAAATATCTTACTTAATTCACTTTTTACTCCTGAGACTTTTTTAGAGTTGGCTAACCTACTTTTCAGCGTTTTTACAGAAATTAAATTTTTTGCTGCATGTAAAATTTTCTTGTGTATATTGGCTGATGGGTCACGAGAAATGGTAATATAATCTACATGGGTAATATCAATACCTGCTTCACCCAAACAAAATTTAATGGCTTCCGATGGAAACCCTGCCCAGTGTTTAATTCTTCTAAATCTTTCCTCTTCAGATGCTGCAATTACATTTCCATCTTTTAAAATACAGGCAGATGAATCTCCGTGATAAGCATTAATTCCTAATATGTACATGTTAAAATCTTTGTTTTTGGCTAAATTAACAATTCAATTTTAAAGTTGAAAAAGTTGTTTGTACTGTAGTATCGTCTCAGATGCGTCAGTTTTGTTGTTAATATAATCGTAAGTTTTTCTAGTATAAGCATTAAAATCAGTTGCTGAAAGGGTTGCTAAGTAATCAATTTTTTCAGAAAACATCTTCTGTTTATCTAATGCTATATCAAATCCAACACCTAATTTTTCTAAGTCCCTCCATGGTGTTTTATCCGATAATATTACCACACATGAATTTTTCATTGCTTCGATGATACTATGACCAAAATTTTCGCCTGTCGAAGGTAAAAAAAATGCATGGTATTGTTGGAGTGTTTCATTTACCACATTATGATTTAATATTCCTTCGTAATTTACAACGATGTTCTGAGGTAATTGGTTGATTAAGGTTTGGCATTGTTTCCAATACTCTTCATTGTAAATTGGTCCATAAATATCAAATTGAATATTTTTTTTACAATCTTTAAGGACACTTAGTGCAAATAAGGTATTTTTTTCGGGAGCTATTCGAGCAATAGAAACTAATTTAAGGTGATTTTCTTGCTTAGCTTTTTCGGTATAAAGAGTTAGATTTTTTTCCGGCAGATTGCCTGCTATGACAATCTTTCTTTTAGTACCAAAATGATATTCAATGTCTTTTTTTTCTTCTAAACTGGTAGCTTGAAAAGTACAGTTTTTGAATAAATTCAGCATTTTAATTATTGATAAGAAAACCTTTTTCTTTTTTGATTTAACAGATAAAGAGCCTTTAGAAAGCATTCCTCTAACTGATAAAACTGATTTAATGTTTAATTTCTTAGCAATAAAAAGAGGGATTAATGTAAAATAAGGAGAATACAAGCTATTACAATACAGTCAGGTTTAGTTTCTATTATTATTTTTTTTATAGAGGAATAATTAATCTTATTGGTAGAGAGATAAAAAACAGATGAATTATCAAGTTGATTCCAGCTATTTGAATTAACATTAGAATAAGGGATACTTTCTAAATAATCGGTGTTTCTTGTGACAATATAAACATTGGTAGTTTCACTCAAATAGCTAACTAAATTACTTATAGAACGAATAGGTCCCCCAGCTTTAAAGCCTGGTTTATACCAATCAATGAATATGAGGAGATTGGATTTCATTGATACTTTTTTGTTTTAGATAAAAAATACTTCACATGGTTTAAAGACCAATCTCCTTCTATATGTCTTCGGTTAAAAATAGCGTCATTAAAAGAAAAATACTTAGTATAATTATCTCCCCCAAAAACGTATTTATGACTATTTAAACAATGATTTAAAGCATTTTTATCGATATCCGAATTTCTACCATAAGTCCAAGCAAAATACTCGCAAGACGATTGTAGTTGCTCCTCAATGCGATTTTTAGATATAACAATCTGATTTTGCAATTGGTCCTCTGTTAAACCAACTAAACGAACATGGTCAAAGGTATGGTTTCCGATTACAAATCCTTGTTGGTGTAATTCTTGTATCATTTTCCAAGTCATGGGGTGTTTGTTTACATGAACTATATTCTCAGTAAAATTTTTCCGATAGTTTTCATCTCCATCAATAAAACCTGGATTGATAAAGAAAGCCGCATTGGTGTTAAAATCAGATAGGACTGGGGCAATTTTGGTAAAACATTCCTCAAATCCATCATCAAAAGTAAAAGTAACTAGTTTTTGATTCTGGTGTGTTTTTTCTTTGATAGCAATAACTGCATCTTCAATATTAATAAAATCGACTTGTTTATTTAATTCTTTTAATAAATCATAAAAAATTTCCTTTGACAAATCATTTCTTCCAATATAGTGGCTGTTTAATATATGTATGCCATTGGCAACCGATTTAAATTGCCCAGTGGTAAATAATAAAATATTTCGGATAAGATTTCTCATGTTTACCAAGTGTCTAAATCACCTCTAAAAATAGACCATTTTGAGTTGTCGATTAAGGCATCTTCATTAGTGAAATTCTTTGCGACAAAGAATATTTTTTTATCAATTTTCCTAAAATTAACATTGTTAATAACTTGTGTCATAACCTCGTCGTGAGAGTTTATTGCGAATGAAACTATAGTTATTGCACGTATTTTTTTAATTTTTTTTAAGAGTAACTTCACTGCTAAGGTTAGATTTTCAACAGAATAATTTTCTGTACTGATTTCACCTATTATAAGTTCATTAATTATTTTTTTCCTTACATTGAGTTTCAGCCCAAATTGAACTTTAAGGTTATTACAAGTAACTGTATAATAGTATTTTTTTGATTTATAATATCCTTCTCTCCAAGATATAAACTCGTCAGAATCATCTAAAGTAATTAAATTAGAAACTTGATTAATATTCCTAATTTTTTTTTCATTTAGAATTTGTTCAATTCGTTTTTTATTTAATGGAAATAATATCGAAAATGGATTGTTTATTTTTAAGTACCAATGTAAATTAAATATGTTTACCCATCCATTCCTTATATATGTATTAAAGGCTACATCTACTGGGAAACCCATTAATAGATCAACTCCTCTCTCTTTATGAATTTTGCCCATAAATTCTACCATTTTATGAAAAATTTGTTGGCCTCTATAGTTTGGGTCAACAATTACATTACCTGCTTGGTAGCTTCGATATGTTTTACCATTATATTTATAAGGCCAATAAAAAAAGCCCATAAAACCAGCTACTTTTTTACCATCAAGAAGCACCACTTTAATTGCTGATTTTTGAAAATCAGGTTCATAGAAGTTTGAAAATTGGTTGATATATTCGTTTTTATCATAGCCATATTGTTCACAGATAAGATCTATAATTTGATCCTTCATCCAATCCTCATAAAAGGTAGTTTTTATTTCCATTTATATTAAATTAATTCAATCTCTAAATTATACGTTTGTCTTTATTTAAAGCGAAAAAAATTAATACATGAAAGTAGTTTTTTTTCAAAGGAAACCTAGACCTCATAAAAATTTTAGTGTTGAAATGTTATTTGATCAGGTTAGGTCTTATTTACCTTCTGATATTGAATACAAAATCCATATTGCTAAACATTATAGTAATGGCTTTTTTAATAGATTATTTATAAGTATTGATGCTATGTTTAATCAATCAGATGTTAATCATGTGACAGGCGATATTGGTTTTATTACTATTTTTTTATCTGGTAAAAAGACAGTATTAACGATGTTGGATGTTGGAAGTTTAAATGATGCTAATCCGATAATGAAAAAGATATTACAATGGTTTTGGGTTCAGTGGCCTGTTTATAAAGCCTCTTATGTTACAACTATTTCTGAGGCCAGTAAAAAAGAGTTACTTAAATACATAAACGTAAAGCATGAAAAAAAAATACAAATTATATACGTTCCTGTTTCTGACCAGTTGATTTATGTTGCTAAAACATTTAATGAAGATTGTCCAGTTATATTACAAATTGGGACTAAACAAAATAAAAATATTCCGAGATTGATTGAAGCTATAAAGGGAGTTAATTGTACGCTAGAGATTGTTGGTGTTTTAAACCAATCTCAGATAGACATCTTGGAGTTGAATAACATTAATTATCGAAATTCGGTTAATTTAACTAACGATGAACTTCGAAAAAAATATGAGGAAGCTGATTTGGTAGCTTTTGTTTCTACTTATGAAGGGTTTGGAATGCCAATTGTAGAAGCTCAAATTGTTGGAAGACCTGTAGTTACCAGTAATATTCTATCAATGCCCGAAGTAGCTGGAAATGGAGCTGATTTAGTCGATCCTTTTGATGTTGAATCAATAAGAAATGGAATTTTAAGAGTAATCAATGATACTAATTATCGCGAAAAATTGATTGAAGCAGGTAAGATTAACGCCGAGCGATTTTCGGCTAAGGATATAGCCAATCAATATGCTAAATTATACAGAAGTTTGAGTAATAAATAAAATTCTGTTAGGTTCGTTTAATTAATCCATTGTATGAAAGTAAACATAGTGAACCCTCATCATCTATAATTTTAACAAGAGCTAAATAATAGCCAATTTCTTTTTTGTGAGAAGGAAAGGTTATTTCTACGGAATAATTATTATTTGGATAAATGGGTTTAAAAAAAAGATATTCGTAATTCATAAATATTGTTCCAACACCTGGAAAAATGGTTCCAAAATATTTTGACATTATTGAGTTGGATATTAACCCATGAGCAATTTTTGATTTAAAACCCGATTTTTTTGCAAACTCATCATTAAAATGTATTGGATTTAAATCACCGCTAACTTCTCCATACTTTTTTATTTCATTTTCAGTAATAATAAAATGCCATTTTAAAGGAGATAGTTTTGAGTATGAAAGTAATGCATTAATATGAATGATAGCTTTAGATTGTTTCAACACAAATCCATCAGATATTAAAAGATTTTGCAAAGACAAGTTATTGATACAGGTTGTAATGGTCAAATCTTCTAAACCTTCGTTTTGTGCAAGGAACTTAATAAAGTTAAAAGTTTCGTTATTAGGTTTGTAATTAGGTCGGTTTGATAAAATTTCACAATTCCCTTTCTCATATCCATCGATAGTTAATTTAACTATTGCTTCGTTGTAGCTATCAGTTTTAATTAAAAAGGATTTAGTGTTACCTTCGTTAATAGTGCTCAGAAAATGATTGCTATAAAAAATGGGTATTCGTTTTTTATCAATAAATGGATTAGTTTGAAAAGGATTAGAATGAAAATTGAAAAAATCAGGACTATCATTTGTCAACTTATTAATCAATTGAGAGTTTAATTCAGTAAAGGATAATAGTTGTTGTTCACTGGGTAGATTATTGTACTTTAAAATATTGGTAGTATATGAAACAAAAGCCGCAGTTTGAATATATTTAAAGCCTATTTTGTTTAGTTTATTTAATTCATCAATATTTTGATAATCAATTTCTAGAATGAATATATCAGTGTTGGTTTTAAAAATTTGTTTAGCTATTAGTTTGGTTTCAATAGTATTATTGATTTCCGAAAAAATATTCATTTTAAAACTTTTACTCGCTATTTCTGAAAATTGTAAATTCGACATGTAAATTATTCTTGAGTTTTTAATATAATTCTTTCTGACTTCTCAATTTTACTAATGGCTATAATTAAACCAAATGAAAACCAATAACTAAATCCATCAAAATGATCAAAAGTAGTGTTGTTAAGAAAAAACAAAGGAGGAATTAAGTAAAGTACAAATGGCAAGGTAAGTAGAGCTAAATTAATGTCTCTAATTTTTATTAAAGTAGCAAAGGAATACAGTAAAATAGTTAATCGAAGTAGAATAAGTAAAACTCCTCCAATAACACCTATTTCTAAAACATTTCGTTCACCTTCTTCTTCGTAATTTAAATCGCTTCGATAGTTACTTAATACCCCACCAGTACCAGCGTAAGTGGTTCCTATGCCAAAACCAGTTAACCCGGCAGCTTCTCCAAACTTAAAAATGGTTAAACGGTCAATGGTTCTATCTTTTGCACTATAATTTTTTACTCCCTTATCTGCTATTTTTTCAACAAATTCAGCTCTCGCAAAAAAAGCGTCAACAGCGGTTTTCATGGTGGTAGAAAAGCTGTAAACAATAAATGATAAGCCTATTCCAAAAATAATAGTAACTAAAATACTTTTTCGTAAATTTTTTATCTGAAGAAAAATAAAAATAATAATTAACAGTGTAAATATTGCGGTAATTACAACTGGTAGGCGAGAACCTGTCATGAACTGATTTAATACTCCAAATATAAGTAAAACGATATAAAACCAGCTACTTTTACCTTTATTGATTAAGTAAAAAATATAGCTAGTAAAGACGGTTAATACAAACAATAGATAAACATTATACACTTTTACGAAACTAAAAATAGATATAGAACGAGTAAATTCGGCTACTTGATTAAATTTTTGCTCTTTGCTAGGTAAGTAATTTAAAATATCGTCGGTGGGCAAAAAGTATTGCATAATTCCTATAATAAAAATAGGGATTGAAATGATGCCTAGAAATTTTATTATATTCTCAATTCTTTTTATGGAATTAAAATAGTGAGGAACAATTAAAAGTAGTGGAATAAAAAACAAATAACAGATTAACCCAAAAATTTTAACCAAAGCTGATGTGGGAAAAGGGGAATGAAACAGAAAAGTAAAACACCAGATAACCAACAAAACAATGGATAATTGATAAATATGATTGATTCTTGGAATGTAAAAATTGGTTCTAAGAAAAAACAACAAATAAGTAAATCCAAACAAGAGGTATTTTATTGCAAAAATTTCACTGCTTAATTCTGGAAAAACCCATTTACGAAATACACCATCAATAATTATCCAAACAAGAGAAGTGTAGAGTAACCATTTAGTTGTATGTCCAAGATTAAGTTGCATAAACGAATATATCTTTATTTAATATGGTTGGAAGTTAATGATAGTAAATAGTTTTAGGTTTCTTCAAACTTTTGATTAATGCAATAAAAAAAGATGTTGTAAACCAAAATAGTGCTTTAGGGAAAAAATAAAAATGAATTACAAGTTTTTTGTGTAAAATAAATCTCCTAAAATTAAACCAAGAATATGTTGCCCATGTAAACCAAGGTAAATGTCGGAACATAAAATACCATGAACCAAACATGTGTTGTTTGGCATGTATTATTCCTCTTGAATCATCCCATGATCGAATACCACCATTAGGGTTACCAATGTGTATTAAATAAGTTTTTGGGTCATAGTTAAGTTTCCCGTATTTTTTAGAAAGTCTGAAGCAAAAATCTGATTCTTCCCGGTGAGCACCTTTGTAATAGTATTCATCCATACCACCAATATCAATTGCATATGATTTCCTGACGGATAAATTACATGAAATGCCATTACCTATTTTGAAGGGCTTGTCGTAATTTTTGGGAAAGTACATCCATCCAAGATACTTATTACTTACTTTATCTGGAAGTTTCGAAACAAAATCTTTTTTGGTTGGTCTAAATGGGCCTTTAAAAAATAGATGTTTTCAATAATCACATCATCATCTAAGAATAAAACAATAGGAGATTTAGCTTCCAATAAACCAACATTTCGAGCTTTTGATGCCGATTTGAAAGTTTTATGAAGATAAACAATATTTTTTCCAGTAATTGTTTCAGCTATTTCTATATCAGTTTGGTCTATTATTATTATTTCAAAATCAGTAACAGATTGCTTATTTAAATCAGCAATCGTGTTTTTTAAATCGGCATAACGATTAATGGTTGGAATGATGATGCTAATTTGAGGCATTAGTTGATATTTTTATTTCTGAATGGTTTTTTAGTGAGAATGAAAGATATTCTAGCTCTAATTTTTTTATTATATTTTCAATTTGTTCTAACTGTTTTTTATAAGAATTCTCTTAGCCAATGTTAATTCTAGTTTGTTGCCTTTCAATTTCATTATAAAAATTAATCTGGTGAGAACCTTCTTTTTGAACTTGGCGTATTTTTCGCCAAGTTGAATCAACATCCAATTCTCCTTCTTTATAAATGTTTTGAATGTGTGTCCGTGCCCCAATGGATCTTCTTGACTTGATGAATAAACCTACTAGTTGTTGCTCTGAAGCCCAAACAGTTTCATGGGTTTCGTCTAAAACAATTTTAAATTCGCTGGCAGAAGTAGAGGGCTTAAAAATAATTACCCCATTCTGTTTTATGTCGTTACCATTTTCCATTTTATAAATGACCCATATTAAGCCTATTAATTATTATTTCTATCCGTTCCAGTTGTTTTTTATAAGTGTTCTCTTTAGCGAAGGAGATTCTCTTAGACTTAATTTCATCGCAATTATAAAAATCTAAATTATTAACAACTTTATTAAATTCTTGACCATATAAATCTAATGATTTTGACATGACTAATAAGTCAGAATTTTTATATTCATCTATAATATTTGAAACGATAACTTTCCCAGATAATAAATAAAATAGAAGTTTATGAGGATTACAATGTTTAACTTGTGCATCATCATTAAATAATAATAGGTTAATATTTATTTTGTCTAGGTAAGCCAAAATATCATAAGATTTTATTTCACCTATAAAAAATACATTTTTATTTTTAGATAATAAATCAAAATCTACTTGACTTATTTTTGAAGGTCCCATTTTTTTCCCTTGGTAAGGACCGATAAGAATAAAGTCAACATTTTCATTCGCTTTACTTAATTGATCTATTAATTTGTAATTAACATCTCGATGTAGATTTCCTAGATAAGCAGCTTTTATTTTATTATTACCTGGAAGATTAATTTCAGTTGATGTATTGATGTTTTGGGATTCATCATAATCAACACCATGGTTAATTTTATAGGTGTTTTTATTGTATTTCATTAAAGGGCTTATAATTAAATCTGCCACACCGATCACTATATCTGCTGTTTCACATGTTATACTTTCAAAACGAGCCTTGGAGTGAAAATCAACAGCATGATATATTTTAATTT
>JACPDX010000026.1:27352-53030 GCA_016183805.1 Bacteroidota bacterium
GTTTGTTTATCTTTTTTTTAATTCTTGCTATTTCTATTTTTAGCAAGATGTTGAGTAAAAATAATGGTAATTTTTGGACACCTCTAACTATTGGTCTATAATTGATGACATGTATATTGTAATCATTATGTTTTATAATTTTTACACCTTCCTTTATAGAATAATTTCCAATAGAATTTAGAAACCATACTGTGTTGTTTTTTGATAAGTATCTTGCATAATGATGTTTTGACACATATAATTCACTCCATTTTTCTGGCGAGATAATTAATATATTTTTATTAAATAAATGGATCATTCTCTTTTAAAAGCGAAATTAATAATCGGTTTGATTATTTTCAAAAAAGGATACATATCGTATATAGAATTTTTACCAACTTTAAAATCATAATGTGAACGAATAGGTAAATTCATTATTTCCTCAAAACACACTTCAGTAAAATCTAATTTTTTAAGAACAAATTCCTTATCAATTAAAAATTGTTCATGGTTATAAATAGGTTTTTCTAGTTCTTTTAACGCTTCTTCTTTAGTAATCTGTTCTGAACAAATTAGTGTGGAAAGATGTGCTTTTCTTTTATCTATATTAAATTTTGTGGGTAAAATATAACCTTGATAAAAACGAGTGAAAATAGATTCATAGTGTTTTCCACCATAATCTTTCCAATCAAATTCTTTAATAATTAATTTCTTAACTTCATTTTTGTTATAATCAGTATAGTTTAAAAATAAAACATTTTCAATACCCCCTAATGATACATATTTTTTTTTCTCATAAGTATCAAAAAATGGGTAAGTAGTTAGTTTTTTGCTTGAGCCATGTTTTTTGTAAATATCTTTCATGTTAACAGCGTCTAATTTGTTGTAATTCCATGCTCTAGGTAAAATAGCTTCTGTTACAACATTGTATCCGTTTAAAAAATACTTAACATTATGTTTTGCTGCGAGCCTATATAAAGTTCCAATAATTGCATGGTCTGTAGGCATTTCTAAATCAATTACTGAAGCTTTAAAATAAGCAATTTGTAGTTGTTTAAACTCCTCCCAATCAACCACTAAAGAATATAAGTCGTAACCTGTTTTGACAACAATATTTTCAATATTTTTAACAGCCAATTCAGAGTCCCATCCATTATCAAAATGAACAAGCAGTACCCTTAACCCATATTGTTTGGCAAGATATGCCATATAAGTACTATCAACACCGCCACTAATCCCTAAAATACAGTCATAAGGTTTCCCTTTGCTGTTTTGTTTAATTTCTTTTATTTTTTCTTCAAGTAGTTGTCTCCCCTCTTCACCACTCCCTACTTTTCTTCTTTTATATTCTTTAAAATAGTCATAATAATAATTACAAACCCCATTTTCATCAAAAGTGATGTTGGGGTCAGCGATGTTGTCCATAACTGTTTTTGTGCATTGTTGGTAATTCTTAGATAAAAAATTACTGGTTATTTTTGTATTAAGATTATTGGTCATATTCATTTGTTTGTCCTCTAATACTTATTTAGGAAAAGATAGGTAAAGAGTGGTTAAAAATTGATTTTTAAGATTTCACTACAAATTTTGTTACATGCAGTACCGTTTCCGTATAAATTATTCGAAAAATCAGAACTTTTATTTATCATAAAATCAATTTCTTTTATAATTGAATTATAATTAGCACCCACAAGAATACTTACTTTGTTTTCAACTAATTCAACCCATTCTGTCTGTTCTCTTAATATTACACAATTTTTGTTAAAAAAATAAGCTTCTTTTTGTAAACCACCACTATCTGTTATTACTAAACTACAGTTTTTTAATAACTCAATCATATCAAAATAACCAACAGGTTCGATAGCTTTTACTTCTAAGTTAATTCCTAATGATTCTATTTTTTGTTTTGTTCTAGGATGTAGAGGTAAAACAATAGGGATAGTTTGGTGAGATTTGTTAAGTGCTTCAATAATATTTTTTAATCGATCTGAATCGTCCGTATTTTCTGCACGGTGAATAGTACAAAGAATAAATTTATCTAAATGAAGAGAGCTAATAATATTAGATTTTTTAGCAGATTCATTGGCATAATAAATAGACGCATCCTGCATTACATCTCCGCTATTTATAATTTTTGTGTCAATATTTTCATACCCCTCTCTTAATAAATTATTCACAGCAGTTTGTGTTGGACAAAATAAATAATCCGAAAGCCTATCAGTTAGAATACGATTTATTTCTTCGGGCATGTCGTTATTAAAACTTCTTAACCCAGCCTCTATATGTACTACTTTTATATGTAGTTTTTTTGCTGCAAGAGCTCCAGCAAGAGTAGAGTTAGTATCTCCATAAACAATTAAAAAATCTGGGTTTTCAATCAGAAGTATTTTTTCAATTTCTTCCATCATTCTCCCAGTCATGGCACCATGGCTTAAACTATTAATTGCCAAATTGTATCTTGGAATAGGAATATTCATCTCTTCAAAAAATATTTCACTCATATTTTTGTCAAAATGTTGACCAGTATGTACTATTATTTCTTCAATTTCATTGTGTTTGGAAAATTCTCTACTTAGTGCGGCTGCTTTTATAAATTGTGGTCTTGCACCAATTACTGTTAATATTTTAATTTTTTTTAACATGCTGAAATTAATCTAATTATTTTATTAATAAGTCTTTTTTTGAAAAAACCAACTTCATCTGTTCCTTTTTTACGTGTTTTTTTCTTTTTCAAAGTATTCGTAATAATAATTACAAATTCCACTTTCGTTGAAGGTGATGGACGAATCGGCAATATTATCCATTATTGTTTTTGAGTATTGATGATATTCTAAATTACTCATCTTATTATATCACTGAATACGGAGGCTTTATTTTTTGGTACAAAAATATAGTCACATTTATTTAAATCATCATGAATTCCTATGGATTCAATTTTTTCAAAAGCAATAGAAGTATTGTTCTGATTCGATTTAATTATTCTATAAATGGTATAGTTAAATTGGTAAAGTATTCGTTCGATTTTTTCTTGGCGTTCAATTCTGTAGGTATTTCCGGTATTATATACCGGAAGAATTTCCATAAGTATGAAAGGATAGGTAATTTCAATTATTTTTTCTAAACTTTCAAGAACTTCAAGTTCAGCTCCTTCAACATCTATTTTTAAAATACCAGCGTTCTCAAGTCTTAATTTGATGTCTGATAGTTCATTAACATTAAAAATAGGAATAATTTTTTCTTCAATAACCTTTTCATTTGGTCTGAACTCAGCAAGTATTGATGCAGCTGCATCTACATCACTTTTATTATACATTTTAAGAGTTAATACTTCCGTTTTATTACTAAGACCAATAGGGACTAAAGAAGTATTTTTAAAATGATTGGATTTTATCAGTTCATTGGTGTAAAAAACAGCAGAAGGGTTTGGTTCAAAACCAATGTAATTCATTTTCTGAGAAACAGATTTTAGTTTTAATAAAGTTTGTCCAATATTTACACCTACATCAATAAAAGTTTTATCTTCAACTAAAGGTATTAATTTGTGTAATAAACCAACCATCCATGATTCTGTACTCTTGATGTTTTTTATACCAATACCCTTTATAATTGGAATTGAGAATGTATTGGAGTATACTTCAGTTCTAATATTAAATATTAAAAACTTTAGAATACCTATTTTATTTAATAATCGAAGGAATATAAGTGTCATTTAGAAATATTATAATAAATTAAGTTTTTTTTACAAATGGCTTTGAGTTAAGTTGATAAGAAGTATTTTCCATTTTTTCTATTAACAAAGTAAACACTAATCAAACGAATATACAAACTAAAAAGTTGTAAAGGTTATAAATTTTGTTGAAATTGTTGTAGCTAAGTTGTTAGTTACCGTCATTGTGAAGCCCAAGCGTTGAAAATTAGTGTAGGGGCTGAAGCAATCTGTCCTTCGATTAGGTAGATTATCAACGACTTGCTTGTTTTTTAATAATGTGTTGATGCTACCGTGGTGCTTCGTTGCGTCATACTCCACACGCAATGACGGAAAGCCTCGTAATAAAAAAAAGCTGAAGTTATTCAGCCTTTTTTGATATATCGTAAACTTTTTTACCCCCATATATAGCTCCCGCAACAAGCAAGAAACTTATTCCTCCATCTATTGGAACACATGGTGGCGGCCAACATGGTGGGCCTCCGGGCCCACCTCCGGGAGGTCCAGGAGGTCCAGCAGCAAAAACATTGTTACAACTGCTAAATGCAGCAATAAAGGCTACTGTAAAAATTAACTGTTTTAGGTACTTCATAATGTTTTGAACGAGGGCAAATTTAATATTATTTTTTAATTACACAATCTTATAAAAGAAAAATACAACTTTTAGTTCCAGTTGTATTTCTCTACAGTCTTATAACGATTGAATTTGCCTTATGGTTGGTTTAGTAAATTAATTTTTTTACGATACTATTGTTTTTATCTTTTACACTTATCATATTTACACCTTTAGGAAGTGAACTATTCGGAATCAACAATCGATTGGTGGTAATATTTACAAAATCATCAACAACTTTTTGACCTAATAAATTTACAATTGAAACGGTATAACCATCAATAATATCATTCATTTCGATAACAGTAAACTCTTGATTTTTGTAAATAGTTGCATTTAAATCACCGACACCTGTAAATGCTGCATTGTTACTTAATCTTAATTCAAATCGAGCATCGTCTTCTTCCGTTGTTAAATCAATTGTTACTTCTTTTTGTGTTTTTAAGTTGTAAATGGAGTTGGTTTTAGTATCTAACAGGGTTACATATTTGTAAAGATTGGTAAAATTTTCAAAACTAATAGCCTCTATTGTTAATTGACCAATAACACCTGTTTTAATGGAAATGGGCACAATAACTTCATTGGCTGGATTAAAAGAAACAATAGCCAACGGTTTGTTCGATTTTTCGCTAAAAGCAGTAATGCTTGGTGCTTCAGCAATTCTACTTGGCAAAAATGAAGCGTCAAATTCGTCTAACGATATTTTTGCTAATTCATTGATACGCAACTTTAATTCGTGAGCATAATTCAACTGGGTATTTTTTACTTTTAAAATAGCCTCTGTAAAAGTATAAGGTTCAACATCTTCCTGTTGAGCATTTTTATAGAAAAGACTAGAATTGTTCCCATTTTTTGAAGCTTCGGTAAATGTTAATGTTCCGGCACCTACACTCTCTACATAAAAACCTTGTTGGGGTGGTATTTGACCGGCTGTTTTTGCATCGTATGTTCCACTGGCTGTGCTCCAAATGTAATACGTACTGTTAATGGTTGGTTTGGTTAACGAATTAAAATAAACAAAAGCTTGGTAAGGGTTACCTACTAAGTTAAAAGAATTAGCAACAGGAACCGCCACATCACCATAATTTGGCGTACCTCTGGAATCAAAAGTGGTGTTGTATAAAAGACTATCAGTATCAGCTAACCACAATTCAATTCCTGTACCAGGAGTCAACACATAAGCAGTATCTGTTATTGCAGGGTAAGTTTGTGTAGCAGCATCAAATGAATATACGGAATTCCAACCACCACAATTACCCGAAAAGCCACCTACGCCACACATGTAAAGTTCACGTGCTGTAGCTGCAGGGTTACTGTCCCAATCACGTATATGATTATTGGAAACTGGAGAACTTAAATCGCCCCAACCAGCATTTCTTTGCGAAATGTAGCGTTGCAAAATAAATTGCCCCACATAACCACCAGAACCATAAAGAACAGCAGTACTTGTAGCATTAGAAGTTAAAGTAACAGTAGATGATACATTAATGATTTGACCGGAAGTGGTATATAAACTTTTGGTAACATTAATATTTCCGGAAAATAAACTTAAACTGTTACCATTATTAACTTTTAATACTTCCATAGATAGTGTACTTCCAGATAGATTAGTGAAATTTTGTGCAGCACTACCATCAAAAATTAAACTTTTAAATAGTGCATTTCCGGTTACCCCAACTACAAGATTGTTTCTTATAGAAATAGCAACAGCACTGGCTGTTAAAGTACCATTGACAGTTAAATCATTAATAATTAAATTGCCACTTATGGTCACATTATGACCTGCAGAAATGGTTACAGTATCAGTTGAAGTAGGAACACAATTACAATTCCAAGTAGAGGCAGAATTCCAATTTCCTGTGGTTATGGAAGCAATACCAGGATTAGTTCCACTTGCTATGGAATAATAATCGCCATCGGCTAAACTTACACTACTAAAAGTTACTAAACCAGCCACATCAGCAAAAGGACCATATTCCACCACTCCACCATCGTTAAAGATACCGTTAACTGATTCTACCAACAAATAATAAGAGCCTGTGGGTAAAGTCAATGATGAAACATCAAAAACCAAATCAGCAGTAGTGGTACTTCCAGTAATATCTACTCTCCATGTTCTTGATAATCGAGAACCACCGGATATATCGCCGGGTACATCGTTGGTGTTGGTGGAAAGACTGGTATTGTCGTGCCCTGTCATGATATAATCGCCGGCATTTAATGAACCCGCTGAAAGTTCAACAATTCCTGCTCCTTGGGCGGTTAAGTTGTTGCCATCTGCTTCTGCACCTATTCCAATAACTTGGTATTTATGTGTAGCATCGTAGCTGTATTTATCATTGCTGATGGTAGTAGCAAATTTTGAAGATAAATAATTGTCAACAATGGTACGTTGGGCGGAGTTTATTGCTGTATTATAAACAATAAGTTCACTCATGTCACCATCAAAACGATAAGAGCCATTTGCTGATGCTCCAATAATATTAAAATAATTTCCTGTTGGGTTTCCGTTAGCACCACTTTTTGAACCTATTGAAGTTCCATCTTTATAACTATCAAAAGTTTGCCCAACTCCATCCCATACAGAAGATATAATTTGAAAAGTGCTGGAATTGGTAGTAATGTTATCTACAATACCTAACGAACTATTTAATACCCAAGAACGAATGTTACCATTGCTACGGTATGCAGTTAAGTACTGGCTATTTTCTGTAAAAGAAGCATTAAACAAAAAACCAACATGATCAGGACGAAACCCACTATATACTATATAATGGGTATTGGTGTTGGTGTTTAATGCTGAAATTCCGGCATTGGTAATGTAATCGCCACCATCAAAACGAAGTGCTTTAAAGCCAGCATAACCTACTGTTCTTGGCTGCTTGGTAGCTGTAGCCTGAGAGAAATCATTTCCATTACCTGATTGGTCGGGCCAACTGGAAATATATGGGCTGGTTGCTAATGTATAAATATCGCCATTTAACCATATTACGTTATTGCTGGAATTACCAACACCACCGGGACCTGTTTGAGAAAAACAAGTTAGTGTTAGCATTATGCAAATAGGAAGGATTAAATTTTTCATAACTTAATTTTTTTTTTGTGAATTGATATTACTTATAACGCAAATATATATAAAAAGGTTGGGTTTAAAATAGTTTATTTTTTAACAGTTGCTTAATTTAGGTGTTATTACGTATGGATTGTAAGTAGTTTAACATGTTGATTTTAGAGATTACTTTCTGCTTCGTTCCTCGCGTTCGCAATGACGTTAGGCTTGTCAATAACAGTTGAAATGGCATTAGATGGGCAGGTTATCCTTGTCTTTATTGGTTAGCATATTAATTACCGTTAAAATCTGTTGTTCTACCACTTCTTTACCCCATAATTTTTCTAAAATAGCTCTATTTTGATTACGTTCGTTGGTGGTTAAAGGAGATAAACAGGTTGGAGTATTTTTAAAATCGACATAAAAATCAAATAAGATAATACCCTGTGCCTTAAAATAATGATATACCGGACTTTTACTGTTTAAAAACACACGCATTCCCAAATACAAACCAAGTAATATATTGCCCACGGATTCCTGTCTTCTATGGTTCATAATCATTACACAACATGAAGTAGTGATTTTAACATATTCTTCTAAAGGTAAATAACTTTTTAAGGCTTCAAAATTGGAGGAAAACAAATCGTTACCCTTTTTTTCTACTATCTCTCTATTGTATAGGTTACCGTAACTCAAGGGGCAAATGATTTGGCTTTTTACATGGAGTTTTTTTAAATGAGCAAATGCATCTAAATGGTTGTTGGTAAAAGCACATGAATTTCCTAAAAGTATTTTTGTGCCTAATTCAAATTCTTTTTTATAGAAAACGCCCAACAACATTTCCATGCTGCCGTACCTAAAATTAAGATAATGAACGTTTTTTTTTAATGGAAGTGTCTTTTGTATTAGCTTAAATTCTGTAGGAATAACTGAAGAAACAAAATCTATGCGATTAAATGCTTTATCTAAAGTATTATTAAAGATGGAAAAGTTTTTTTTTAACCCAAAGTAGATGAAACGAATAAAAGATAACTGGTGTTTAATTTTTTTTAAAAAAGAGTTGTAATAGATTTGTTCAAAAGTTTTTTTAGTGAAGGGTTCATAAATACTAAAATTACTGCTTTCAAATTCGCTTAAATTGTAAAAATCTATTCCCCAACAATACCATAATATGGTTACCTCTTTTTTAATTTTAGCTACCCAAAAAGCCTTGTCTTGATTCATTAAGTGAACAATAACTGCCGATGATTGGTTGCATAAGGTTAAAATTTTATCATCATTTGGGTGTAGATGGATTACTTGTTCTTTTTGTTTTATATTAACAAGGTCTTTGTTTTTAGAAATTACTATGTAGGTATTCTTATTTTGGTGGAGCTGATTAAATACATCTATTATACAATTATCAATAAAAGTTTCATCTGAACATAAGTGAACTATCATAATAGTTTTTAAAATTTCAATTTGTATTTAACTAAGTAATTATAACCAATTTGAAAAATTTTGACAGTATTGAATTTCAAATTTAAAAAATTAATGGTTCTAATTTTTTAATAATTTTTCCAGGTACACCAACAACTAAACAATTGCCAGGAATATTTTTTGTAACCACAGTACCAGCACCTATAGTAACATTATTTCCAATGCTAATTTTTGGTAGAATTGTTGCATTTGTTCCAATGTTACAGAACTCTCCAATTTTGCAATTCCCAGAAATATGAACACCTGGGGAAAGTTCTGAGAATTGACCAATAAAAGAATCATGCCCGATGGTACAATGTAAATTTATTAAGCATCCTTTTTCTATTTTGATTGAATTTGTAATTGTAGTCCCGCTCATTAGATTCACACCTTTTTCAATTTGAACATCATAAGCGCCAATAGTTGCATTTGGGCTAATTGTAGAAGTGAAGTCACCTCCTATAGAAATAAATTTATGATATAATTTGTATCGAAGACTTGGCGAGCCTATTCCTAATGTAAAGTTTGGATCAGTTTGTTCAAAATGTTCTTTAGCCTTTTTCAAGCTTTTTATTATTGGGAATTTATCAAAAATCAACTCTCCAATATCATTACTAACATCATCAAAGAATACCACGTTTTCATGTTTATTTTCTTCATGTAGAACTTGGAGAACTTCCTTTGCAAAGCCCTTTGCACCAACAATTAACATATCAATAGTTTAAAAGTTAAAAAATCTATTTGTTTAAAACCCTTTCCAAAAATCCATAAATCCTTTTTTATAGAATAAATAGGTTGTTTGTAATTCCAAATTTATATTATCAATAATCAATTTAATATTTTCGGGTTCTTTTTTAAACAGTACCCAACATTTTGAAGATGGGCAATACAACGAACTTTCATAATTCCATTGTTCCATTAAAATATTCATACTTTTATTGGTATGTAGTGCTGAATGAACAGGGGGTGTTAAATAAAACCAATCAGAATTATTTGGTATATTTTCACAAACAACGGTATGTAAAATTAAAACACCATCAGGGCTGATACATTGATTAACATGTTCTAAATCTTCTCTGTTTCTTACATGCTCAAACAAAGCACTATTAACTAATACACTAACAGGTTTAATATTAGCTTCATCAATATATTTTAAGTCAGCATTCGTATCTTTCATATATGGGTCATAAATAGGTATTTCCATGCTGAAATATTTTTTCAATAATTTACTTAGTGTGCCTAACCCTCCGGCATAATCGAGCATATTATCTCCATTAATAATTTTATTTACTGATAGTAGTTTGAGCATGATAGCTTGCTGCAGATATGGGGGTTGATTGATGTTTTTTTCAGCAGATGAATCTTCAAGTAAAGTATGAAAATTATTGTTCAATTTAATCCATTCAAAATCAGTCATTTTAAAAATAGTGTCTGAAAATGTAAAGCCACAGTTCGTGCATTTGCAAAAATTGGCTTCCTTTAAAAGTTTGTTATAAGGTTCTGCATATTGTTTGGTTAGAAAAAAAATAGTTTCGCCATTACAAATTATACATTTAAAATTTTTATTCATTGTTTTTTTAAATTATATTAATTAAAATAACCGAGATAAGGAAAAAAATATGGCTGTATTATAGCTATTTTCATGGGCTTATAGGGTTTTTAGAGTCAAAACAAATGTAATATTTTTTTTAAACATATATTACTTAACAATTACGTCCTTGAGAGGTATAGGGTTGGAATGGAGGTTTTACTTATTTTCATCATTGCGAAAAAGTCGTCATTGCGAAGCCCAAGCTATGGAATTGAGCGTAGGAGCTGAAGCAATCTGTTCTTCGATTAGGCAGATTAACAACGCCTTATTTATTTTTTTAATAAGGTGTTGATGCTACTACATGGTGCTTCGGTCGTACCTCCCTCGCAATGACATTAACGAGGGGAAGATTGCTTCACTGCGTTCGCAATGACGGTAACTATCAATTCCAACTCATTTTCTGAAAGCCCAACATACAATGGCAAACACATTACTCTTTTAGCAATACTTTCGGCAATGGGCATGGCTTTGTAATTTACATAAGGCAGGGTGTTTAGTGCAGGGTTAAAATACCTTCTAGGTATAATATTACTGTCGTTGAGTTTTTGTTGAATTTCCAACAACTTTTCTTCACTTTCAAAAATAACAGGGTAGTAACTGTAATTCCATTGAGTTTTTTCACGTATTGTTAGTTTACGGAGTTTTGTAAAATCTAAATGTGCATTGTAAAAGTCCACCACTTTTTTTCGTTCGGCGATGATAAAATCTATATGAGGCAACACTGCTAACCCCATGGCAGCTTGTAATTCACTCATTTTGGCATTTATACCAACTCCAAAAAATGCTAAAGGACCATTGTGTCCAAAATTGTGATGATAGAATAATTTATCATAAAGTTGTTGGCTTTTGCAAAAGATAGCACCGCCTTCGCCTGTATGAAATAACTTGGTCGCATGAAAACTACAGGTGCTTACATCGCCATAATTAAAAATGCTTTGGTTGTCATACGTTACACCAAAACAATGGGCGGCATCGTAAATCACTTTTAAGTTATGTTCAGCCGCAATTTTTTCAATGACTTCCACATTACAAGGGTTTCCGTACACATGTGTGGCTAAAATAGCGGTTGTTTTTGGAGTAATGGCAGCTTCTATTTTAGCTTCATCAATGGTTAAATAATCAGGATGGATATCAACAAAAACAGGAGTACAATTTTCCCAAACAATGGCAGCGGTGGTTGCAACATAACTAAAAGGGGTGGTAATAATTTCGCCACCGTTTCCAAAAAGTTTTAGTGCAATTTGTATAGGTAAAGTGCCATTGGTCATTGCAATAATATTTGAAACTCCTAAATGGTTTTTTAAGTTGTTTTCCAACTCAAGCACCAAACTCCCTCTGTTGGTGAGCCATTGATTATCCCAAATACGTTGAAGTTGTTTTTGATATTCAACTATAGGAGGAAAAAAAGTTTTGGTTACGGTAATCATTTCTTTTTTAGGATTTGTAAAATTTTAGGCATAAATATTCTATTAATTAGTTGAAAGCTTTTTGTTTTAAAAACATAATTAACAAAAATATAATAAAATGTATACGAAAATGTACATAATATTAAATGTAATACGTGATTGTTAATCATATCGTTGGATAGGAAAAAAAATAAAAAACCAGCACCTACAACTGAAATTAAAGCATTTGTGAACATGATAAACCATTGTTCTTTAAGCCCCCAGTTAATTATTTTGCCGGAGTAATAACCATTTAAAGAAACACCAATAATTTGACTAAATAACATGGCGTATAAAAAACCTTTAATTCCATAAGAAAAACCAAAAACATAGGTGAAAGTAAAAAGTATTTTTTTCATTATTTCCAATTTTAAAAATACATCAGTCCTTCCCAGACTAGTTAAAGGAGTTAATATAATAGCACTCAATGGGTGTGCAAAAGTAGTCAGCACCATAATTTGAAAATAAGGTACTGTTTCCATCCATTTATCAGTAAACATGAGTACAATAATATCCTGGGCAGTAATGTATAACAACCCACCCAGAAAAAAGGAAATAAGTGCTGCAAGTTGAAAAAAATCGATTACTTTGTTTTTTACCATTTCCAAATTATCTTGTATTTTACTAAGTGCAGGAAACAAAACAGTGGTTAAACTACTGGATGAATAAGTTGAAATTAATTGATTTAAACTTTTCCCTCTAGAATAAAATCCTAAGCTGGCAGGTGGAAATAATTTACCTATAATAAAAATATCTATTCGAATAAATATGTCATTAAGAATAGATGATATAAATAAATTTTTACTAAAATGCCACAATGGACGAATTACTACCCATGAAAATTGAAATTTTGGCAACCATTTTGTTTGGTTCCACAATAAAATTTGTCGAATAATTGCAGCACTATAATATTGCATAACTAAACTCCATACCCCATAGTCTAGAAAAGCAAATGAAACACCTATTACACCAGAAATAAAAGAGCTGATAATATTGATTTTAGACAAATGAATAAACGCCATTTTTTTAACTAACATAGCCGAATGAACGCCACCCAAAGCGTTTAAAATAAAAGCAAAAGAAACCACTCTGATTAAATTAATCAGTTCGGGTAGTTTATAAAAATTGGAGATTAATGGGGCAGATAAAAAACATAGAATAGTTAATATAACAGCTAATGAGATGTTTATCCAAAAAATTGAGTTGTAATGTATATTTCTTACATTTTGTTTCTGAATTAATGCTTGAGTAAGACCAAAATCAATAAAAACACTGGCAATTCCAATAATTGCAAGCACGATGGCTATTAAAGCAAAATCTTCCGGCAATAATAAACGAGCCAAAAAAATAGAAACGACAATGGTAATGCCTTGGTTAAAAAGTTTGCCAATAAAATCCCAAAAGAGCCCTTTTTTAATCATTAATTATTTATCAATCTTATTCTACTTAATTTAATGGTTTTTCAATTAACATAAAAGTAATTAATGAAAATAACGAACTTGCAATAATAGTATCAAAGAATTTTATAGCAGTGTTGATTGCTAATCCTTTTAAATTATCAATGGAATTTGTCATGATAACTATCGGGATTTGATAACTATTTTGAAGGAAAACAATTGAAGAAAAGCCCATAATAGGAATAATTATTTAACTTCTTCGTTTTATTTTACGATACACTTTTTTTAGTTGAGAATCATTTTTAGCAAAATCTTCAGCGTAGTAGCCCCCTCCATAACCATAGCCATAACCATAACCGTAGCCATAGCCATAACTATACCCATATCCATAGCCTATGCGTTGTTCTTTTAAATCGTTGACAACGATACCTACATGTCCAATTTTTTTAGTTTCAAACAAATCATTAATCAATTCGAGGTGGTTTTTTCTGGTAAAACGTTGGCGAACAATGTAAAGATTTACATCCGAATACTCAGACAAAATCATTCCATCGGTTACCAAACCAATAGGAGGAGTATCAATAATCACTACATCAAATTGTTTTTTGGCGGTTATTAAAAACTCAGTCATTTTATCCGATTCAATCAATTCGGAAGGATTTGGAGGAATAGGACCCGAAGAAACGATGGCTAAATTTTCGTATGCAGTGGGTTGAATAATGGTTTCGAAAGATTCATTTCCTATTAAATAATTCGAAAGTCCAAAAGTATTCTTAAGGTTAAAGTCGTTATAAATTTTTGGCTTACGTAAATCGGCACCAACCAACAAAGTTTTTTTACCCGATAAAGAATAAGCTAAAGCCAAATTGACTGAACAAAATGTTTTTCCTTCTCCACTAATGGATGAGGTAATGAGGATACAAAACGATTCCTTTTGTTTAGTAAGATAATTAATGTTGGTACGAATGGTACGAAACGATTCGGCTACAACTGATTTTGGTTTATTAATAAGTACCAAATTTCCTGCTTCACTAGTATGGCCAATAGACCCTATTATGGGTATTTTAGTAACAGATTCAATATCTTTTTTCTCAAATATTTTATTGTTAAAAATAAATTGGAATAAAACGAACAAAAAAGGAAGCATAAAGGCTATTGAAAGGTTAAAAGTGTATATTGATTTAGAAACCGGGCCTACAAAAGCAACTGTGTAATCACTTGCCGATTCTAATACTTTTGCTTTTGGAACATTAGATGCTTGAGCAAGAGCAGCTTCACTACGTTTTTGTAATAAATAATTGTAAAAAGTATTGTTTAAATTAAATATTCGGTCTATTCGAACGAAATTAGCTTCAGCATTAGGTAATTGGCTTAATTTACCATCAATATTTACGGCTTGTTCTTTTAATTGGTCTAATTCAAATTTTGTTTTATCTAAACGCGATTGCAAGTTGGAAACTAAAATGTTTTTTGTTATTTGAATTTCAGATAACAATAAATGATAGGTAGAACTACTATCATTTACTTCCGTTTCTAACCTGTTTTTTTTGGTGTATAACTCGGTTAGTTGAGAAATTGCTCTGAAGATAGGGTCTTGAACAGAAACGTTTATAACAGATGGGATAACGATTTGATTAATATTTTTATTGTCTTTTAAATAATCAATGGTATGTTTGTAATAGTTGTATTCGTATTGTACTTCCAATAATTTTTGTTCTAACTCGTTAGAACTAGGTATTAAACGAGTAGAATTAAGTTCTAATTTATCGTTGTTGACTTGAGTTTTAAAAGCCTCCAATTTATTTTCTGTAGAATGAAGTGTGTCAGACACTTCTCTTAACTGCAAATCAACAAAATTAATAGTATTTGAAGCAATTTCATTATTTTCTCGTAAACCAGTCTGAATGTATTCTTGCATTAAGGCATTTAAAAAGTCAGCTTCTTTGAGGATATTTTCTCCTGTAATCGAAAATTTTAAGATAGAAGATTCGGGAGGATCAGTTTCTATTAAAACTTTATTTTGATATACTTTTGCTAATGAATTTAAATCGTTAATGTAAAAAGAATAAAGTTTGTCATCATATTTTTCATTTAATTCATTCAAATGAATGGTAAAAGTTAATTCAGCAATGGTAATAGGTTGGTCAAACCGATAAGGTTTATCCTGAGTAAAACCATCTTCGGTCAGAGATAATGCGAATTCAGAATTGTTTATTATTTTTAAAAAATAGTAAGAAGCTCTTGGAGTCTGAATAGAATCATTTACTAAAACAGTAAAGGGGGATTTTTTATACAATTCGGAAGTTTTAATATTTCCAATATCATAATAAAATACTTTAAAATCCGGTAAATTATTTAAAGTGGATCTCATTACATTATAGGAGCTAATCATTCCTACTTCATTTGACAAGCGGTTACGAGCACTCACCAATTCCATTCCTTGTAAAAAATATTCTTGCCCCCATGATGAAAATTCATCTTTTAGAAGTACTTTACTGTATGTTTTGTATGTTGGAACACTGTATCGGATGTTGTAAAATGAAAGAATAAACCCGATAACAAAACAAATTACAAAGAGGTACCAAAACTTTAACATTCTTGCACCGAGGGCTTTAAAATCAAAGCTCTCTATCATATTGGTTTGGTTTGTTTTATTCATTTACTTTTTTTATCGTTGGCAAAAATAGATTTTTATTTTAAACTTAAAGTTTGTATGCGAATGATTTACAGATAATATCCAAATTTTTGATAATTTTGGGATGAATAAAAATCCAAATCTTATTTGTAATTAATCTTAATTTTGTGTTAAAATTCATTAAAAAACTTACACCACAAGACAAATTCATTTCCACTTTTATTTTAAAAGGAGTGGGGTTGTATTTGTTGTGGTATATGCTATACGATAATTGGTTGCTAAAGGATGGTTGGGTAGATCATTTTTTAATTAATCACTTGGTAAAATCTATCTCTTTTATTCTTGAGCTTTTAGGGTACACCGTTTTCATGTATGCTGATGCTGTTGGTATTGACGGTACTCATGGTGTATTAATTGGAGCTCCTTGTAATGGATTAAGTTTGTTTGCTCTGTTTGCTGGTTTTATTGTTATTTTTCCGGGTAAATTAAAGCATAAACTTTTTTTTATTCCCATTGGAATCTTAATTATTCATGTTGTAAATATTTTTCGTTTAGTTGGATTAGCACTTGTGGTTCAATATAAACCGGAAAGTTTAGAGTTTAACCATAAATACACATTTACTGTAATTGTTTATGCTATCATTTTTATAATGTGGATAGTTTGGGTAAATAAATTTGCTTCAAAAAATAATCGTTGAGAAATAGCTTTAAAAATATATCAGCAGCAGTATTCGTTGTAATAATTTTTTTTATAGGATACCTCAGAGAAACCATTTTTCTGGTTTTAAACTCCGTATTAAACAAGTATCCCTTTCCATACAATAATTCATATGTTTCGCCTCCAAATTTTCTATATTCGTACAGTAGTCAAACATTGATAACCGTAAAGTGGGTATTGACTTTTGGTTTTTCTATCTTATTTTTTATGATTTCATGGGTGCTTATCCATTTCTATTTTAAAAACAGAAGGTTTAATAAAATTACTGTTTGGGTCTATTTATTTTTAGTTGGAGTATCGTTCCTAACTGCTGCACTTGGGATATTGTTGGGTAATTTTGATGAAACCTATACGTTGAGTAGATTTGTTATTGGTTTTGCTCAATCGCCCTTAATACCATTGGTTTTGTTTGTACTTTTTTATTTTAAAACTAAAATGGAGCAACAAGAGCTTACTTAAAAATGGGTTTATAAATTTTATGGTATAAAAAGGCATAAACTCTTTTATAGAGTAGCGACGTTTTTTTCTTTAAGCTATTGGGAGATTTGGTGTATAAACCTTTATTGGCATGAGGAATAGGAATGTTTGGAATTTCAACCCCTAAAAATGGACAAAGTTTTTCCCAGCCTTCTCCTTTTGTAAAATTGATAATGATAAAATCATTTGGTCTGTCTTTAAAATAATCGATAACATCAGCTTGGTGTTTTAAGTAAACATTTTTAAAATTTTCTTCATTACCATTAGGCCTACCATCGCCATACATAAAGTTACGAATAAGAGTGGTATCTTCATAAAAATGATTTAAACAGCTTTTGTACCAGCTATCTACATCTCTATCCGTTAAAATAAACTTGCTATTCGGAAATGCCTCGTCCATTTCTTTATAAAGTAAATGCCAAGGATCATCTTCAAAGCCATCATAATTTATTGCTATATCAATAAAAGTTTGAATGTTACCATTTATTAAGTTTTCAGCCAACTTGTTTTGTTCACCACATACTTTGTAACCTAAAACATGTAGGGCAGAGGCTAAACTTGAAGTGCCTGTTTTATGAAACCCTAATCCAAATACTTTTTGCTTCATTTTTTTAGATTTATGAAAATCAAAGTTATATTTTTAAAATTAAAAAAATACACCTGTCAAAATCATTATACATATATAATTACATTTGTATAAAAACAAAACCACTTGATAACCATCATCAATTACAACGCAGGGAACATTAAGTCTATCCAAAACATGCTAAAACGTATTGGGGCTAAATCGTGTATTAGTTCTCATGTGGAAGAGATAGAGCAAGCAGAAAAATTGATTTTACCGGGTGTCGGACATTTCGATTATGGTATGAATAATTTAAAACAATCAGGGCTTATTGAGGTATTGAATAAAAAAGTGGTAGAACAAAAAACACCAATATTAGGTATCTGTTTGGGAGCTCAGTTGTTAGGAAATAGGAGTGAAGAAGGTGCTGAAAAAGGGTTGGGCTGGATAGATATGGACATTGTTAAATTTGATAAAGCTAAAATGGGGGATAATTTAAAAATACCACACATGAGTTGGAATGAGGTCTCGATAAAGAAAAATTCTAAATTGATGTTGGGTTTAGATGATGAATCGCGTTTTTATTTTGTGCATTCCTATCACATGAGATGCAATGATGAAAATAATATTTTAGCTAATACTTTCTATGGTTATGAGTTTACCTCTGCCGTTGAAAAAGAAAATATTTTTGGTGTTCAATTCCACCCTGAAAAAAGCCATAAGTTTGGAATGAAATTGCTCGAAAATTTTGTAAATATATAATAGCCACAGATTCACAGATTTTTTATTTAAAATTTTAAAATGATTTAAATGAATTTCTTGGAGAAAGATTATCCCTATCAAGATGAAAGTTATGAAATTATTGGGCTTTGTATGGAGGTTCATTGGGTTTTAGGACCAGGATTATTAGAAATTGTTTATAAAGATGCACTAGAGTATGAGTTGAAATCTCGGAAAATAAAATTTGAACGCGAGAAAAAATATGAAGTGGAATACAAAGAAATTATTTTGCCACATCATTTTTATGCAGATTTTGTAATTAACAATAAAATTATTCTCGAAATTAAAGCACAAACTGGGGTTGCAAATGAACATTATGCTCAAGTAATCAATTATTTAGCAATTTCCAAATGTAAAGTAGGCTTAATTGTTAATTTTGGAGAGAAATCATTAGTACACAAGAGGGTTGTTTTATAAAGAGTTAGTTCTTAAAAAAATCTGTGAATCTGTGGCAAACAAAAGTGAATTGGTATAAAAAACAGTAAATAGTTGTAAGTATTGACAAGAATGAGATATAAAACAAAAAAAATCTGTGAATCTGTGGCTAAATAAAGTGAATTAGTGGTTTAAAAGATGAGAAGAGTTAGAATTATACCCGTATTAACACTCCAAAACGAAAAGTTGGTTAAAACCATACGGTTTAAAAATCCAACTTATATTGGAGACCCTATTAATGCCGTTAAAATTTTTAACGAAAAAGAGGTGGACGAAATTGTAATTTTAGACATTACCGCCACCAAAGAAAAACGAGAACCAAATTACAATAAAATAGAAGAAATTGCGAGTGAAGCTTTTATGCCTTTTGCTTATGGTGGTGGAATTACTTCACTTCATCAAATTGAAAAATTATTTAAGTTAGGTATCGAAAAAGTGGTACTCAATTCTGTTTTAGAAACCGGTATGGAGTTGGTTGGTGAAGCGGCCAAAATTTTTGGTTCACAAAGTGTAGTGGCATCGATAGACGTTAAAAAAAATATTTTTGGGAAAAACAATGCGTATAAAATTTCAGGTTCAACTAAAATTAATATTTCTATAAACGAATACATCAGTCAACTTGAACAAGCAGGAGTAGGTGAGTTTTTTATTAATTCTATCGATAATGACGGAACTTATTCCGGTTACGATTTAGGGTTAATTCAGCAAATATCTTCTAGGGTTTCAACGCCAATTGTAGCATGTGGTGGAGCTGGTTCTATAAATAGTTTTTTACCCGCCATACAACATGGGGCTTCGGCAGTTGCAGCCGGGAGTATGTTTGTTTATACAGGCTCTACTAGAGGGATTTTAATCAATTACCCTAAACAAGAGGATTTGGTAAATAAAATTTATAAACAGTTGTAAAAAAATAATCTTTGTTACTCTAGAAGAACCTTTTTCGAAAGCACCTGTACATTTTAACATTCGTTAAAGTTCAAGCACTCCGACAGTTATCGGGGCTCCAGCATGACAAACTTTAAAAATTAAACAGGTTAATTCTACTTCATACAACCAAAAATATCTTTTTTCGCAGACATGTTTAGTATCATGTTTTGTATTGACCTTCGTCATCGGAATTTTATTTTTCGTCGAAAATGTAATATTGTTTAAACTTTCAGTCAATTATTTTGTTAAATTTATAATGTAGAAGTTTATATGTTGTTAAAAATATAAAATATTGTTAAATAATTTATTTTTTAAAGAGGCAACTATAATTGTATAATTATCGTCAATAAGTAGATAAGTAAAATTTGTAATGAGAAATATTTTAACATTTACCGTTTTTTTTGTGTTAATTTTAAACGGTTATTCACAAGGCCAGACTCCAAAAGAGATAGAGCAAGAGAAAGCTTCAATTCGTATACCAATGAGTCAATCTAATTCTAATCAGGTTAAATCCATAACACTTAACCTTAAAGGCGTGCCGAAAAATAATCAAGGTGCATTAAAAGATGAATTTTTATCTTATAAAGACAAAATTGTTACGCTAGTTTATGATGAAGAATTAGAATCTATGACGATTGTTTATAAATCAATAATTCCTGATGATAAAATTCTATTTCTGTTACAAAATAATAACATTAGTACTGATGCAATTGTTGAAAATCATTAATAATTTAAATAATCTAATGCTATGAAGAAAATATTTACATTATTTGGTTTTATATTCATCATTAATTATGGTTTTGGTCAAACAACCTTGATTAATTCAGCTGGTGATGGTGGATTTGAGACTGGTACCACAGTTGCAGCAAATGGATGGACATCTAATGGAGCTACTAATTTATGGCAAATAGGTAATGCACCTGGTGGTCAAACTGGTGTAAGATGCGCCTATATTTCTAATGGTGGAGCGGGAGGAACTTGGACTTATACTAATTCTGCATCAAAAACTTCACATCTTTATAGGAGTGTTAGTTTCCCAGCTGGAGAAACGTCAATTACACTTTCATTTAAATGGAAATGTCAAGGTGAATCGGGTTATGATAGATTATTGGTTTATACCAATACTGCTGCCCCAGTTTCAGGAACACCAGCATCTTCAACTACCGCATGGGGGACTGCGGTTTTGGTAGGTGGACCATATAATTCAAATACAACATGGCAAAATGTAACCATAACCTTACCAGCAGCATTAGCAGGTACAACAAAAAACTTAATTTTTACATGGCAAAATGATGGATCTTTTGGTTCTAATCCTCCAGCTGCAATTGATGATGTTTCTTTAATTTCAAGCCCACCTCCTCCAGCACCTTCTAATGATTTATGCGCAGGAGCAACCTCTTTACCATGTGCTACTACCAACTTAGCTGGAACGACAGTAAATACAACGAGTGTTGCTGACCCTTCAGGTTGTGGCAGTAATTATGGCGTTTGGTACACTTTTGTCGGTGACGGTCAAAATACAACAATTTCATCTACGGCTACTTTTGACCATGAAATGGTTATTTCTAGTGGTAGTTGTGGTTCACTAACCAATATTACTTGTGAAGATGCTGCCACATCAGGCGGTACTGAAACCTATACTTTTGCAGCAACCAATGGGGTAACTTATTATGTTTATATTGCACATTATTCTACCAGTTCTTCCACAACAGGTACCTTTACTATCTCGAGGAGTTGTTCTGCCCCACCGGTTGCTCCACCAAATGATTTATGTTCGGGGGCTACTAACCTTCCTTGTGGAACAAGTGCTTTAGCAGGTACAACAGTAAACTCGACTAATACCGCACATGGTACCGCCTGTAGTGAGTTATCCATTTCTTCAGGTTCGTGTGGTACTTTTACTAACGTGGTTTGTACCGATTCTCCCGAAAACCATACGTTTACAACTGTAAATGGAGTAACTTATTATGTTTATGTTGCGTATTGGACAACTGGTTCAACAACAGGCACATTTGATATTTCTCGTAGTTGTTCTGCACCACCAGCTGCCCCTGCAAATGATAATTGTGCTGGAGCGACAGCTCTTACAGTTAATCCCTTTAACTTGTACAACTACTACGTCTGGAACTGTTTCTGGAGCTACAGCTTCTGCTGATGGTAACACCTGCTCTGGAACTGATGATGATGATGTGTGGTTTTCTTTTGTGGCTACAGGAACTACTCATTATGTGGACTTATTAAATGTAGCTGGTTCAGTAACAGATATGTATCATGTGGTTTATTCCGGTGCTTGTGGTTCGTTATCTCAAATGTATTGTAGTGATGGTAACGCTAGTACTGCAAATGGTTTAACAATTGGGGCAACATATTATATTCGAGTTTATACTTATACAGCTACCGGTAGTCAAACTTCAACTTTCGATGTTTGTGTAACATCAGATCCACCACCTATCACAGCATGTTCAGGTAATTTTTACGATACAGGTGGTGCTGGTGGAGGTTATTCTAATGACGAGTATTACTACCAAACTTATTGTTCAAGTGTTCCTGGTCAATGTTTAGTTATGACATTTTCTAGTTTTAATACGGAATCATGTTGTGATGATTTAACCATATATAATGGACCTGATCAATCCTCTCCTATTATTGGTACTTATGCAGGGACATCATTACCGAATGGAGGAACCATAACTGCTTCATCAGGCTGTTTAACAATAGTTTGGGATTCGGATTATTCCACTACAGGAGCCGGTTGGGCTGCTGCAATAAGCTGTGGTGCATGCCCTGCACCAACTTGTAGTGATGGAGTTCAAAATGGTACAGAAACAGGTGTAGATTGTGGTGGAACTTGTGGAGCCTGTCCGGTAATTGGTCCTTGTGGTAATCTTAATAATAATGATTTTTGTTCAGACCCTGCTATTTTATCGCAAGGAGGGGGCGGATGGTCTAGCTCTACTACAAATATTTATACATACGATGATCCCGGAACGAGTTTCTGTGGTTCTATCGAAAATAATTCTTGGTATATATTTACAGCATCTGCAACAACTGAGGTATTTGATTTTACTAGTATTACCAATTGTACTTGGGGTGATGGTATTCAAGCTGAGGTGTTTGATGTTACTACAGATGTAAATGGATGTTGTACTACTTTAAGTTCAGTGTCTAATTGTTGGAATCCAACGAATACAACTCCTGGTACAGTTACAGCCACAGGTTTAACTATTGGGCAAGATTATTATTTAATGGTAGATGGATACGCTGGTGATAATTGTGATTTTACTGTATCTAACTGGACTGCTACCGGAATTTTACCTGTTAAGTTGGTCGATTTCAATGGCTACCAATTAGAAGGTGGTAATAAACTAATTTGGACAACTGAATCAGAAGTTAATAATGATTATTTTATTATTCAGAAATCATCAAATACGAAAGATTTTTTTGATGTAGGTATTGTAGATGGTAATGGAAACTCAAATACAGTTAACAATTATAGTTTTTTTGACATATCACCTTCGCCAAAGGTTAGCTATTATAGATTAAAGCAAATAGATTTTGATGGAATGTATGATACTCTAAACTTGTAGCTGTTTCATCTAACAAACAAGTTGAGGTTTCTATTTATCCAAATCCAGCTACTAATAATTTATTTTTTGATATCACAGGAAATGATACTGAAATTGTAACTATTTGTTATATAGATGTAATTGGTAACACCATAAAAGAAACAATATCAATTTCTAAAGATAAAAATACGTATAGGACTAGTGAATTTTCAAAGTTGAAAACGGGAATTTATTTCGTTCAAATGGTGAATGAAAATAATGAAGTAATAAAAAGTCAAAAGGTTATAAAACAATAATTCTCTTATACATTCCAAAACAAAAAAAGCTCGACCTCAAATCGAGCTTTTTTTATTCCAACGTTTTATCCATTAAATAAACCATGGTTGCCATGGCAGCGGCTCCTAATTCTAATTCACGTTTGTTTACGGTTTCAAAAACATCGGCAGCCGAATGGTGGTAATTAAAATAGAGTTGTGAATTGATAACCAATCCCATTTGCATCATGGTTGGATATTTTTTTAACAAAGGCGAAATATCAACTCCTCCATAACCTTTTTTAATTTTTAACAAATCGTAGGGGTAGAGTAATTTATCATGTTGTTGAACTAATTTTAATTGTTCATCAGAACCAACTACATCAAAACCCATGGGTAAAAAACCACCCCTATCACTTTCTAAGGCAAAAATATGTTCTTCATTATTAAGAATTGCGTTTTCAGCATAGGTTTTACCACCAAAATTCCCGTTTTCTTCGTTCATAAACAAAACACAACGAATGGTATGTTGTGGTTTGAAATCTAATTTTTTTAAAATACGAAAAGCTTCAATACAGTGCATAATTCCGGCACCATCATCGTGTGCTCCTTCACCTGTATCCCACGAATCTAAATGACCGCCAATGGTAATAATTTTGGCATCTTTTCCTTTAATTTCTGCTATTACGTTGTATGAAGGAACATCAGGAGAAACAGAACATTCCATCTCCATTTTAAGTGTTACTTTTCCATTGGTTAACCACTGTGTTAAATCGTCGGCATTTTGTGTGCTTATTGCAGCACAAGGAATTACTTTAACCGAATCGTCGAAATGAGTAACGCCGGTATGCGGGTAATTATCGGTTGGTGTAGCTAACGAACGGATAATAACTGCTTTTGCACCCAATTTAGAAGCCTCATTTGGAGCATCACCTCGTAGTGGATAACAATATCCGTAAGCAGAAAAAGTGTGGATGAATTTTTGGTCAAAGGCTTCGTTAAAAAATACCACTTTCCCTTTTATTTTATCAGCAGGTATCGTTTTTAATTCATCAACATTTTTTACCACAAATACTTCTGCTGTAAGTAATCCATTGGTTGATGATGAGCCTCCTAATGCCAATATGTTTAGTTTTAGTTTTTCACCTTTCTCGTTTTCAGCCCATGCAGTTTCGGGTGTTCCTCTGTTCCATTTCGGAACTTTAATTTCTTGCAGGTAAACCGTATCAAAATTATACGATTTTAACAAATGTTTTCCCCACCTAATGGCATCTTCGGCTTGTTTAGAACCACTAATTCGTGCTCCAATTGATTTACACAATACTTTTAAATTTTGGTGAGCTTGTCCGTTTTCCAACGCTTCATCGTATAGTTGCCGAATAAAAATGGAATCGTTTTGGGCTTGAAGGGTAATAAAACCTACAAATAATAATAGCGACAAAAATGTTTTCATGTTGAAGTTAATTACAACAAATGTACTAACATGAATCAGTAAAATGGAATGAATATGGAATAATGATTGGGATGCTAACTAAAAGTAAGTTAGAAATAAACAAAACGATGTCAGTTTGAGTGAAAATCTGTAAGATTTTAATATCGAAAACAAGTCGTTTTGTTTATTTCGATACAAATTTTTATTGAAAATTCTTCTAAATTCACGACGGGTATTATTTAATAACAATTTTTTTACTGCACATTTGATTTCCACAAGTGGCGGATATCAAATACGTTCCACTTGGTACATTTGCATTTATGGGAATTTTTATGGTTTTACCTTCCTCATCATTAGAAACCAATTTGGTAAAGTATTTTTTACCATTCACATCTTGAAGAACAACAATAAGGTCGTTACCAACCAGATTTTTTATGTTTACCGATTCGCCAATTTTGATGGGATTTGGAAAAACATTAAAATTTTCATCTGAATTTGTTTGATAATTTACCGCCACTATGTCAAAATAGGTATAAGCACCGTCGTAGTCGGTTTGTTTTAAACGATAATACGACACACCTGTAATTGGATTATAATCGGTTGCAGCGTATTCTAAAGTAGTATTACTGTTTCCGGCTCCTGAGGTTGATA
>JACPDX010000031.1 GCA_016183805.1 Bacteroidota bacterium
TGAAGTGTTTATTTTTCAAGCTGATTTATCAGATAAAGAACAAACCATAAAGTTTTCTAATCAAGTTTTTGATAAATTTAAAACGATTGATGTTTTAATAAATAATGTTGGAAAATACGATATTGATAGAATAACCGACCATAATATTGATTTTGACATGATGATGAAAATAAACCTCAATGCGGCTTATTATTTATCTAAAAACATTGCCCTTAATATGTGTGCCCGAGAAAAAGGCCATATTTTTAACATCTGTTCTGTGTTAAGTTTTTCTACCCGTCAAAATGCTGCATCCTATACTATTTCTAAACATGCATTAAAAGGGTTTAATGATGTGTTGCGTGAAGAAATGCGAGAATATGGTGTAAAAGTTACTGCCATTTATCCGGGTTCAATCAATACTACCTCATGGGAAGGAATAATGGCTCCAAAAGAATTGTTTGTTCAAACTGAAGATATTGTTAACATTATCAAAGCTTGTCTAAAAACATCTAAAAATGCCAATATCGAAGAAGTGGTCATAAAACCATTGGACAAAAAATATTAATATCATATGAAAAAAAAAATAGCATTAGGCTTTATAGCCTTACTAGTAATTATTCAATTTATTAGGATTGACAAAACCAATCCTGCTATTGTTAAAGAAAACGATTTCATTTCAATAACAAACCCACCAGAACACATTCAACAGATGCTGAAAGCCTCTTGTTACGACTGTCATTCGAACGAAAGTACTTATCCTTGGTACACCAATGTTGCTCCAATTTCATGGTGGGTAAAACAACATATCAATGAAGCCCGAGAAGAATTAAATTTCTCGGAATGGGGAACATTTAACGTAAAACGACAAAAACATAAATTAGAAGAAGGTGCTGAAATGATAGAAGAAGGCGAAATGCCCATGTCAAGTTATACCTTAATTCATGATAATGCTAAATTATCTGACACTCAAAAAGCCGAATTAATTGCTTGGTTTAAAACTGAAAAAGAAAAGTAAATGAAGGGCGAAGGAAAGAAGATTGAACGATGGAATGAAATGGAAAACTTTCCAAATGTAATTCAACCAAAATTTAATGAAGTTTTTGAAACAGATCACCCATACAGAGGAAAATGGCAACAAGATGTTTTCAAAAACAACAACCCTATTGTTTTAGAATTAGGTTGTGGCAGAGGCGAATATTCAGTTGGTTTAGGCAAACATTTTCCCAACAAAAATTTTATTGGAGTTGACATAAAAGGAGCTAGAATTTGGAAAGGAGCTAAACAAGCACTCGACCAAAAACTCAATACTGTTTTTTTTATTAGAACTCATATTGACTTAATAACTTCCTTTTTTGCAAAAAACGAAGTAGATGAAATTTGGATTACTTTTCCTGACCCACAACCACAAAAAAGTAGGGCAAGAAAACGTTTAACCGCACCCATGTTTATTGAACGTTATAAACAGCTACTCAAACCCAATGGGATTATTCATTTAAAAACGGATAATGAAGGATTTTTTAGATACACCCTTGAAGAAATTGAACGAAATAATTTTGAATTGATAGAGCATACGTTTAACCTTTACGACGAAAATTTAGAAAACCTAGATACAAAAACACAAGAAATCCTGTCAATAAAAACATATTACGAAAACTTATTTTCTGCTAAGGGGCATAAAATTCATTACTTGAGGTTTCGGTTTTAAGATTCCTACATTACCCTAAAAATAAGTAGCTTTTAACTCTTATTTTGCTTACTTTCATAAGTTCAAAATAGCATTAACTAAACTTTTTCTAAAAACTCAAGCTTATGAAATCAATTGTTACCACATTAGTTTTAGCTTTTTCGTTGGTATTTTCACAAACGAATTTCGCCCAAAACACCAGTTCTTTATGGACTAAAGTCGAAAAATCAACCTTGACAAGTAAAAACGAAGTAAGGAGGGTACATCATCCAAAAGAAGCCCAGTTCTATAATCTTGATTTAAATCAACTTAAAACCATTTTAGCAACAGCTCCTGATAGAGATATTGCTACCGGTAAATCAAATTTAATTATTGAGTTTCCTACTCCCGAAGGAACATTTGAACGTTTTAGTGTTTGGGAATCGTCTATAATGCACCCCGATTTATCAGCTAAGTTTCCAATGATAAAAACTTATGTGGCACAAGGTATTGATGATCCAACAGCTACCATGCGTTTTTCGGTAACTCAATTTGGGTTACACACCATGACTTTATCAGGCAACAGGATTCCAAGTTTTATCGATCCTTTTACTACCGATTTAGTAAGTTACATTGTTTATGACAAAGCTTCCTTAGGTGAAAGCAAGCAAGCTTTTGAATGTTTAACTGATGATAATGTTGATTTACCATCCTTAAAAGGAGAACCCTCAACCATGAAAGCTGATGTGAATGATCAAAAATTAAGAAAATTTCGTTTAGCTCAATCTTGCACGGGTGAATATGGCACCATCTTTAAAGGGGCAGGAACAACAGCTCAACAAAAAGCAAATGTTCAGGCTCAAATGACTATTACCATTAACAGAGTAAATAGTGTTTATGAAAGAGATTTGGCTATAACTTTAGAATTTATACCCAATAATGATACTATTATCTATTTAGTTGCTTCATCTGACCCATGGACAGGAGAATATAATACAAAAACTGCTCAAACCATTGATGCAAATGTGGGTGTAGCTAATTACGATATAGGACATAATTTTAACACTTCCGGTGGTGGTAATGCCGGTTGTTTGTCTTGTGTTTGTTTAAGTACATCTCAGTCCGGAACTCACAAAGGAAGAGGAATGACAGGTAGTTCAAACCCCACCGGAGATGCTTTCGATATTGATTATGTTGCTCACGAGATGGGTCACCAATTTGGTGGTTACCATACCATGAATACTTGTAGTAGAAGTGGAAACGGACAAACCGAGGTTGAACCATGCAGTGGTAGTTCGGTGATGGGTTATGCAGGAATCTGTTCAGTTAATGTACAAAATAACAGTGATGCTCATTTTATTTACAACAACATAAGAGATATTTCAGCAAACGTCCAAACTGGTAATAGCACTTGTGGTGCAATAACGACTTTAACAAACAACCCTCCAACCGCAGACGCAGGTAGCAATTATACTATACCAAAAAGCACTGCTTTTATTTTAGAAGGTATTGGAAATGACCCTGATGGAAATGGTTCGTTAACTTATGAATGGTGTCAAAATGACCCTGCACAAGCACCCGGAACAAGTGCCCCTGTTTCAACTTGGACAGTCGGACCGCTTTACAGAGCAAAATACCCAACCACATCTCCAAATAGATACATGCCAAGAATACAAGATGTAATTGCAGGTAATTTAACCCCAACTTGGGAGGTTACACCATCTGTAGGAAGAACATTAAACTTCTCATTTTTGGTAAGAGATAATGATGCACTTGGCGGACAGGTCGATTCAGATTTGATGACTGTAACTGTTAATGGAACTGCCGGTCCTTTTACAGTTACATCGCAAAATACTACCGGTATAACTTTAAATTCAGGAGCTTCTACTCCGGTTACCTGGAATGTTGCCGGAACTACAGCTGCCCCGGTTAGTGCTGCGAATGTAAATATCTATTTATCAACAGATGGCGGTTATACTTACCCTGTTACATTAGCTACCAATGTACCTAATACAGGATCTGCAAATGTTGTTATTCCATCAGGAAATGTAACTACTACTGGTAGAATAATGGTAAGAGGAGCTGGTAATATTTTTTATGCCATAAACAGTAAAAACTTTGCCATACAAGATGCAGAATTTGTAATGAATTTTTCTAATACTAGTTCATCAAATTGCCCTACTGTAGATGCAGTTTATGACTTTACTTATAACACCTTTCTAGGATTTAGTGAAACAACAGTTTTTAGTGCTACAGGGCAACCTGCAGGTTCTATTGTAACTTTTAATCCAACCTCTGCTTCAGTGGATGGAACACCGGTTCAGGTTACCATTAGTGGATTAAATGCTTCAATGGTTGGTTCGTATTCTATTGATATCACCGGAACCGCTACTTCAGTAACAAAACTTGCAACTATTACTTTGGATGTAATAAATCCAACTCCAACTTCTGCAAATTTAACTTCACCTGCTGATGTGGCAACCGGAGTTGACCCCGGAACAACATTTACTTGGTCAAATGGTGGAGCTGGTGCTATGTACAACATTGACATTGCAACTGATGCTACATTTACAACTATTATTGATGCTGCAACTGGTTTATCAACAAATAGTTATAACTCCATGGCTTTACTTAATGCAACTACTTATTATTGGAGAGTAACCACTTATAACACTTGTGGAACTGCTCCTGCTTCTTCAACTTTTAGTTTTACAACTTCAAGTTGTTCTGTTACTATGAGTACAGATGTTCCTGTTGCGATATCATCTTCTGGAACTCCTGTGGTAACTTCAACAATCAACATTCCAACTGCTGGAACTATTAGTGATTTAAATGTTGTTGATTTAATTGGTACACATACTTGGATAAATGACTTAGTAGTAACATTAACAAGCCCAGCAAGTACAACGGTTACATTATGGACACAAATATGTAATAGCGAAGATAATTTTGCGGTAAATTTTGATGATGCTGCAACTCCTGGAGCATTACCTTGTCCACCTGTGGGAGGAGGAACTTATCAACCTAATCAAGCATTGAGTGCATTTAATGGTCAAAACCAACAAGGTACTTGGACATTAACCGTTTCAGACATGGCCAATTTAGATGGTGGCTCATTAACCAGTTGGGGGCTAAACATTTGTTCGGATATTGCTCCAACAGGAGTTACAGCTTATGCAAATGTTAACGAAGTTATAATTTATCCAAATCCAACTTCTAATATTGTTACAGTTGATTTAGGAAATATCTCAACAATTGAGAAAATAACTTTAACTGACCTACAAGGCAAAATATTATACCAAAACAAGAGCATCAATAAGAACATTATTAAAATTGACTTAACTCCATTTGGTAATGGATTTTATATGTTACAAGTCCAAGGTAAAGACATCAATAATGTATTTAAAGTGTTAAAACAATAAATGGTTTTAAATATTCAAAAAAATAGCCCGAACATTTGATTTGTTCGGGCTGTTTTTTTTTGAATATAATTTTCAGGAAACCACCTATTAACCGCTAATGTATTATTAATTTTTCGACTATTATTTTGTTGTCGATATTAAATTCTAAGAGATACAAACCAGCTGATAATTGCTTGGTTTGATCAATATTTACAGTATATTTTCCTGCATTAAAAGTTTGATTTTTTACAACACTAGCAATGATTTTACCGGTAATATCTTTAATTGTTAAACTTAAATCCTTAACATTTTTGATTAATGAAAAATTAACAACAGCATTTTTAGTTGCTGGATTGGGGTAAATGGTATAGTTTAAAACATCATTTAACTCATCAATGCTTGTTGTAATATCAATATTAATATCATCTAACCAAAAATTATTTCCACCATTATTTTTAAAATAGATTTTAAATTTCACGTTATTTAACCCACTTAGTGAAGATAAATTAGTTATTTCTTCTTTCCATTGTGTTGAACTTGGAATAAAAAAATTGTCTGTTTGTGGTGCACTTGCAAGTGATGAACTTGTTTTTACTTTTAATATAGACCATGTTTCACCACAATTGGTAGTGTAGTAAATGATTAATCTATCATTACCTCCCGAAAGTTTTTGAGCATAAGCATATTTATAGCTTAACGCATAATTATTAGGAATACTAAAATCATAAGAAGGACTTATTAGCTCGGTTATTTCGGTTGAAAGATTATTTAGATTATTTACATACATCGCTCTTGAGCCTGAAAATGAAGCAGTAGAAACATTTTCCCAATTATTCTGTGCATTTCCGAATATCATCCATTCGTTGTTAAAAGTTGTAAGGTTCTCAAATCCATCAGAAAATGGTAATGTATAATCAGGGTTAATTCCACTCACAATAATAATATTATCTTTTTGTTTAAAGCCAGAACCTCCTGTTGTATATGGTTCGTAGGTAACAGAGTATATTCCTATGGTGTTGTAAGTTATGGTTGGATTTTCCAAGGAACTGGTTGATGGAGTTCCTCCTACAAAAGTCCAATTCCATCCTGTTGGAGTTGCATTGTAATTGCTACCTGTAAAAGTTACCTGACTCCCTTCGCAAATAAAAGTTTTATTGTAACTGAAGTCTGCTATTGGTGTACAAATTGGATTTTGAACATAAGGGTCTGCTGTGCCTGTATTGATTAGATTGGTTGGGCTAACCAAAAAATCTCTTGCTCCAAACGATGAATTTAATGCTGCATGTGCTCTTTGTTTTTGCCCTTCGGTAAACATCACATCACAAAAATTGTAATCCATATAGTTTTGTACGTTATCAATTGAACCACATGATGTTGCAGATGAAGAACAACCTGTTTGTCCTATAGTGTTTGGTGTGTCAGTTACTTGATCATCATCAAAACAATTGTTTGGATCTTGAGGATCATTACTATCACCCCAAGGATGAGCCAAATTTAACCAATGCCCTACTTCGTGAGTTACAGTGTTTCCAAGCTGTTGAGCAATTAAAACTATACCTTCCATATCATCAGGAACAGTACCTGGATAATAAGCATATCCACCAGCACCAAAAGAAATTTGACTGCCTTGCCAAATATTTAAGTATTTTGTCGTGGCTGTATTCCAAGATGGACGAATAGAATAAGGATCGTCCATAGCAAAAGTATGGATACTTTTTGTTCTAGTAATTCCTTCTGTACAATTCCCATTTGGGTCTAATCGAGCTAGTCTGAATTCAATTTCACAATCTGCTGCAATTCCAGCAAATAATGGGTGAGCATTGGATATGTCGGAATTTAATTTTTGATAATCTTCATTTAATTTGGCTATTTCTTCTTCAATAGTTGCTTTTGAAATATTTTCCGGTCCATCGTTGTGAATTACATGCCAAACAACAGGTATTATGTATGATATTGTTTTTTTTCCACTTGCATTAGCTTTACCATAATTTTTAACTGTCCATTCTTGAGCAAATTGATTTTGCTGCCCCATAAGTACTTTTATAATTGGATTTTTTTTGATAATTTCATTGTAGCGTTCAGCGGTTGAACATGTTCTAAAAGACCCGAACTAAATGAACGAGTCTTTTTATCTATATTGTCTGTTTAATTTATTTAACGATTAGTTTTTCAACCATTACTTTATTGTCTGCATTAAATTCTACAAAGTACAAACCAGAAGCTAGTTTTTTCCCTTGATCAATACTCATGTTGTATTTTCCTGCACTAAAGCTTTGTCCATTAACAATTTTAGTAACTTCTTTTCCTAAAACATCTTTAAGTGTAATTCTTAATGTTTTAACTTCCGTTGTTAAATTAAAAGTTACTACAGCACTTTCACTTGTTGGGTTAGGAAAAATAGAGAAATTATTCACTGTTTTTACTTCATTAATGCCAACAGGTGTATCTCCAAAAACATTGATGTCATCAATATACATGTTGTTACCACCATTACTTTTAAAATAGAAATTAAATTTAACATTATTTGAAGCCGCTAAACCAGCACTTAGCGTTATGGTATTATCTTTCCATTGAGATGTGCCGGAAGGAGTAAAAGCTGCATCAGTTGCAGGTGCACTCGACATTGTAGAAGCACTTTTTATAGCAATAGTTTGCCAAGAAGCACCACAATCTATCGATGTTTTGATGATTAATTGATCGTTTCCTCCGGTGGTTTTTTTAGCATAGGCAGCTTTCCAGTTTAATTTAGGAGCTGTCATTGAAGACAAATCATAAGAGCTAGATATAAGTTCAGTTACATCATTAACAGAGTTACTAAGATTATTCACTCTACCCGAACGGGTTCCTGTGTAAGCAGCATTAGTAGTATTTTGCCAGCCATTACCACTTTGTGTTTCAATAGCCCAATCGTTATTAAATGAAGTGGTGTTTTCAAAATCTTCAGCATAAGGTAGTGTATATTGAGCAGTTAAAGAACTCACTGTAATAATATTTGTTTTCGTTGCTACTGTTGATGCCCATCCGGCAGCATTTCCAGGCACGTATGTTACATCGTAAGTTCCAGCAGTATTGTAAGTAATAACCGGAACTTCTACACTAGATGCATTTGGAGTCCCCCCTGTAAAAGTCCAATCCCATTGTGTTGGAGTTCCATTATAAGTATTAGCATCATTAAACGTTACTTGTTCTCCCTCACATATTTTTGTTTTGTTGTAGGTAAAATCAGGACTTAATAAGGTACAAATTGGGTTTTGGTCATAAGGATCAGCTGTCCCTGTATTCGTACGATTTGTAGAACTCCACATTGTTTTTCTTTTTCCGGTATCGGAAGCAGAGTTTAAAGCAGCGTGCATTCTTGATTTTTGACCATTAGTAAACATCACATCACAAAAATTATAGTCCATGTAATTTTGAACATTATCAACACTACCGCAAGATTGAGTTGTTGAAGAACAACCTTGTTGCCCTAATGTGTTTGGAGTATCTGCTACACCATCATCAGTAGTACAATTATCTGGAGTTTGCCCAGCTCCTGGGTTATTGGTACTTCCCCACATGTGAGCAAGATTTAACCAATGCCCAACCTCATGAGTAACAGTGTTTCCTAATTGGCCACCAATTAAAACAATTCCATCCCTATTCATAGGAACAACACCTGGGTAATAAGCATATCCACCTGCACCACTCGCAATTGAAGAACCTTGCCAGATATTTAGATAATATCGTCCGTTTACGTTCCACGATGGTTCTATGGTTTTTGCGGTTTCATCCATTGCATAAGTAATTTGATTTACTCTTCTTGTAATACCTTCTGTACAATTACCATAAGGGTCTAATCTAGCCAATCTAAACTCTACCTGAACATCAGCTGCAATACCTGCAAAACCAGGATGTACATTTGCCATATCGGCATTTAGTTTTTGATAATCTTCATTTAATTTAGCAATTTCACTGTCAATGGTTGCTTTAGAAATATTTTCCGGTCCGTTGTTGTGTAAAACGTGCCATACCACAGGAATAACATAAAGCACCGTTTTTTTACCTGTAGCATCAACGGTTACTTCACCGTAATGTTGAGAAGTCCAATCAAGTGCTTCTTGGTGCAGTTGTTCTGCCTGTAATCTTAAATCAGGATTATTTTCAAGTATTTCATTGTTTTTTTCTGCGGCAGAACAAGCTCTATAATCTATACCGGGTATGCCTTTTTGTGCATTTGAATTAAATATTAATGCTGTGCTAAATAATAGCGAAAGTGTAAGTTTTGAGTTCATAGTTTCTAGTTTAGTACGTAAAATTAACCATTTCTATCAAAAAAATAGACGTATATTTCATTAAAAGGTTGCAATCCTACGGTTTTGAATAGACCAATGTTTATAAAAAATGATTGTAGCGGGTTAAATGTGTGTGAATAAAGGATAGTATTGTACTTTAAAACCTTATCATAATGAAAAATTATAAAATATATTTATTATCAACACTTGTTGTTGGAATTCTATTTTCGTGTGTTCCTTCAAGAAAATATGAAGAACTCAATTCAAAATACAAAACTTGCAACGAAGAAAATCAAAACCTCAAAAATTCAAATAAAGAATTGGAGGAAAAAACCAATGAAATGTCTGCTTCAATTGAACAATTGAAAAAAACTATTTCATCGTTGCAGTCAGATACTACTGTTATGGGAAATTCATTGCGATTAATGACTTCAAACTATGATAATGTTAACAAAACCTACCAATTGTTGTTGGACAAAAACAACGAATTGTTATCGGGCAATAAAACTACTACCGAAAAATTAATGAAAGACCTTCAAAAAACACAAGAAGAACTGCAATCGAAAGAGGATGCATTGAGAACTTTGGAAGGCTCATTAACTGCAAAAGAAGAAAAATTAAAAACATTAACCGCAGATTTAGCTTCAAGAGAGAAACGAGTGAACGAATTGGAAGCAATGATTAGTAGAAAGGATTCGTTGGTTACAGCACTTAAAAATAAAGTGAAAGATGCTTTGCTTGGATTTGAAAACAATGGATTAACCATTGAGCAGAAAAATGGTAAAGTTTATGTTTCACTGGATGAAAGTTTATTGTTTGCTTCCGGGAGCTATGTTGTTGCAAGTAAAGGAGTGGATGTGTTGAAAAAATTAGCTAAGGTTTTAGAACAAAATCAAGAAATTAATATTTTGGTGGAAGGTCATACCGATAATGTTCCATTAAATGGTAAAGGAGATATAACCGACAACTGGGATTTGAGTGTGAAACGAGCAACTTCGGTAGTTAAAATTATAACAACCAACAGTTCGGTAAACCCAAAACGACTAACAGCTGCCGGAAGAAGCGAATACATTCCGCTAGACATGACAAATACTGCCGATGGAAGAAAGAAAAACAGACGTACAGAAATTATTCTTTCACCTAAGTTAGATGAGTTGTTGCAGATGTTAGAGAGTAATTAATGGGTTGATGTCGATATTTGATAAAGCATTTTTTACATCAAAATCGCCAATTTTAGTTCTGCGTAATTCGCTGAGGTGAGCTCCAGAATTTAATTTTATTCCAAAATCACGAGCAATAGAACGAATGTAAGTTCCTTTACTACACGTTATTTTAAATTTTACGTGCAAGCCCTTTTCGTAATTCGGAGCTAGATTGATTCGTTCGTTTTTGTAGTTTTCATCAATAATTACTACATCTTTCAACTCATTAATATGGTTAGATATTCCTAAAACCTCAAACGATTTTATGGTAACCAAATTGGATTTTATCTCCACCTCTTCGCCACTTCGGGCATATTCGTAGGCACGTTTGCCGTCGATTTTTTTTGCCGAATGAATGGGAGCTGTTTGTTGTTGCTCGCCGATAAAAGATTTTGCTGTTTCCTTAATCATTACTTCGGTAATGTGTTCAACAGGAAACTCCTCGTCCACTTCTTTTTCTAAATCAAAAGAAGGTGTGGTAGCTCCAATAGTTATAGTACCGGTGTATTCTTTGGTTTGAGCCTGAATTTCATCAATTTTTTTGGTGAATTTTCCCGTACAAACAATTAAAAGTCCTGTTGCCAAAGGATCTAACGTCCCTGCATGTCCGACTTTAATTTTTTTAATGTCAAGGTTTTTTCGGAGTTGGTAATGAATTTTTTTTACCACATCAAACGAAGTCCATTTTAATGGTTTGTCAATTAAAATGATTTGACCGTTTAAAAATTTATCTTGAATCTGTTGCATTACACAATGGTAAGTTCAATTCCCATGAAATATAAGACTAGAATAATGATTCCAACTACAATTCTATAATAACCAAAATACTTAAAACCATGTTTGGTTAAAAAACTGATAAATGCTTTAATGGCAATGATAGCCACAATAAAAGCGACTATATTTCCAACAATAAGCAAGGTAATTTCTTCACCATGAAAACCTCCTCCAGCTTTATAAAATTTCAACAATTTATAACAAGTTGCTGCCAACATGGTTGGTATGGCAAGGAAGAAAGAAAATTCAGCCGCAGCTTTTCTGTTCATTTTTTGTGCTAACCCACCAATAATTGTTGCGGCTGAGCGTGAAACTCCGGGAATCATGGCAATACACTGGAACAATCCAATTTTAAAAGCAGTTGGATATGTTACCACAGAGGTCCCCGATTCTTCGGTTTTTGCAAACCATTTATCCACATAAATCAATACAATACCGCCCAATAAAAGTGTAACGGCAACTACTATTACATTTTCCAATAAGGCATCGATATAATCGTCTAATAAAAACCCAATAATTGCTGCAGGAATAAACCCAGCAATAAGTTTGAGGTAAAAATTTATGGTTTGAAAAAATTGTTTCCAGTAAATAGCGACAACCGATAAAATTGCACCAAATTGAATGGCTATGGTAAATGTTTTAGTAAAATCGTCTTCAGCAATTCCCATTACGGAAGAGCCAATAATCATGTGTCCGGTTGATGAAATGGGCAAAAATTCTGTTATTCCTTCAATAATAGCTAAAATAATGGCTTCAAAAATATTCATGGAAATTAATGTGAAAATTTATTAATGTGTAAATGTAGCAATGTGAAGATTTTAAATAATAACATTACCCCTCCCTTTGGGAGGGTTGGGGTGGGATTTACTTTACTTTTTTCATGATTCCCCAGCCTACAACCACCAGTCCAACAAGAATTAAGATTGGAGCAACGTACATTCTTCTAAAGCTAAATAGTTCTTCGCTAAATACTGTCGGGTCGTCAGAACCACCACCTGACATTAATATATAGCCTAAAATTGCTAAAGCAGTTCCAACTGCTATTAAAATATAATTTTGTTTGCCAAAAGCAAAATCGTTGTTTATTCTGTTGTTATCACTCATGTTTTTATAGTTTATCGGTTTATAGTTTATCAGTTTATAGTTTTCAGACTTCTCAACACATCACCCCTCTGTATCTCCCCTCAAAGGGAGAGCCTTCGCTCAATGCCAACTTCCGTCCTCGGTCTTCCGACTTTGGACTAATAAAGACTTCCAGCATCCATTCGTAAATATTTTCTCACGGCAAGCATCGTTGAAATCCATGAAATTAAGATGCCCAAAATAATGACAATTAAAAACAAAGCTCCATATAATTCAATGTTTTTAAAGTCGATAATTTCCGGCATTTGTTTTTGTAAATAGTATAAAAACAACACAATTAGTCCGATAGCCAAAATGGAAGCTGCAATTCCATTCCCTATTCCTTTTAATACAAACGGTTTTTGAATAAAAGTTGCTTTTGCACCAACCAACTGCATGGTTTTTATTAAAAATCGTTTCGAATAAATCGAAAGTCGTATCGTATTGTTGATTAATGCCATAGCAATAATTAAAAGCAATGCACTAAATCCCAATAAATAAAAACTTATTTTTTTAACATTTTCGTTAATCAAACTCACTAAATCTTTTTGATAAAATACCTCTTTAATTTTTGGATTTCCAGTTAAATTGGCTTCAATAATAGCTAAACTATCATTGTTGGCATAATCGGCATTTAATTTTACATCAATAGATGGCAACAATGGATTGTATCCTAAAAAACTGATAAAATCCTCGCCTAATTCCTGTTGAAGTTCTGCTGCGGCTGAATCGGGGTGAATAAAATGAGTTGATTTTACAAAATTTTCGGCATCTAACGTTTTTTGAATTTGAGCAATTTCCACCTCTTTAATCCCATCTTTTAAAATGATAGAAAACCCAATATTTTCTTTAACATGATTGGAGATTTGCTGTGCATTTAAAATAATTAACCCTAAAATCCCCAACATAAACAACACCAATGAAATACTGATGATGGTAGTAAAATACGACGAACGCAATCTTCTTCCAGTGTATTTATTTTCTTTATCAGACATTGTTTTTATTTCACAGTTGATAGTTCAAAGTCTTTAAACTTTGGTTTCAAAAATAGCATAAAGTTGTTTGTAAACAAGTTTATTCTTCAAAAATACTGCTAATTATTGTTAATTTCGTGGCTTCAATAAAAAGACTTATTAACGATGCAATATCAATATCAGGAGATAGAAAACAAGTGGCGAAAATACTGGGCAGAGAATAAAACTTTTGCTGCCGAAGACAACAGTGTTAAACCAAAATATTATGTGTTGGACATGTTTCCTTATCCATCCGGTGCTGGTTTGCATGTTGGTCATCCGCTTGGTTATATTGCTTCCGATGTGTATGCTCGTTACAAACGTTTGTTGGGCTTTAATGTATTGCATCCTATGGGTTACGATTCGTTTGGTTTGCCTGCCGAACAATATGCTATTCAAACAGGGCAACATCCTGCTATTACTACTAAAATGAATATTGAAGGTGGTGTGGATAAACAAGGAAATGTTATTCCGGGCTACCGAAATCAATTGGATAAAATAGGTTTTTCGTTCGATTGGGACAGGGAAGTGAGAACTTCTGAACCAAACTATTACAAATGGACGCAATGGATTTTTAAGCAATTGTTTAATTCGTGGTACAACAAAGATGCTGACAAGGCAGAAAAAATAGATACGTTAATTGAGCAATTTAAAACCAAAGGAAATGCAGCCGTAAATGCTGTTTGTGATGATGTAGCCGTTTTTTCTGCTACCGATTGGAACAGTTGGAGTGAGGAACAACAACAGCAACTATTGTTAAATTATAGAATCGCCTATTTGTCCGATACTTGGGTAAATTGGTGTCCTGCTTTGGGAACTGTTTTAGCCAATGATGAAATAAAAGATGGCGTTTCTGAACGTGGCGGACATCCTGTAGAGCAAAAATTGATGCGTCAGTGGAGCATGAGAATTACAGCTTATGCCGAACGTTTAATTAATGGTTTGGAAGGGTTGGATTGGACGGATTCGATAAAAGATATTCAACGCAACTGGATAGGCAAAAGTGTTGGAGCTTCTGTAAAGTTCGCAGTCCACAATTCTCAGTCTTCAAATAAATCATTGCAGACTGAGAATTGTGGACTGAAGACTGATTTTATTGAAGTCTTCACCACCCGCCCCGATACCATTTTCGGTGTTTCATTTATGGTGCTTGCACCCGAACACGATTTGGTGGATGTGATTACTACTGCGGAACAAAAATCGGAAATTGAAGCTTACAAAAAAGCTGCTTCGTTAAAATCGGAACGAGACCGACAATCAGACATCAAAAACATTACCGGAGCATTTACCGGAGCGTATGCCATTCATCCGTTTACGGGCGATAAAATACAAATTTGGATTGGTGACTACGTATTGGCAACCTACGGAACAGGAGCGGTTATGGCAGTGCCTTGTGGCGACCAACGCGACTGGGATTTTGCCACACATTTTGGCATTGAAATTAAAAATATTTTTAAAGATAAAGACATTTCTGAAGCTGCTTACACCGAAAAAGATGCTATCATCACCGACTCGGATTTTTTGAACAATTTGCCTGCAAAAGAAGCCATAAAAAAAGCCATTGCCGAAATTGAAAAACGCGGTTTTGGAAAAGGGAAAACACAGTACCGATTAAGAGATGCTGTTTTTTCGCGTCAGCGATATTGGGGAGAACCATTTCCTGTGTATTACAAAGGTGATGTGCCTTATTTAATTAACGATGCAAATTTGCCTGTGGTGTTGCCAGAAGTAGATAAATATTTGCCTACTGAGGACGGACAACCGCCGTTGGCTCGTGCTAAAAATGAAGATTGGAACGTGACTTGCCCTGGCGACCGAATGGAGTATAACACCATGCCGGGTTGGGCAGGCAGCAGTTGGTATTTTTTACGCTACATGGATGACCACAACGACAACGAGTTTGTTGCCAAAGAAAAAGTAAACTACTGGAAAAATGTAGATTTATACATTGGCGGTGCCGAACATGCTACCGGACACTTGTTGTATGCCCGTTTTTGGACCAAATTTTTATACGATTTAGGTTACATTCCTTTTGATGAACCTTTCCAAAAAATGATTAACCAAGGAATGATTCAGGGAAATAGTGCTTTGGTTTATAGAGTAATGCTTCATGTTGAAGTGGCTTTCAAAAATAGTAGTGAAAATATTATTATTCCAACTAGACGATATTGTTTTATATCAAAGAATAAAATTGAATCCTACCACAAGCTTATATTGTTAATTCCGAATTCAATTCAAAATGAAATTATTGATGAAGAAATTAATAAAAAAGAAACTACTATTAATTCAGACTATAATTCCATTAATATAAAAGTAGATAATGTAACAAGTGGTTATGCAGATGTTAACTTTCTTAATGGTAATAAATTAAACATTGAACAATTCAAGAAATGGAGAGATGAATTTAACGATGCTTATTTTATTTTAGAAGATTCTGGAGATTTTATAGTAGACAGAGAAGTCGAAAAAATGTCTAAATCGAAATACAACGTACAAACGCCTGATGAATTGGTTGATAAATACGGAGCAGATACTTTGCGTTGTTACGAAATGTTTTTAGGGCCGCTAGAGCAACACAAACCTTGGGATACACAAGGAATTACGGGTGTGCATGGTTTCTTAAAAAAACTGTGGCGTTTGTTTCACGATGATAACGGATTTGTTGTTTCTGATGAAACGCCAACTCAAGAAGAACTAAAATCGTTACACAAAACCATAAAAAAAGTAAAAGAAGATATCGAACGTTTTTCGTTCAACACACCTGTTTCGGCTTACATGATTTGCGTAAACGAGCTAACGGCTCAAAAATGCAACAAACGAGCAATATTAGAACCTTTGTTAATTATTTTGGCGCCTTACGCTCCACACATTGCTGAGGAATTGTGGGCTAAATTGGGTAACACCGAAAGCATTACGTATGCTGTTTTTCCAAAATACAACGAAGCGTATTTGGTAGAAAGCAACCACAAATACCCGGTATCATTTAACGGCAAAATGCGTTTTATTTTAGAGTTGCCAACCACGCTGACAGCCGCTGAAGTAGAAAGCGAAGTAATGGGGAATGAGCAAACCATAAAACAGTTGGGTGGTCAAACACCTAAAAAGGTAATAGTGGTGCCGAATAAGATTATCAATTTTGTGGTGTGATTTTGGGATTCTAAACTTTTTATAAGTATGCGTATTTTTCAACCAATTTTGATTTGTTTTATTGTTGTAAATGGTTTATTTACCCATGTTCTTGCACAAAACAATTGGCTGGATAGTGCTCGCTTTTCTGAAGAAAATCAAAATTTCAACAAAGCAGAATATTTTTATTCATTATATCTAACATCAACTGATAAAGTTGATTCCCTTTATATAGAAGTACTTCAGAAGAAAGCACGTAGTTTAAGAATAAATTTCAAAAATTATGATGCGTTAAACACTACCTTAAAAGCAATTGAGTTAAGTAAAAAAATTAATCATCCGGAATTAGTATTTAAATCGCAAATTCAATTAGCCGATTTTTACACACTAACCCAACGGGTTGAATTAGCAGATGAAGTTTTTTCCGGTATAACTCCATTACCGGAATTTTCTCCTTTAACCATTTGTACCTATTTAAACAGAAAAGCTGCTTATTATAATCATATTGGAAAACTTGATTCTGCAATAAAGTTTTCCAATGAAGCACTTGTATTAGCCAATGAAAACAACTTTATTAACGCTCAAGCTACTATTTACAATGAATTAGGAAACATTTACGAAAAGAAAAAAGAGTATAATACAGCGTTAACCTATTTTGACAAAGCATTGGAGCTGAATAAAGACGATAAAATAAACCACTCCAACACTTATTTGAATAAAGCTAAAATTTATTTCAATCAAGAAAATTATCGTTTAGCCATTCATCATTTAGAAACTAATTTGAGGAATATTGAACACACTAATTGGTCGAACCTTAAATGTCCTATATTAGAATACACTTCTACAGCTTATTTTTTGCTAAATGATTCAGTAAACGGGTATAAGTACTTAGCCGAGTACCAAAAAGAAGCAAACAAATTTTATTTAAACAACCAAAATAAAACCATTGCTGAGTTGGAAACAAAATTTAAGACCGAGCAAAAAAATGCAGAAATTATAAAACAAAAAAACATCATTTTTGAAGAAAAACAACAGCAGAAAACATTTTACACAGTAATCATTTCTCTTATTGTTTTATTGAGTACCGCTCTATTTTTCTTTACAACTGTTAAAGCTAAAAACAAACGGTTAACTAAATTGCTTAACGAGAATGAGTTTTTAATTGGCGAGGCCAACCATAGAATAAAAAACAACTTGCAACTAATTGTGTCTTTGGTTGCCCGCGAAAAAAACAAAAAAGAAAATCAAAACCACGAAGCTTTAACCAACATTGTTACCAAAATTGAATCTATTGCTACACTTCATCAGCAACTCTATATCAATGAAGAAAAAAATAAAATTAACCTCAAAACTTACCTTAACGAACTTTGCGATAATTTACTCCCTTTACTAGAGGCTAAAAATATTATTTTGGTAAAGGAATGTGATGATGTTTTATTCAACATAGAAAAATCTGTTTATATAGGTTTAATTCTTAATGAGTTAATAATAAACTCTTTAAAACATGCTTTTACAGAAAACACCAGTTCTACAAAAGAAATACAGGTGTGTTATCGAAACATAAATAATCAAAAAATAGAATTGGTTTATAAAGATAATGGGGCTGGGATTTCTACAAATGAAAAACCAAAATTAATTCACTTACTTTGTAAGCAAATAAAGGCTGAATACAGTATTGAAAATAAAAATGGTTTTTGTTTTAAAACAGAAATAAAATTAAAATGAATGAACTAATCAGCAGTATTTTTAACCACATAGACACATAGGACTTGACTTTGACACAAAAATATCTTGATGATTTAACTTATGAAGTAATTGGTGCTTCTATTGAAGTACACAAAACAATGGGACGAGGATTATTGGAAAGTGTTTATCATGCCTGTTTAAAAGAAGAGTTGATACATAGAAAAATAAATTTTTTATCAGAGTTAAAAATCCCTGTTGTCTATCGAAATAAAAAATTAGCTATTGATTTTAGGTGTGATTTTTATTTAGAAAACGCTCTTATTGTTGAACTTAAAGCTATCAATGAATTTTCAAGCATTCATGAAGCACAGCTTCTGAACTATATGAGACTATTAAAAGCTCCAAAAGGTATTTTAATCAACTTTAATTGTAACAACATCTTTCATGAGGGACAAAAAACTCTTGTAAATGAGTATTTCTGTGATTTACCAAAACAGTAAAAAACTATGTTCCTATGTGGTTTAAACTAAAATAGTATCTACTCTTATAAAATAATAGCTAATTTATAAACTGATTAACAATTAATAAATGAACGTCATAATAGTAGAAGACGAATTAATTATAGCAGATCATCTTGCTCAAATACTTACCGACATTAATGTTAATGTTCTAGAAATAATTGATGACTTAGATGAAGCTGAAAAGAGTTTAGTAAAATCGCCCGAGTTTTACTTCTTAGACATTCGATTGTCGAACAATCAAAGTGGAATTGAATTTGGCAAAATATTAAATAATTTAGGAATTCCGTTTGTCTATATTACAGCAAATAATGAGTTAGAGATATTAAAAAAGGCTATAGCTACCCAGCCTATTTCTTACATTACAAAACCTTTTAAAGAACGGGATGTAATAGCTGCTGTTGAGTTAATCAGATTAAAAACTATTGCTTCAAGATTTTTACAAATAACGACCCCAAAGGGAGTTAAACAAATTGCTGAGCAAGAAATTTTATACTGTGAAGCCGAAGGTTCGTACGTTAAAATTGTTACCCGAAATGAAGTTTTTATCCAACGTATGACGCTTAAAAAAACGTTGGAAATGCTAAGCAAAGACTTTATCAGAATTCACCGATCTTTTATTGTTAATAAACATAAAATTAATTCTCATACAGCCAATTCCATTTATCTATACGAATTTCAGTTACCCGTTTCAAGAGCTTATAAAAATTTTCTAAGCAAAAAATAGGTTTATTCCATTCACAACAAAAAACGGTTATCTACAACATTATTTTTTTTATTTCATTAAATAATTTAATTTTTGTGTTGTATAACATAATATTTGTTATGGAATTATTTATTGTTTAAATCAAAAAAAAAACAATCGTATGAAAAGAAACATTTACAACTTTAACAATCTGCTGAGAACGTATAATAGGTATCGCAGGAAACTGGCTAATTTGCGTAAGGCAAATAAAAATGAAAGACGCCAACACATTTTACAAAACCATCTAACAAAACTCTACGAAAAGTTAATGGTATTAAAAATGACTGTAAAATTGACCACCGTTGCTGCAAGTGTTGTGGTTGGTACGTTGGCATTTATTCCTCAAACTGCTAATGCTCAATCGTTTTCTGCTAAAGAAATCAACCCTTTTAGTTTAACTAATGCTTATTACGATTCAGCCCCTACATTTGCTGATTTGGATGGTGACGGAGATTTAGATATGCTGAGTGGTTCAGGTGATTATACATATAATTATGACCCATATACCTACACAGGCTCTTATGAATATTATTTTAAATATTACGAGAATACAGGTGCGTCATCTAATCCCGTGTTTACATCATCTCAAATTAATCCATTTGGTATAACTGCTCCTACAAATGATATGATAACTCCTACATTTGTAGATATAGATGGTGATGGAGACATGGATTTGTTTTATGGCAATAGAGACGGTAATTTTTATTATTTAGAAAATACAGGCACTTCAATAGCTCCAGCATTTGGTGCTCCTCAAACCAATCCGTTTGGGATTGTGCGTTATGCTTATGCAAACAGATCAACTCCAACATTTGCAGATATAGATAATGACGGAGATTTTGATTTGTTGTCAGGCGACAACTCTGGCGAGTTCTTTTATTTTGAGAATACTGGTACGTCTTCAGCACCAGCTTTTGCTGCTTACCAAACGAATCCTTTTGGATTAAGTTCTTATTACCTATCAAGAACAGCTCCAACGCTAATAGACATAGATGGAGATGGTGATTTTGATATGTTGTCGGGCGATAGTAATGGAGATTTCTATTATTTTGAAAACACAGGTACTTCAACTGCTCCTGCTTTTGCTGCTTCACAAACCAATCCTTTCAACTTAAGTAAAGTAGGTAATTATTCTTATACTGGTAGGTCTAAACCAACTTTTGCTGATTTAGATAATGATGGCGACATGGATTTAATAGCTGGTGATAGTTATGGAGACTTTAATTTCTACAGACAATGTACTCCTTCAACTGCAACAATTTCTCCAACGGCTGTTTGTAGTTATGTTTCGCCAAGCGGTCAATTCATTACTTCTAGTGGTGTATTTACAGATGTAATTCCTAATGCGACAGGTTGCGATAGTGTAATTACTATTAACCTATCCATTAACCCGGTATTAGATCAAACGGTTAGCTCTACCAATCCTGTAGTTTGTGTTTCGGGTTCAACAACCATTGATTTAGGTTCATCGCAATCGGGAGTTAGTTATTACTTGAGAAATAACGCCAACAATACTGTAGTTGATGGACCTGTTATTGGAAACGGTGCTGCTATCTCGTTTAATACGGATACCATATCGTCCGCTACAACCTATAATGTGTATGGAGAATTGCAGACAAATTCAACAGGATTAGTATTTAACGGTACGGACGTGGATAATAAAAATGTTAATTGTGGAAATGCGAGCATTGTTCAACTGAGTGGCACTCAAATTACGCTTGAAGCATGGGTTTATCCAACGCAATGGAAAGGTGCCGTATGGGGTGGAAATATTATTAATAAAGAAGGGGTTAATACAGGTTACATGCTGCGTTGTGGAAATAATGGGCAAGTTAACTTTAACTTAGGTAATGGTGGTTGGAATGAATTAACATCTCCTCAAAATGTATTAGTACTTAACACTTGGCAGCATGTGGCTGCAACTTATGATGGAACCACCATGTCAGTTTACGTAGATGGAAACCTTGTAGCTAGCCAAAACACTTCAGTTAGTTTTTCTTCACCAGATGGTAATTTAACAGTTGGAAACTGGAGTAATGGTAGTGGTAGAGCTTTCATTGGAAGTATAGACGAGGTTAAAATTTGGTCGGTTTCTAAAACTCAAGGTGAACTTCAAACTGACATGAGTACTTGTTTAACAGGTTCTGAAACAGGATTAGCTGTGTATTATCAATTTGAAGATGGTACTGGTAGCACTAGCTTAACTGACATAAGCCCTAATGGAAATAATGGAACATTACAAAACATGGATACCAATGCGGTTTGGGGAATGGGAGCCACCATTTGTTCATCATGTAATATGGAAATGACTCAAACCATTACTATAAATATTGGTCAGCCATCAGCAGCGTCTATCTCTCCTACTGCTTGTGATTCTTATGTCTCTCCAAGTGGCAACTACACATGGACTACAAGTGCAACTTATTTAGATACTGTACCAAATGTTTCCGGTTGCGATAGTGTTATTACAGTAAATTTAACTATCAATAACTCAACCACAGCTTCACAAACTTTGGTTGAATGTGCTGGTTTTTCTGTAACTGTTGGAACAAACACTTATACCACAACAGGAATTTATACCGATGTATTAATGAATGCAGTAGGATGTGATTCCACAGTAACCACTGATTTAACAGTTGAACAAGCTATAGATGTAACAGTTGACAATAGTTTAGCACCAACTTTATCGGCTAACCAAACCGGAGCAACCTACCAATGGTTAGATTGCGACAATGGTAATGCTATAATTCCATCAGAAACGGCACAAAGCTTTACCCCTACAGCAAACGGAAATTATGCAGTAGAAGTAACTGTTGGAAGTTGTGTGGATACATCCGCTTGTGAAAACATTTCAACCGTTGGAGTTAAAGAAACAGCAAGTCATATCGTTTCTATTTATCCAAACCCAACTAGTGGAATGTTAAACATTAACTTGGGAAGTAACAATTACGGTTGATTTAAGCAAAGAAGGTAACGGAGTATATTTCATTAAAATAAATAACGAAAACACTTCAACGGTTTACAAGTTGATTAAACAATAAAATAAGAAATTAGTCATTAGGAATTTGGCGTTAGTTGAAAACATCAACTAACGCCTTTTTCTTTACATGCTTTCCTCTTAAATAAAGCTATAGCTTTATTTAAAAAATTGTAACTACTCAGTATATTAACACATTATAAATCAAAAACATAAAATTAAAACCACATAGAAACATAGATTTATCAACAACTTAACAAGGAAAAGAATTACATAGAAATAAATTTTAAACATAGTGTTATCTATGTAAAGCAAAGCTTCTATGGTTGTTTTCCTATTAAACCCCATGTTTCTATGTGGTTAAAAATACTGCTGAATAGTTACAAAAAATTATTAATCTTGTTTTTGAAAACAATCAAAAAAAGTATCTATGACAAACAATTCCCAAAATCAACTTGCTCCATTTTCTGCCAGATTTAGCCCTCAAGTTCCTGAACTATTAAATAAACTAAACTGTTCCATAGCTTTATCAACCTATCAGGCTGGTAAAATAGTGTTTATCAGTCCTCATCCAGACAATGAAAGACTAACAACGTTACCGAGAACTTTTCGCAAACCCATGGGTATAGCCATAAAAGGAGATAAAATGGCAATTAGTTTAAAAGATGAAGTGGTTGTTTTTCAGAATTCAAGACCATTGGCAGAACATTATCCCAACAAGCAAAATACTTACGACAGTTTGTGGTTGCCACGAACAACTTACTACACAGGGTTGGTTGATATGCATGATCTTGATTTTGGAGATGACGGTATTTATGCGATAAACACTTCATTTTCTTGTATTTGTAAGGTAGATGGCAATTACAATTTTACTCCGGTTTGGAAACCTCCTTTTATTCAAGAAGTAACTCCGGGAGATTTATGCCATTTAAATGGAATGGTTGTATTAAATGGCAAACCAAAATATGTTACAGCATTAGGCACAACGAATACTCCTCAAGGATGGAGAGAAAATATTGTGGGTGGAGGTGTTTTAATGGATGTAGAAAAAAATGAAATCATATTAAATGGTCTTTCCATGCCTCATTCGCCTAAAATGTATAACAACGAATTGTATGTATTGATGTCGGCAAGTGGTGAATTTATCAAAGTAAACCTTGAAACCAAGTCGTATGAAACCATCAAAAAATTTGATGGCTTTTGCAGAGGGTTGTCATTTTACAAAGATTTTGCATTTATTGGGTTTTCTAAATTGAGAAAAAACTCCAGCACTTTTGCGAAACTATCTTTTTCGGATAAGGCAAATTTTTCGGGTATTAAAATCATTCACCTGCCAACAAACGCAGAGGTAGGCGAAATTATTTACGAAACCAGCGTAGATGAGATTTATGAAGTGATTGTTTTAGAGAACATGGTTCGCCCCAACATTCTTAATACACAGGATGATATTCACAAATTATCATTGGCTACTCCATCAACTACCTATTGGGCAAAAAAAGAAGAGCAAGAATAGTTTCTTTCCATTCACAACAAAAAACGGTTATCTACAACATTAATTTTTTTATTTCATTAAATAATTTAATTTTTGTGTTGTATAACATAATGTTTGTTATGTAATAACCATTGTTTAATTTAAAATTTATATGAAAAAAATTAATTTACTTATTCTAGTTTTTTTGTTTGTGATGTTTCAAAGTAATGCACAAACAGTCACAGTTTCTATGATTGGTGGTAATCCTGATAACTGTACAGGTAATTCTATTACTGGTGCATACACTTTGTCAAGTGTAATAAATGGTAAAAATAGTTATGTAAAAGGTATACATACCATTTATTGGGATGGATCAAAGTGGGCAATGGATGAATCGAGTTTTGAGATATATTATAACAATACTTCAACACCTCTTGATCCTCCGTGTGGAACTTGGAATGGAACATTTGGTTGTTTTCAAATTGATTTAACAGGTAACTGTACTGCGGCATGTGTTAATCCAACAACTCCCTCAGTAACATCTAATCCTACAACAGTCTGTTTAGGCAATACTGCGACATTAAGCATTTCCGGCACATTAAATGATGCAACACAATGGTCTATTTATACAGGTTCATGTGGAGGAACTTTACTTGATACCACAACTTCATCATCTTTTGTAGTAACACCTTCGGGAGCTAGTACAACCTATTACGTAAGAGGAGAAGGCGGTTGCATAACTCCCGGAAGTTGCGGTTCTGTTACAGTAAACGTTTCTAATATTTTTTTAACTCCATCCTCACAAACCAATATTGCTTGTAATGGTGGTTCAACCGGAGCCGCAGCAGTAAATGCAGCAACAGGTGGTGGAGGAGGATATACCTACAACTGGACACCGGGGAATCCAACCGGAGATGGAACAACAAGTGTAACAGGTTTAACTGCCGGGACATGGACATGTACAGTTACTGATGCCAACTCTTGTACAACAGCACAAAACTTCACCGTAACTCAACCAACGGTACTTTCATTAACTCCATCCTCTCAAACCAATATTGCTTGTAATGGTGGTTCAACCGGAGCAGCAGCAGTAAATGCAGCTACAGGTGGAGCAGGAGGATATACCTACAATTGGACACCGGGAAATCCAACCGGAGACGGAACAACAAGTGTAACAGGTTTAACTGCCGGAACATGGACTTGTACAGTTACTGATGCTAACTCTTGTACAGCTTCCTATAACTTTACTGTTGCTCAACCAACAGCACTGTCATTAACTCCATCCTCTCAAACCAATATTGCATGTAATGGTGGTTCAACCGGAGCAGCAGCAGTAAATGTAGCTACAGGTGGAGCAGGAGGATATACCTACAATTGGACACCGGGGAATCCAACCGGAGACGGAACAACAAGTGTAACTGGTTTAACTGCCGGAACATGGACTTGTACAGTAACCGATGCGAATTCATGTACAACAGCACAAAACTTCACCATATCTCAACCAACAGTATTAACGACTACTACTTCGCAAACCAATGTAAGCTGTAATGGAGGAACAAATGGAACAGCAAGCGTTTTGGCTAGTGGTGGCACATCACCATATTTTTATTCATGGTCAAATGGAGGAACTACGGCAACTGTAACAGATTTGGCTCCAAATACATATAATGTAACTGTAACAGATGCCAATGGGTGTACAAGTCAGCAAACAGTAATAATAACAGAACCTGCTACATTAACAGGTTCGCAAACTTTTGTTGAATGTGCAGGGTTCTCCGTAACCGTTGGAAGTAACACTTATACGACAACCGGAATTTATACAGATGTACTAACAGGTTCAAACAGTTGCGATAGTACAGTTACCACTGATTTAACCATAATTAACATTTCAGACCAAACGGTTGCTGCAACTGAAACGGTACTTTGTGCTTCAAATTCAGGAACAACAATTACAACAGGTTCTTCTGAAACAGGAGTTAACTATTATTTAAGAGACGATGCCAATGATACCATTGTAGATGGTCCACTTCAAGGATCTGGTTCTGGTTTGACTTTTAATACGGGAATTATCTCGAACACTATAACTTACAATGTTTTATCAGAAAATATTGTTTTAGATGCAGTAAATCTTCCTTCTTCAAATGACCATATCAGATTTAATGCCCCTTTCACCACTTATGGAAATGCGATAACTGTAGAAGCATGGATAAACAACACCAATAACGAATTCCCATGGGCTGGTCAGGGAACTGCTGCTGTTGATAATATGACTACAAATGTTTGGTTATGGCATGGTGGAACTTGGTATGTGAATGATAATGGTAACTGGAGATCTTTGGCTTGGCCAGCTTTATCCGCTGGTTGGGTACATGTTGCAACAGTTGCTGATGCTTCAGGAATGTATATTTACTACAATGGCGTAGAGGTTGCTTCTAATACCACAGGAATTACATCAAACATTAGAAACAATGCTTCTTCAATTATTGATTTAGGTCATGATGTTAGATTCTCTGCTGGTACCGTAGGTAGAAATTCAAATGTAGGATTTGACAATTTTAGTGTATGGAATACAGCCAGAGCAGCAGTTGATATTGCAACTAGCTACAACGACTGTTTATCAGGTTCAGAAACAGGCTTGGTACAGTACACAAAATTTAACGAAGGAGTTGGGACAACTATCGCTTCAATGGTTGGGTCTAATGCTGATATAATTAATCCAACAACTAACCGGATAGAAGGTGCCAGAGTATGTACTCCATCCATTTGTTCTTCAGAAATGTTACAAACTGTTACTATTACAGTAAACAATATCACAACAGGTACAGACGTGCAAACTGCATGTGTTACCTACACTTGGCCATTAAACAGTACTACTTATACAACCAGCACCAATACTCCAACAGTAACGTTAACCAATGCCGCAGGATGTGATTCTATTGTTACTTTAGATTTAACCATTAATTCTTTACCGGTAATTACAGCTCAATCGGGTAATCTTACTTCTTGTGGAGATAATAGTGCTCTATTTTATGTAAATAGTGCTGGTAACAATACTTATCAATGGTATTTTGATGGAATATCATTTTCAGACTTTGCAATGATTGATGGTTCTTATACAGAAATTAATTTTGATACCGATAGTATGACTATTCAAAGTTTAGTGGATGGAGGTTATAATAATTATTTTGTATATTGTACTGTTACCGATGCAGTTACCGGTTGTAGTATTAATAGTGCTAATGATTCTATAACCGTTCTTGAACCTACAACAGGTTCTCAAACTTTTGTGGAATGTGCTGGATTCTCTGTAACTGTTGGAACAAACACGTATAACACAACAGGAGTTTTTACCGATGTACTAGTTGGTTCAAACGGTTGTGATTCTACGGTAACTACTGATTTGACCATTAAACAACCCACCACTGGTTCTCAAACCTTTGTGGAATGTGCTGGATTCTCTGTAACTGTTGGAACAAACAC
>JACPDX010000020.1 GCA_016183805.1 Bacteroidota bacterium
ACGGCTCTCAATTAAACTTAAAACTTACTTATATTACTCTTTTATAAACTTATTTTGAGTAATTCCATTGTCGGTATGTACCACCAAAATGTACATTCCTTGACTTAAATTAGCTACATTTATTTTGTTGTTTTCAACATGTAATGTTTGTACCAAACTACCATTAATGGTATAAATTGTTGCTTTAATAACTTGTTCGTTACCGTTAATAAATAAATAATCTCTTACCGGATTGGGTGATATGCTCATGTTTGTTTTATTAATATTGTTAATGCCTACTGTTGTTAAGTTTACACAAGCCGAAGTATCGGTACAGCCGTTTAAAGTAATTTCAACAGCATAGTTACCATTTGCAGTAGGAACGAATGTTTGAGCAGTTTCTCCTGAAATTACAGCATTACTGTTGTTGCAATCTAACCAACGGTACGAAGCACCTGCTTGGTTTGATGAAATTTGACTGCCATTTAACGAAGTGGTGTTGTCAACATTAACCGGAGCAATGGTTACCATTTGTGTCATTTCTTGGCTGCAAGTAACAATACAAGCAAACTGACCGGCAACCCAATCGGTATTGGCATCCATGTTTTGCATTGTACCATTAATCTGATTAGGAGTTATATCGCTAACTGTTGTTCCTGATGCATCTTCAAAATTGTAGTATGCCAATAAATCAGCTTCGGTTCCTGTTAAACAATTGTTCATGTCAGCCATTATTTCCGATTGAGACAATGCTTTGTTCCAGAAACGTACTTCATCCAATTTACCGTTCAGGTATTCTGCAGTACCAATCACTTTGTCTTCACCAAACACAAAGTTTGAAGTAATTTGTGGTATTGAAGTAAATGGAGCTGTTCCAGTAACAACTTCAAATCCGTTTACATAAATAACCATTGTACCGTTGTTAAATGTAGCTGTAACGTGGTTCCAAGCATTCAAAGTTAACGCATTGGCTGCTCCAACACTATATAAAGCATTCCCTGTTCCGTAAACATTAAAACGTACTCCTCTACCATTGTCTGTACCATAATAAGTATCTAAAATAATTGAACCATTTACTGCTGACGAATAGTTAGAAACAATTCTGTCGTAGTTGGTCGAACGAGGATATACCCATGATTCAATGGAGAACGTAGAAGTTGCAGGCATAATAAAACCAGTGGTTACCATATCGTTGGTTCCGTCGAAATCTAAAGCGGTGCCTGATGTATTGGTTACTACTAATGTTCCACATGTTACATTTGAGCTTACCCAGTCTGTTGCAGGATCCATAGCATACATAACGCCATTGTTAGCATTTACAAGGTCAGTAACGGTTGTGCCTGCTCCATTTTCGAAGTTATAATAGGCTAATAAACCGGTTTCATTTCCAACCAAACAGTTGTCTTTGTTGTCATTTATCTCTACACTTGTTCTAGCAACATTCCAAATTCGTACTTCATCCATTTTTCCGTTATAATATTCTGCTACTCCTACACCAGGATCTTCACCAAAACACAAAATGTTAGAAGTTAATGATATTGTAGAGAAAGCGAATGTGCTACTTGCTACCTGAACTCCATTTACAAAGAATTTAACAGCACCATTATCAAAAGTTATGGCAACATGGTTCCATGTATTTAAAGTTAATACATTGGCAACACTATGTTGTGCCAACGTGTTAGTAGGACTATACGCAACAAATCTCAATCCTCGTCCATTATTTGTTGCATTATAGGTATCAACAATAAAGTTACCGGCAGTTGCGGCAGTATAGTTGGATACGATTCTATCAAAGTTAGAAGATCTTGGATAAATGAATGCCTCAATAGTTAACGTATTTGTTTGTGGTAATACAAAAGAAGTTTCAACTTGATCGTTTGTACCATCAAAATCTAACGCTAAGTTATCAGCATCAACATATTGAGGAGCTGATGTTCCAACCACATTGTATGTGGTTGTGGAGATGATATTGCTGGTATTAAAGTCAATAGCATTACCTGTTCCTGTAATTTGACCATCAACAATAACACCGGTTGCATCATTTCTCAAGAAATATTCAACACCATTTACTGAATTGGCTAAATTTACTGTTGCTGAAGTATTGTAACAAACCGAATTTGGTCCGCTAACATTCTCATCTGTAAGGTTTAATACCGTAATGGTAATTTGCTCGGTAGTAGCTGTTCCAGTTTGTGTAGTTGTTGGATAAAATGGAACACCATTGGTAACACCGTTATCCCAAGAATATCCTGTTGGGTCACAAATTCCTTTTAGGATTACATAATCACCATTACAAATAGTAGTTTTGGAAGCTTCTACTCCTATTGTTGTACTACTATTTTCATAAGCACCCATATCAATGGCAGTTCCAAATACACGAGTATTTCCACTTAAATCGGTTGAAGGAATTGTTAATCCTGAAGTGCTTCCGGAATTAACAAGTGCAGATTTACATTGTAAGGTAAAATCGTCATTATCAAAATCAGTAAAAAATGGATTACCGGTTACGATATTGGTTAACCCATTGTTATTGGTAAATCCGGTATTTCCGGCATCAGAATAGCAATTATTGGCAGTATAGCTACTAGAACTACTTCGGTTTACATCACCATAACCTATTGGTAAATTATTGTAGAAAACACAATTGTTTACGCTCATTACAGGACTTCCTGTAGTTCTTAAAAGAAAAAGTGTTTTACCTGCGCTTGCTGATGCTGCTTGGTTGTTTACAAATGTACAGTTGTTCACTTGCGATGTTGCAGTGTTTAAAATTACTACAGCTCCTGCAGATCCACTACTACTAATATTCCCATTAAATAAACAGTTTGCAACAACTGCACTCGTTCCTCCATTGATATACAAAGCAGCACCATCGTATTGAGTTGTGGTGTTGTTTGTAAATTCGCAGTTTAAAACCTGTGGTGTTGAACCTACTGATAAATAAACGGCTCCACCATATTGTTGAGCACTGTTATTTATAAATTTACAGTTTCTAATGGTTGGACTTGCGTTTGAAGAATAGATTGCTCCTCCAAGAAATTCTGTAGTACCATTTGCCAAACCATCTTGAACAATAAAACCGTCTAATACAGTTGTATTGTCGTTGCCATCAAAACGAATAACGTTGTAGGATTTTAATCCTCCACCAACATCACCTGAAATAATAGTAGGATTGTTTTTCCAATTGCGTTGATTTAAAGTGGTTTCAGTTCCATTAAAACCACCGTAAACCTGAACATTAAACTGAACTCTAAAGGTTTTTAAACTGTTGTTACCCGGAATGTTGTTGGTAAATGTTTTACTTGGTACATAAGTTCCTTGTGCTACCCAAATTTCACCGGAAGTAGTGTTGTAGGTTGCTGAGTGTAAGTCGGTGTAAGCATCGGTCCACGATGTTCCGTTATTAGCTCCTGTTGCGTTGGCATTAACATAAGTTTGAGCATTTACTGCTATGCCAATAGAAAACAGTATAAACCCTAGTAAAAATTTCTTCATAGTTTGTATTTTTAGTTTAAAACAAAACTATGTTCTACAACATATAAATAAAAAAATACTTTAGGAATGGATGGTTTTGTTTAGCAATGGATTATTTTGTCTAGTGTCTAGTTTCTGGTGCCTAGTTTCTACTTCATTATTACCTCTTCAAATTCGGCAAATTTGTACTTCGAAAGTTTTGCAATCAAACCCAATTTTAATTGGATTTCTGAGGTTGATTTGGAAAACGATTCTACTTTTTTTAAATTAATTATCCACGATTTGTGTGAGCGAAAAAAGTCAAGATTATTTTCTAAAAGTGTTTCAAAATGTTTGAGGTTTTTGCTCATTAAAAAGGTACCATTTTCGGTATAAATAGAACTGTAAGCTTCCTGAGCTTCAATGGCAATAATATCTTCAATGGCAACAATTTCCTGACTGTCATTTTTACGGACAACCAATTTTGTTAATTGTTCATTTTTTAGGTTGTCGGATAAGGCTTGGTAGTTGTTATTTTTTAAATGTACGCGTTGTTTTACTTTTTCGACAGCACTTTTTAATCGTTCAATTTCTATGGGTTTTAAAAGATAATCAACTGCAGAAACCTCGAATGCTTTTATTGCATACTTGTCATAAGCAGTAACAAAAACTATTTCAAAATTCACTTTTTCAAAAAAATTTACCAATTCGAATCCTGAATAGTTAGGCATTTCAATATCTAAAAAAACAACATCAGGTTGATGTGTATTAATGGCACTAATGGCTTCTGTTACATTGGCACAAGTTTGCAGGATGTTAACTTCCGGACAAAAACGAGCCATAAGATTACTAAGCACATTTCTTGCACTCTCTTCATCATCAATCAGTATGGCTTTTAATCTCATCGTGCTCAAAAGTAACAAGTAGATTTGAAACGGCAGCATAAGATTTTATAAACAGCCATTTTAATTTAGGAATGAATTAATGAAGATGTTTAAAGTCCAATCTTGATTTATGTTTTATTAGAAATTAAAACTTAAATCCTAGTATGAATTTGTAGCTATCAAACTCACCCCTGATTAACTTCGTTAATCTTTCCCCTCTCTTAAAAGAGAGGGATCAGGGGAGAGTTTTAACGTAAATTCAGACGACTTTAAACAACTTTAACTAATAATTCTGTTTAAAAGGCATCGAAATATTTACTTGAGTACCAACAGGCTTATCGTTATTCATTAAATCGGTATAAGTAACACTAAAATCGTTTTGATAATGACTAACCATTATTTCAAATCTTTTTTTAGTGGCATCAACCGAAAAAGATGGATGGCTTTTCTGTTGTCGTTGTTTTATCTCCTGAGCTCTTTTTCTTCCGACCCCATTATCCACCACCATACAATGTAGCGTATCGTTTAAATTAAATGTTATTTCAAGTTTTTTTAATCCTTCTTTATGTAGCAAACCATGTTTAATGGCGTTTTCAACAAAAGGTTGAACAAGCATGGGTGGAACTTGAACATCTTCGGCATTATGGTTCATGATGGTATATTCAAAATCATCTTTAAATCGGAGTTTTTCTAATTCTAAATAGGTTTCTAATAGTTCAATTTCTTCTTCAATGTCGATAAATTCTTTGTCCGAAAAATTTAATGTTTGCCGAACCAGTTTGGAGAATTTTATAATGTAATTGTACGAGTTATCAATATCTCCTTTTAAAATTAAATCTTGAATGGAGTTAATGGCATTAAAAATAAAATGTGGGTTCATTTGCGACTGGATAGCAATTAGCTTTGAAGCATTTAGTTCATTTTCCAGCTCAATTTTCTTTTGTTGTTTCTTCAGTTGATAACGATAAACAAAAACCGTTGCAGTAATAAAAACTATTCCTAAAAGCGAATAAAACCACCAAGTTGCCCAAAACGGAGGATGAATTATAAATCGATAAGTAATAGGTTCACTTTCAATGTTGTTTTCGTTAATGGCTTTAACAGAAAATGAATATTTTCCGGGTTGGAGGGCAGTAAAATTGACTTTATTTTCGTTAAAATCACGGTATTGCCAATCGTTATATATTTCGTTGATTTTATAGGCATATTTTAACAAACCTTGGTGATGAAAGGAAGTGGTAATGAAACTAATTTCGATATTGTTTTCGTTGTAATTAAATTCGTTTACGCTGTTGTTTGTAGATGAACTAAGCTTATTATTTACCAATATTTGATTAAAGATAATATTGGGTTGAAGCCTGTTTTTTTTTATAGATGCCCTGTTAAAAAATTGAATGCCCTTATTGGTAATTATCCAGACCACACCTTCTACTACCGTAAAATCAGTAATTCTATTAATAAACAATCCATCCGTTTTATCGTAATTTATAGATGCTTTAGTTTTTATATTAATAACTTGTAATCCCTTTTCGTGGGCAATAAATAATTCATCATTTATTATTTTTAGTTTGTAAATCACATCAGAATCCAAGCCTGTTTTGGTGGTTAAATGCTGAACTATTTTGTTGTTTTTAAATTCATAAATACCATGGTCTTTTGTTGCAACCCAAACCGAATTTCCATCATCAATAATATCGGTAGAATAAATCTTGTCAAAAATTATTGGAGCATCCTTTTTTGAAAAAACCATTAATCCTTTTAGGGTATTTACCCACAAGTTGCCTTCATCTTTTTGAAAACAAACACCCGAAGTTCTACCAATATTATCAATCAATTGGTAAGGAGGTGGTACTATTTTATTTGAGTAGGTGTTAAAAAAAACAATGCCACTGTTTAAAGCAAAAACCAACAGAGAATCATTTATAAAAGCTAAATCTTTAATAGCACCAAATGGATTCAAATGATGTAATTTCTCAGTTGAAAGGTTTAAAAAAGAAGGTGCTAAAGCTCCATTAAAAATTAAATTTTTGTGTTTAACATCAAGTTTAAGCAAGTTAATCTTTGTATTTTTCTGATTGTAAATCAGGTTAAACGTATCGTTTTTAAATTCAAATATTTTACCACTTTGAGTTGCCGCCCAAATGGTTTCTTCATTGGATATTATTTTAGTAAAAACCTCTTCGTCAAGATTTTGATGATTTCTGTAACTGTACAAATTGGTATTCGGAATAAATAACAATCCTTTTCCTAAAGTTGCCAACCATAAATTTCCTTCATGGTCTTCCAGGTATGAAGAAATAAAATATGGATGGAACAATAATTTTTTATGAAAAGGTTTTTCGAAATTTTTGTTTAAAGCTATACTGCCTCCTTTTCGTGTGGTTTGCCATAAGGTAGAATCTGATGTTAAGTAGGTTACACTGGAAAATTGCTCGGTAATTGATTTTTCTAATTTAAAGTCTTGTTTTATGGTTTTACCATTTACAAAATCATAGTAATTAAAATCGTCGCGATCTTTAAAAATGGTGTAACCGTTTTTGTTTTGAATAATGGTTCTTGGGCTGAATGATTTTTGATTAAAATTAATTTGAATTGGGGTAATTCCTTTTTTTAAACATAAAATATTAAAATCATCTTTTTCTTGATAACTAAAGAATAAATCATCATTAAATTTTAAATAAGAAGACATAAATGATTTATTGTTTACATCAAAAAATAGTTCAGGAGTATTATTTTTATTTACTCTAAATGGTCGCTGACCAACAACTACCAGATTGTTTTTTGCATCAAAACCTATTTCAAAAAAGCTTGATAATAACGAATCAGGTACCTCATAAAAAATTTCTATAGAATCGTTATCAATCTTAATAATCTGACCACTTAGGTTTAACCCATACAATTCTCCGAAGTTATCATGTTTAAACCCAAAAATAGATTTAGCCTTTAAATCATTGTGATTATATTTTTTAAACTCATATCCATCATATCGATAAAGCCCATTTTCAGTTCCAAGCCAAATAAAATTATTTTTATCTTGAGCTAATGTGTAAATATCTAATCCGGAAAGTTCATTATCTCCAATAATTGAGTAGGAAGGCTCTTGAGCATTGGTTGATAAAATCAACAATGCAGTAAAAATTAATATGAGAATGTATTTCGTCAATTTTTTTTGATATCAATATTAGAAAAAGTTACTTTTACTATTTTAAGCAACAAATATATGGCAATTTACGAATTTAATGGATTTAAGCCTGTTATACATGAATCAGCTTTTGTACATCCTTTAGCAGCAGTAACAGGAAATGTAATTATCGGTAAGGATGTGTATATCGGACCCTCAGCAGTTATTCGTGGCGACTGGGGTAAAATAATAATAGAAGATGGCTGTAATGTACAAGAAAATTGTATCATACACATGTTTCCGGGAACTACTACTATTTTAAAGAAGGGAGCTCATATTGGCCATGGAGCAATAATTCATGGTGGTATTATTGGCGAAAACTGTCTGGTTGGAATGAACAGCGTAATAATGGACGATGTGGTAATGGAAGAAGAATGTATTGTTGGTGCATTATGTTTGGTTCCTTCAAAAATGGAAATTCCCAGAAGGAGTTTATTGGTTGGAAATCCGGCCCACATTATTAAAGAAGTGAGCGATGACATGATTGCCTGGAAAACAAAAGGTACGCACTTGTATCAAACACTTCCAAAACAGTGTCATGACACCTTAAAAGAATGTGAACCTTTGAGGGAAGAAGAGCCCAACAGACCAACGCAAGAAAGTATGTATGAAACTTGGAATGTAATTAAAAATAAATAGTCGATTTTAAATACAATTCATTGATAAGCAAAATGCATACAAATTTCTTTACCGGCATTAGTTGTAAATTAATGCTGGTAATCGGTATTGTTTTGGTTACAAATGGTAAAGCAAATTCGCAGGATGAACAATCTATAATTGATTCGTTGCAATTAGCATTAAAAAAGGTAAATCAGTTACCAACATCAGAAACCAACGACACACTAAAAATAACTATTCTTCAAGGTTTAGTGGAGAACATATACGAAGATAATGTATGGATTAAGTACAACACCAGTATAAAGTCGTTATCCGAAAGGTTGTTACACTCTAAAAACAAAAAAATAAAAGAACTAGCCGAATCGGCTTATGCTTTAAGTTTGAATGACGAAGGAATTTACGAATCTAATAAAGGTAACAATGTGTTGGCGAAAAAATTGTTTTTTACCAGTGCTGAAAAACTAAACAAACTAAACGACCACGAAAATTTTGCCATGGCTTTAAACAATATCGGTTATGCTTATAAAGCCGATGGCGATTTGGTAAAAGCACTTGATTTTTATTTAAAAAGCCTTAAAATAAGAGAAGATATAAACGATGAAAGTGGCATTGCTATGTCTTTAAACAACATCGGATTAGTTTATGATGTGCAAGGTAACACCAAATCAGCTAAAGACTATTACCTAAGGTGTAGTAAAATTTTAGAAAAACATGGCGATAAATATCAATTATCAAGTACCCTGAATAATCTAGCAAACATTTATTCCCGAGAGGGGTATTTTAATAAAGCCATTGAATTGTACGCCCGAAGTAAAATTTTACAAAAAAGCATAGGCGATATAAATGGAGAAGCTTACACTTATGTTAACATGGGTACAGTATATCAATCCATAAGCAATAATAACGAAGCAATTGCTTATTATAAAAAAGGATTGGAATTGTTTAAATCCCTCAAGTTTAACGAAGGAATAGCTTGGGGCTTTATTAATTTAGGAAACATCCATTTAGCTGTAGGTAAATACAAGGAGTCTAAACATTTTTTAGATAGTGCCACCTATTATTCCAACATTTTAAATCAACCCGAACTCATACAACGCACAGAAGATTCTTATTATCAATTAGATTCAGCTCGAGGTAACTTTATTGGTGCATTCGAACATTATAAGAAATACATTTTTTATCGTGACAGTATAACCAACAACGAATCACAAAAAAAGAACATCAAACAGCAACTTAACTACGAGTTTGAGAAAAAAGAAGCGGTACTTAAGGAACAACAATTAAAAGAAAAAATAATAACCGAAGAAAAAAGCAGGAAACAACGACTAATTATTTTTGTAGTTATTATTATTTTGGTACTGGTATTCTTTTTTACCTTATTTATTTTAAGAACATTACGAGTTACTCAAAAACAAAAAACCATCATTGAAAAGCAAAAAGAATTGGTGGAAGAAAAACAAAAAGAAATATTAGACAGTATTCGATACGCTAAACGAATACAGGATGCTTTGTTAACGCCACAAACTTATATCGAACGAAACATTAATCGATTAAGAAAAAATACGGGTGTATAAATTTTTTAAATATTATTTTTTTCTTTTTGTTTGGATGCACATTATTCAAGCTAAAGCTGACATTAATCCATACCGAGACAGTTTATCTACTTTTTTAAAAACAGCTAAAGAAGACACTAACAAGGTAAAATGCCTGAAGAGTTTATTTTTTGAATATGAATTTGAAGACATCGATTTGGCTAAAAAATATGCCAGTCAAGCACTGATGTTATCCAAAAAAATAGATTATAAACTAGGTGAAGCAGCTAGTTATAATTGTTTAGGATATTTAGCAGACGATATTGGTAATTTTGCCGAAGCCCTTGAGTATTATCAAAAATCACTTTCAATTTATGTAAAAATTAATCATAAAAAAAGTCAAACCAGCTTAATGAGAGACATTAGTGGAGTATATATGTCAATGGGGCAATATCCAAAAGCACTAAAATATAGTTTACAATCGCTAAAAATTTCTGAAGAACTACAAAATAAAAAATATATTGCTTCCAGTTACACAAGTATTGGAGCAGTTTATCATGGAATGGAGAATTATAACAAAACACTGGAATATTTTCTCAAAGCATTAACTATTTCGGAAAAAATAGTGCAAAAAAGTGAGCTTGAAGTGGAATATGGCAATGTGGGTGTTGCTTATAAAGAATTAGGAAATTTTGAAAAAGCATTAGAATATTACTTGATATCGTTAGAAATTGCTCAGGAATCTAATAATTCAAAATCTATCTTAATTGGTTTTACAAACATTGGCAGCCTTTATGAAGAACAAAAAAAATATAATGAAGCTCTTGAATATTACGCTAAAGCCAAAAATATTGCAGAAAAATTAGAAGATAAACACACCTTGAGAATTGTTCTTGCAAATATCGGTTCAGTTAATATTTCATTAAAAAATTATAAAACTGCCGAAGAATATTTGCTTAAAGCCCTCCTGATTGCTGATGAAACTGAATCACTTTCAGCAAAAAAAATGACACACGAATGTTTAAGCGATTTGTACGAAGAAACTAAAGAGTTTAAAAAAGCTTATTTTCATTTCAATCAATTTTCTATGGTAAAAGATTCTATTTTTAATATGGAGAAACTGGACGATATTACCAGGCAAGAACTAACGTATGATTTTGAAAAAAAAGAAGCCTTACTTAATGCCGAACAAGAAAAAAAAGACGCTGTTTCGGCAGCCGAAAAAAAACGACAACAGTTGTTTATTTGGTTGTTGATTTCCATTGTTTTAGCTGTTGTTATTATCGTACTAATTGTTTTTAAAACACTTCGTACAACCCGAAAACAGAAACAAATTATTGAACATCAGAAAGAATTGGTAGAAGAAAAACAAAAAGAAATATTAGATAGCATCCGTTATGCCAAACGAATACAGGAAGCTTTATTAACCTCGCAAAGTTATATTGAACGTAACCTGCAACGATTAAAACAACAGTGGTGTTAAATTAATAACAGAGCATATAAAAATGAACCGCCGACAAAAAATATTTCCGTTTATGAAAAACAATGTATTTGTTCTTGTTTTTTTGTGTGGCAACCTGTTGTTTTCTCAAACTACAAAAATTGATTCGTTATACAAAAACATTTATTTGGTTGAAAAGAAAACCAGCAGTTTTTCAACCGATACGGTAAAAGTAAATCTGTTAAACGAACTCACTCACGAACTTATTAAAATAGATACTGATTCGGCACTTATTATTGGAAATAAAGCTTTACAACTATCATCAAAAATAAATTGGAAAAAAGGAATCTCCAATTCATTGTTCGAAATTGCAGAAAGTTATTACTCAATTCGTGATTTTAACGAAGCCATAAAATACTATAAACTATCGTTGAAGGATATTGACGACCAAATAGAAATTATTAAAAGATACAGTAACATTGGTTTGTCATATTCCAACAACAATGATTATGATTTGGCTCTCAAGTATTTAAAAAAAGCTCTTGAAAAAAGCAAAGAAATCAGGTATAAAGAAGGTATCATTAAAAATTTGGGAAACATCGCCAACATTTTTACCGATAAAGGTAGTTATGCCTTATCACTCGAATATTTACATGAAGCTCTACCGCTTGCCATTGAAATCGACAACAAAAATTTTATAGGCTCTATTTATGGTAATATTGGAAATGTAAATTATTACAAAGGCGACTACAACGATGCCGTAGAAAATTATATTCAAGCCTTAAAAATTAATGAAGAGCTTAAAAACGATGTGGCTGTTGCCAGGCATTTAGGTAACATTGGTTCCGTATATTTTAATACTTCAAAATATGAAAAAGCATTGGAATATTATTTTAAAGCGTTAGAAATCAATAAAAAAAATCAAAATTTATCAGGCGAAGTTTACCAGTATCGAAATATAGGTGCCGTTTATCATGCCCTTAATAATTATTCAGAGGCATTAAATTATTATTTAAAATCATTAGAATTAGATGAAAAACTAAATGATGTTAGTGGCATGGCAACCACCTATGGCAATATTGGGGTTCTTTATATGAATCAGGAAAAATACAACGACGCTTTACAGTATTATGTTAAAGCATTGGAAATCAATAAAAAATTAGAAGATAAAAATTCGATTGCCCGAGATTTAGGAAATATTGGTTTTCTTTTTACCGAACTTAAAAAGTTTAAAGAAGCTGAAACGTATCTAAAGGAAGCTTTAGATATTGCTTCAGAAATAGAATCGTTGGAAATGATAATGACCCAACATAATAATTTTGCGAAGTTGTACGAATCAACCGATAAATACGAATTGGCAGTACATCATATTAAACTTGCAGGAGTTATCAAAGACAGTCTTTTTAACATGGAAAAAGAAGACGACATTACCCGTCAGGAATTGACCTATAATTTTGAAAAAAAGGAAGCCTTACTTGAAGCCAATCAGGAAAAAAAAGATGCTATTTTTGCAGCCGAAAAAAAGCGACAACAGTTGTTTATTTGGTTATTGATTTCCATTATTTTAGCGGTTGTTATTATAGCTCTGATTGTTTTTAAAACACTTCATACTACCCGGAAACAGAAACAAATTATTGAAAAACAAAAAGATTTAGTGGAAGAAAAGCAAAAAGAAATACTCGACAGTATTCGCTATGCCAAACGCATACAAGATGCTTTATTGACTTCGCAATCTTACATTGAAAGAAATTTAAAACGATTAAAACAAAAATAACACTAAAATTATTTCATGTAAAATGCTTAAGTTGAACAAAAACATAAAGAATTATATTTTTCAAAAGCTAATTTTTGGAACAATAATTATTTTAAGTTATAGTTCGTTGTCTGCTCAAAACAATTTGATAGATTCTCTAGAAAATGAACTTCAAAAACTAGAAAAAGTACCACAAAACAATTCTATCGATACCTTAAAAATTAATATCCTTTTTCAGTTGGTAGAAAATATTTATGATGATAAAGTTTGGCCTAAATTTAATGACTTGGCTTTACAAATTTCAAATGAACTAAAAACATCAACAAATCCAAAAATTAAAAAATTTGCTCTAAAATCTATTGTAGATGCATATATTAATCAAGGGTTTCTGTATAAAATAAGTGGCGATAATAAACATGCGATAGATAAATATATTAAAGCTATTAAAGATGCCCAAAAAATCAACTATTTATTCGGTGAAGCTTCAGCATCAATAAATATTTCTTCTCTTCTAGCCCAACAAAAACAATTTGATGAGGCTATTAAATACTGTCGAGGAGCATTGGATATTTCTTATGAAATAAAGGATAAAACCATTGAAGCAATTTCAGTTCAGAGCATTGCTAATCATTTTATGATTAAGTTGCAGTATGATTCAGCTGAAGTATATCTACTAAAAAGCATTAGAATTTGTGAAGAAATAAATGATAAAAACAGATTAGCAGAATCATATAATGGAATGGGAGTATTGTATTTTAGAACAGGCAGATCCAATATTGCACTTGCACAACATTTTAATGCCTTGGAATTGTTTAGGCAATCAGGAAACCAAATACAATTGGCGAATACATACTACAATATTTCAAGTCTAATATATAAATTTCAGCATAATAAGTCTGATTATACTAAAGCTTTAGAATACTTAGATTCATCTTTATACTACTCCAAGATAAATAATTACATCGAAAGTATGTCAGATAACTATTTATTAAAATCAACGATATTAACTAGTTTTTCCGAACTTGAATCATTATCTTTAAATGAAAAATTAAATTTAACTCAACAAGCATTAGAAAATTTTAAACATCACAAAACCTTCTCAGATTCGATTTTTAATAAAGAAGTATTAAATAATACAGTTAAACAACAATTAAAGGTTTTTATTATCAATTATAATTGCAGTAACAATAATTTCAATACTTATTTTTAGAACACTCCGAACCACAAAAAAACAAAAACATATTATTGAAAAACAAAAAGAATTAGTAGAACAAAAACAAAAAGAAATATTAGATAGTATCCATTATGCTAAACGAATTCAAGAAGCTATTCTTACTCCACTATCTTATATTGAACGAAATTTAAAGAGATTAAAATCAAAAAAATAACCGTTGATTTATCAACGGTTATTTAGTACTAATAAACACGACTATTTTTTCTTACTGAATAACAGTAACATGGCCAATAAGTTCATGTTTTTTATTGTTGATGTCTTTAAAGAACAGTTTCCAAACATATACTTCTTCTTGGACTCTCGTGCCCTTGTAAAAGCCATCCCATGGGTCGAACAATAAATTGGT
>JACPDX010000028.1 GCA_016183805.1 Bacteroidota bacterium
TAATTATTTTTTTCATAATTTTTTTGTTTATTATTATTAGCACTACGATCGAGATAATTCGATTAAGTATTTTTTACTATCTTATTAATTTTTAATGATTTTAAATGTCTTAACTATTTTATTATTATCTGTTACATTTAAAAAGTAGGTTGATTGAGGTAGATCTTCTATTTTAATTGTAGTACTGTTGGTAATCATTTTTCCCTTTCTTAATAATTTCCCTTGCATATCAATAAGTTGAAAGTTGATAGTTGAATATTTCGAGTCATCTATCTTTAAGGTTAAATAATTGGTTGTTGGGTTTGGATAAACAATCAATTCTAAGTTAATTTCATCCATATCAACACCTAAAACAGTCGAAATTTCGTACGGTTGTAGCACTCCTTGTGCTACACTTCCATTAATTCCAGTATTGGTGGTATACACTAATTGACCTACCATATAACTGTAAGTTCCTCCTACTCCTGTCGCATTACCTCCTGATTCCGATGTTGCATCTTGAGCATGTAGGCTTCCTATTCCTAATAGGAGAATCACAACACTACTTGCCTTTAGTTTTTTATATCTCATAAATTATTGTTTTATTTTATAATTGTAATTCTTTTAATTAAGTACTGTTAAGCACTTAGTTGAAATAAAAATATCAAATTTGTAAGAGGTATCTACCAAGTATTTAGTATCTGACACAATTAATTAGTATTTGGTTAATAAAGTTAGTGTTTGAATAAATTTGACAATAAATTAATAAATCGATTTCCTATTTTTACATAAAATGAGGTATAAATATTTATTTTTTTTTACGCTATTATTTATCTTTAACTTTAGTGGATATGGTCAAAGTATTGATGCCTATTCAAAAGAATTTATCACCTCAAAAGACGGATTACCAAGCAATGAAATTTATCAAATAATACAAGATAAAAACAAGTATCTATGGTTTACAACTGACAATGGCTTGGTAAAATTTGACGGTAGAAACATTAAGGTATTTAATTCAAATAACGGACTACCTAACAATACTATTTTTAATCTTTATGAACAACCCGATGGGAAAATATATGGGGAATGTCATTTGGGCGATTTTTTTTACATAGAAAACGATAGTATTATTCCATATAAATATAATTACATTATTAACAAGCACATTCCAGATGCCAATCAATGTTATTCATTTTACAAAGACTCTTTATCTAATATCCATATAGGCTCTAGAACTGGGTATATTGAAATTAATACGAAAGGAGAGATAATTAACAAGGATTTCGGACTATTAAAAAACTATAAATACACTAATTTAAATATAAAAAAATTCCCAAACTACGTCTTATCCTACTCAACAGCTGATTCTATAGATTGTAATACAATAAAGGAAATAATAAATGATAAGAAGCAACTAATTTATTCCCCAAAAAATGAAAATAATTTTTCAGAAGCTAATTATTCAGCTGTTATTGATGAAAAGACATATGCAATTATTTATTTAGGTAGTGTTTTTATAATCAAAAATCATGTGGTTAGTCAGAAATTAAAATTTCATACTCGTCCAATTAGTGTTTCCATGACTGACTCTATATTATGGATTGGGACGGCAGACGACGGGGTATATTCATACAAAAAAAATAAAAACAATTATGAGTTAAATGACCATTTTTTGGATGGGCATTCTGTAACTTCTGTTTTAAAAGATCATGAAAATGGTTTCTGGTTTTCTACTCGAGAACAAGGAGTAATACATATTTATGACTTTAATGTTATGAAAATTTATGAATCAAAAAACTATCAAAACATTAGTACATTTTATTCAGATAACGTCACAAAAATTGTTGGGTTCGAAAATGGAGAACTCTTTGAATTAAATAGCAAGAAAACCATTTCAAGCAATAACTTAAAATACCCAATCACCGAAATATCAAATTTATTAAATAATTATTTGTTTTTTTCTCGTGGTGAAACATACGAAATTAGAAACCATACTATAAGAAAATCACAAATACTAGAGAGGGAAAAATCTGAAGTTGCATCTGGAGTAATTAAGATTAATGATTCGATAGTTGCTTTCTATGGTATTTCGGACATCCTAATTTATCACAGACAAAAAGAACAAATGTTGTTTCATTTAAAAAAGGACAATATTAAAGCAAGGATAAACAAAGTTACTAAGCTGAAAAATTATTTAGTAATTGGTACGTATAGAACTGTTTCATTTTTTGACTATGAAAACTATTTAATAACTCAAAGTATCAACATGCCTTCTCCTGTAGCATCTTTAATGGTCTATAATGATAAATTATATATAGCCTGTAGAAATGGAGATTTATTTGTTAAAGGAGATTCTTTAACAAAGGTAAAATTGAACTCTCAATCTCCTATTAATGTGATAAATGATGCCGTAATTAATAATGATAGAATGATTATTGCATCTAATTCTGGAATATACAAGTATCAATTTGACACTAAAAACAATACTTGGAAAATAGACAATTTTATTAACCTAAGAGAAATAAACAAGATATATGTTTTTCAAAATAATTTGTACTATGCAACCAAAAAAGAAATTTATCAGGATCAAAATCTTAAAAGAAAAAACATAACTCCCTTTTTTAGTGCTATTAGTTTTATAGCTAATAATAATCTTATCTTACCTTCCGCTCCCATCTCTTTACGTTACCATGAAAATGATGTCAAGTTTAACTTGAATACAATAGCTTATAATTCTAAATTTCTTAAATTTAGGTATCAATTAATTGGAGTGGATAAAACTATCAAATACACATCAGAATCAACAATAAACTATCATTCACTAAGTCCAGGCACATATCAATTTAAAGTTAGTGCAACAGCTAATGATATTGATTATTCTGATGAGCAATTAATATCATTTACAATAACTCCACCCTTCTGGCTTACTTCTTGGTTTATTGCAATTACCCTAATTTTCATCATTTGTATTATCACACTACTTTATTTCCGACAAATTAGAAGAATTAGAGCGAAACTTGCTTTAAAGGAAACTATTGTTCACCTAAAATCAAAAGCTTTGGTTGCTCAGCTTAACCCTCATTTAGTTTTTAATGTTCTTAATTCAATTCAAGGTATTATATCGGAAGGGGAATTAGAGAAAGCTAATAAATACTTAGCCCAATTCTCGAAATTTATGCGCCAATCTTTAGTGTTATCAAAGAAAAATAACATAGGTATAAATGAGGAAATTGAAATTACCAAAAATTATATATCACTTGAAATGATTAGATATCCGAAAGATCTGACCATCAATTTGAATAATGAACTAGTTAACAACAATTATTCAGTACCCCCGCTAATTATTCAACCTTTCATAGAAAATGCTATTAAACATGGCATTATGCCTTCTAAAGAAAAAATAGGAATAATAAATATCTCCTTTAAAGAAAAAAACAATACATTATTTATTTGTATTGAAGATAATGGAGTAGGCTTCGACAAAGCCTTAAACTTTAATTCAGGTGATGGGATGAGAATTTCGAAAGAAAGATTAGAGGTAATTAATCCGAAAAATGAGGTTTATTTAGATGTTACAAAAGAAAAAACAGCTATAGTGTTAAAAATTTATCCATGAAATATTCTGCCGTAATTATTGAAGATGAAATACCTGCCAGAATAACTCTAAAAAGTTATCTAACAAAATATTTTAGTACAATAAAAGTTATTGCTGAAATTGATACTATTCAGGAATCTATTGATTTTTTAGCACATCATCAAACTGATATACTTTTTTTGGATGTACAGTTGAAAGATGGTAAGGCGATTGATATTCTCAATAAGATTGATACAGATAAATATAAAATAGTTTTTACTACGGCTTTTGATGAATATGCTTTAGATGCTTTTAAACATAAATCTTTTGGGTACCTATTAAAACCACTTGACCCCGATGATTTTAAAGAAATCGTTGAACGTGTAATAAAAGACTTAACCTATCAAAATAAAACAAAGAAAATAAGAATTCCAATATCTACAGGTTATAGATGGGTGGATGTGAATGACATTATAAGGTGTGAAGCTGAAAGTAATTATACAAAATTAATCATTAAAGATCGGTCGGCTAACTGCACCATTTCAAAAACATTAAAATATGTTGAAAATGAAATAATCAATTCATCCCATTTTTTTAGAGTTCATCAATCGCATTTAATTAATATCAATTATATTAAAAATGCTGAAATAAAATATTTCAATATCTCATTAAAAAATGGAGATACTGTTCCAGTTTCTAGATCTCATAAAAATGAACTCCATGAATTATTGAAAAAGAGAATGATTGAATAACTAATAAAAGCAACCAAATACTAACTTTATTGTTAAGAAAATGTCCAACAGATATTAATTTCATTAACTTCAACGTCTACAACAGCGTCTACAACAGATAGATAAATCTTATGAAAAAATCCTTAATTACTTTTTGTCTTTCTATTACAACTATTTTTTCGTTTGCTGAAACAATTACAGTACAAAACTCAAACATATAGTGGTATTGGTTCTTTATGGGCTGCGAAAATTAAAAAACCATCAGCAAATTAACTGATGGTTTTTTATTTCAAAAAATAGATTGAAAATGTTTGGTTATTATAAAAAAATCATACATTTGCAGTCCTTAAAAAATTAAGTATAATTTAAGATTTAAATATTATGGCTAATCACAAGTCGGCAATCAAAAGAATAAGACAAACAATTGCGAAAACTTTACGCAACAAGTATCAACATAAAACTACTCGTAACGCAGTTAGAGATTTAAGAAGTTCTACTGACAAAAAAGTAGCTGCTGAAATGTTACCAAAAGTATCTTCAATGTTAGATAAATTAGCAAAAAGAAACATCATTCATAAAAATAAAGCTGCAAACTTAAAGTCTAGTTTAACTAAACATGTGGCTGCATTATAATTTCAAATTATAAAAAATTTAAAAAAGACTCCCGGTAGCTATCGGGAGTCTTTTTTTTTGAAATAACCCCACTAAAATAAAAAGTTGGAAGCCCGAAGTCCGAAGCCCGAAGTGCTTCCGACTTCTGTCTTCGGACTTCGGACCTCGGACAAAAAAAATAATGCTGAAATTTACCATGTTTGCAGTATAACCCCAACTATTTTCTAACTTTGGAATAAAAACACAACACTATGATAAGAGTAGCAATAAACGGTTTTGGCAGAATAGGCCGAATGGTAGCCAAAGTAATTCAAAATCATCCAAACATTGAACTAATTGCAATAAATGATTTGGGCAATACAAAAACGTTGGCTCACTTACTTAAATACGATTCGGTACACGGACTGTTTAATGGCACGGTAACTTCTACAGAAAATGAACTTATCATTAATGGAAAATCAGTAAAAATTATTAACGAAAAAATTCCTGAAAACCTACCCTGGACTTCTTTAAATATTGATGTAGTAATTGAATCAACGGGTAGATTTTTAACTAAAGAAACAGCATCAGGACATTTAAAAGCCGGAGCAAAAAAAGTAATTCTTTCTGCTCCACCAAAAACCGAAGATATTATCTCTGTTGTTTTAGGAATAAATGAAGAAGTGCTTCAACAAAACGAAAATATTATTTCAAATGCCTCTTGTACCACCAATGCAGCGGCACCCATTATAAAAGTGCTACACGATTTGTTTCACATCGAAAGTGCTTACATTACTACTGTTCACTCTTATACGAGCGACCAAAATTTACACGATGCTCCTCACAACGATTTACGAAGAGCCCGTGCTGCTGCACTATCCATTATACCTACTACAACAGGTGCAGCCAAAGCAATTACCAAAATTTTTCCTGATTTAGAAGGTAAAATTGGTGGTTGCGGTGTTCGTGTTCCTGTGCCAAACGGTTCGTTGATTGATATTAGCGTAATTTTAAAAGAAAACACCAACGTTGAAGCCATCAATAAAGCATTTAAACTAGCCTCTGAAACCGATTTAAAAGGAATTTTACAATACACCGAAGACCCTATTGTATCTATTGATATTGTTGGGAATCCTCATTCTTGTATTTTTGATGCCGAACTAACTTCTATTACCGGACACATGGTAAAAATTATGGGTTGGTACGATAACGAAATGGGATACTCTAGTAGAGTGGTTGAATTGATTGAAAAGATTGGAAGGTGATTAATTGGTAAAGACCCTAAAACATCAATCATGAACTACACTAAAATTATTGAAGAAGTTTATCAAGATGTTAAAAACATAGATGATAAAGGGCATATAGCTACCTATATTCCTGAATTAGGTAATGTGAGCCCGGAAAATTTTGGGATTCACATTTCTACCATCGATAGCAAAGAATTTGGTATAGGCACATACAATAAGAAATTCTCTATTCAAAGTATAGCCAAAATACTTTCCGTTACATTAGCATATAGCATACTTGGAGAAGAAATCTGGCAACGACTTGGTGTTGAGCCATCAGGCACAACATTCAATTCTCTTGTTCAACTGGAAACCGACAAAGGAATACCACGAAACCCTTTTATCAATTCAGGAGCAATGGTTATTTGCGACATTTTACTCTCCCACTTAAAAAATCCTAAACAAGATTTTTTAACTTTTGTGAGAGAAGTTGCAGGTAATTCTACCTTGAATTATTCAAAAAATATTGCTGATTCCGAAAAATCCGCCGGATTTAGAAATATAGCCCTTTACAATTTTATCAAATCATTTGGTAATATAAAAAATGATGCTTCCGAAGTGTTGGATTTTTATTTTAGCTTATGTTCATTAGAAATGGATTGTAAGGAACTCTCAAAAACATTTCTTTATCTAGCCAATAGCGGTCGCCAAATAGATAACAATCATCAAATTTTAAATAAAAGTCAAACCAAACGTATCAATGCGTTGATGCAAACCTGTGGTTTTTACGATGAATCCGGTGAATTTGCTTTTAAGGTTGGATTGCCTGGAAAAAGTGGTGTTGGAGGTGGTATCATTGCAATACACCCACATAAATATACTATTGCAGTATGGAGTCCTAAATTAAAAAGGAAATTCGTACAAAGCCATGCGGTTTTTAGAACAATTTACCACAAAAACGCAATCTTCAATATTTTAAAAATAGGCTAAAAAGAGTCAAAAACGACTCAAAAATGATTAAAAACATCAATAAATAGCCAAAAATTGGTCATTTTTAATTAAAATGTGTATTTTGACAAAAACAAAAACATATTATGATTGAAACAAAAATATTTGATGCAGTAAACAAACCATCCGAATTTGAAAAAAAAGAACTAATAAAATTTTTATTTGAACACTTGGGTCAATATGGTGACTCTAAGTTGGACATCCAAAAAGCCATTGATTATTCTATCAAAGAAACCAGTTCTTTTGGAGGTTTTACTATGATAATCCAAGACGATGTCAACATTAAAGGAATCGTAGTTATTAATCAAACAGGCATGGGAGGCTACATCCCTGAAAATATTTTAGTTTATATCGCTACGCATAAAAACCATAGAGGCGAAGGATTAGGGAAAGACCTCATGGCAAAAGCCATCGCCCATGCAAAAGGTGATATCGCCTTACACGTAGAAGCTAACAATCCGGCAAAGCATCTTTATGAAAAATTTGGTTTTACAAATCCTTATTTAGAGATGAGATTGAAAAAATAAATAATGGCAGAATTAATAATACACACCAAAAACATACAAAACAACATCAACTACTTAAGTAAGTATTTTGATAAGCACCAAATTCATTGGAGCCTGATCACAAAAGTATTTTCCGGTGATAAAGAGTTCATTAAAAATGTACTTACTGACGATGTTATTAAAAATATTAACTCCATCGGCGATTCTCGTTTAACAAGCCTAAAAAACTTAAGAGCAGTTAATTCAGAAATGAAAACGATATATATTAAACCTCCGGCTGAAATGTACGCTGAGGAGGTGGTAAAATATGCCGACATTTCTCTTAACACTTCATATACAACTATAAAAGCACTTAATGAAGCGGCTATTAAAGCGGAGAAAACTCATCAAATTATTATTATGATTGAACTTGGTGAATTAAGAGAGGGTGTTAAAAAAGCCGATGTCATGCATTTTTATGAGCAAGTATTCAATTTGTCGAATATAGAGGTAATAGGTATTGGGTCGAATTTAGGTTGCATGTATGGAGTTGAACCAACTTATGATAAATTATTACAGCTTTCTCTTTACAAAGAATTAATTTCAGAAAAATTTAATAAGGAATTAAAATTTGTATCTGGAGGATCTTCAATAACGCTACCTTTAATTGAAAATGAAACCATCCCTAAAGACATCAATCATTTTCGTATCGGAGAAGCCGTATTTTTCGGTGTTAGTCCAATGGATAACAAAAAATTTAAGGAGCTTTCAACCGACACTTTTGAGTTCAACGCAAACATTATTGAACTGGAAAAGAAAAAAATTGTCCCTGATGGTATTATTGGCGAGGCAAATGTTGGACATGCTGCTAGCTACGACGAAAGTGATATTGGAGAATCGTCGTACAAAGCAATTCTTGATTTTGGACTTTTAGATGTTGACCAAAAAGATATTGAAGCAGTGGATGAAAGTTTAATTTTTGTTGGAATTACTTCTGACATGTTAGTTGTTGATTTGGGAACTAACAAAACAGCAAGTGGAGAAAAAAAATATAACATTGGAGACAAAATTCATTTCAAACCAAACTACATGGGTGTAGCGAGACTCTTAGGCTCAAAATTTATAGAGAAGACTTACAATTAAACCCAATCGCCTTTAAATCCTCCCAAAAATTAGGATACGATTTAGCCATCACATTTAGATAATTTTCTTATTTAGTTCTTAGAAAAATTCATCATATTTATTTGATAATAAGATTTATATATTTAAATTCGAAGTATAATAAATATGACTACCATGAAAACAATATTAACTTTTCTCTTATTTATCCCCATTTGGATTAATGCTCAAAACAATATAGAAAACAACGCTTTTGTAAAAAATAAAGGGCAGTTTGACGGACGAAACTGGAGTTCTGATAAAATTGAATATGGAATAAAACTAAATTCTAGTCATATTTTTTTCTCTAAAAAAGGTGTTACCTATCGTTTTGATGAATTTATTAAAAATCCTAATAGAGATAAATCTTGTATTGACTCACCCAAAAGAACGAACGTAAGCGAATTGATTTACGTTACATGGGTAAATAGTAATAAGGATGTGGAAATAATTACTGAGGATAAAACAAATCACTATTACTCTTATGCTGTTAAAGATTTGCATACAAATGAAGTAACTAATCTCAATTCTATTTTTGGGTATAAAAAACTAATTTATAAAAACATCTACGACCACATTGATATTGAATACTTTTCACCATTAGAAGGAGGAATAAAGTATAATGTAATACTCCATCCGGGTGCCGACCCCTCGCAAATTAAAATGGAGTACCATTCTAAACATACTAACGTAAGAAATGAGTTTATAACTATTCAATTAAATAATAAAAAACAAATAGAAATTAATGGCTCTTTAGGTAATTTAATTGAACATACCCCTTTTACATTTAACAGTACATCTAAGAAAGAACTTCATTCTGAGTATATTTTTGAAAACAATATTCTTTCCTTTAAAATTGATAATTATAACCATGCAGAAGAAATTACAATTGACCCTTGGATAACATCTACTAATTTTAATTCATCAGGTGCTATATGGGAAGTTGAGACAGATGGTTATGGAAACATTTATGCTACTGGGGGAGAAACTCCTATGGAATTAAAAAAATATGATAGCAATGGCATTTTACAATGGACTTATAGCACCCCTTTTGACACAAATACGGGGAATTGGCTAGGAGTTTTAACTACAGATAGACAAGGAAACAGTTATATATCACAAGGAACTAATCCGGAAATTGAGCGAATTGATAGTTCAGGAAATATGATTTGGCATACCAATGGTGCATTAGGTGGACTTACGGAATATTGGTCTATTTCTTTTAACAGCGATACAACCCAATTGATCGTTGGAGGAACATCAGGCACAACCACCCTTTCTTTTAGTTCATATGCAACGATATATAATGTTGATATCAATAACGGAAATGTATTATCTAATTTTACTTTTTCTTATATTACAGATCCTTCTAATGCTCCACGTGAAATACGTTCAATGAGTGTTTCTTCAAATAATCAATACATTTATTTAACCCATGATTCCATCGGTTCTATTGATCAAGATTTTGTAACACATCCAACTACTGCAAGAACATTCCAAATAAATAACGAACATAATTTATATTATAAAGCTGAAAACATATTCCCAACTCAACAAAATGGGGCACCTCTAAAAGCATTAGTAGTAAATGATAATTATTTCTACACACATATCGGAGATTCCATTTGCCAGTGGAGCTTAAATAATGGGACATTGATAAATAAAGTGATTTTACCCGGAGGTGTTTCTTCTATAATTAGCTTTCCTTTTGGTTTAATGGGAGGTTTAGTAATAGAAAATTCCGGGCTCGATGTGGATAGTTGCAACAATGTATATGCTGGCTCACATAACAGAATTGTTAAGTTTGATGAGAATTTAAACATTCTAGATCAAACCATCGTTCCATTTATTGTACATGATGTTAGTGTTAACAACAACGGTGAAGTTATTGCCGTTGGAGCTGAATTCAATAATAGTAGTTCAATAAGAAATGGTAAAATGCAAGCTATTAATTTAGATGCTTGTCCTCAATTTAATCTAAAACTAGGTATTATCTCTGACATTAAAGAAAACAACAAACCGTACAATTTTAATATTGTACCAAATCCATTCAACTCAAAATTTACCATCAATTATATCTCTGAAAGAAACCCAAAAGTGAGTATCTATAATATTATTGGAGAGTTGATTGTATCAGAAACCATGATTAATCATTCAAAAACAATTGACTTAACTAATCAACCTAATGGGATTTATTTTATAACTCTTAACGATAACGGAAAAAGTATTAGCAAAAAAATTATAAAACAATAACTAAAAAACAGAAAACCCAACCACCTTTAAATCCTCCCAAAAATCAGGATACGATTTTATTACTACTTCAGGATTTTCAATGGTAATAGGATAAAGCAATGCCAGTGGAGCAAAAGCCATTGCCACACGGTGATCGTTGTAGGTTTTTATTGAGAGATTCCTGCTTTCGCAGGAATGACGGTCAGTTCGCAATGACGGTAAAATAATTAAATCATCATTTTCAACCTCAGCGTTATAACCGAGTTTATTCAATTCGTTTTGTAATGCTGCAATCCGGTCTGTTTCTTTTATTCGCAAGGTAGATAAACCCGTAAGTTTTGCAGGAACATTTAATGCAGCACAAGTTACCGCAATGGTTTGAGCTAAATCGGGGCAATTGGTCAAGTCAAAAGTAAAGCCCGAAGTCGGAAGTCGGAAGTCGGAAGTTTTAGTCATCGCCTTGAATACTTTCTTTTTGCAATCCCAGTAAAGTAATGTCGGCTTTATTTGCAAGAGCAACCATTGAGTACCAATACGATGCTGCACTCCAATCGGCTTCCACATAAAAATCTTTGGCAACGTACCCTCCTGCTTTTACTTCTATTGCGTCTTCTTTCCAAGTCAACTCAGCACCGAAATACTTCATAATTTCTAAAGTCATTTCTAAATATGGCTTAGAAGTAAGTTGCCCTTCAAAATTTATTTTTAATCCATTTTTTAGGTACGGAGCAACCAACATTAAAGCAGAAATGTACTGACTGCTTACCGAGCCATCGATAGTAATTTCTCCGCCTAATAATTTTTTCCCTTTAATTTTTAGTGGTGGAAACCCTTCGTTATTCAAATATTCTACTTCGGCTCCCAAAATACTTAACGCATCGACCAAAATTTTAATGGGTCGTTGTTGCATTCGCTCCGAACCGGTTAGCACAAATTCGCCTTCTTTGATGGCTAAATAGGCTGTTAAAAATCGCATGGCAGTTCCGGCATGCCCGACATCAAAAGTGGTTAATCCTTTTGCCGAAAGTAGTTGTAATAAAGTTTGTGTGTCTTTTGCATCAGAAAGATTAGAAATTTTAATATCCAAACCACTCAAGGCTTTAACCATCAATACTCTGTTGCTAATGCTTTTTGACGAGGGGAGTGTAATTACTCCATTCAACGTTTTATTAGTATATTTAACCTGTACGGTCAAAATTAATTAAGAATAAATCGTGTTGTAAAAATCAAAAGCATCAATAATTAATGCTGTTTCAACAGGATGGTTAAATGTTGCCGAGCCAATTTCCTTTAATAAGGTAAAATTCAGGTTCGATTTACTGTTCTTTTTATCGTTTTTCATTAACTCCAACAGGGCATGATATTCTTCCATTTTTAAGATGGGTAATTTATAAAATTTAGAAAAAGTTGCTGCTATTTCTTTTAAATGTTCTTCGGATAAACCGTTTACTTTAGTAGAAATATATGCCTCGCAAATCATCCCGATTACAATAGCTTCGCCGTGTAAAAGAGGCAAATCATCACCGCTTAAATAGTGTGTTTCGATGGCATGACCAATGGTGTGACCAAAATTTAACTTCTTACGCTCGCCTTTTTCTGTAGGGTCGTTTAATACGATTTGATTTTTAATTTTAATAGAAGCTGAAATCAACTCCAACCAAAACGACGAATCGGACAACATTCCTTTTTTAAGCTGGTTCCAATATTTTTTATCTAGGATTAAAGCATGTTTCAAGGCTTCGGCATAACCCGAAAGCATTTGTCGTTTATCCAAAGTTTTTAAAAAATCAGGATAAATAAAAACAGCTTTTGGCTCGTTAAACAGCCCTACCATATTTTTTAATCCGTCCAAATCAACACCTACTTTGCCACCTACGGAAGCATCAATTTGTGCAAGCAAAGTGGTTGGGATATTAATAAAATCGATACCTCTTTTATAGGTTGAGGCAACAAATCCACCCATATCAGAAATAACACCTCCACCCAAATTAATCAGCAACGCATTTCTATCTGCATTATAATCGGCAAGGGTTTTCCACAACTGATAACAAATGTCGATGGTTTTGTTTTCTTCGCCACTTTCAATTTCAACAATTTCAGCTTTTTCGAGAGCCTTAACGTGCGAAATTAATTGCGATGCACAACTGTTTAAAGTATTTTGGTCAACCAATAAAAAAATTTTCGATTTCTCATAGGCAAACAGGTATTCATTCAACAATACAAAAACATCATTTCCCAAATATATTTCGGAATTAATGGTTTTAAATGTTTTTATACTGTGTGCCATTTTGAAGAAAAATAATGGTAAAAATAGCACTTTTAAAGCTAGGGAAACAAAAAAAAATCTCCTACTTTCGTAGTCTCGATAATTCCAATAGCTATCGGGCTATTTCAACACTATATTATGGTAAATTTTAATGATACCGAGGTTGCTTTTAAAGGCAAAAACAAAGACGACTTAAAACGAAGTTATTGGTTGTTTAAAATAATCAGTTGGAATTGGTTGATAAAAATTTCCCCTCCGATGTTGAAATTTTTAAACTTTATTCATTTTCCGGTTGCTCCAATTATTAAATCTACCATTTACAAACAATTTTGTGGTGGAGAAACGATCAACGAATGCGATGAAACGATTCATCAACTTGGTGAAAATAATGTAAAAACAATCTTAGATTATTCTGCCGAAGGAAAAGAAAGTGAAGTTGATTTTGATGCCAATGTTATTGAAACCATTTCTACCATTAAAAAAGCAAAAACTACAAAATTGATTCCTTTTTCAGTTTTTAAAACAACAGGTTTTGCACGTTTTGCGTTGTTAGAAAAAATCAACGCTAAAAAACAATTATCACCAACAGAAGTGGAAGAATTTGACCGGGTAAAAGGCAGAATTGACAAAATGTGCGGTAATGCTTTTGAATCTGGAATACCTATTTTTATTGATGCCGAAGAAACCTGGATTCAAGACCCAATTGATGATTTGGCATTAGACATGATGAGAAAATACAACAAAGAAAAAGCGGTAGTATTCAATACCATTCAGTTGTATCGTTGGGACAGGTTAGACTATTTTAAAAATTTGAAAGCTATTGCCGATAAAGAAGGTTTTTTTATCGGAATGAAATTAGTTCGTGGGGCTTACATCGAAAAAGAACGAGAAAGAGCCTCAGAAATGGGATATCAAGACCCTATGCAACCCGACAAAGACAGTACCGATAGAGATTTTAATGCTGCTTTAAAATATTGTGTGGAAAACATCGATAAAATAGCCTTTTGTTGTGGTACACATAACGAAGAAAGCACACAATACCTTATTGATTTGATGAAAGAACATCAAATTGCATTAGACGATCAACGGGTTTATTTTGCTCAATTATTGGGCATGAGCGACCATATTAGCATGAACTTAGCCAAAGACGGTTATAATGTAACCAAATATGTTCCTTACGGTCCAGTTAAAGATGTGATTCCTTATTTGATTAGAAGAGCCGAAGAAAACACTTCTATTGCCGGTCAAACAGGACGAGAATTATCCTTAATCTTAAAGGAAAAAAAACGTAGAGAAATGTTTCCAGCAGTCATAAAAAAATAATATGCAAAAGTTAAAACTTCTAGGTTTAGCTATTTTAAGCGGATTGCTTATGGGTGTTTCATGGCCTGAAACAGGAAATTTAGCTCCTTTGCTTTTTATCGGTCTAGTTCCTTTACTTTATATTGAATATCATATTTCCCAAAACAAATTAAGTTCCCGACAAGTTTTTTGGTATGCTTATTTAGCTTTTCTGGTCTTTAACACCTTCAGCACATGGTGGATTTGGTTAGCTTCCGAAGCTGGAATGGTAATGGCAGAAGTATTAAACTCACTTTTTATGGCAACTATATTTTTGTGGTTTCACCAAATTAAAAAACGATTAGGCTCCGGCAAAGGTTATTTTTCGTTAATAGTTTTATGGTTGGCTTTTGAATGGCTACACTACAATTGGGATTTATCACACCCTTGGTCAACTTTTGGCAACACTTTTGCAAATTACACCACATTCATTCAATGGTATGAATACACAGGAGCTTTAGGAGGAAGTTTGTGGGTATTAGTCATCAACATCCTTGTTTTTAATTTCGTAAAAAAAGTAGTCATACTTCGAGAAAAGTTTATTGAACAAAAAAAATTGATTGTTTCAATTCTAAGTTTACTCATCATCCCATCTGCTATTTCTTATTTCATTTACAGCAATTATACTGAAACAGAAGACCCTATTGATGTAGTGGTTGTTCAACCAAACATTGACCCCTACAAAGATAAATTTGGTGGAATGACCGAAGCTCAACAGGTAGATAGAATATTATCACTTGCCAAACAAAA
>JACPDX010000032.1 GCA_016183805.1 Bacteroidota bacterium
TCGTCAAAACGTTGAGCAGCTTTTATCAAACCAATATTGCCTTCATTAATTAAATCAGGGAGTGTTAAGCCTTGGTTTTGATACTGTTTTGCAACAGAAACGACAAAACGCAAATTGGCTTTAGTTAATTTTTCTAAAGCCTCTTTATCTCCGCCTCTTATTTTTATTGCTAAATCAATTTCTTCATCTACGGTTATCAAACCAACTTTTGATATGTCTTGTAGATATTTGTCAAGTGAAACAGTTTCTCTGTTGGTTACTTGTTTAGAAATTTTTAGTTGTCTCATAGAATATTTTTAGCATTTTATCTACGGCAATTTACGATTCGTCTATAATAAAGTTACGTTTGTATAAAATAAAGTTTATAAAAAATAGAAAAGTCGAATAAACACTGTGGTTTTCATAATAATAATTTACTATTCTTCTTTTGAAAGTATTTGAATAAACAATGATAAACATCACCTGTATAGATGTGTAATGTATTCGTAACCAACTAAATTTTTTACTACATTTATGACTTGATGATTATTTAAAAAAATTGTAATGGTAAAAGGACTTAGTTCCATAGAGGCGATTAAACAATTGGAATCGCATGGTTACAACGAATTGCCATCATCAAAACCAAAAAACATTTGGCGGATTGCTTTGGAAGTAATGAAAGAGCCTATGTTTCTTTTATTGATTAGCTGCGGATTACTTTACATGATTTTAGGCGATTACAGAGAAGGCGGTATTCTTTTGTCCACTATTTTTATCATCATTTTTATTACTTTTTATCAATATCAAAAAACAGAAAAAGCATTAGATGCACTCAAACGGCTTTCTTCTCCAAGAGCTTTAGTTATTCGCAACGGTAAAGAAATTAGAATTGCCGGGCGTGAAGTGGTACCTGGCGATATTATCATTTTAAATGAAGGAGACCGTGTTCCTGCCGATGCTAAGCTGGTAGAAGTTTTACATCTTACCGTGGATGAATCGTTATTAACAGGAGAATCTGTTCCGGTAACAAAATCTTTCCAGGCCAATTTAACAGAACCAAATGGACTTGTATATAGCGGAACGCTTGTGGTACAAGGTAAAGGCATGGCTAGAGTGGTGGCAACAGGAATACATACACAGTTTGGTAAAATTGGTGCTTCGTTACAAAATATTGAGCAGGACGAGACCCGTTTACAAAAAGAAATGAAAGTATTGATACGAAATTTTTTTATTGTAGGTGTTTTTATATGTATTGGTGTTGTTTTGGCTTTTTATTTTACAAGAGGTCATTTTATTCAATCGTTACTGAATGGGCTTGCTGCTGCCATGGCAATTTTACCTGAGGAATTTCCGGTTGTACTTACCGTTTTTCTCGCTTTGGGAGCATGGCGGTTATCGAAAAACAATGTACTGACAAGAAAACAATCAGCTATTGAAACTCTTGGCTCTGCAACCGTTTTATGCATTCATGCATCACAAAAAAATTCGATTGATCCGATGGAAAAAGCCATTGGTTCAATTTACCAAACAATTGTTGCAGAAAGCAGATCCGTTCAAAAACTCATCAAAGAGTATCCGTTAAGTAAAACATTATTTGCCATGACCAGAGTTTTACAGACTGATTCAGGAGATGAATTTTTGGTGTATTGCAAAGGTGCTCCAGAAGCCATTTTTGCCTTATGTAAAATGGACGAACAGGAAAAAGCAACTCATTTATGGGAAGTGCAAAAAATGGCAGAAAAAGGTTACAGGGTTATTGCAGTGGCAAGTGGTACTTATTGTAACAAAATGCTTCCTGAATCGCAACACGATTTTGATTTTAAATTTAAAGGTTTAATTGGGCTGGAAGACCCTATTCGACCGGAAGTTCCGCAAGCCATAAAAGAATGTAATGATGCCGGAATAAAAGTAATTATGATAACAGGTGATTTTCCTGCCACAGCAAAAAGTATTGCTACACAAATAGGAATGGACACACAAAGTGAAATACTTACCGGAGATGAAATGAAATACATGAGTAACGAGGAATTACGGCAAAGAATTGACCGCATAAATATTTTTGCACGGGTAATTCCAGAACAAAAACTACGGATGGTTCAAGCCCTAAAGGCCAATCAAGAAATTGTAGCCATGACCGGTGATGGTGTAAATGATGCTCCGGCACTAAAAGCAGCACATATTGGTATAGCCATGGGAAGCAAAGGAACTGATGTTGCCAGAGAAGCCTCATCGCTGGTATTGTTGGATGATAATTTTGCATCCATTGTTTCTGCTATTCGTTCGGGAAGAAAAATTTTTGACAACCTGCAAAAAGCAATGTCGTATATTCTTGCCATACATATTCCAATTATCGGGTTAACACTTTTACCGGCATTTTTTACTTCTCTACCTTTGTTGTTAATGCCATTACACATTGTTTTTATGGAGTTGATTATCGACCCGGTTTGCTCCATTGCATTTGAATCGGAACAAGAAGAAAGAGGAATTATGAACCGACCACCACGAGACCCTAACCGACAATTTTTTAGCGGAAAACGAATGTTATATAGTGCAGCAGAAGGTTTTCTGGTATTAGCTGTGGTAATAGGGGTCTATTTTTTTTCCATTCATGAAGGGCATACCGAAGGAGAGGTAAGAGCCATTGCTTTTTCTTCGCTCATAGTATCCAATATTTTCCTTATTCTTACCAACCTGTCGAAAACACGAAGTTTTGTAGCAGTAATTACCGAAAAAAACACCGCTGTTTGGGTTATTATACTTGCGGCAATTTTAATGTTGTTACTGATTATTTCTGTTCCTTCATTACAAGAAGTATTCAGCTTTCTGTTTCCCGGATACCAGCACTTTTTTTCATCCTTAACAGGTGCTGCCGCAATTCTTTTAATTCTCGAAAGCATTAAATATTTTAGGTTTGTCCGCACTCATGCCGTCAAATTAAACCAATAAATTTATTTTTTAACTACAAAAAAGGAGAGCCAATAAATATTTAACAAAAATCAATAAATATTAAAATAAAAAAACTACATTTATTACGGTTATTCTAACCACTCAAAAAAGATTTTTCTATTAAATTTTAAAAAAAATAATTTATCCACTTAAATCAAAAAAAGATGAAAAAAAATGTAATTATTTCGGTTGTCTTATCCATTTTAATATTGGCAACTTCTGCTGTTTTCGGACAGGACAAAAAAGTAGAAAAAGCAAAAAAAACGGTTACCAAAACTTATGTCAACGGTACTGTTGCATTTATTAAAGAAGCAATATCGCTAAAAAAGGAATCGAAAAGAGAAGATGGCGAACCTTTTATAGCTAAAGCATCCGACCATTATAAACATGCTACAGAATTGTACAACAATGGGGATTTAGAAAAAGCTATTTACCATACCTTAAAAGCAAGAAAATATCTAGCGTTATCGATGAAATTAGATAAAGGTAAATACGTAGAAGACACTGATTTTACTGAATTATTCCAAAATTTTAAAGACCCAAAAGACAAAGCGAATAAAGATTTTTATAAAACCAATAAAATGATGTTTAAAAACACCAAAGATGCTTCTGTTGGTGAATTTGAAAGCGAATTGGATGCTGATATTGAAGTTACCGAAGACGACTCTAATGTAGATGTAAAAGGGTTGGTAAAAGTAAAATAGATTTTGATTAATTCAAGTTTAGTGCTGACAGAAAGCTTTGTGCTCCGAACCCCACCCGAACGCTAAGCCCAGAAACGTTATGTGGTATGCTAAGACAATCCCCACAATTAAACAATGGCACGAACAATAATTGCAATCGGACTTTTAATTTTAGTTGGATGTGCTCCCAACTATTCATCCAAAGCAAAGTTTGGGCATTGGCGACTACGAATTTTTAACCTCTCCATTTCAATTAAACCTTACAGAGGAATTAACCTTTTATAGTCCACGGTTTAAACCGTGGACTATAAAAGGTTAATTCCTCTGTAAGGTTT
>JACPDX010000033.1:0-10960 GCA_016183805.1 Bacteroidota bacterium
TGTAGGAGGAAGTTCACAAGGTTGCGACAGTGTAGTAACGTTGAATTTAACGATTAATAATTCAACAACAGGCACAGACTTACAAACCGCATGCAACAGCTATACGTGGATAGATGGTAACAATTATACCGCAAGTACCAACACACCAACTTATACTATTGTTGGAGGATCAGCCAACGGTTGCGATAGTATCGTTACTCTGAACTTAACTATTAATACTTTTGCATCAGGCACAGATGTCATTACCTCCTGTACACCCATTACGTGGATAGACGGCAACAACTATTCAGTAAGCACGACCACTCCAACTTTTACCATTGTAGGAGGAAGTTCACAAGGTTGCGACAGTGTAGTAACGTTGAATTTAACGATTAATAATTCAACAACAGGCACAGACTTACAAACCGCATGCAACAGCTATACGTGGATAGATGGTAACAATTACACCGCAAGTACCAACACTCCAACTTTTACAATTGTAGGAGGAAGTTCACAAGGTTGTGACAGTATAGTAACGCTGAATTTAACTATTAACAATTCAACAACAGGCACAGATGTCATTACTTCTTGTAAACCCATTACATGGATAGACGGCAACAACTATTCAGCAAGTACGACCACTCCAACTTTTACCATAGCAGGCGGAAGCGTTCAGGGTTGCGACAGTGTAGTTACCTTAAACTTAACGGTTATAAATGTTAATGCAGTAATCAATGCAACACCAACAACAGGCTCAACTCCGCTGAATGTGTTTTTTGGTAATGGAAGTACAACAGGAATGTCCTATAACTGGGATTTTGGAAATGGAACTTCCAATACCCTTTTTGAGTCAACACAGACCTATAACAACCCCGGTGTTTATACCGTAATACTAATAGTTTCTGATGGCGTTTGTTACGATACAGCTATGGTTGTTATAACTACTGACGTAAGAATAAAAGTTCCTTCTGGATTTACTCCGAATGGAGATGGAATTAACGATGCTTTAGTGATAGAAGGAATAGACCAATTTCCAGACAATAAATTAATTATATATAATCGTTGGGGAAGTATAGTATTTTCTGCTCAACCTTATAAAAACAATTGGAAAGGACAAAGTGAAGGGAAAGCGATTCTCATAGGTAATAGCGTAACTGATGGAACATTCTTCTACTTATTAGAAATTGATAAAGAAACAAAACCATTAACAGGATTCATCGAAATTAAGACTAAATAACGGGCATTATGAAGAGCAAAAAAATTATAACACTATTCTTAGTTTGCTTTTGTTTGTATAATAAAGTATATACTCAGAATCAAATACATTTAACACAATATATGATGCATCAACCTTTCATAAACACTGCAAGCATTGGTTCTTATGAAAACATGAACGGTGCGTTACTCTATAAAACACAATGGGTTGGGTTGGATGGAGCACCTAAAATTGGAGCATTTAGTATTAATAGTCCTTTGGGAGATAAAAAAAATTATTTAGGATTAACCGTAATTAACGATAAAATAGGTGTAAGACAAGACATGGATATTTCCGGTAATTATGCCTACAGAATGCCAATGTCTGCAAAATCGAATCTAACACTTGGTTTATCTGCATCATTAAGATTGTTACAAGGAGAATTTGCGACTATAAGCACTGAAATAGAGAATGATCCTCTATTTCAATCTAACTCATCAACAATACCTACTGTTAATTTTAAATTTGGTTCATATTATAACTCCGAAAGATTTTATATAGGGTTTGCTATACCTAATCTTATAAAAAACACCATTACAACCAATGATAAAACAAGTACTGAATTTGATTTTAATGATATGCAATTTTATCTTCACTCAGGCTATTCTTTTCCTATTAATAATGCATTTGACTTAAAATCATCAGTTCTATTTAAGCAAGTTTCTGGAGCTCCATTTCAAATGGATATTAATTCACAAGTGGAATTTAAGCATAAATTTGGATTAGGATTAAGTTATAGAAGCAGTAAAGAATTGGCTAGTATAATTTCCTTCGAATTAAATTCACGCATCAAATTAGCCTATTCGTTTGATTATGCTTTTAATGAATTAAATACAGTATCTTCAGGGACACATGAAATAATGATTTTATTTAATTTTATAAATATCCCTGCCAAAAAAGCGATAATAACAGCACCTCGTTTTTAATACACATTTATATTATACAAGGAAACAATCTCATATGAAATTCAAATTTATATTCTTAGGAATCTTAGTAATATTAAACTTAGCTATATTTTCTCAAAACAATAATAACATAACAATGGGAGACAATTTCTTTAAAGAATTAAAATATCTAGAAGCTATTAAATCATACCAACAAGCTATTTCTTCTCAGAAAGAACTAGTATCTTTTTATCTAACCCAACAATTGGCCAAATCGTATATTGGACTTAATGATTACGAAAATGCATTAATTTGGTACAAGAAACTAATGAGTTTTGAAAAAGAAAATACAGCTGAAAATATAAAAATTTATGGACAACTTTTAATGAATTATGAAGATTATGATGTTGCAGAAAATATTTTTAAGCTCTATGAAAAACAGTCGAAAAATATCAAAGATTCTGAAAAATGGATAGCCAGTTGCCAATGGGCAAAAAAAAATAAAGATAATAATCCTATTGCAAGAATAGGTAAAACAAATATAGAAATTGGAACAAGATGTATGGGGTTTTCATTTTATGAAGAAGGTTTAATAGTAGCCATACCCCAAGAAAAGAGATTTGTTGAAGAAACTACTTATTACGATTTAGCTTTGATTAAGACAAATAACAATGAGATATTCGATTTACCTATCCTCTTAAAAGGAGATATAAATAAACCTTATTATGAAGCAGCACCCCAATTAATTAATAATGGGAAAGAAATTTATTTTACATCAAACTCTACCGAAATAGCAAAATATAAAGAAAATAAAATAGAAAAATATGAACTAAGTCCAAATGGATTTAATGTGCTGAAAATTTTTCACGCAGAAAAAATCAATGCTGAATGGAAAAATATAGAGGGGTTGTCTTTTAATAATAATGAATATTCTTGTGCTTTTCCATTTATTACAGATGACGGTCTTACGTTGTATTTTAGTTCCGATATGCCAAATGGATATGGAGGGTTCGATTTATATAAGGTAATAAAACAGACTGATGGTTTGTGGAGCAAACCATTAAATTTGGGCAACACAATAAATACAAGCGAAAATGAGATTTATCCTTATGTAAATAATACTACCTTTTATTATTCATCAAAAGGAGGCAATGGCTTTGGAGGATACGATGTCTTTCAAGCAGAAATAAATGGCGAAGAAATAATAAATGTTAAAAATATAGGCATTCCAATAAACTCAAGCAAAGATGATTTTGCCTATATCATCGATAAAGATACTAAATCAGGGTATTTTTCCTCTAATAGAGAGGGTAGTAGAGGATATGACTATATATACTATTTTGAAAACTCTATTCCTTTTGACACACTTAATGGAATTGTCTTGAATAAATTAACAGGTAAAAGTGTAAATAATGCATCTGTCGTAATTAATACCAATATCTCTACTCTAACCAACGAAAATGGAGCATGGAAATTACCTATTCAAGGGAATGATTCAGCATTAAAAATAACCTTTGATAGCCCATGGTATGAAACTAAAACTGAAACCTATGTTAATGTTAAAGAAGCTCAAGAACAACTGAACAAAGTTTTTCTTACACCCATTATGTTAGATGGAAAAATAACTAACATTAGTGAATATGAGAACGAAAGTATTAAAGTTAGATTATATGACAAAAACGATAATAACGAATTTGAATTTATTGATATTACTGAAGCAGATCAAAATGGTGGATGGGAGTTTCATATAAGAAAGGATAAAGAGTATAAGGTTGAGTTTTTTGTAGGAGATAGGTTGTCTGATAGTGAATTTATATCAAGACAAGATGAGGCCGTTGAAATAAGGGTAGAAACGATAGAAAAACTAAGGTCTTATGAATTAAATTTAGAAAATATTGGTTCAGATATAGACGGCTATTTAGTTCAAATAGGGGCATATAGATACCCCGAAAACTTTAAATATGCTAAAGTTAATTCATTAGGTATTGTAACTAAAGACCCACAAGGAATAAATGATGGAATAGTTAGGTTTTCAATAGGATTTACTAAGAATTTAGAAGCCGCAAAAATATTACGACTAAAGATACTTAAATTAGGAATAACAGATGCGTTTATAGTTGCTATAAAAAATAATAAACGAGCATATATAGTGAATCTACAAGAAGAAATACTCTCTGTAAAAACAGAAACTACAACACAGTTATTCAAAAAACAATGAAATTATGAAGACTATCTTAAATGATTATGTGGATAAGTTTTATGATGATTACATCATACTTTTTCAATATAAAGGCACTATTACACACGCTGTTATCACAGAAATATTATTAAAGATTAAAAATCAATTTTCTGATAATTTTATTATCTCTAATCGAATTTATTCAATAGTAAATGAATTACTTGAAAATATACTTTATCATCAAATTAATTCAAAAGAAATTATTGAAATTGTTATTCTTCAAGATAGCAAATCATATAGAATAATAACTTTTAATTATTCTTTATCAAAAGAAACAGAGCAGTTACTTCAAAAATCTAATTTTTTAAACTCTTCAAGTATAGAAGAAGTTAAAGAAAATTACAAGGACGTACTTATGAATAATTTAATCAATAACAAAGGAACTATTGGTGTAGGATTGAATTTGGTTCGACTAAAATCAAACAATAAAATTATTATCTCGATTGAAGAAATTGAAGGATATTGTATTGTTATTATTAATGTCGCTATTAATAAAACAACTTAAACATTCTATTAAAACAAAAAATTTATACGCTTAACAAACAATTACAAAAAATGAAGAACTTAAAAATAGAATCAACGGAATGCACTTTTGGAATTGATTTTAATGCTGAGAAAAATATTTTGAAATTTTCGGGAGAGTCTAGACCAGAAAATTGTCCCGAATTCTTCTCTCCAATATTAAATTGGATGGAGGACTATAATAAATTCTTATATTATAAAATAGGTGTATCCGTAGTTAAAGAACTAACCATAACTGTTGATTTTAAATTAGATTATTTTAACTCCACTTCTGCTAAGTATATCCTAGATATACTCTTATTTTTAAATAAATTACAGCGGGAAAATCCTACAGTTTTACTAGCTGTTAACTGGTTTTATAAGTCAATTGATGAAGATATGTTAGATTGTGGCGAAGAATTTAAAAAAATGTCTGGATTAACTATAAATTTAGTTTCTTTTGATTAAATCATTTATAAATTAATCAAACCCTTTAACGTTCCTATATAAATAGAATAAATTCATACCTATTAAAAATGAAAAAAAAAATTCTTTTAATCCTAATTCTTTATATTATTAATGGGGTATCTTACGGTCAAAGTCTATTAGAATTAAAAGAACAACTTCTTTCGGAAAGTGGTTTAGAAAAAACACAAACACAGCTCAAAATAGCCAATCTATTGATAGATACAGACACAAAAGAAGCATTGTCTTACTCTCAAGATGCATTAAAAACCGCTAATTCATTAAAAAATACCGATTTAATTTCAAATGCAGAATTATTAAATGCTCGGGCATTTCTTTTATTACAGAAATATAAACAAGCTGAAGAAAGTGCTAAAAATGCTGCAACCATATTTAATGGAAAAAATAAAAAAAATTATGCTTTTACAACCTCTCTTCTAGGGGATATATATTTAAAACAAAGTGCTTATTCAGATTCATACATAAATTTTGTAAATTCTTATAATACTTATATAAATCTAGCTGACGATAAAAATGCTGCATATTCCGCATATAGTGCCGGAAATATAGCTGAATTTATGAAGAAACAAGAAGAATCTATTGAGTGGTATAAAAAAGCTCAAACTTTATTTGAGAAAACAGGGAGACAAAAAGACGAAATAAAAACATATATCACCATAGGTAGTATTTATAATAATTATGGCAATTACCTTGCAGCGGAAGATGAATTAAAAAAAGCCATAAACAAAAGTATTAAGTATGGTTTAACTTCAGAACAACAAAAAATAGAATCAAAGTTAGATATCATCCAAAAAAATATTTCTTCCAAAGAAAGAATCACTACTTCTTATGATAAAAAAATAGAAACGGAACAAAAAGAATATGTTCAGAATATTGAAAATCAGAAAGCAAAATCTTTAGTTGAAATAGAGAAATTAAGTACCGAAAATCAACTAATTGAACTAAAAATAAAAGCCCAACAAGATGATTACAATAAAAAAATATTAGAGGAACAAATTGAACGATTAAAAATTGAAGAAGATTTACAGAAAGAAAAAACAGCAAAGGAAAAAATTACTCTTGAACTTCAAAATGAGAAATTAATTTCTGAAAAAAAGTCAATCGAAAACCAACGACTGTTTATTATGTTAGCCAGTTTATTACTTATCACAATCCTTATTCTTATAGGGTTTTTTATTAAAAGAAAAAATAATATTATTCTACAAAAAAAGAATAATGAAATAATAAAACAAAAAAACGAGATAGAAATTAAAACAAAACATATCAGCCAAAGTATTGATTATGCTAAACGTGTACAAACCGCTATATTACCAGCATGGAAAAAACTAGAAGAAACCTTTTCTAATTCATTTATTTATTTACGACCAAAAGACAAGGTTAGTGGAGATTTTTTTTGGTTTCATAAAATAAATGATTTTGTGTTTATTGCTGCAGCAGATTGTACTGGCCATGGTGTGCCCGGTGCATTTATGTCTATAATTATGAGTAATATCTTAGACAAAGTTGTTAAAGAACAAAAATATATTAACCCTGATAAAGCACTAGAACAGGCATCTTTTGAACTTACTAACATGGTAATAGAAAGGGGATATAACTTAGCTGATTTTAAGGATGGGATGGATATTGCTCTTTTACGAATTAATCTAAAAGAGATGGAATTGGTTTATGCCGGAGCTCATAACCCTACTTACATCATCCGAAATAATAGATTAACGGAGTTAAAACCGTCTAAAAGATCTGTAAATATAATTTTACCTGAGAATAAACTCGAATCATTTGTATCCCATAATTATAAATTAGAAAAAACGGATAAAATTTATATTTTTTCTGACGGCTTTCCAGATCAAAAAGGTGGAGAGAAAAAAACCAAATTTTATTATCCACCTTTTAGAAACTATTTATTAATGACCTCCCAATTGCCTATTGAAAAACAAAAAGAAGCTTTTATTAACAAATTTGAAGAATGGAAAGGAGATGAAGAACAAATAGATGATGTACTTATTGTTGGTATTGAGATTTAATATAATTTATTATTTCAAAAAAGTAGTGAAAAAACAACTGATTGTGAGGATCGATAAAAGCGAATTAACTTTGCGAAAGTTTATCCAAACAGAAATTTTACACCAAACTAAACTGTAAACATGCCAAAGAGTTTGAGTACAACGGACAAATTGTTTGATATTGTTGAAAAAGAACACATGGCGACACTAATTTTTATGTCAGAAACTAAACAAAACTAATATGACAAATTTATTCATTAAAAATACTGAATTTACTCCTCTTATCAATTTTAACACTACTGAAAACAAATTTATAATCAGTGGAGAATCTCGACCTGAAAATACAAAGCTATTTTATACACCAGTATTAGATTGGGTAATTAATTATTATAACCTCTTGTATTTTCAACATGAAGGGTCAAAAAATAAAACACTTCCTATTATTGTTTTTGAATTTCAACTCGATTATTTTAACTCTACTAGTGCAAAATTTCTGTTTGATATTTTACAGCAATTGAATAAAATAAACAAAGAAATAACCCCAATTAACATTAAATGGATATTCGATAAGCAAGATGTTGATATGAAAGAAGCAGGGCAAGAATTTTGTAACTTGTTAGATATACCTTTTCTATTTGAAGCAATATAATTAACAGATGAAAATACTTCTAAATAAGTCATTTCTTCTAGTTATTTGCTTTTTTTGTGTTACAGAAGCATCATCTTCAACTATCAATAATACAATTGACAGTTTAAGTCAATTGATTCAAATTGATAAAGAAGATACGAATAAGGTTATTCATCTCATTGATTTAGGAGTAGAATTCCAAAGAATAGGAGGCTACGATAGTTCACTTTTTTATGTTAATAAAGCCTTAATCTTAGCAACTAGGTTAGAATATCAAAAAGGAATGGCTCTTTCTTATCATAATATAGGAAATAGCTATTATTATCAAGGTACTTATGATAAATCATTGAGAAACTATCTAAAAGCTTTAACCATAAGAGAAAAAATGGGAGATAAAAAGGGTGTTGCATCTACTCATCAAAATATTGGAAATATTTATCTCTATCAAAATAATTATAACAAAGCCTTGGAAAGTTATTCTTTTTCGTTAAGAATTAGAGAAAAAATGGGAGATAATAAGGGTATTGCAGATTCTTATAACAATATTGGAATAATTTATGAAAAGCAAGGGGATTATAAACAGGCTTTGAGTAGTTATTTACAATCTTTAAAAATTGTAAAAGAAATTGGCAATAAAAAAGGGATTGCTGCTGCTTTATACAATATAGGTAATATTTATTACTATCAAGGTAATGTTGAAGGGGCATTAAATAACTATTTACAATCATTAAAAATTGAGGAAGAAATTGGGAGCAAAGAAGGAATAGCAGCGTCTTATACCAATATAGGCGTTTTTTATGGAGAACAAGGAAAGTTTGAAGAATCGTATCATTTTTTAAACAAATCTTTGATACTAAGCACAGAAATAGGGGATAAAAGGGGTGTTAAAGTTGTATATTATGCCTTATCCGATTTATACAATAGGCAAAAAAATTACCAACAAGCGTATAACTATTATAAATTATATTCCGACACTAAAGACTCCCTTATTAATGAAGAAAGTAGTAAACAAATAGCTGAAATGGCAACCAAATATGAAACCGATAAAAAAGAAGCTGAAAACCAACTTTTAGTAAAAGACAATGCTTTAAAAAATGCAAACATAAACAATCAACAATTGATTATTTATGGTATAAGCATCGTACTACTATTTGCACTTGCAATGGCTTTTTTAATTTTTATAGGTTATAAGAGGAAAAAACAGACTAATTTTCTTTTAGAGATAAAAAATACGGCCATTGAACTTCAAAAAAATATCATAGAAAAGAAAAATACACAAATTACGGATAGTATTGATTATGCAAAAAACATTCAAGATGCTATATTGCCTTTAACCAGCGATATTAAAGCTGCCTTCTCTGATGCTTTTATTTTATACCAACCAAAAGACATTGTTTCGGGAGATTTTTATTGGTTTTACACTACGAAACAACATATTTATTTATCAGTAATTGATTGCACTGGACATGGTGTGCCAGGTGCTTTTATGTCGTTAATGGCTTACAACTTACTTGAAAAAATTGTTAAACAACAAAATATTACTACCCCTTCTGAAATACTCGACAACCTTAACATGGCTGTACTTGATATTCTAAAACAACACCATGAAGAAAGTACTGCAAAATTCGGGATGGATATGGCACTTGTTAGAATAGATAAAACAACCCAACAATTAGTATTTTCTGGAGCACACAACTCTTTGTATATTATAAATAATAGCCAATTAACAGAGTTAAAAGCAGATACTGTTTCCATTGGTACAAAAAGGCAAATAACATCGCACTTTACGAATCACACTTATCAACTCATAAAAAACAATCAACTTTACCTCTTTACCGACGGCTATGCCGATCAACTTGGTGGTGAAAACAGGAAACGATTTTACTCTACTCGATTAAAAACATTACTTACTGACATAAGTTTACTCCCAATGAGCGAACAAAAAATAACCTTACAACATAATTTTGAAATCTGGAAAGGTACTATTGAACAATTAGACGACGTTTGCATCATAGGTGTTAGAATTTAACTCAAGTTTCGGTGGTCTGCATTTATACACCCAGCCAAATAGCTTGATAAGATTGTGGGTTCGCCCACAATGGCATAGTAGGGGTGTGTTCGTCATTACGGGCCTGACCCGTAATCTCAAATTAGTTGCTAATAATGAATTTATTTACATGTGTGTACGACAAATTTTCTAAATTGAAAAAATATTCAATTTTCTTCATCTATAAATTTTCAGAAATATGTTTACCAATATTTTATAAAAATGAATTTTAGGGATAACATCTGAAACACATTTAACTAAAATAGCCTATCATTTAGTCGTATTGATTTGCAATAAGACTGGCGAAGTGCGAATAATAATAATAATGTGAATAATATTTTAAATTGAAAGTATGGAAGTAAAAACTCCAGGATAAACGCATTTAAAACTTTACCAAAAGAATAAACGAGATTGGTTTAGTTTGCGATGAAAAATATTCTTTTTAAGGTGTTTTTTATGATGAAAATTTTGTACGTAGATATTTCAATCTTAAAAAGGTGAAAAACAACAGTCAAAAAATCTAAATGTGTTTACTCTGGTAAAAACTCAAATTCTACTAAGGTAATAACCCTATAAATATGCTTTATTCGCCCTATTGTGAGAATTATTCCTAAGGAATAAATTAGCTAATTATTGAATTACTTAGGTCAATTCCCTATTAAAAACAAGTTAGAACGATAAAAAAAATTATGAAAACAAAAAATCTAATTCTCTTAACAATTATAATTACCATTTATCATGTAATCTTTAATGATTGTTTTGCTCAATCACGTATCATATTATTCAACAACGCATACGTAGTTATTGATAATAGTGCTTTTTTGGTAATAGACAGCCCAAATGCCAATGCCCTGACAACAAGCCCTGTTGGTAGTGGTAATATAAGATCGGAAAACGAGGTAGACAGAATCAAGTGGAACATTGGTGCAACCACTGGAATT
>JACPDX010000033.1:11018-14980 GCA_016183805.1 Bacteroidota bacterium
CATCAGCAACGTTAAAATTCCTTTAGAAATTAACAAAAATACTACTGGTACAGGCTCAGGAAGTTTTATTCTTTCCACTTGGGAAACTGCTACAGATATGAATACTCCATGGCCTTCATTAGTTACAAATATGAATTCTTCAACACCTCTTCCTGCTGATGGCTCGTTAGATGTTGTAGATAGGTTTTGGCATATTGATGCCAGAACCTACACAACCAAACCATCAATAACAATTGAGTTTGGTTATGATGACGCAGCCAACGAAATGGTTGGGACTAACACCATTAATGAAGCTAATTTACAAGCCCAACGCTTTAATACCGGAACAAGCAATTGGGAAGCTACAAAACTTTTTGGAACGGTTAACACAGCAACCAACAAAGTGAGTGGCGCGGCAATTTCTCCTGCCGATTTTTTTGAAGATTGGATTTTGGTAGATAATGCCAACCCCCTACCTGTTACCCTTACCAATTTTTCTGCTGAGTGTATAACAGCAACTATTTTAGTTACTTGGACTACCGAAACCGAAATTAACAACGATTATTTTGTGGTAGAGAAAAGTTATAATGGAGTTGATTTTTCCGAAATAACTAGAGTTGATGGTAATGGAAACAGTAATGTTTCTATCTCCTATCAGGTTAATGTTGAAACAGAAAATAGTGTAGTTTATTATCGGTTAAAACAAGTGGATTTTGATGGACAATATGAGTACTCCAATTTAACTCCCTGTAATTGTAATAATCTTGATTTAATTACCATCTATCCTAACCCTTCATCTAGCGGTTATATCGACTATGAAGTGAGTAGTAACCAAGCTAGAATTGTAACCGTTTCCCTTATCAACGATATTGGGCAACAGGTAATGTCAACCAAAGAGAGTATAGAAAGTGGAATAACTAAAAAACGCATCAATACCACCTCTTTATCAAAAGGAAACTATTTATTAATGATAAGTTCAGGAGACACTAAAAGAACTCAAAAACAATTTATTATAAATTAACCTTTAAATTATGAACACGAAGTCTCACGAAAACTGCTTTATAAAAATAAATAAAATGAGTAAAACAACCAAATGTAGAAGAAATTTAATTAAAATCTTCTTTATAAGCCTTGTATGTGCACTTTCCCTCTTGAGAGGAGCTGGGGTGTGTTCTGCCCAAAACATTGGTATCAATGGCAGTGGTTCAACTCCGAACATTTCTGCAGGGTTAGATGTAGATTTCACCAACAAAGGGTTACTTATTCCCAGAGTAGCTTTAACACAAACTACTTCCAACGCTCCCATTGGAGCAAGTGTTGCTACCAGTTTGTTGGTATATAATACCGCAACCATTAATGATGTTACGCCCGGCTATTATTATTGGGATGGTAGCAAGTGGGTTAAATTTTTGACAGGGACAGCTTCAACAAGTGCATGGGATTTAATAGGAAATGCTGGTACCAACCCTGCCACTAATTTTATTGGTACCACCGATGCACAAGATTTAGTAATAAAAGCAGCCAATACTTCGCATATTAGAATAAAAGGATATGGTATTACTAAGGTAAGAATTGGGGAATTGACTAACTCTCCAATAGCTACAGGAGATCCTATGCTTGATTTATATAGCAGTAGTGGTACAGTAATTCGTTTAAGATCCTTTACAAGTATTAATAAGCCTATATTCTATTTTCAGAGAGGAAGAGGGAGTGCAACAAGCCCTTCACCCACACTATCTGGTGATAATTTGGGTGAGTTGAACTGGATGGGAACAGGAGCTGCAACAACAGATGGTTTTACTTCTGCAATGATTCGTTCAATATCCTCACAGAATTGGAGTGGGTCAACAACACGAGGTTCTAATTTAGAATTTTATACCGTAAATACGGTAGGAGCTTCCATTGCTACCGATAATATAGCTAATCAACGTATGATAATTTTACCTGACGGATCCATTGGTATTAATACTGCCGGAACAGCCAATGCTCGTTTAGATATTAGAGGTGGAGGAAACACCTCAGGAACTTTTGCATTAGGAGTTAGAAATAGTTCTGATACTTGGATGTTTGCTGTCAGGGATGATGGTTTGGTTGGTGTTAACACCATCGCACCAACAGCAAATTTAAGTGTAAACGGCTCTGCTAATAAACCCGGCGGAGGTAGTTGGGCTGTTTTTTCTGATAAAAGACTTAAAAATAACGTTACTGATTATAAAGAAGGCATTGAATTATTAAAACAAATACATACTGTAAAATATCAATATAACGAAAAATATTTAGAAGAGTTTGGTTTTAACGAAGATATAAAAAGTGGTAAAACATATTATGGCGTAGTTGCTCAAGAATTGCAAAAAGTATCACCAGATATGGTGAAAGAAGTTACACTTCCTAATGGACACAAGTATTTAGAAGCAGATTTATCTAAATTAAATATCACCCTTATCAATACTGTTGTAAATCAACAAACAGAAATAGAGGAATTGAAAAAAGCATTAAAAGAAATTTTATTAAAACTTAAATAATCATGAAAAAACTAAAATTAAAAACCATGAAAAAAGCAACATTTTTAACCAAACTACTCTGCATAAGCCTTGTGTGCGCACTTCCCCTCTTGAGAGGGGCAGGGGTGTGTTCCGCCCAAAATATAGCCATCAATGCAACTGGAGCTACACCTAATGCTTCAGCTTTGTTAGATATAGATGCTGCCCCTACTAACGATAAAGGATTACTTATTCCAAGAGTATCATTAACACAAACAACATCTAATGCACCAATTGGAGCTGGAATAGCTACTAGTTTACTAGTCTATAATACAGCAACCATTAATGATGTAACACCTGGTTATTACTATTGGGGAGGTGCTGCTTGGGTTCGTTTTGCGACAGGTAGTGGCGGAGGAACAACCGTTTCAATGCAAACTTTTACCTCGTCAGGAACATACACACCAACAGTTGGAACGCAATACGTTGTTGTACATATGGTAGGCGGTGGTGCAGGTGGGTGGAATGCAGGAAGTGGTAATTTTGGAGGAGGTGGTGGTGGGGCTGGTGAATACGCTACTAAAGTTTTTTCTGCTGCTATTATTGGTGTTAGCCAAATTATCACTATAGGTCTTGGCGGTACACCAATCTCTGCTGGACGAACTATAAATGTAGGAGCTCTCTTAACTGCTGTTGGAGCACCCGCAACTACTGGTTTTTATGGTGGAGTTGGCGGTGTTGGTGGAACTGGTGGTGGATTACATGTTCAAGGTGGATCTGGAGCAAATGGAGTTATCCAAACGCTATCTGGACCAACATATTACCTTTTTGGTGGAAATGGTGGGGCTTCATATTTTGGAAGTGGAGGACGAGGAGGGACTGGTCAATTAGATTCTGGTCAATCGGGTAATGCTTATGGTTCTGGTGGTGGTGGAAATGGGTATTGGAATGGTACATGGGGTGCTAATGCTGGAACTGGAAAAAGTGGAGTTGTAATAATTTATGAATATCAATAAGTTTATGAATCAAGGTAACTCAGAACGAAGATATTGTAATCTCTTAAACGAAAAGACTAAATAGCTGTTTTATAAAATCAATGATAAAATGACCAAAAATACAAGAAAAACAAATAATCTACCAATTATGAAAACATCAACTACACCTTTCAGGATAACACTAACTGTAGTACTATTGTTGCTTACATTTAACAGTTACAGTCAAAACAACTCTTTAGTATTAAATGGGGCTTATATTGTTTTAGATGGAGGGAGCGTAACTAATAATATTAGTCTTGTCATCGATCAACCTAATCCATTGGGTATATTTCGATTACCTGCCGGTGGTCACATCCATTCCGAGAATCAATATAATTATGTAAAATGGATAACAGCTGCTAGTACCGGGAATTATTTGTTTCCATTTGGTATAGGAGGGAACTCTGCCGATTACATTCCTTTTACATTTAACAAAACGGCAGGTACTAGTAATATTATGATGTCAACA
>JACPDX010000018.1 GCA_016183805.1 Bacteroidota bacterium
ATCTGCACTGCTTGTACCCCAATTAAAACAACCAGAGCAACCACCAATACCAATAATATTACCTGTTTATCCATTTTAACAACCTCCTACCATTCCTCCTCCTGAATTTCCTTGCTCTATCCCTCTATACTTGTTGCTGGCTAAGTTAATGTAATTAAATTCAATCCCATTTTCCTTTAATGCTTCTGCCTTTTGCTGCATTTGTCCAGGGAAGAATAGAGTTTTCCATTTCCCAAGCTCCTCAAGTATCTCATCATCTGTGAATTCATTTCCATGTTCAGTTATGAGATATTTAGCTAATCCCCTCATTGCAAATGAATGAGCGCATCCGCATGCTGGTTCTCCTGCTTTTGTCCTATACTGAGATGCCTCTTCTTCTGTTATCTGCCCTTCCTTTATTGCTGCATCTATCTTGGCATTCATGTTATCAACATCTTCCTGCCTTACAATTATAGACTGTGCGCCACAGCAGTATTCACAGCTTATCTGGGAGACTATTGAAACATACCTTTCTAATTCCTCTTCAGTTAATTTTATTTTATTGTCCAGATCTCCTAATTTGTTAATAGTTGCATCTGCCAATCTCTGGTTAGTCGCGCTAACATCATCATAGCTAACTGACAGTTCTTTTCCATATACCCTTGGTGTTCCCTCTGGCACCACTTCTGCTTTTACTATACTTAGTCCTGTTGGTGTTTCTGTTATATCCTTATCCATCTTCATTGAAAACAGCTGAATCTGGTTAAAAACAGCTAAAATTAGTCCTATAACTAAAAAGACAACAACAGCCTTTTCTTTTGCTTCCTTTTGCTCCATCCCCATTTTTACCTCCATTAATCCCGATAGGAGAAATGAGACATTAGATATATCTTACCTGTGAAACTGAAGCGCAGAAATAGGTTAAAATGCCAGAATAATTGTTCCAAATTGTTCAACATTTCTGTTGTCATCTTTTCTAAAGTATAAGTTGCGTTCCAATTCCAATCTTCTGTTGCACTAGAGTCATCAATGCTTTGAGGCCAACTATCGGCAATTTTTTGTCTGAAATCTTCTTGGTAAGAAATCTTAAAATCAGGGTAAAACTTTTTAATTTCCTCTGCAATTTCTTTTGGAGTAAAACTGATACCGGCTAAATTATAACTTGACCAAATTTTAATATTTTCTTTCGGAGCTTGCATAATTTGAATGGTAGCTTTTATGGCATCGGTCATGTACATCATTGGAAGAGCAGTATTTTCACTTAAGAAACACTCATAAGAATGAGTTTTTATAGCTTGATGAAAAATATCTACTGCATAGTCTGTTGTTCCACCACCCGGTAATGATTTATATCCTATTAATCCCGGATAACGAATGCTCCTTACATCCACATCATATTTGTTATGATAGTATTCACACCACCTCTCTCCGGCTTGTTTGCTAATTCCGTAAACTGTAGTGGGTTCCATTATCGTAAATTGTGGCGTGTTTTGCCTTGGTGTTGTCGGTCCGAAAACAGCTATAGAGCTAGGCCAGAATATTTTGTCAATTACTTTATCTTTTGCCAAATCCAAGACATTGAACAAACTGTTCATGTTTAACTCCCATGCAAAAGCTGGATTTTTTTCTGCTGTTGCAGAAAGGAGAGCAGCTAAAAGATAAATTTTTTTTACATTGTGTTTGTTAACTATGGAAATAAGTTGTTCTTTATTTAAAATGTCTAATTCTTCGAATGGCCCTGTTTGCTCAGCCTGAGGTTTTTTAATATCGGAAGCAATAACGTGAGCGTTTCCATAAATTTTACGAAGTTCTTCAACTAACTCTGTGCCGATTTGACCTGATGAACCAATAACTAAAATAGATGATGATACCATATAACCCAATTCAAATAAAGAAGCTATAAAAGTATTAAAACTTTATAAGAAAAGGTATTTTTATGGAGGCTTTTAGCCGAGTAATGGTTTATTGTGGATTAAAGGCTTATTTTTACTTTCTCAACCTTGATAATTTTAACAGGACAAGCTTTTGCAGCGTTAACATTTGCTAAATATTCATCATCTCCAACAACGGCAATATAAACCCCCTTTTTATTTTTCCCTTCGATTAAGGTACATTTCCCATCTTTTTTTGACATACGCCAACGGTCGTAGGCAATTTCTACACAGTAATTACAGCCTATACATTTAGCTCTTTGATGCGTTATTCGTATCATTCGGCTTCAATAACTTTGTAAAGTTTGTCGGATGGGCGAATAATTTGGTCGATAGGAGTAGAAAAGTTAATACCTTTCTCCACTTTTTCAACCGAAATATCATCAACTCTTAGTTCTTTAATAACCATTTCTATTACTCCTGTGGTAGGACCAGTAATAATTACATTATCTCCAACAGAAAGAGAGTGTGTTTCCATTTTAAATTCGGCTACATTTATTTTTGGAAAATATTTAACACCTTGTCCTAAAAATTTTTTTCGGGTAGTAGCTTGAGAACCATGTCCTTCCGACCATTCTCCAAGTTCTTGTCCTAAATAATAACCATCCCAAAAACCTCTGTTATAAACAGTAGCTAATTTTTTATTCCACTCCTCTATTTTTTCTTTAGTGTAAGTTCCGTCTATAAAAGCATCCGCAGCCTCACGGTAACATTCGGTAACTGTTTTTACATACTCAGGGGCTCTTCCACGACCTTCAATTTTCAATACTTTAACTCCAGCATTTATAATATCATCAATAAATCCAATGGTACATAAATCTTTAGGTGACATAATGTATTCATTGTCAATCAGCAACTCGTTCCCCTCTTCATCTTTTACTTCGTAAGTTCTTCTGCAATTTTGTACACAAGCTCCACGGTTTGCAGATGAGTTGTTAGTGTGTAAACTCAAATAGCATTTACCCGAAACAGCCATACATAATGCCCCGTGAGCAAATATTTCTATTTCAACTAAATTCCCTGAAGGACCTCGAACGTTTTCTTTTTTGATGCCGTCAGTTATGTTTTTTACTTGAATTAAACTTAATTCTCTAGCTAAGACCATTACATCAGCAAAATGAGCAAAAAACTTGATGGTTTCTAAGTTGGTTACATTGGTTTGGGTTGAAATATGAACTTCAAATCCAATGGAGGAAGCATAATTAATTACGGCTTGATCGGAAGCAATAACAGCAGTTATTCCAGCAGCTTTCGATTTGTCAATAATTCGTTTCATTAACGATAAATCGTGGTCGTAAATAATGGTGTTTAAGGTAAGGTAGGAGCGAACATTGTTTTCTTTACATAAGTTGGCAATGGTTTCTAAATCTTCAAAAGTAAAATTGTTAGCGGCTTTTGCACGCATGTTAAGCTGTTCAATTCCAAAATAAACAGAGTCGGCTCGTCCTTGAATAGCCGCCATTAAAGATTCAAATGAACCTGCCGGAGCCATTATTTCTATTTGTTTGTTCATTTTTCTCAAATCTCAAATATAAAATGCGAAGTTACTAGTTTTTACTTTTAGTTTATTTAAAGAAACTTTATTATTTAGAATGATTCTAAAGATGATAGATTTATGATATACAACACAAGGTAAGAATATAGTTTTCATTACTTTAGCAAAAACTTTAAACTAAAACGTATGAAAAAAACTTACTTTATTACATTGTTAATAGCAATTTTATTAACGTTTAATGCTAATTCTACCACTTACACTTCGGCTGCAAATGGTAATTGGATGAATTTTATGACATGGTCGCCTTTTGGAGTGCCTATTCCCGGCGATATTGTTATTATCAATCATGCGGTAGCATTAGATACTAGTTTTGCGTATTCTACAGGTTCAATAACTGTAAATGTGGGAGGAAGTTTAATTCAGAATTTACCTGTACGTGATATTTGGTTGAATGGAGTTAACGCCTCATTTACTAATAATGGAACAACTACTATACGATTTATGTTGCTTGATGCCGGCTCGTTTACTAATTCGGGAATGTTTAATGTAAAGTCGTTTCTAAATAATATTACCATGAATAATTCCGGTACTATAAATTGAGTGGATAGTATATATAACAATAATGGCACTATTAATAACAATGGAACCATAAAAGTTATGACATTTTATAACAACAACATGATGAATAATTATGGCACCATAGAAGGATTAACAACTGTTGTAGATAGCATGTGGAATCAGGGAACATTTTTAAATGATGCCGGAGCCATGTTAAAAGCGGATAGTGCTACTAATAATGGCATGTTTACTAATAATGGAACTATTCAGTATTTACAATTTACCAATTATGTAAGTGGAATATTTATCAACAACAACTCTTTGAGTTTTGATGACATGACCAATTTTGGAACTTTTACTAATAATGGTGTTATGACAGGTGCAAACAGTATGTGGAATAATCAGTGGTTTTCTAATTATAGTCAAATAGGATTAGGGGTTAGTTTTTTAAATGCCGATACCATTAATAATACAGCTGATTTTATAAACGATGGTAGTGTTAGTATAGGAGATAGTTATTTTAACTTTAACTCAGTTAGTGGTTCAAGCACAGGTACTTTTACTGTTCAGGATTCGTCGGTAAACTTTGGTACAATGACCGGCTCATTTGATTTCTGTGACCAAACGCCACCTCCATCTTATCCTAAAATTGATTGGAATTTTGGAACTATCGATGCTACAGTTACTTTTTGTGGGTTAACTACTGTTGCTGAGTTGGATAAATCAATTTTTTCGGTATATCCTAATCCAACAACAGGAATAGTAAATATTGGAATACAAAAACAATTTGTTGAAGTTTATTCAATTGATGGAAAATTGCTTTTACAAGATTTTACCAATCAAATTAATTTAGAAAACTACAAAAGTGGTTTGTACTTTTTGATAATAAAAGATCAAGAAGGAAGACAACTTTATAAAGAGAAGTTGATTAAAGAATAACTTGAAATTAAGATTTAACTAAACCTAACAGGTATTAATAACCTGTTAGGTTTTTTTATAAAGTTACTTTAATATTTAATTCATCCAATTGTTTTTTGTCAATTGTTGCAGGAGCATCAATCATTACATCACGTCCGCTGTTATTTTTTGGGAAAGCAATAAAATCTCGAATGGTTTCTTGTCCGCCAAATAAGGCACACAACCTGTCAAAACCTAAAGCAATTCCACCATGAGGAGGAGCTCCGTATTCAAAAGCATTGAGTAGAAATCCGAATTGTGCTTGAGCTTCTTCTTTGGTAAATCCTAATAAATCGAACATTCTTGATTGAACTGCTCTGTCATGAATACGAATAGAACCACCACCAATTTCTGTTCCGTTCAACACCAAATCGTAAGCATTTGCCCTAACGTTTCCCGGATTAGAATCTAACAATGTTAAATCCTCTGTTTTTGGCGAAGTAAAAGGGTGGTGCATGGCATGAAAACGACCACTTTCTTCATTCCATTCTAACAAAGGAAAATCATAAACCCAAAGCGGGGCATAAATATCAGGGTTTCTTAATGCCAATTGATTTCCTAAATGTAGACGTAAAGCACTCAATTGAGCTTGAGTAGTTGCAGTTTCTCCAGATAAAACAAGAATTAAATCGCCAGCTTTTGCGTTACATCGTGTTGCCCATTTTTTTAATTCATCTTCAGTATAAAATTTATCTACTGATGATTTGTAGGTTCCATCTTCGTTGCAACGTAAGTAAATCAGTCCTTTTGCACCAACTTGTGGTCTTTTAACAAAGTCGGTTAATTCATCCAGTTGTTTTCTAGTATATGAAGCACAATTTTCTGCATTGATGGCAATTATACTTTCGGCATCATCGAAGATAGCAAACCCTTTTCCTTTTACCAGTTCGGTAATATAGTTAAACTGCATGTTAAAACGAATATCCGGTTTGTCGCAGCCATAGTTTAACATGGCATCGGCGTAGCTCATTCTAGGGAATGAATCGAAATCAATTCCTTTGGTTACTTGAAACAAATGAACCATCAACGCTTCAAAGGTTTGCAAAATGTCTTCTTGAGTTACAAAAGCCATCTCACAGTCAATTTGAGTAAACTCCGGTTGACGGTCGGCACGTAAATCCTCATCTCTAAAACAACGTACAATTTGATAATAACGGTCGTAACCGCTCACCATTAACAATTGTTTAAAGGTTTGTGGCGACTGCGGTAAAGCGTAAAACTGACCGGGATTCATTCGGCTTGGAACAACAAAATCTCTTGCGCCTTCTGGTGTAGATTTTATTAAATATGGAGTTTCGATTTCTAGAAAATTAATGCTGTCTAAATACTTTCTAACCTCAATGGAAAGTCGGTGTCTTAATTCAATGTTGTTGCGCAAAGGGTTTCTTCTCAAATCTAAATAACGGTATTGCATTCGCAATTCTTCTCCACCATCTGTTTCGTTTTCGATAGTAAAAGGTGGGGTTTTGCTTTTGTTTAGAATTGTTAAAGAGGATACATGATTGTCTTTGTCAATCACTTGGTTTTCAACTACAACTTCAATGTCACCTGTAGGAATGTTTTTATTTTTACTAACCCTCTCTACAACTTTTCCAGTTACTTGAATGACATATTCTCTGCCTATAGAAAAATCAAAATCGCCCATTGCCAATTGTGTAATGCCATATCTATCTCGTAGATCAATAAAATACATTCCTCCTAAATCACGTTTTGCTTGCACCCACCCACAAAGGGTAACCACCTTTCCTATATCTTCTATTCTTAATTCTCCGTTAGTATGTGTTCTGTACATTTTATTAAAATTTGAGCGACAAAAATAATAAAAAGATATGGTTGTAAGAATGATGAAAATGAATTAATAGATGCTGATGAGTTTTGATTTTGAAGTTCCATTTTCATTAATAACCTTAACTATATATAATCCACTTTTGTAGGAAGAAATATCAATTGTCGATTTCGATTGGTTGATAAAAGATGAATAAACTTCTTTGCCTGAAATATTATATACAATTACTTTTGTTCGAGTGGGATATTCTAATTCTATAAACAATTTGTTTGAAGCGGGATTGGGGTAGAGTTCGAATAATTCACTGTTTCTAATCGTACTGATACCAACAGTCATACAATCAGATACATTTGAAAAAGATACTTCATCATCTTCGAAACAATTTAAGGATTCTGCATTTTCGAAATAACTTATGTATAAACTAAATAATCCAGAACTAATGTCACCAATACCTTCTACATAATTATATCCAACACCAAAATGAGAGCATGATGAACTATTACCCCATGATGAAATATTATAGTTAAATTTTTTTCTGTAATTTGTTTGAATAAGAATGCTGTCTATCGATGTAATAAAAATACTAAGACTATCTAAAAATGGATAAACAATAGTATCTCCTTCATTTACATTAAAATCATAGAGTAAAAGGTCTTCATTTCTATTCCAGTTTGATGCAAAGCAAAAAGAACTCCATGAATTATCATTATTGTAATAAAGACTATCAGGACGGAAATAAACTCTTTTATTAATTTCTCTCAACGATCCATAGTAAGAAGCATTAGAAGTGTCAATTGGACAACCTGTAGGTGGGTTTGGATATGAAAAGGGAATCATAAAAGTGCCACAGGAATAGATGTATAATTTACTATATAAAGCGCTATCTATGATAGTGTCACCATTCAAAAAAATGTTGTAATTAGTTAGCTCATACATAGAGAATCCTTGGTCATACGTAGAAGCTTGCCTCCAAACTCCCACACTATCAGGAAACGGAAAATAAGTTTGAGCATTGGAACTCGTTGAACAGATAAGAAGAAAAATCGCAGCTATTTTTTTCATTATGGTTTTTAATAAAAATCGGTAAAACACTGATTTTGAGTTTAAATGTAAGCATAAAAAAGAATTCACGCTTAATTATTGCAAAAAATTAAAAAAGGCTTAAATTTGTGCTTCGTAACAGCAAGTTGGGATATCCTACCCGGGATAATGTGAAGTTGGTAAGAGAATTTATCCATAATAAGCTGTGTTTTTTAAATTTATTTATTAACCACTAAACAAATTGTTATGGCATTTGACATTGAAATGATTAAGGCTGTTTATGCAAAGTATCCACAAAGGGTTGCAGCAGCAAGAAAGGTAGTTGGAAGACCTTTAACACTTTCCGAAAAAATTCTTTACACTCATCTTTGGGATGGTGAAGCAACAGTTGCTCACGAAAGAGGTAAATCGTATGTTGATTTTGCTCCCGATAGAGTTGCTATGCAAGATGCTACGGCGCAAATGGCATTGTTACAGTTTATGCAAGCAGGAAAAGCTAAAGTAGCTGTGCCTTCTACAGCACATGCTGACCACTTGATTCAAGCAAGAATTGGTGCTACGAAAGATTTACAAGATGGAATAAATGAGAACAACGAGGTGTTTAACTTTTTAAGTTCTGTTTGTGATAAATATGGTATAGGTTTTTGGAAACCAGGTGCTGGAATTATCCATCAAGTGGTATTAGAAAATTATGCTTTCCCTGGAGGGATGATGATTGGAACCGATTCGCACACAGTTAATGCCGGTGGTTTGGGTATGGTTGCAATTGGAGTTGGTGGTGCTGATGCTGTTGATGTAATGGCTGGTATGGCTTGGGAGTTAAAAATGCCTAAATTAATAGGTGTTAAATTAACAGGGAAATTAAACGGTTGGACGGCTCCAAAAGATGTAATTTTAAAAGTAGCAGGTATCCTAACTGTAAAAGGTGGAACTGGAGCTATTGTTGAATATTTTGGTGAAGGAGCTAAATCTTTATCTGCAACTGGTAAAGGAACCATTTGTAATATGGGTGCTGAAATAGGTGCTACTACATCTACTTTTGGTTACGACGATTCGATGAGAAGATATTTAAAAGCTACCGATAGAGCTGATGTTGTTGCTTTGGCTGATGCTGTCGCTGAGCATTTGACTGGTGATGATGAGGTGTATGCTAATCCAGAAAAATATTTTGACCAAGTAATAGAGATTGATTTATCAGCATTGTCGCCACATTTAAACGGACCATTTACTCCGGATTTGGCTACTCCAATTGCTGAAATGAAAGAAAAAGCTGCTGCTAATGGCTGGCCAACAGATATCGAGTGGGCTTTAATAGGTTCTTGTACTAATTCATCGTACGAAGATTTAAGTAGAGCTGCTTCAATTGTTGAAGATGCTGTTAGCAAAGGTGTAAAACCAAAAGCAATTTTAGGTATTAATCCTGGTTCTCAACAGGTGTATTTCACTGCTAAAAGAGATGGATTAATTGATACCTTTAATAAATTTGAATCGGCTAAAATTTTCACCAATGCTTGTGGGCCATGTATCGGACAATGGGACAGACCTGGTGCTGAGAAAAAAGAAAAAAATTCTATCATCCATTCATTTAACAGAAACTTTGCAAAACGTGCTGATGGAAACCCAAATACGCATGCGTTTGTGGCTTCACCGGAAATGGTTGCGGCCGTTGCAATTTCAGGAAAATTAGATTTTAATCCAATTACGGATACACTAATTAATGAAAAAGGTGAAGCTGTAAAATTAGCTGAACCAACAGGGTTTGAACTGCCAGTAAAAGGATTTGCTGTGGATGATAATGGATATCAAGCTCCTGCAGAAGACGGCAGTAAAGTAACTGTAAAGGTTGATCCAAAATCAGACAGACTACAGTTGTTGGATGCTTTTCCTGCTTGGAATGGATTAAACATTACAGGTGCTAAATTGTTAATTAAAGCGCAAGGTAAATGTACAACCGACCATATTTCAATGGCTGGTCCTTGGTTGCAATACAGAGGTCATTTAGATAATATTTCTAACAATTGTTTAATTGGTGCGGTTAACGCATTTGGTGGGGCTACCAACGAAGTGGTAAATCAGTTAACCGGAGTAAAAGGTGAAGTGCCTGCAACAGCAAGAGCATACAAAGCTGCAGGAGTTCCAAGTATTGTCGTTGGTGATCAAAATTACGGAGAAGGTTCTTCAAGAGAACATGCCGCTATGGAACCTCGTCATTTAGGAGTTGTTGCAGTTATTGTAAAATCTTTTGCTCGTATACACGAAACAAATCTTAAAAAACAAGGTATGTTAGGGTTGACATTTGCTAATGAAGCAGATTATGACAAAATTAAAGAAGACGATACATTTAACTTTATCGACTTAAAAGATTTTGCACCGAACAAACCGCTTACGTTAGAATTGGTTCATGCAGATGGTTCTTCTGAAAAAATTTCGTTGAAACATACTTACAATGCTCAACAAATTGATTGGTACAGAGCTGGTTCAGCTTTGAATTTAATTAAAGAAGAGGCCGCTAGAGCATAATAATGTATAAATCTTAAAAAAGCCCCACAGAAATGCGGGGCTTTTTTGATTAGATTTGTAAAAAAATCTTTTTATGAAAATAAAAGAAATTATACAATTAATAGAAGAATTGGCTCCATTATCTTATCAAGAAAGTTATGATAATGCAGGGTTGATTATAGGGGATAAGAATCACAAAATAACAGGTGTTTTAATCTGTTTAGACAGTACAGAAGATGTAGTTCAGGAGGCTATAGATAAAAAGTGTAATTTAATTATTGCTCATCATCCCATTGTTTTTTCTGGTCTAAAAAAATTTAACGGAAAAAATTATATCAAACGTACAGTAATTAAAGCTATTAAAAATGATGTGGCAATCTATGCTGCCCACACCAATATAGATAATGTATTGGGTGGTGTAAACTTTAAGATTGCAGAAAAATTAGGATTGAAAAATGTTCGAATTTTAGCCCCAAAAACCGGATTACTGAATAAATTAGTTGTTTTTTGTCCTGTTTCTCATGTCGATAAAGTGCGAAATGTACTATTTGAAAATGGAGCCGGTTCTATAGGAAATTATTCGGAATGTAGCTTTAACTCAAATGGAACAGGAACATTTAAAGCTAATAAAGAAGCAACTCCTTTTGTAGGGGAAATAAACAAGTTACAGGTCGAGAGTGAGGTAAAAATTGAAGTTGTTGTCGAATCTTTCCTAATAAATCAGATTGTCGAAAACATGTTGCATGTTCATCCATACGAAGAAGTAGCTTATGATATTTATGAAATGCAAAACACCCATCAGGTTGGAAGTGGAGTTGTTGGTGATTTAGAAGTACCCATAAATGAAATGGAATTTTTAAATCAACTTAAAAAAATATTTAAAGCAGAAGGAATATGCTATACACCCTTAAGAAATAAAAAAATAGAAAAGGTAGCACTTTGTGGCGGCTCGGGAAGTTTTTTACTAAATGCTGCCATCAAAGCAGGAGCAGATATTTTTATTTCGGCTGATTTTAAATACCATCAATTTTTTGATGCAGAAGGTAAAATAGTTGTTGCTGATATTGGGCATTACGAAAGTGAACAATTTACATCTGAAATATTTTATGAAATACTTACAAAAAAAATTACTAATTTCGCGGTTCGTTTATCTGAAATAAATACAAACCCAATTAATTACCTTTAATATGGCAAAGAAAGAAGTTACAGTAGAAGAAAAATTAAGAGCCTTGTATGAATTACAAGTGATTGATTCTACTATTGATAAAATTCGCACAATAAGAGGAGAGCTTCCTTTAGAAGTTCAAGATTTAGAAGATGAGGTTGCTGGTCTTCAAAAAAGATTAGAAAATTTAACTGCGGAAATAGATGATTTAAAAACAGAATTATCTAACAAAAAGAATTCTATTACGGATTCGAATAATCTTATTAAAAAATATGAAGAGCAACAAAATAAAGTTAGAAATAACAGAGAATTTGATGCAATTACAAAGGAAATAGAATTCCAAAGATTAGAAATTGAATTGGCAGAAAAGAAAATTAAAGAAGGCGGATATTTATTAGCTACCAAACAAGAAAAAATTGATGAAGCTACTGAATATTTAGATGGAAGAAAAATAGATTTAACCAATAAGAAAAACGAATTGGCTGAAATTACAGCAGAAACTCAAACAGAAGAAGAAAGCTTAATGAAAAAATCTGAAGCTGCTGCAAAAGTTATCGAAGATAGATTATTAAATGCTTACCACAGAATTAGATCAAATGCTAGAAATGGTTTGGCTGTAGTTACTATACAAAGAGATTCTTGTGGAGGTTGTTTTAATGCTATTCCGCCACAACGACAATTGGATATTAAAATGCATAAAAAAGTGTTGGTTTGTGAACATTGTGGTAGAATTTTAGTGGATTCGGCATTCGACCCTAATTTTCAAGAAATACCTGAAGAAGCAAAACCAAAAAGAAGATTGGCTAGAGTTAAGCCAATTGAAATAGAAGATGAAGAGTTATAAATAAAAATATATGATTAAATAAAAAAAGGTTCAGTAATGAGCCTTTTTTTATTTTGTATTGTTGAGTTTACTCTCCAACCAGTTGTTGTAGTTAATAATGTCAGTGTCATTTTTCTCATCCAAATTTTTATTAAAATGAATAGCCAACTTTTTCCATTCGCTTTTGGGGTCGTTCATCATTTGAATAAGAAGATCTAAAAAAACTTCATCTCTAGATTCAGGGTTGGTACTGATGATAATTTTAAACTTTGATTTTAAAATATTGAGTTGGTGTTTAAATAAATTTTCGTCATTTAATTCAAAAATAACAATCAACTCATAAATGCTTATTTTGTACTGAAGCATCGGATCCAGGTTTTCAAAATTACCTTCTAGTTTTAGTTTTGATAGGTTTTTTTTCGATTGCTTAAAATCTTTAAGTTTAAAAAATAATACAGATAAATTCAAATAAATAAAAAGACCAAATACAGGCAGTTCTTGAATTTCAGCTTTGGTTTTTGCCTCTTCCAAAACAGCAATAGCTTTTAATTTGTCGGTAACCTGATAATTTATAACTAATGAATTATAATAATAAACCAAATACTTTTTGTAAAATAGGCCATTGTATTCAAGCATAGCAGTATGGAACTCTTCCGCAAGTTTAAGCGATTCGTCGTATTTGTTATTTTTAAACAAAGAATTTACTAGATAAATTAACATTTGTAAACGAGTGTCGTGATTCGCTTTATCAAAAAGTTTATTTTGAATAAAATGATTAAGTGTCTGTCTTAGATAGGTTTCTAATTTAATGTAATCATGTTGCTGAAGTAATATTCTGCTAACAGTGTGATATATTTTTAATTGTAACCGATAACTGTTTTTAATGGTTTCTTCTTCTGATATTTTATTGATTTTTTGTAGTAAAGTTTTATTTTTTTTGTTTTCGGTTGAATTATAGTTTTGAGAAGTTTTTACCAAATAAGTAAGCGTAGCTAATATATTGTCAATTTCGCCTATCTTATTGATAAGTAGTAAATTGGTTTTTCTTTTGATAATATATTTTTCAGGATTAAACTTCATACTATCTATTGATAGACTTATTATTTCGGCATAAGCTAAATCTAACAGCGTATAAAATTCGTTTTTAAGAGCTTTCTTTTCAGCTGTTTTTAAGTAGTCGAACGAAAGGTTATAACTTTCTTTTTCTTTAAAAATTTTGGACAGATTAATTAAGTGAAGTACATGGGAGTATTCACTACTGTTGTAATGGGCAAAAATTAAACTTTTATTTATTTCATTTTGCAGCCTGTTTTTTAAACGATAAAACGAATTTCTATCGTTATCACCATATAAAGAATTGGCAATATAGTCTTCATCAATGTTTTGAACGTTTTTTCTGATGTAATCAAACAAAGCAATATCTTTTCTATCTTCGGAATTGTTAGTCCGTTCAAGTAATATTTTTATGTTTCTACACTCTTCTTTACTAAGTGCTTCAATTATATTGTAGGTCTTTATCATTATTTAAATGCGTAAGATGTGGGCTAAATTTAATAAAAAAATTCAAAAAACTCCATTAACTTTAACATTATTATTAAAAAGATGAAGAGAAAAAGTAATAGCTATACTAGTAAACATTTGAATAATTAAGTATGTATTAAAACTAAAAAATTATGAAAAATTTCAATTACCTTCTTTATTGATTTACACACATTTGAGTTGCTGACAAATTTAGTTTGTCGTCGGTAAAACTTTAATTAACATAAAAAATAAACCTTTTTAACACTAAAGACAAAAACTTTGGCAGCTATACTCTTGCCCTAAAAGTATTAAATATTTTAAAATAAAAACAGAAAAACAAACAATTAATTATTAACTAAAACCTTCACAAAATGAAAAAAATTTACACCTTAATTTCAATAATGCTCTTGGGAGTGGGAGCATTTGCACAATGTACAGTAGCAATTACAAACAGTACAAATGTATCATGTTTTGGAAATTGTGATGGTAGTGCTACAGCCACAGCGGCAGGCATACCTCCATACAGTTATTCGTGGTCGCCTAGTGGTGATACAATTCAAACTCCTCTTAATCTTTGTCCAGGTACACATACAGTTACTATGACAACCAGTACAGGATGTGTTGCGTCGGCAAGTGTTGTTATTACAGAGCCTACCATGCTACAAGATTCTACAACACAAACAAATGTTTTTGCATGTGATTCTTGTAATGGAACAGCAACAGCCTATCCTTATGGAGGTACTCCTATATTAGTTACAGGTTATAATCATAAGTGGTCAACAACCCCACCTCAAACTACTGCTACCGCTACAGGTTTGTGTCCGGGTACTTATACAGATACCATTACAGATGATAACAACTGTCAAATAGTGGCGACAGTAACTATTACTCAGGCAGCACCTTTTTCTATAACAACAATGGCAGTTGATGCATCAACTCCAACTACATGTGATGGAAGTGCATCTGTAAATCCGTCAGGCGGAAATGCACCATATACTTATGAATGGACACCTGGTGGAGATACTACCTCGTCAATTACGGCTCAATGTCCGGGAACTTATACCGTATGTGTAACCGATGCTGATGGTTGTATGGAATGTGATTCAACAATTGTTATAGGGCCAACAACTGGTATTTATGAAGTAGCTCTTGCTGACAAGGTTAGCATTTTTCCGAATCCTTCGGTTGATGGACAATTTTCAATTTTAGCTGATAAGTCGATATTGAATTCAACTTTTACTGTGGTGAACATTTTAGGAAAACAAGTCTTTAGTTCTACAGTAAAAACTCAAAAAACTAAAATTGACATGACTAATCAACCTAAAGGAATTTACTTTATTCAGATAAACACCGGAAATACGAGTGTGCTAAAAAAAGTAATTATTCATTAACATGATACATGATAGGGGTCGAAAATTTTGTTTTCGACCCCTTTTTTATAATTAAACCATTCATTAATAAAATCTCTTTTCCCATGAAAACAACAAACACAACTGCTTACAAAGGCAATGCAAAAAAATTATTTCTTTCATTTTTATTGATAATGAGAAAAAAACAGTATTCATTAGTAGTATTTTTTGCCATAGCAACTGTATTGTTGAGTGGATTAGGGAATACATTAATTGCTCAAACCTATTGTACACCTACTTATACTACGGGGACTGGTTCGGGTGATTATATTTCATTGGTTCAAATTCCGACTACAACACTTAATAATCCTTCGGGAGCTTCTACTGCACCTTATTGGACAGTTTATCCGGCTACAGGTTCAAAAACAGCAACCTTAACGCAGGGAGCAACTTATACATTAAAAGTGGCAGGAGGAACTTTCACGAATGCTTACGTATCCGCATGGATTGATTATAATCAGGATGGAGATTTTACTGATGCAGGTGAGTTTATTGGTGCATCTCCAAATTGTGGAGGATCCACTACTGTTAATTTAACTACCTCATGGATAATATCTTGTGCCTCAACAGCAGGTGTAACAAGGTTAAGATTAAGATCAACTGATACATCTCCGGGACCATCTGCAGCTCAATCATGTGGAGCTGCAAATTCAGGTTATGGTGAAACAGAAGATTATAGTGTTACCATTGTTGCGGTTAATCCTGTTTCGGATGCCGGACCTGATCAACCCTCTTTAGGTTGTGTCAATTCTACAACACTTGCAGGAAGTAATCCATCTCCTTATACCGGTTTATGGACTGTTGTTAGCGGAAGTGGAACCATTACTTCGCCTAGTCAATACAATTCAACAGTTACAGGGCTTGGTGGTGGAGCAAATACCTTCCGCTGGACAGTAAGTAGTGGAGCTTGTGCAGTTTCTGACGATGTTGTTCTCACACGATCAGCTACTTATGCAAACGCTGGACCTGACCAAGGAATATGTGCCAATTCAGCAACTTTAGCTGGAAATAACCCCGCTACTACTGTTAATGCTACTGCTACCGGTATATGGACTTTGGTAAGTGGCTCGGGGACAATTACCACACCTACATTGTACAATACTACGGTTACCAATTTAGGAGCAGGAAACAATGTGTTTCGTTGGACTGTTACTTATGGAGGGTGTTCTCCTTCTGATGATGTTACCATCAGCTCTATTGTTACAGATACTTGGGTTGGACTTGGTGCAGCAGGAGACTGGAACGACGGAGCCAACTGGGATATGGGAGTACCTCCTACTTGTGCTAATGTAGTTATTGGTGCATCAACAAACCAGCCTGTTCTTACAACCAATAAATCAATAGCATCTTTAACAGTAGATGCTACAGCTACATTAACCATTGCATCTACAGCAACACTTACTCTTTCAGGAAATTTAACGGTTAATGGTACTCTCGATAATGTGGGTAAATTAACCATGAGTGCAGGTTCACCTACTTTTACTATGGGTGCAACAGGTACTTACATTCATCAACCTACTATAACTCCTACTAATGTGAATAGTGCAGATATGTTTGTAAAAGCTACAGAATCCTTTCATCCAACCAGTACATTAGTTATAAAAAGCTGGTATGCTGTTAATACTCCATTGGCAGCTAATATGACAGGTAATTATGGAAATTTAACGATTGAGCCAAATGTAGGGACTGTTATTTATAGTACGACTTCAACCGTTGTTCGTTGGTTTCAAAACAATTTGTTGCTTTCAAAAATTAAAGGAGATTTAACCGTAGGAAGTGCTACAATTATAGCGGCACCTACCCCTCCAACTGGTTTAACAGGGGTTACCGGAGCCATTTCTTTAGTGGTAAGTGGTGATATTATTTTAAACAATACAAATAGTAACCTTGTTGGGATATTTCATTTCAATAATACTCCTATAGTAGCTTCAGATGCCACCGTACTTTTTTCAGCTAATAAAATTATAATGTCAAATGGCCTTTTTAAAGGAATTGAAAATCTTAATCCTGCTGTAGCTGCAACAGGGGCATTAACTATTGAAACTGTTCAGGGAATTGAAGTTTCGGGTGGTACTTTCTACGGTGGACTTAGTGGTAATGGTTCTACAGCAGGTGGTTCTGTTGATATTAATTCATCCATTACGTTAACAAATACAGGAAAACTATATGGTGTACAAAACTGTACCGCTCCACTTACTATATCTGCTACTAATATTAACCTTAGTAATACAGCTGTTTTGGTTGGACAAAATTATACCTTGTTCCCAACCAATGGAAATTTTACGTTAAATGCCGGTAGTATTAATCTTTTAGGATCAAGTACTTTTACTGGAGTAGAATTAGGTGCCGGATCAGTTACTATTGGTGATACAATCGCTCCAAACATATCTGTAGCAGGAACTGCAGTATTTAAAGGAATAAATGCAGCACCTTCTTCTCCAAATTCTACTTCGTTAAACATTACTGCCTCAAATGTGGTAATGACGGGTGGAAATTTTACAGGAAATTATAATGGTTCAGGAGCTGTTACTATTACTACTGATTCTATTACGCTTAGTGGTACTTCGTTGTTTAATAATTTAGAAGGAACTGTTTCTACATCTCCGGCATCAGGAGCATTAACATTTTCTGCAAGTAATATTCGATTAACTTCCGGTACACCAACTTTTAATATGGGAAGTGTAGCCACCACTGGAACTTTTACAGCTTCAATCACTAATAATTTAACTGTTAATGCAGGATTTTTTAACATAAAAAGAGAAACAGGTATTGCAACACTTACTGTTGGAGGTGATTGCAATATTGGTGGTGGAGAATTAAATTTATTTAACCCCATTTCAGGAAGCACCAATACTTCGGCTATCGGGCTTACTGTAAACGGCAATTTTATACAAAGTTCAGGCACATTTGAATTTGATAAAACTACCACTAACACAACTGGTAGTCGTACATTAACACTAAAAGGAAATTTTACCCATAGTGGAGGTACATTTAGAGGTGTACAAGAAACTATCAGTAATGCCATAATGAAAGGTACTGTTGCTCAAAACATGACGGGAGTTTCTCCTACCACTTTCTACAACCTTACCATTGATAATTTGGCAGGAGTGAGTATGATTGCTGGTTCTTCTTCAACAGTAAATAATACCCTTGCCTTAACAAATGGTTTGTTGATGGTTGATAACTCTACACTTACTTTAGCCAATACTGCTACCATAACCGGAGGTACATTTGGTGTTACTAAAATGATAGTTACCAACGGAACAGGAAGTGTAAATAGAAAATTTATTGCTAATGGCTCATTTTTGTTTCCTTTAGGCGACAACACTGGAACTACTGAATATTCGCCCATTACCATCAACTTTACGGCAGGTACTTATGCTGTGGGGGCTTATGCTTCGGCAGCTGTAACTAATGTAAAACATCCTAATAATGGAAGCAATACCAATTATCTTACTCGTTATTGGAGCACATCAGTTAGTGGTATTACTGCTTACACTGCTAACATAACAGGAACATATAACAATGCTGATATTGCAGGTACAGAAGCTAATATAGCGAATGGAAAATACACAAGTTCATTACCTTGGATTAAGTCTAGCATGGTGGATACAACCAACAATGCAGTTATATTTACCGGTACAAGTACATTAGGTGATTTTTCCGGAATTTCATTGGATAATCCTACCGTAACAATTATGGGGGATACTACCAGATGTTCGGCAGATGCACCCACCCAACTTTTAGCGAATGCTTTGGGAGACACTACTTTTACCTATTCGTGGAGTCCGACAACCGGATTAAGCAATTCAACCATTAACAATCCTACAGCCAATCCGTCAATAACAACTACTTATGTGGTTACGGTAACCGATGCAAATGGTTTTACGGCTGTTTCACCTGATTTTACTCTTACAGTTAATCCGGCTCCGGCAACACCTAGCCCATCTAACAACGGGGCTCTATGTGAAGGAACTACTTTAAATTTAATGGCTAACGTTAGTGGCTCTACTGCTTATTTATGGAATGGGCCAGGAGGCTTTACCTCAACGCTAGAAAATCCTTCCGTTGTTGGTGTTTCAGTAAGTAATGCAGGAACTTATAGTTTAGTAATTACCGAAAATGGGTGTTCTAGTGCTGCAGGAACTACTACTGTTGTTGTAAATCAATCTACTTCGTTTACTCAAACATTTAACGAATGTCAAGGGTTTAGTATAACAGTTGGCACAAATACATATACCACCACAGGAATATTTACTGATGTGTTGACAGGAAGTAATGGTTGTGATTCTACCGTTACCACAGACTTAACCATTAACAATTCAACCACAGGCACAGACGTACAAACGGCTTGTAATTCTTACACGTGGATAGATGGAATCAACTATACCGCAAGCACCAATACACCAACTTATACGATAGTTGGTGGAAGTTCTCAAGGTTGTGATAGTATAGTAACGTTGAATTTAACGATTAACAATTCAACAACAGGAACGGACGTACAAACAGCTTGTAATTCTTACACGTGGATAGATGGAATCAACTATACCGCAAGCACCAATACACCAACTTATACGATAGTTGGTGGAAGTTCTCAAGGTTGTGATAGTATAGTAACGTTGAATTTAACGATTAACAATTCA
>JACPDX010000034.1:0-66633 GCA_016183805.1 Bacteroidota bacterium
TGTTTCAAGAAAAGGGACTAAAAAATTATTAAATTATACCATCACTCGAGATGAAATTCCAATTTTTAGTATAGAATCACCATATATGATTGATGATAAAATTGGGTTTATTAAAATTGATCGATTTGCAAAAACTACTTATACCGAGTTTTTATCAGCAACCAAAAAACTTGAAAAAGAAGGTATGGAAAGCCTTATTATTGATTTGAGAGGAAATGGAGGTGGTTTAATGAATGCTGCCACAGACATAGCCGATGAGATACTTTCGAAAAATCAAATGGTGGTTTATACGATGGGTAAATCCAGAAATAAAGAAACATTTTATGCTACTGCCAAAGGAATTTTAGAAAATACAAACATTATTATTTTAATCAACGAAAATTCGGCATCGGCTAGTGAAATTTTGGCAGGAGCGGTACAGGATAATGATAGAGGAACTATTATAGGTCGAAGGTCGTTTGGTAAAGGATTGGTGCAGGAGCAAGTGATGTGGCCGGATGGTTCTGCATTACGATTAACCGTTGCAAGATATTATACCCCCTCAGGCAGATGCATTCAAAAACCTTATGATGAAGGAATGGAAAATTACAACCTAGAATCGTATAACAGGTACTTAAATGGAGAATTATTGAGTGCTGACAGTATTCATTTTCCTGATTCGTTAAAATTTTATACTCCATCAGGCAAAATAGTTTATGGTGGAGGAGGGATTATGCCCGATATTTTTGTTCCGATAGATACTGTTGGGAATACCAACTATTTTTATGAATTAAGGTATCGGGGAATTTTACAGGATTTTTCATTACAGTATGTGGATAATAATAGAGGTAAATTAAAAAATCAATATAAAAATGCCATTGATTTTAAGACGCAATTTAGCGTTTCGAACGATTTATTTAATACTTTGATAAAATTCGCCGAAAAAAATGATTTACCTAGAAATTTAGCTGACATTAAACAGTCGAAAGATATTATCATTAGAACATTACGTGCATCGATAAGTAAAGATTTATTTGGAAATTTTGGTTATTATGTAATTGTAAATGATGAAGATAAAACAGTACAGGAAGCAATATCAAATTTTCATTTAAAAAGATAATAAATTAGCAATGAAAAAAGACATTAACCCTTCTTCGATTAAAGATGTTGCTGTAGCCATTGTAAAAGAAGCGAATGAGCTTAATCAAGAAGTTTGGAATGTGTATTTAATTAACATGGGTTCAGAAAAAATACACCAAGTTTTAGTTTCCTCGAGAGGATATTTAAAATTAGAAAGCGGAGAAGAAACGAAGACAACCACCTTACGTCACGCATTAGGCGATATTGAAGCCATGAGTTTTTCCAAAATTGAACCTATTATGGAAGATGTTTTTGGGTTACATAACGAATTTTGGGTAAGTTTTTTTAAAGACAACGAGTTGTTAGATAAAAAATACATTTTTTTGGCAGAAACCATTAAAGACGAAAATCTGATTTCTATTCCAATTCTTTTCAAAAAAGGAATTATGATTAAATAAACCTAACAGGTTTCAAAAACCTGTTAGGTTTTTTTTCCTACATTTGGTTGTCAGTAAAAGAATCCTAAAATGCTAGAAAATATTAACCTCGAAAATGATGATTTCAAAAAACATTGGGAACACAAATCCAACTTTATTGGAAAAGAAAATGAGACTCCTGCTGAAACCTACTCAAGAGCTGGAATTTATGCCGAATTTGGTAAAATTGTGTGTATTTCTGTAGGATTTATCAAAATCGAAAATGGACTAAAACAACTTCGATTAAAATCGTTTTACAATCACAATGAAGCGGAATTATTGATTGATTTTTTTGAATTGTTAAACAAACATTTTAATACTCCACAGCATGTTCTGTGTGCACATAATGGAAAAGAATTTGATTATCCTTACATTGCACGAAGAGGTTTGGTAAATGGATTAAATATCCCAGATATTTTAGATTTAGCAGGTAAAAAACCATGGGAAGTACAACATTTAGATACCTTACAATTGTGGAAATTTGGCGATTATAAGCACTTCACATCGTTAAGTTTATTAACTACAATTTTTAATATTCCTACCCCAAAAGACGATATTGATGGTAGTATGGTAAATAAGGTGTATTGGGAAGAAAATGATTTAGAAAGAATAGCCATATATTGCCAGAAAGATGTGGTAGCTTTAACTCAATTATTTTTAAGGTTCAGAAACGAACAATTAATTCACGAAGATCAAATATTTTACAGTTAATCAAATGATTATCAATTTTTTAAGAAGAATTCTGAAAATCAACATCTTACTTCCCCTCTATCAAGAGGGGCAAGGAGTGTGTAATCAAAAAACACAATTTTTAGAACTCTTCTTAAAAAAATTCAACTTTTTAACTTTAATCATCCTACTAACTATTTTTTCGTGTAAAAAAGCAACTTCCCCACATTTTGATGCCATTGTAAAATCTGAACAAGGAATTTTTAGAGGTGTTGAAATTGGAAACACCATTGAAGAAGTTAAGGTATTAGAAAACACGACTTTTTTAGTTGATAATATGCCCGAATATTTGTATTACGACTACAAATTAGATATGGGTAATAGTTATACTATTTCGTACGATTTTTCACAAAATAGTCTTTATGAAATTGAGCTTTCAGCTTATTTCGATAAAATTGATGATGCTAATAATTTATTTACAGAATTGACATCACATTTTTTTGAACGTTATGGAAAAAGTAAAATTGCAACCGATGGCTACACCTCTTGGCGGACAAAAAGTAAAAAAACAGGCAATATTATCGAAATTGCTATGATAAACGATAGTCAGGAATACGGTTACATTTCTATCCTAATTAGCGACTTAAATTATTGATTGATAAGGAATAAATGTTCATTCATCTAATCTTTTATCAGGTATTAAGGTCGATAGTTGTTTAATCTTTTTTTTAAACTTATCTTTAAAGCCTTTTTTAAGTATATAATTCAATTCATGGAAAACAGAACGCTTTTAGAAATCAAAAATTTAGTTACTGAGTTTAGAACTGAAGAAGAAACCGTTAAAGCTGTAAATGATGTGTCTTTTACACTTAACAGAGGTGAAACCATTGGTATAGTCGGTGAGTCAGGGTCAGGTAAATCGGTTACTTCACTTTCGGTAATGAGGTTAATTCCGAGCCCTCCCGGAAGAATAGTTTCCGGCGAAATGCTTTTTTACTCACAACATGGTGTGATTGATTTAGCTAAAACTCCTGAAAGAACCATGAGAACATTTCGAGGTAACGAAATTGCCATGATTTTTCAGGAACCAATGACATCATTAAATCCTGTTTATACTTGTGGAGACCAAGTTGCCGAAGCAATTATTGTTCATCAAAAAGTGAATAAAAAAGAAGCCAAATTAAGAACCATAGAATTATTTAAAAAAGTACAATTACCACGCCCTGAAGTCATTTTTGACACCTATCCACATCAAATTTCGGGTGGGCAAAAACAACGGGTAATGATTGCTATGGCAATGTCGTGCAATCCTTCTATTTTAATTGCTGACGAACCTACTACCGCACTTGACGTAACTGTTCAAAAAACCATTTTGGAGTTGATGAACAAACTACAATTAGAGCATGATATGGGTATCATGTTTATTACACACGATTTAGGTGTAATTGCAGAATTAGCCGATAAAGTAGTGGTAATGTACAAAGGTAAAGTGGTTGAACAAGGTTCTGTATTGGAAATATTTAATAACCCACAACATCCATATACCAAAGGTTTATTAGCTTGCCGTCCACCATTAAACAAACGATTGAAATGGTTGCCAACTGTTGCCGATTTTATGACAATTGATAATGAAGGCATCATGCACGAAACCAACAAATCGGTTGAGGAAGTTACCAACAGTTTGATTATTTCGAAAGAAGAAACTGACAAACAACACGAAATTCTTTATGCAAAAGAACCTGTGTTGCAAATTAAAAATCTTAAAACATACTTCCCTATCAGCAAAGGATTGTTTGGTAAATCAACAGAATATGTAAAAGCGGTAGATGATATTACTTTTGATGTTTATCCCGGAGAAACACTTGGCTTAGTTGGGGAGTCGGGTTGTGGTAAAACAACATTAGGACGAACTATATTAAAATTAATAGAACCCACTGAAGGACAAATAATATTTGAAGGGCACGATTTAACTCATTTAGGAGCAAAAGATATGCGGGAGTATAGAAAAAAAATGCAAATTATTTTTCAAGATCCATACTCCTCTTTAAATCCAAGAATTACCATTGGCGAAGCCATTATGGAACCAATGAAAGTTCACGGTGTTTTAGCAAATGATGCTGAACGAAAAGCACGTGTAATGGAATTGCTGAGAAGAGTAAACTTGCCGGAACACCATTTTTATCGTTATCCACATGAGTTTTCTGGTGGTCAACGTCAACGTATTTGTATAGCACGTTCACTATCTTTAAATCCTCGCTTTATCATTTGTGATGAATCTGTTTCTGCGTTAGATGTTTCTGTTCAAGCACAAGTTTTAAACTTGTTAAATGAGTTGAAACAAGAATTTGGATTTACCTATATTTTTATTTCTCACGATTTATCGGTGGTTAAATTTATGAGCGATAGAATGATAGTGATGAATCAAGGAAAAATTGAAGAAATGGGCTTGGCTGATGACATTTACAACAATCCACAAACAGAATATACCAAAAAATTAATTGGTGCAATTCCTAAAGGTGAGTTGGAAGATATTAAAGCGGCTATTGCTAAGAAAAAAGCTAATTTGAGAGCAGAGGTTTAAAAATTTAATTTCTGTTGTTTATTTTTTATCAAGTTTAGTTTAATCTCATCCATATTTTTAAGTTGAGAAGTAATGGGTTTGTTATTGAGCTTGATAAATTCCTGAATAATAAAACTTTTTAGGTTTTGTTTGTCCAACAACATGTCTTTCAATTCAAAATCTTTATCATCGGCATTTACAATAATCAGGTTAAACAAATCTTCCATCAAGGCAATTTCCATCGATTCTTTAAGTATCAAGTTGTACTTTTTTATTAGGGCTTTAAGTTTTATTTGTTGTGCTTTGGTCATTTTGTTCGGTTGGAATTTGCTCAAGCTAATTTAAGCATTAAATTGCAATTTTAGAAGCCAAGCTTTCTTAAAAAGCTTGGCTTCTTTTTTCGCTGTCGTCTTTCCTGGGAAGGCAGGAGTCTAGTTTTTTATTTATTGGTTTCTGGCTATCTTATCTTCGTTTCACTTCGTAAGGAATGAAGTTGGACAAAAAAAGTCTAAAACTAATAATTGGAGTGTGATTTAAATAATAACGTTGGACAACAATTTTTATATTGGCGTTAATTAAGGAATTTTTTAACTTTTTTTGTTTTTTATTTCATCTATATCAGGGGAGTCCAGATCATCTGGATGCTTGTGTTATTACGAATAACTCCTTCAATATAAGTCATTGTGAGAACCTTGGTCTTTGACACCCTCCATTCGTGACCATCATTGTCTCTGTATCCACAATGCTTATTCACTTCATCATCAGGATACCAGAATTGGAATTCTTCATGTGGAATGGGTGTAATTTGTTTTACTAATATTGGGATTCGTTTACCATCAATTTTTTTTGTAAGAATTATAGCTTTTTTACCAATAGAGAAAATAAAATCACCATCTAAACTATAATCAATTTCATCTTTTGTTAGAATTATTTCATCTATGGGCATAGTGTTGCCGAATATTGTTCTAAGATATAACCATTTACTTATTCGGTCTATACAATAAATTTCTTTAATTATTTGTTCTTTGGTCATAAGCAATAAATTTACTCAAATAAATAAAAACATCTTGTCATCTAATTAAAAAATATTATTTTTGCAGTCCTTTTGCAGGCGTGGTGGAAGTGGTAGACACGCTAGACTTAGGATCTAGTGCCGCGAGGTGTGAGAGTTCGAGTCTCTCCGCCTGTACAAAAGAAAAAGGTACAAGGTTTTTGCCTTGTACCTTTTTTAAGTTTTAAACTAATTATTTTTCATAAAAAGTATTACGAATGAACATTACACAAGAAAAAATAGACCAGTTAAATGCTGTAATTAAAATACAGTTGTCGGAAGCTGATTATAAAAAAAATGTAGATAAAGTACTAAAAGACTACCAAAACAAAGCCACAGTTCCTGGTTTTAGAAAAGGGCATGTGCCTATGGGAATGGTTAAAAAAATGGTAGGCGTTAATGCAATGGTGGATGAAATCAATAAGGTGTTGTCAGCATCCTTGCAACAATATATCAACGATGAAAAACTGGATGTTTTAGGAAATCCACTTCCAAAATTAAACGAACAAGAAAAAATTGATTGGGAAAACCAAAAAGATTTTGAATTCAGATATGATGTTGGTTTAGCACCAAAATTTGAATTAGAGTTAAGCGATAAATTAAAATTCGACCAATACGTTATTAAAGTATCCAAAAACGATATCAATAAATATATAGAAGATTTATCGAGAAGATATGGTAAAATGACTAATCCAGAAGTTTCTGATGCTGACGATATGTTGTTTGGTAAATTTGAAGAGTTAGAAAATGGAGAATTTAAAGCAGGAGGAATCGTTCATTCTTCAGTGGTTATTATTAAATCGGTAACCGATTCATCGTTACAAAAAAAATTAACAGGCTTAAAAGCTGGTGATGTTGTTGAATTTGACCCTAAAAAAGTTTCAGAACACGAAAGTGATGTGGCTACTGCTCTTGGCGTACATGTAAACGAGCTAAAAGGCATTACCAATAAATTTAGATATACGGTTGAGAAAATCAACAAAATCCTTCCTGCCGAAGTAAATCAAGAATTGTTTGATAAAGTTTTTGGTACTAATAAAATTACTTCCGAACAAGAATTTAGAGGTAAAATTGAAGAGCAACTATCGCAAGGGCTTATTGTAGATAGCGATAGGAAATTAAAATCGGATATTCAGGAAGAATTGTTCAAAAAATTAAATCTTGCTTTGCCTGATGCATTTTTGAAAAGATGGATTGCTGCTACCAACGAAAAACCTGTAACACCTGAACAAATTGAACAGGATTATGACCAATATTCAAAAGAATTAAAATGGCAATTAATCGAAAATAAAATCATCAAACAATTTGATATTAAAGTTTCAAACCCTGAAGTAGTAGAATATACCAAAGGATTACTTAAAAATCAATTGGCAAGTATGGGTTTGCCAACAGATGATGATAAAGATTTAACTGAAACTGCCAACAGGGTTTTGCATAATCAGGAAGAAGCAAGAAATATTTATATGATGCTTTATGATATAAAAATGATGGAAATGTTTAAATCCACTTTTAAACTAAATAAAAAAGAAATCTCGTATGAAGATTTTGCCAAAATAGCTTACAACAAAAAATAATAAGATTTAGCCTCGCAATTTTGCGAGGCTTTTTTTATCTTTTGGAAAGTTTAAAACTTTCCAAAAGTTCTTTCTACAAATAAAGCTTTAAATACTAAATTTGTCGAGTCAATTTTAACGCAAAATCAAAACCCAAAATAATTATGTTTGATAAAGACGAATTCAGAAAATATGCAACTAAACACCGAGGAATTAGTAGTTTAGTTTATGATCAGTACCAATCTATTCACGCCGATTATATTTCGCCAACAATTATCGAAGAACGCCAAATGAATGTTGCTTCAATGGATGTTTTTTCTCGTTTAATGATGGATAGAATTATTTTTATGGGAACAGGTATAAACGATTATGTAGCAAACATTATCCAAGCACAATTGCTTTTTTTAGAATCGGTTGATGCCAAAAAAGATATACAAATTTATGTAAACTCTCCGGGTGGAGGTGTTTATGCAGGTTTAGGAATTTATGATACCATGCAATATATTGCACCCGATGTAGCTACCATTTGTACTGGTATGGCAGCCTCTATGGGTGCTGTATTGTTGTGTGCCGGTGCTGCTGGTAAAAGAACCGCATTACCTCACTCAAGAGTAATGATTCACCAGCCGCTTGGTGGAGCTCAAGGACAAGCTTCCGACATCGAAATTACCGCTCGCGAAATTCAAAAATTAAAAGTTGAATTGTACGAAATTATTGCAAAACATTCCAATCAACCCTACGACAAAGTATGGGCTGATAGCGATAGAGATTGCTGGATGATTGCAAAAGAAGCCAAAGAATATGGAATGATTGATGAAGTTCTAGTTAGAGATAAGAAATAAATCAAATAAAAAGCAACCAATATTGGTTGCTTTTTATTTTTAATACTAAACCAAATAATATAAAAAATGAGTTACATTTCACAAATCCATGCTCGACAAATTCTAGATTCGCGTGGAAATCCAACCGTAGAGGTTGATGTTATTACACAAAATGGTATTTTAGGAAGAGCTGCTGTTCCATCAGGAGCTTCAACAGGTAAGTATGAAGCTGTTGAACTACGTGATGGCGACAAAGGCAGATTTATGGGTAAGGGGGTATTGAAAGCTGTTCAAAACATTAATACGGTAATAAGTGAAGAATTGCTGGGAGCTTATGTGTTAGATCAAGCAGTAATTGATAAAACATTAATTGATTTAGATGGATCTGAAAATAAAGGTAATTTAGGAGCAAATGCAATTTTAGGAGTTTCATTGGCTTGTGCAAAAGCCGCTTCTGAGGAAACAGGAATTCCTTTATACAATTATATAGGTGGTGTAAATGCTAATTTATTGCCTATTCCAATGATGAACATTTTAAACGGTGGCTCTCATGCCGATAATAAAATCGACATTCAGGAATTTATGGTAATGCCTGTTGGAGCATCTACTTTTAGCGAAGGATTACGTATGGGAACAGAGGTTTTTCATCACCTAAAAGAAGTTTTAAAATCTAAAGGACATTCTACCAATGTTGGCGATGAAGGTGGTTTCGCACCTAATTTAGGCTCAAATGAAGAAGCCATCGAGATTGTTCTGAAAGCCATTGAAAAAGCCGGATACAAACCAGGTGTTGATATGTACATTGCATTAGATGCAGCTAGTTCAGAATTTTATAATGCCAAAACCAAATTGTATGAATTTGAATCAACTGGTATAAAAAGGACTTCATCTGAAATGGTTAGCTATTGGAAAGACTGGACTAAAAAATACCCTATTTTATCAATAGAAGATGGATTGGATGAAGATGATTGGAAAGGTTGGGCAGAATTAACTAAAGCAATTGGCGATAAAGTACAAATTGTTGGAGATGATTTATTTGTAACCAATGTAAAAAGATTAAAAAGAGGAATTGACGAAAAATCAGCAAACTCTATTTTAATAAAAGTCAATCAAATAGGAACATTAACAGAAACAATAAATGCTGTTGATATGGCTAATAGAGCTTCTTTTACCTCAGTAATGAGTCATCGATCCGGCGAAACCGAAGATAATTTTATTGCCGATTTAGCAGTAGCTTTAAATACAGGTCAAATTAAAACGGGTTCAGCTTCTCGTTCTGATAGAATGGCTAAATACAATCAATTGCTCAGAATTGAAGAAGCATTAGGTTCTTCAGCCCGTTATTTAGGAAAAGATTTTAAATTTTTAAAATAAAAAACAACTGCAAAACACAGTTGCTTTTATGAAGCCCTGAAGTTAAAATTCAGGGCTTTTTTTATTTTTTAAAAATCATGAAACTATTTCAGTCGTTTTATTTGGAAATCAAAGTTTCCTTCGTTAAATTCGTAGAGCAAATCGAATATTCACTGATAAAAAACACATAATCATGTCTGAAACAGCAAAATTAGAACTTAATGGGAAGGTTTTCGAATTCCCCGTTATGGAAGGTACTGAAAATGAGAAAGCAATTGACATCTCAAAACTCAGAGATTTAACAGGGTACATTACCATGGATCAAGGGTTTAAAAATACTGGAGCTTGTTCGAGTTCCGTAACCTTTTTAGATGGCGAATTGGGTATTTTAAAGTATCGTGGTTACAATATCGAAGATTTGGCAGAAAAGTCTAACTTTTTAGAGGTTTCGTTCCTGCTTATTTTTGGAAATCTTCCAACCAAAGCAGAATTAGAAAATTTCGAAAATGACATCAGAAAATATACGTTAGTAAACGAGGAAATGAAGGGCATTATTGATGGCTTCCCTAAATCGGCTCATCCAATGGGTATTCTTGCTTCATTAACAAGTGCTCTCACAGCATTTAATCCGAAATCGGTTAACGCGAACAACGATAAAGAAATGTATGATGCTGTTTGTAAAACCATGGGTAAATTCTTGGTTATTGCTACTTGGACCTACAGAAAAAATATGGGGTATCCGTTGAATTATTATGATAATACCAAAGGATACGTGGAAAATTTTATGCGTTTAATGTTTGAATTACCAACAGGTCCATACAAAATTGATCCTGTTGTTGTACAAGCTTTAGATAAATTATTCATTTTACATGCTGACCACGAACAAAACTGTTCTACATCTACAGTAAGAATTGTTGGTTCTTCACATGCCGGTTTATTTGCTTCTATTTCTGCAGGAGTTTCAGCACTTTGGGGCCCACTTCACGGTGGTGCAAATCAAGCTGTATTGGAAATGTTGGAAGAAATTAGAGTAAATGGAGGTGATGTGGCCAAATTTGTGTTAAAAGCTAAAGATAAAGATGATCCATTCCGTTTAATGGGTTTTGGACACAGGGTTTACAAAAACTTCGATCCAAGAGCTAAAATCATTAAAAAAGCAGCTGATGATGTGTTAAATAGAATGGGCATTCAAGATCCGATTTTAGAAATTGCTAAACAATTAGAACAAACTGCATTACAAGATGAATATTTTAAATCAAGAAATTTGTATCCAAACGTTGATTTCTACTCAGGTATTATTTATCGTGCTTTAGGTATCCCAACCGATATGTTTACTGTTATGTTTGCAATAGGTCGTTTACCGGGATGGATTGCTCAATGGAAAGAGATGAGAGTTAATAAAGAGCCAATTGGTCGTCCACGTCAAATTTTCACAGGTTCTACCAATCTCAAATATGTTGATATTTCGAAACGGTTAGAATTTCAAAAGTTATAATTAACATAACTGTATAAATTAGAAGGTTGTTCGGAAGAACAACCTTTTTTTTGATATAAAATTAGAGGAGGAGTTATACCGCTATGCTTGAACATATTTTGTCGAACTGTGGTTGCTTTAGAGCTCCTCTTTTAATTCTAATAAGAATTTTTTTATCTTTTCTAGTGATGTAATCAACTCCACATTTTCGATAGTTTCTTTTCTGCTGTTCTTGAGCTTGTTTTTAGCTCCATCTAAAGTAAAACCTCTTTCTTTTACCAAGTGATAGATAATTTTAAGGTTATCAATGTCTTGAATAGTAAATAAACGATTGCCTTTGTTGTTTTTCTTCGGTTTAATAATGTCGAACTCTTTTTCCCAAAAACGGATTAAAGAAGCATTAACGTTAAACATTTCTGCAACTTCACCAATTGAGTAATATAATTTTGAGTCTGACATTGAACAAATTTATTAAAAAAGAACTGAAGAATCCAAGTATAATTTTATTTGTAATATTTTAAAAGCAATTTTTCTCCATCAAATACAGCGTAAGAGTTATAATTAATCCATTCACCTAAATTAATATAAGATGATTTTTCGTTTAATTTGATTTCAATGGGTAAGTGTCGATGACCAAAAATAAAATAATCGATGTGCTCTTTTTTTAAATAATCTTTTGCAAAAATGGCTAACCATTCATTTTCTTCTCCCAGAAATTGCTCATCATATCCGGCATTTACTTTTCTGCTTTTGTGACTCCAATAGTTAGCAATACCCATTCCTAAATTGGGATGTAATCTGGCAAAAGCCCATTGGCAGAGTTTATTGGCGAAAATTTTCTTTATCATTTTATAACCGTAATCTCCTGGACCTAAACCATCTCCATGACCAATAAAAATTTTTTTTCCGTTAAACGTTTTAACCACATTCCCTTCTATCATTTTAACACCAAGTTCTTTTGGAATATAATCAAAAATCCACATGTCGTGATTTCCTCTAAAAACAAAAATATCAATGCCTTTGTCAGTCAGTTCTGCAATTTTTCCTTGTAATCTCACAAAACCTTTAGGAATAGCGTGTCTATATTCGAACCAAAAATCAAAAATATCACCAACAAGGTAAATTTCTTTAGCATCTTTACTGATTTCATCCAGCCATTTCACAATTCTTTTTTCACGAATTAAACTCTCCTCATAGTTTGGAGCTCCTAGATGAAAATCTGAGGCAAAATATATGTTTGTTTTGGTGTTCATGGTTTTACCTTGCTAAAGTAATTAATTTGCTTTAGATGAGGTTTAAAATTCAAATTTCCGAACCATTTCAAATGGTTTTATTAAATTAAGATTTAAGGTAAACCTAATCTTTTCTACATATTTGAGTTGATTCAAATCGCTTGATAATTTAATGGGAAAGTAAATTTCACACATGTTTGGAATAAGAATTAACGAAGCTCCAAATCCATAAGCAATTGGAGAAACTTCATCAACTTCATCTCCTTTGTAATTTCTTGTGGTATATCCGGTTAAACCGAAATCGGCGTACAAACCTATAAATTTAATAGGGGTATTACTTTTTAAATTGATGGCATTTAACCATTTGTCTGAAGATGAAACAGTAGTGTAATTTTTAAATCCACCATCCGTAATCATAGCTTGTTGATTCAAATGCCCTTCAGTAGTATTTCTTCCAAGTAAAATATGTTCATACAAATAATCGGAATTTCCATTTAGGTTGTAGTTAAATCTTGAACTAGCGTTGTCGTTGTATAAGAATCGACCAACAAAAAAGCGTAAGTCTAAACCAGTTCCTTTTTTACGGTAGGCAAATTTGTAATTGGCTTCTAAATTAATTTTAACAAATTCAATAGATTGCTGCACATTTACACTTACTTGGTATGGGTTGATAGGGTTTTTACTTTTTAACCCAACCTTCAAATTATTCACATAATACCTTTCAAAACGCAAATCGTAATAAACATTTCCTTCGTTATTTCTCTTGTAACTGGCAACTTCTTCAAAAATATTTACAAATTCATAGCTTAAAAAATATTGTTTAAATTGCCGTTCTCTTCGTTTTCTAAAATCAATGTTTATTTGTGGAGATAACTTATAGTACTCCAACGATTGAGTTACAGTGCTATTGGGCTTTTCAAAATTCAAATAACTAAACGATGAAGATTTTGTTCCAATAGCAATGTCTTCAAAAATGCCGTTGGGTGTGATGTGGTAAAAGATGTTGGCATAACCGTTTACATTTTTTGAACCAAAAGCATACATTGGAGCCAATACATATTCAAACTTTTTGGTGGGTAGAGAGGCATTATAGATTGCACCACCCAACATAAAATTATCATTGCTGTTCCAACCACCAATTGGAGTAATAAATAATTGGGTTTTATCAGGGTTTTCAATACTTCCAAACAATTGAATGCGTAATGGTTCTATCGTTTTAAATAAACCTTTGGCTTTTAAGGTGTTGTTTTTTCTTGATATTTCAGGTATTTCGAGAGTTGCATCAATCTTATAAAAGTCATAATCGTCCAACTTAAATTTTAGCAATCCTCTATTACCGACAGATTCGTACCACTGTGTATAAATAATGGAATCGTTTTTTATTCCGGAAACAGAAAAAGGTCCATTAATTTGACCATTATTATTAATTTTCAATAAAATAGAATCGGTACTTGAAGTGTCTTTTTTAGTTCCTGTTATTTTATAATCAATTTTACGAGTTGTTTTAATTACACCATCAAAAAACCAACTCAAGTTTTTACCTGTTCCATCTTCAAAAATTTTCCTTAAATCGTTGGGTTGTGGGTGTTTAAACTGCCATTCGTTATAGTATCGTTGCATACATCTATCGAACAATTCATCACCCAAATAAGCTTTTAAATAATCGAAAACAATTGCTGTTTTAGAATAAACAATTCCGCCATAATTCAAAGAAGTATATTCTGCCGATTTTTCTTCAATGGGCTGATCTTGGTTCCTTCTTGCATTTATTAAATAAGCGAGTTCGTATTGACTTTTATGAGGGTAATGGGCTAAATCAAAAAATTTTAAAAAATTTCTGGTAGAAGTAGAGTCGGAACTTATTAGTTTTGCATCAGGATACTTTGTTTCAATGTAACGATTTTCATTGAATGAGTTTAAGCCCTCATCCATCCATGGGTGATCACGCTCGTTACTTCCTAAAATGCCATAAAACCAATTGTGCCCAACCTCATGCATGATGACGGTTTCTAAACCAAAATCATTTCCAGACTCTCCAATTACAGTAATGTTTGGATATTCCATCCCGCCACCGGCACTCAATGCTCCATCAACAGCAGTTACATGATTGTAAGGATAATCGCCATTCCATAATGAATAATAGTAAGTCGCATCATTAATGTATGCTATACTTTTTTTCCATAAATGAGCTTCATTATTGGTAAACATTGCCCAAGTAGTAACTTTTCGTTTGGAGTGAGGTAAAGCAACTTCCCCTTTTAAAACATGGTAACGTTTGTCGGCAAACCAAGCAAAATCGTGTACATTTTCTTGATGAAAATGTAAGGTTTTTACCGTGTCGTTTGAAGCAGGAAACGCCATATCTGTCGAAAAATCAATTATTTTACTGGTTTCCTCAGCCAATTGATTTAACCACGCCAATTCTTTCTCACCGTTTACTAAGTCTCCTGTAGCACCAACCACATAATTTTTTGGTAATCGAATTTTCACATCAAATGTCCCATATTCCGAATAAAATTCGCCTTGGTCTAAATAGGGCATCTGATTCCATCCATTTTTATCATAAACAGCAGGCTTTGGATACCATTGTGTTATTTGGTAGGATTGACCCATGTGACCTAATCGGGAAAAAACACCTAGCGGAATCTTTACACTAAAAGGAGTCGAAATTTCTATAGTTTCACCTGGCAATAGTATTTGAGGTAAAAATACTCGACAAATATCTTCATTTTCTAAGGTATATTCCCATTGAAGTGTATTTCCATTTGAGGTAAAATTAAGGCCATCAATAAATCCAAGTTTAGAGTCGTGGGCATAATACAATTTGGTATCACCCTCCTCCAGTTTTTGTTTACTTAAAGCAGATTTGTAGTTTTTATAAGCATTTGGCCACAAGTGAAAATAAATAAATTCAAGTTTGTCTGGAGAATTGTTGGTGTATTCAATCTTTTCTGTTGCATCAAGTTGATGAGAAACATCATTTAATCGAACATCAATGTCGTAATTAACTTGTTGCTGAAAATAAGGTTTATTTTCTTGGGAAAATAAATTAGTGGTTATTAAAATCAAAAAGGAAATGTACGTTGTAATTCTCAAAATCTAAACAATTATTTTTTTTCGTTTGCAGCTATACGCACTGATATTTTTTCACTAATCATTGAAGTCAAAATATCAATGGCAACTTTATTTTCTCCACCTACAGGTATTATTAAATCAGCATATTTCATGGTAGGTTCAATAAACTGATTGTGCATAGGTTTTAAAGTTTTTTCATATCTGGACAATACTTCTTCTAAATCCCTACCTCGCTCATTAATATCTCTTTTTATTCGTCGAATTAAACGTAAATCGGCATCGGTATGAACAAATATTTTTATGTCACATAATTTTCGTAGAGCTTCATTAGTAAAAATTAAAATTCCTTCAACAATTAAAATTTCTTTTGGATGAATTACAGTATAATCTTCTGTTCTGGAGTGGGTGGTATAAGAATAAATAGGTTGTTCAATGGGTTGGTTATTTTTTAATGTAGATAAATGGCTTAATAATAAATCAAAATCAATTGAATTGGGATGGTCGTAATTAATTTTTTGACGTTCTTCAAAAGTTAAATCGGTATTATAATTATAATAAGAGTCTTGCATTAAAATAGCCACATTTTTTTCGGGTACAACGTGTGCAATTTTTTGAACAACTGTTGTTTTTCCTGACCCTGTTCCTCCTGCAATGCCAATTATTATCATTAGTCTAGTTTTTAATCTCTAATCTTAAATTGTAAATAGTAGCCAATAATTCTTTAATCAAAAAAGTCATGATTGGTTCTGAATTTTTAGCTATTTCTTGAACTTCTTCATGGCTAATTTCTACAATTTTTCCTTTTACACCCAAATCAGTAATTATAGATAAAGCTACACAAGGCAAACCAATATGATTGGCAACAATTACCTCAGGAACCGTACTCATTCCTACAGCATCTGCACCAATAATTCTGGCATAATTATATTCTGCAGGAGTTTCATAAGTTGGTCCTGATAAAGCTGCATAAACACCTTCTTGAAGCTTAATTTTATTGGTAGATGCCACCTCTTTAATAATGTTGTTTAATTTAATAGAATAAGGTTCACTCATGTCAGGAAATCGTGGGCCAAGTTCATCAATGTTTTTACCACGCAAAGGGTTGTCGGGTAATAAATTGATGTGGTCATTAATGAGCATAATATCACCAATTTCAAAAGTATTATTTACGCCACCGCTTGCATTACTTAAAATAAGTTGTTTAATGCCTAATGCATGTAAAACTCGTATTGGAAAAGTACATTGTTGGGCAGTATATCCTTCATAATAATGAAACCTTCCTTTCATGGCAACGATAGCGATACCATTTAATTTTCCAATAATTAAACTTCCTTGATGACCTTCAACAGTAGAAATAGGGAAGTGAGGAATTTTTTCATAAGGAATAGAAATTTCAATCTCAATATTGGTAGTCAAGTTTCCAAGTCCACTTCCTAAAACAATACCTACTAAAGGTTTTGTATCGGTTAACGATTCAATATAATTTTTAGCTTTTTGTATTTGCTCTAACATACTTTAATATTTTATTATCGAATTCCTCTTTGTCGTTTCCATGAAAGCATACTTCTATAGGCAAATAAAAAATTGGAAGTTCCTCAATTTGTTCTTTAATTTCGGGCAAAGATAATCTCATAATATCTTTTTCTGTAGATATTATTAATTTATTATTTCCAAATAAATTAGCAAAGGCAGTTTTAATATTATCTATGTCTTGAATATTAAAAGAATGATGGTCGGGATACTTAATATGTTCTACACTACTATAGTAATCTTTTAGGTGATAAAATAATGGTGCAGGTTTAGCTATCCCGGTAATTAACAAAACAGAACAGTTAGTATAGTCTTGAAAATTTATTGCTTCTGCATGTGCAGTATAAGGAACCAAATCGCCATATTTTGTATAGGAGAAAAATATCTCCTGATATGGTTTGGGGTTTAACTCCTCTTTTATTCGCCTTCTATCCAGAGGAGAAAGTATTTCAGGAGTTTTAGATACAACGATAATGTCAGCTCTTGAACTTCCAATCGACCATTCTCTTAATCGCCCAGAAGGCAAAACAAAATCATCAATATAAAGTTTAGAGTAATCAGTAACTAAAATATTAATACCCGGCTTTACTGCTCTGTGTTGGTATGCATCGTCTAAAATAATAATTTTAGTTTCAGGTGATGAATTTTTAATAGTTTGAATACCTCGAACCCTTTTTTCATCAACTGCAACAATAATATTATCAAATTTAGTTTTATATTGTAAAGGCTCATCACCAATATCATGTATGGTTGAATTTTCATTTGCCTGAATAAATCCTTTGGTATTTCTTTTATAACCTCTGCTTAATGTGGCTACCTTGTATTCATTCAAAAGCCTGATTAAATATTCAACATGTGGAGTTTTACCAACACCACCCACATTTAAATTTCCTACAGAAATAATGGATAAACTAAATTCAATTGATTGGAGCAATTCAAAATCATATAATTTGTTTCTTAAATAGGTAGTTACCCCATATATTAATGAAATAGGATACAATAATATGCTCAATAATTTGTTCAATAATTATAGTTTAATAAACTTGGATTTGTTCGTAAATGTGATAAAAAATAAGTTGCATTACAATTATTTCATAAAAATAATTAAAAAACTTGCATTTTAAATAAAAATTGCTTTAACTTTGTATGTGATGAGTACAAGTATTAAAATATCAAATCTAATAAAAGGGTTGTTACTTATGGTAATAACTACTTTTGTATTTGCTTGTTCTAAGTGTGAAGGGCCAACCCCAATGTCTTCATCAAATTCATCCAATTCCAAATCTTCGTCTTCAATTATTTCTAACGATAATTTACCTTCAACTGAAAAAACATCGGGGGTAGTTGGGGGTGATGACAAAGAAGATGATGACGATAATAGAGGTGGTTTTCCAAAAAGAAAATAACATTCTTCTTCTCCTAAAAAGATATAATACAATATCTTCTTTAATTTTCTATTAACCAAGTTTCGCAAACTTTTTTATTATTGTATATTAAAGAAGCAAAGCTTTTTTACAAAACTTTGCTTCTAATCAAAGAAAAAAAATCAAAACACAAAACCATCTATTTTTCAACCGTTAATCAAATACTGTGTATAAGTTTCCAACATTCTTTATAAATTTACACTATAATTATTTGGATTAAAAAATATATATTCTATATCTTTGGCTCCTCTTAATTTGCACGAATAATAATTTTATAGATTAAATTACTGAATATGTTGAAAAGACTAGCTGTTTTTACGTTGTCCATGTTTATCGGATTTGTTGCTTATGCACAATCAGGGACAATAAAAGGTAAAATGATTGATAAGGCAACAAACGAACCGTTACCTTTCGCCAATATTGTTGTTTTTAAAGGTGGAGCCCAAGTGGCAGGAACCATGACAGATATGGATGGCAAATACACCATTTCAGCATTATCTCCAGGTACTTATGAAATTCAGGCTTCTTATGTAGGTTATCAACCGGTAAAAATGTCGGGTGTTGTAGTTAATGATGGAAAAATTACCTTTTCAGATATTAAAGCAGGTCAAGGTATTGACTTGGAGGGTTTTGAATTGTTTGATTATGAAGTTCCATTGATTTCTAAGGATCAAACTTCTTCTGGTGGTACTGTTTCAAGAGAAGATATTGCTAAAATGCCAGGGCGTTCTGCTGCATCTATAGCACAAACTGTAGGTGGAGTAAACGTTAATGAAGATGGTTCATATAACATTAGAGGTTCGAGAACATCGGGTACCGATACTTATATAGATGGTATTCGTGTTAGGGGTTCAGCTAATTTACCGAATGCTGCCATTGAACAAGTTACTGTTATTACCGGTGGTATGCCTGCTGAATACGGTGATGCTACAGGTGGTATAGTTAGTATAACAACTCGTGGAGCCTCTAAAGAATGGTTTGGAGGACTAGAATATTTAACTTCAGGCTTTAAATCTGGTAAAAAAGTTGTCGGTTTAGATCAATTTGGGTATAACTTGTTAGGTTTTAACTTAGCCGGACCTTTATTTACTAGGAAGGATACTGCTGGTAATAAAACTGATGCTATTGCCGGTTTCTTTATTTCAGGTGAGTTTAAAAGTGAAGTTGATTCACGACCATCAGCTATAAATAATTATAAAGTGAATGATGAAGTAATGGATGAGTTGAATGCAAATCCCTACATTAGAAGGCTTGATGATGCCAATAGCATAATAAACAGTGCTTCTTATGTGAAAGCAAGCGATTTAGAAACCACAAGATTCAGACAAAATGTTGGAAGAAAAGGAATGAATTTGTCTGGTAAAATAGATATTTCTCCTACTAAAAATACGACCATTACTTTAGGAGGAACATTTGATTTTGAGGATAGAAATGCTGAAGTTCGTAGTACATCAGGAGCATATTCATTATTTAATTCACAAAAAAACCCTCAAGTTATTGATCGTACATGGAGAACTTACGCCAGATTTACACAACGTTTTGATAACAATGAAGATAAAGACAATCCTGCTTTAATTAAAAATGCATTTATTTCTTTACAAGCAGATTATTCAAATGTTTTTAATAAAGTTCAAGATGAAGATCATCAAGATCAATTAGCAAATTACGGTTACATTGGTAAATTTAAATCTACTAAAGAACAAACGTTTAACATGGGTCAATCTCCAGAAACATTTATTTCGCTTGATGCAAACGGTAACGCTGTAGATACCATTAGAGGGTATTTAGCAACAAACGAAGTAACCCTTTATGAGTTTACCAGAGATGAGATAAATCCTATTTTAGCTAACTACACTGATAATTATTATCAAATTTTTGCCAACGATCCTATCGGTAATTGGGAGCGTCCTTCACAGGTTCAAGGTCAAGGAGGACTGTTAAATGGTGATAGTCCAGGTTCGGTGTATAATTTATGGTCTTCTATGGGTACCCAATACAATGGTTACCAAATGACTAATCAAGATCAATGGAGAATTACTATTGCTGGTAGTGCCGAAATTAAAGGGCATTCCATTAAAGTTGGATTTCAATATGAACAACGAACAATTAGTTCGTACAATATTTCACCTGTCGGTTTATGGACAACAGGAAGAGGTTTAGTAAATACACATTTAGACAATAGAGATTTTACCGAAGGAAATTATAGCGTTGGAACTTCTCCTTTTTATTGGCCGACTTCAGATTCTACTAGTGCCACAGGTTTTGATACGTTATATCAATATACTTTTCAACCATTTTATGGAGCCAATCAAACTCAATTTGATAAAAATATCAGAGCAAAATTAGGATTAGCTGAACAAGGGTTAGATTGGATAGATTTTGATTCTTATGGTAATGGTTTATGGTCTGTATCTGATTTTACTGCCGATGATTTATTGAATAACTATGGTCAAAACGGTATTAATTATTATGGTTATGATTACACCGGTAAAAAATTATCAGGAAATCCTTCATTAGATGATTTTTTCTACGATACAGATGACAATGGAAATTTAAAAAGAGAATTAGGTGCATTTAAACCAATTTATATGGCAGGTTATATTCAGGATAAATTTGCTTTCGAGGATTTAATTTTTAACATTGGTGTTCGAGTAGATAGATATGATGCCAATCAACCCGTTTTAAAAGACAAATATTCTATGTTTCCTGTGAAAACCGTTTCTGAAGTAGGTAATATTCCTGATAAACCGTCGAATATTGGTAATGATTTTGTAGTATATGTTGCCGATGCAGGAGACCCTTCTGTGAATGCTATTGTTGGTTATCGTGATGGCGATACTTGGTATGATGCTGATGGTAAAGAATTAACCGATCCATCTGTTCTTCATGCTACCGGCACTCCAAACCCATGGTTGGTTGATGCAAACGATAATTCGGTAATAAAAGATTTAAGCCCTGCTTCTTTTAAAGATTATGTGCCTCAAATTAATGTATCTCCTCGTATTGCGTTTTCTTTCCCAATATCTGATGAAGCCTTGTTTTTTGCACACTACGATGTGTTAACTCAACGACCTTCATCAAACAGTAGTTTGCAATTGATAGATTATTTGTTGATACAAAATAATACCAATAGAATCAATAACCCTGATTTAAAGGCAGAAAGAACCATCGATTATGAATTAGGATTTCAGCAAAAATTGAATAACTATTCATCATTAAAAATTGCAGCTTTTTATCGTGAACAAAAAGATATGATTCAAGTAGTTAGAGTAACAGGTGCTTATCCTGAAAATTATTTGTCCTACGGTAATCAAGATTTTGGTACAGTTAAAGGTATGACCTTTTCTTATGATTTAAGAAGAAAAGGTAATTTTTCGATGAGAGCATCTTATACGTTGCAGTTTGCTGATGGAACAGGTTCCAGCTCGACAACATCGCTAAATTTAGTTTCTAGTGGTAACAGTAATCTAAAAACATTAATGCCTTTGTCTTTCGATCAACGTCATGTGATTGTATTAGCTTCAGATTATAGATACGGTGCCGGAAAAGATTATACAGGCCCTGTACTTTTTGGTAAAGAAATCCTAGCAAATACTGGTGCCAACATTATTTTTAGAACAGCATCGGGTGAACCTTATACCAAAACATCAAGAGTTGTGAATAGTTCGGTAATATCTGGAGCATTTAACAGCCCAATGGTTGGTTCATTTAATACTTCTCGGTTGCCTTGGACAACTACTGTGGATTTAAAAGTGGATAAAAATATTGATTTAAAATGGGGTAAAGGTGAAGGAGAAGAAAGAACTAAAGCGTACTTAAATATATATTTCCAAATTTTGAATGTATTAAACACTCAAAATATATTAGATGTGTATTCTGCTACAGGAAATGCTGATGACGATGGGTTTTTGGCTGCTGCCGAATGGCAAACATTAATTTCAGCCAATGCTGATGAACAAGCTTTTAGAGATTTATATCAGGCAAAAATGGCAGATCCAGCGAATTATGCTTTACCTCGAAGAATCAGATTAGGATTACAGTTAAATTTTTAAAAGAATTACCTACTTAAAAGATAGATAGATATGAAAAACCAACGTAATAATACTACCAAACTTGTTTTAGCATGTGTTGCATTACTTGCTTTTGGTTCGCTTCATGCACGTATGGCGAATAATAATACCAATGGAAATGGAAATAAAGGTGGTGGCAACAATCCAACACCTACGGCTGGTTGTTCTCCGGCAGTTGCATTGGCATCGCTTGAATTTAACAATGTTAGAGCCAGAATCGATGCTACCGGAGGTAGTATGTTTCAAGACAGAGCTAACAGTATTGCTGCTTATAATGTTCCTAAACAGAATTCAGAAAACGATCCCTTATATACAGCTTTGTATGCCGGTTCATTGTGGATTGGTGGTGTTGATGCTGCAGGACAATTAAAAGTAGCTGCCGTAACTTTTAGAAGTGGTGGTGCTAATGATTTTTGGCCCGGTCCTTTGGATAATACTGCAGAAGTTGATGCAAACACTTGCGAAGTTTTTGACCAATTTTTTGGAATTTCTCGTCCTATGGTTAACGAATTTGTAGCTTGGTTTGCCGACAAAGATGCTTACCCTGATTACCAAATACCTGCTGCCATTTTAAATTATCCGGCTAGAGGAAATACGGTAAAAAAGAAACAATATGCATATTATGTGGCTGATCAATTAGCTCCTTTTGTTGATGTTGATGGAGATACTTATTATGACCCTGCTCAAGGCGATTATCCTTGGTACGATTTAAAAGGAACTAACGATTGTAGAACAAACAGAGAAGTCCCTTTGTTTGGAGACACCACCTTATGGTTTGTATTTAATGACAAAGGAAATACACATTCCGAATCTCAAGGTTTATCCATTGGTATGGAAATTAGAGGTCAAGCCTTTGCTTTTGCTACCAATGACGAAATTAACAACATGACTTTTTACAATTATGTATTGATTAACCGATCGAATTTCACCTTTCAAAATACCTATTTTGGGCAATGGATTGATGCGGATTTAGGTAATTCTGGTGATGATTTTGTGGGTTGTGATGCGTCCAGAGGTTTAGGATATTGTTACAATGGTGATGCTAATGATGAAGATGCGAATGGTGTTACCGGTTATGGCTCTACACCACCTTATATTGGTGTTGATTTTTTTGAAGGTCCTTACATGGATAATGATGGAATTGATAACCCATTAACAACAGATATACCAACGGCAATAGCCCAAAATGGGATTCCTTATGCCGGTTTAGGTATTGGTTATGGTGATGGTATTATTGATAATGAACGTTACGGAATGCGTAAATTTGTTTATTATAATAATGGTGGTCCTGCCGTTAGTGCAGACCCTAATAATGCAGCTGAATATTATAATTATTTACGTGGGATATGGCTTGCTGGCGGTGGCAACATGACATGGGGAGGTGATGGTATTCCTGCAAATAATAATAGTAATATTCAAGCAGACTTAATGTTTCCGGGAGAATCCGACCCGTTGAATTGGAGTACAAAAGGTGAGCCTGTTCCTCCAGGTACTGAAGATTGGACTGAGTCTAGTGTACCTAATAATCCTGCTGATAGGCGTTTTATTCAATCGGCAGGTCCGTTTGAGTTGACACCTGGTGCGGTTAATAACATTACTGTTGGAGTGGTTTTTGCTAGAGCTTTAAGTGGGAATAACCTTTCTTCATTAACCTACCTACAGGTAGCAGATGATAAAGCACAAGCTTTGTTCGACAATTGTTTTAGAATTTTAGAAGGCCCCAATGCACCTGATGTTACCATTCAGGAATTAGAAAATGAATTGATTTTATTTTTATCGAATAATAACCCCATTTCTAACAATTACAAAGAGGGAGCCAACCTTAAAGACCCCTTTATTTCTATTCCGGATACCTTGGATGGTGTGTATCAAGGCACTGATGAAGATAAGGATACGTTGAAATATTATAAGTTTCAAGGTTATCAGGTTTATCAAATTAAAAACACCAATGTTTCTGTTAGTCAATTAACTGACCCTAGTTTATCCCGTTTAATTGCTCAGGTCGATATCAACGATAACATTGGACAAATTGTTAATTACACTTACGATGTATCAATCAATGCAAATGTTCCAAAAGAAATGGTGAATGGGAAAAACGCAGGAATTAATCATTCTTTTAGAATAACAGAGGATGCTTTTTCTACCAGTACCAATAAAAAATTGGTGAATCATAAAACCTATCATTTTATTGCTATTGCTTATGCGTATAACAATTGGAAAACTATAGATCCTCAATATTTTGCTGCCGGTGGCCAGTTAAAACCATATTTGGCAAGTAGAACAAGTTCTACAGGAGGGGGTATTCGATCATATTCAGGAATACCTCACAGTCCAAAACCAACCAATGGGGGTACTATTTTGAACTCAGATTATGGCGATATGCCTGAAATTACCAGAATTGAAGGTGCCGGTAATGGAGGATTGGTTTTAGAATTAACCTCAGCTTCAGAAGTTCAAATTGTTTCAGCTAACTTTATGGATTATCCGGTTTACCAAGCTGGTTATGGTCCACTTGAAGTAAAAGTAATTGACCCGTTGAATGTTAAAAAAGGAACCTATTATCTACAATTTTTAGATACAACTACAGCTCCTGTAGGTGTTAATCCGTTAGATGATGCTTATTGGAGAATGATAAATGGCTCGGATACCACTTATTCCGAGAGAAACATTGGTTTTAGAAATGAACAATTGTTTAGTGATTTAGGTTTTTCAGTTACTTTAAGCCAAACTACCTCTCCTGGTGTTGAAACTAGTGTGGGTGAAAACAATGGATTTATTTCTACTACTATTTCTTATGCTAATCCTTTAAAACCATGGCTATCAGGTGTTTTTGATGCTGATGCTGCTAATGATTTGAATTGGATAAGATCTGGTATACAAAGTTTTTATCAGGCACCAGTTGGTGGAGACCCTGGTTTCCCAAAAGATTATGATGATGCTGGAGATTATATCGTAGCAGATTCTATAACCATTTTTTATGATCCGGAACAAAAGTTTGAAAATATGTTGAACGGTACTTGGGCTCCGTATCGATTGGTATCTACAGTGGTGATAGGAAATAACAAACCTATTTCTAGGATAAAAAATGCTCCTGGGATTGTTGATCATTTCGTTTCTGGGGCTACATCAAACTATTTTACGACAGTTACACATGCTTCATCTAAATTAGCCAATTCAGAATCAGTTGATATTGTTTTTACCAATGATCAAAGTAAATGGACTCGTTGTGTAGTTTTTGAGACAGGTAGCGATAAAAATGCAGTAGAAGGAAATGTGGCCTATTTTTCAAAACGATTTGCCGCCAATGTGGATAAAAATGGCAACCCTGATAGTACATTAAATCCATTAGGAGCTACAGGAAATGGTATGAGTTGGTTTCCTGGTTATGCCATTAATGTGGAAACCGGTGAACGTTTAAACATGGCATTTGGTGAAGACAGTAAATACATCAATTTTAACGGTAGAGACATGAAATGGAATCCAACTGCTGATTATTATAAATGGGATACTATTAATATGGTGTTAGACACGGTTCTTGGTGCAAGGCATTATACCTACGTATTTAATACCAGATATGATGAATGTAAAAAGTTAGACAGTTTGTTGTCTTTATCTAGACCATCGCCTATTAGTAGTCCTTCTACTGCTCAAGGAAAAACTCAAAAATACATTGCAGAATCAGCGATGTGGGTAGGTTTTCCTGTGGTTGCTGGTGGTCAATCGTTACTATCAAATGATGCGAGAATAAAAATTAGAGTTACAACACCTTATAAAAATTTAACTACAGCAAACACTGCTAATCCAACAACTTTTGGTAACAGTCAGCGACCCATGTACATGTTTACGATGGATGCGTTTGCTGCTGAAACTGGTGATGCCACGGCTGCAAAAGAAGTATTGGATATGATTAAGGCGGTACCTAATCCTTATTATGCATATTCGGAATACGAAAATGATAAATTCGACAACAGAATTAAAATAACAAATTTACCGGAGAACTGTACCATTTCAATTTACAACGTTGGTGGTACCTTAATGAGAAGATATGTTAAAGGAGATTCCAAAACGAGTTTAGATTGGGATTTAAAAAATCACGCAGGTATTCCTGTCGCCGGAGGAGTTTATCTTATCCATATTGAAATACCGGATGTAGGCGAAACGGTTATCAAATGGTTTGGAGTTGCCAGACCAACAGATTTGAATGGATTGTAAAAAGTGACAAGGGACTGGGGACAAGAAACTAGAAACCAGTAGCTAAAAACTAAAAACTTAAAAAAGGTTTGAATATGAAGAATATTAGAATTGTAATAACGCTATTTTTTGCAGGATTAACTGCCACGACGTCAGTTTTTGCCGGAAATGAAGACAGAGCTGGTGAGGCAGGAGCTTCACAATTACTAATTAATCCATGGGTTAGAAGTGTGGGTTTTGGAGGTGCAAATACTGCATCAGCTATTGGCTTAGAAGCTATGAATTTGAATATTGCCGGAATGGCTTTTACCAAAAAAACAGAAGTAATGTTTTCCAATAAAACTTGGTTAAAAGGAAGTAATACTTTCGTTAATTCATTTGGTTTAACTCAAAAAGTTAGTGAAACAGGTGTTTTAGGTGTTTCTATTATGTCTATGGATTTTGGCGACTTAGATGTTACCACAGTTGACTTACCGGAAGGTGACGGAAGTACTTTTTCACCGAGTTATTTGAATTTTGATATAGCTTATGCTAAGAAGTTTTCTAACAGTATTTCGGGTGGTCTTGTTGTTAAAGTGATTACTGAATCTATTTCAAATATTAGCAGTACAGGTGTTGCCTTTAATGCCGGTGTTAAATACGTTACCGGCGAAAACGACCGTATTAAATTTGGAATTTCCTTAAATAATGTTGGACCATCTATGCAGTCAACAGGTGAAGGATTGTCTTTTACAAATGTTGACATAAATACAGGTATTACATCAACTCAGCAACGTAAATCGGCAACTTATCAGTTACCTTCATTATTAAACATTGGTGCTACTTACGATTTTTATGTTGCTGCTGTTAAAGATTCTGCTTCTAATCAGATTAAAGCTAATCATAGAATTACTCTTGCTGGTAACTTTACTGCAAATTCGTTTACTAAAGACCAATACCGACTTGGTTTAGAATATGGGTTTAGAAATATGTTTATGGTCAGAGCAGGTTATGTACTGGAGAGTACAACATGGTTTGATTCAAATTTAAGAACTTCTGCATATACCGGACCTGCTTTTGGAGGTTCATTAATTGCACCTCTTGGAAAATGAACGTTTTTCCGGAACACACAGTATTGGTATCCGTTTAGATTTATAATAGAATTTATATAAATAAATTATAAAAGAGAACCCGGCGACGGATTCTCTTTTTTCGCTTTAAAACCCTTAGAGTTATGGCACAAATTAATTACTATACCGAAGATGGTCTAAAAAAATTGAATGAAGAGTTAGATCAATTAAAAAATGTTGAAAGGGCTAGTGTTTCTGCACAAATTGCTGAAGCAAGAGACAAAGGAGATTTATCAGAAAATGCTGAATATGATGCAGCAAAAGAAGCACAAGGACTTTTAGAATTAAAAATATCTAAATTGGAAGCCATTGTTGCTAATGCACGGGTAATTGATGAATCACAATTAGATACTTCAAAAGCCTTGATATTTTCTAAAGTGAAGATTAAAAATATTGCCAATAAAATGGTGATGGAATATACCTTGGTTTCTGAAAAAGAAGCTAATTTAAAAGAAAAAAGAATTTCTGTCGATTCGCCTATTGGAAATAGTTTGTTGGGTAAATCGGTTGGTGATGTGGTTGAAGTTAAAGTTCCTACAGGGAAAGTTAATTTCGAAATTTTAGAAATTTCCAGATAATGCAACCTTCTATTTTTACTAAAATTATTACTAAAGAAATTCCTGCCTACATCATTGATGAAAGTGATGATTTTATTGCTTTTTTAGATGTCTTTCCTTTGGCTAAAGGTCATGTTTTAGTGGTTCCTAAAAAACAAGTAGATTATATTTTTGATTTAGAACCGGCAATTTATTCCGGTTTATGGTTATTTGCTAACACCATTGCAAAAAGATTGCAAAAAGCAATTCCTTGTAAACGTGTTGGAATTGCTGTTATTGGACTAGAAGTACCTCACGCACATGTTCATTTAATCCCGCTTCAATCTGTTGAGGACATTAATTTTACTAGATCCAAGTTAACATTAACCAAAGAAGAGTTTGAGGAGCTGACGATGATTATTTAGGTTTCATTATTTATTCAATTTTTTTTCTTATTAGATCCAAAATAATCCAAATGAGTCTTTTTTTTACCCTTTTTCGTCTAAAAAACACTTGTTTTTAGAAACCTAAAATGCACAAAAAGCATCGTTTTTGACACAAAACTGGTCAAATACATACCGTTAAAAAGAAAAATTGAACATTGCTTTTATTTGCTTTTTTCGTGATATAATATTGTATTTAATTATTAATCTTTAAAAAACAATATTATTATGAAAACAAAATCTTTTTTCATGCTTTTTTTAGTATTCTTTCTAACAAAAAGTATGGTCTCTCAAAACCCTGTATGGTCATTACCTCCTTACTATCTAGATAATTTAAATAATCTAAATTTATTACCAAGCTTTGGAGTGTATTCTGGACAACAAGCTGAAATAACTCATAATTCGTATGCAGATGCAAATGGCAATATCCTTTTTTTTATTGTTGATGATATGCTTTATACAGATAATGGGGCTTTTCCACTTATCTTTTCGAGTCAATCAAAATTTACTATGGGTACAGAGGTTATGATTGTTCCTTTTGAAAATGATTGTAATAAATTTTATTTATTTTATAGCCTCGCTATGTCAGGTTCGCCGAGCACTGGTTTTAATAAATTTACGCCGATTTATGGAATACTGAACCTAAATGATAATGGATACCCTTCATTTTCAGGCCCTGATTTCCTGGTAAATATTCCTTCTACTAATTATAGTGATTTTAATTATGGTTTTGAAATAGATAAGAGCTCTGAACCTACTAATGCTACGACAACATTAAATATGAATAATGAAAGGTTTGTTTTTTTTCAATTAAAAACCAAAGTATTAACTTATAAAATTACTTCAACTGGGCTTTTTTATGTCGGTGTTATTGATATGCCCTACTATAGAAATGGAAATTGTATGGGAGAAATGGAAGTAGTAGAATTAGCGAGTTCATATCGTCTAGCATATAGTTTTAGAATTGTTATTAATCCTCTTAATCAACAATTACCAATAACTGCCTATGCAATGATCACTTATTTAGATATAGATAAAAATACAGGACTGGAAATACCATCTTCAAAATATACCATTTCTTATCCAGAAGATAATAATCAACCTGTTAATAATAAGGTATATATTCATGGAATAGAGTTGACTCCAGATGGTAACCTTTATATTTCGCACAGTCAATCAACATTAACACCTGGTATTATTGATTTTTTCAATATAAATTCACCAACTTTACCAATTCTACCTGTTTCCAATATTCCATTAATCGATGCTTTAGATTTTCAAAACTCTCAAATAGAATATAAAAATAATAAACTCTATTTTGTTTGTGGTAATCGTTTAGCGACATATGATATCATATTAGATGACTGGAATAATAATGAAAAATCACTTGGATTTGTCTATAACCCAGTTTTTGCTACACAGATATGGAAAAAAACATTTCTCTTAATAGACCAAATAGATGGTATGGATTATAGTGCAATTGCTAATATTGGTGTTTCGGTGACTGGAAATACCAATTTTTGTGCTGGAGATGCATTAACATTTAACGGTTCTATTACACAAGGTTATGCTACTGGTTATTTTTGGGAAATAGCAGAGTCTGACGCTCAAGGAGTTCCAACAACTAATGGATATGTGTGGAGTCAATCATATACAGGTAGCCCATCAGGTTCGTTTACTTTTCCAACCTTACCATTAGTTTGTGGTAAATTTTATAAAATAAAACTAGCTGCATATAATGAATGTAACCCTTGGTCAGAAACAAATTTGGTAATTAAAATTAATTGTTTACCAACGGTTAATTCAAATAATATAACTTTATGTGCTAATGACCCTAATCCTTTATTAACAAGCGGGCATGGGAAAGGGTATACTTATAGTTGGACTATGTCCCCATCTACTACTGTTGTTGGTACTACTTCAAACTTGCAACTTCCAATAGCAGGTCAATCCTCTCCTGAAGGAACATATTGTGTAGAGGTTACCCAAAATTCAACAGGTTGTTCTAATACAGGTTGTTCAACGGTACAATATGACCCAAGATTGAATAATACCCCATATTTTGAACAAAATGTGACTTGTGTTAGTGGTGATAATTCAATTACTGTTAGTGTTACGGTAAGTGGACTTAATGGTTATGTACCCCAAAATATGGTAAATGTTTTTTATTTATATCATTATAATACATCAACATCAGCGTGGGAATATACTAACCAAGCTTATTGGGACTTTAATAATTCTACAACTTTTGTTTTTGGCGGACCAACTAGCTCTCTCGGTTTTACCATGATTCAAGGTGAAACATATTTTATTCAAAGGGGAATAGGAAGTTATCCAGATAACTGTTTACCTACAGTTTATTTTATAGGTAATTCAATTAATTGTACTGCAAAAGGATTATCACCTAAATCGTACAAAATTTCTGAAGAAGAATTACAATCACTTAATATAAATCATGATTTATTTAGTCAGCTCAAAATCAATATTTATCCAAATCCATCAACGGGTAATTTTACGTTATCACTTAATCAAGAAGTTGAAAATGGAACTGTTCAAGTATTGGATTATATTGGTAAAATAATTTTAGAAAAAAATAGTTTAGAAAGTAACATGAATATTGATATTTCAAGTATGCCTTCGGGTTTATATTTTGTAAAAGTGGTTTCTGCTAACGGTATTAGCATGGAAAAACTAATCAAGAATTAAGTTTAGTTTAGTGTTTTTTGTAAACAAAGGTTCAGCATTGCTGAGCCTTTGTTTTTTATTTAAGATTTGCTTTTTTAGGATTCTGAGTAACATAAGCTTTCCATCCACTATAGCTTTTTTCACCACTTGTTGCATTTTTTTGAAAAGAATGACATAAAGCGACTGCTAAACCATCGGTAGCATCTAGGTGTTTAGGCAGAGTTTTAATTTTAAGTAAAGAAACCAACATGGCAGCAACCTGTTCTTTTGATGAAGTTCCTTTACCGGTAATGGATTGTTTTATTTTACGTGGAGAATATTCGAAAACAGGAATGTTTTTTGAAAGGGCAACAGCGATGGATATACCTTGTGCCCTCCCAAGTTTGAGCATCGATTGGGCATTTTTTCCTAAAAATGGAGCTTCAATAGCAACTTCATCAGGTTTATATTCGGTTATTAAATAATCGGTGCGTTCGAAAATTTTTTGTAGTTTTAAGAAATGAGTTTCCAATTTCTTTAATTCGATTGAACCCATTGCAATTAATTCAACTTTGTTATTTTTGACATGAATAATTCCATAACCCATAATGAGTGTTCCCGGGTCAATTCCTAATATAATTTTATCTTTAACCAAAAAAAGTGTTTTAGTTGAATAATAAGGCAAGATACAAATATTTTAATTTAGTTGTAAAAACTTTAATTGGTATAGCATCAGTACTTTTTATTTACTTCAAAATTAAAGATAGTTTTATCGCCCAATACCAAGATTTTTTTTCATTATCGATTAATTATTTCTTTTTGTTTCTTGTATTTTTACTCAGTTTTTTAAATTGGGGAATCGAAACATATAAATGGCGGTTCGCAGTTTTAAAAATACAGTATTTAGATTTTTTTACTGCGTTAAAAATTATATTTACAGGAATTACACTTAGTTTAATAACTCCCAATCGGGTGGGTGAAATACCTGCTCGTGCGTACCTTTTAAATAATCCAGTGCATTTAAAATCAATTGTTTATGTAACCGTTATTAGTTCGTTTTCGCAATTAATCGTTACATTAATGATTGGTTTGTTAGGGGTGGTTTATACTTTAAGCTTGATTGATATTCATTTAAGCGGAACATTTGTTGTATTTATAACATGTTTAACCATATTACTTTTTTTGATGTTTATTTTTTCTAATCAACTAAAAAATTTCTTCTTAAAAATATTTCATAAAGATAATTTCGTTCAATTTAATAGTATAGAAATCCTTAAAATTTTAGGGTTTAGTTTTCTTCGGTATTTTGTGTTTTGTATTCAGTATTTACTAATATTAGAGGCTTTAGAAATACATTTTACCGAATTTATTATGTTGTGGTTAATTCCGGTTTGCTTTTTATTAGCGTCTTCAATTCCTACTTTTGTTTTATCAGAAATAGGAGTTAGAAGTTCGGTTGCTATTCTTGTTTTTGGAGTACTCACCAATAATGATTTAAGTATTGTTTTAGCCGCTAGTTTGTTATGGATGATTAATATTGGTTTACCTGCAATTTATGGATTGTTTTTTTTGAAACAAATTAAAATAAAAAATTGACACTATTACTATATATATATACGGCAATCATCTTAGTATATGTTTTTTCGTTTGTTCTTGTAACAATCGGGTTTTACAAACAAATAATGCATCAGAATAAGTTGCTTATTACAAAAAACGAAGAGTTAAAAATTAGTGTCGTAATTGCTGTTCGGAACGAAGAATTAACGATAGGCAACTGTGTTGAATCAATATTTAATCAAAAAAATAATCATGATTATTTTGAAATTATTATTGTTGATGATCACTCAACAGATGACACTATTGAGGTATTAAGAAGATTGGCTGAAAAGTATAAAAATGTAAGTTTCTATCAATTGTCGAATACTTACTCAAAAAAAGAGGCTATCAAGTATGGCGTTAGTTTAGCTAATAACAAAATTATTGCAACCACCGATTCAGATTGTATATTACCTCTAAATTGGTTAAATTCAATTTTAAATAAGTTTAATGCAGAAAACGACTTTCTTTTTGGACCTGTTGTTTTAGAGGATAAACCTACGTTTTTAAATAAATTCCAACAATTAGATTTTTTTGCTATGCAGGGTTTAACATTTGGTACTTCATATTTTAATTACCCAATTTTATGTAATGCGGCAAATATGGGGTTTAAAAAAGACGATTACATGAGTTTTAATGATAAAATGGAAAACAAAACACCATCAGGTGATGATGTTTTCTTATTACACCAATTCAAAAAAAACAAACGAGTTATTACTGCTTTTTTAAACAAAAATTTCATTGTGCAAACAGCGGCTGAAGATAATTTTATGGGTTTCATTCATCAGAGAATACGATGGGCCTCTAAAAGTAAATTATATAAAAATAATTTGTTGCTGTTTTTTAGTTATTTAGTGTTTTTTAGCAACGTGTCTATGTTGTTCATCTACTATCACATTGCATTTATCGAACAAAACAGGGGTGTTTATATAATCTTGTTACTAAGTAAATGGGTTATTGATTTTATATTATTATTTTTGATTGCATCTTTCTTCAATAAAAGAAAATTGATGAAATATTTTTTGCCAACACAATTCTTATATCCTTTTTATATTATTGGTGTAGGTTTTATTTCTCAGTTTATTAAATTTACATGGAAAGGAAGAACATATAATGGGTAAAGAAAACAAAGAAATATACTCTAAATCATTAACGTATCACGCATGGCAAAGGCTTAAAAAAAATAAGCTTGCAGTTTTTGGGATGTTAATCATACTGGCTGCTACTTTAGTTGCATTAATGGGGCCTGTTATACGTCCGGATTCTTCACCAAAAGCAAATAATCAAATACTTGAAATTACAACTCGAAAACCGGGATTTACTATTGATATATTAAAGATTAGAAAAAATGAAGAAAAACAATCGAGAAGTTTTTGGGCTTTATTTTCGACAGGTTTAGAAAGTAACTATAAACTTATACCGATTTATGATTACAGTTTTGAAGGTACCAATATTGTTGTTGAAAAATACACAGGAAATGAAATAAACAACGGTCAAATTTTGAGATTTAATTTAGCGGAAGTAGTGTATCCTTTGGATGAATTACAGCATGAAATAGAAAATAATAATATAGTAAGTCAGAGTTATATTTTGGGAACCGACAAATATGGCAGAGATTTACTGAGCAGACTAATGGCAGGAGCATGGATTTCGTTGTCAGTTGGATTTATTTCCGTATTTATTTCTTTAGTTATTGGTATTTCACTTGGAGCAATTGCAGGTTATTATAGAGGTTGGGTAGATGATGTAATTATTTGGGTAATCAATGTGGTTTGGTCTATTCCAACTTTATTATTGGTTATTGCTATTACATTGGCTTTAGGTAAAGATTTTTGGCAAGTTTTTGTTGCTGTTGGTTTAACCATGTGGGTTGAAGTAGCTAGGGTAGTACGTGGGCAAGTATTAAGTTTGAGAGAAAAGGAATTTGTTGAAGCAGGAAAAGCTTTAGGGTTTAATGATAAAAGAATAATTTTAAAACACATTATTCCTAATGTGTTAGGTCCTGTAATTGTAATCTCTGCAATAAATTTTGCCGCAGCAATTTTAATTGAAGCAGGATTGAGTTATTTAGGAATCGGAGCTCAACCACCTCAAGCTACTTGGGGTAAAATGATTTCTGAACATAAAGGTTATATAATAACTGGAGATGCCTATTTAGCCATTTTGCCGGGCGTTGCAATTATTTTAATGGTATTGGCTTTTGTATTAGTTGGGAATGGTTTGCGTGATGCCTTAGATTCAAAATCGGTTGATGATTTGCCTACTGTTTAAAATAAAAGAAGGCAACTCGTAAAAATTATTATTCCCAAAACCATTAACATTAGCGTGTAAGGCAAAATTTGTTTTGCTTTTAAACCAGTGATACCAAGCAACGGTAATGCCCAAAATGGTTGAAGCATATTGGTGAGTTGGTCGCCATAGGCTAAGGCTAAAATACTTTTAGGCAGAGAAATTCCTAGTTCTAATGCCGATTGAATAATAATAGGCCCTTGAATAGCCCATTGACCACCACCACTAGGTACAAAAACATTTACTAATCCTGCACTTAAAAAAGTATAAATTGGAAAAGTAACTTCAGTAGAAACGGCGATAAAAAATTCAGAAATATCAGTTACTAGCCCAGAGCCTTTCATTATTCCCATAATGCCAAAGTATAATGGAAATTGAATAAGAATGCCAGATGCACCTACAATAGCGTCATCAATTGCTGAAAGAAAACTACTAAAATTTGAATGAAACAAAATGGCCAAAGACAATAGAAGTAAATTGATGTTGTTTGGTGTGAAAAAATCTAAAAAATTATAGTGATAATCAACAACAATTTTATAAGAAATAAAGAGTAAAATAATACCACCAAAAAACAAAGAAAATAGCTTAGAATGGTCAAGTTTTTCGGCTCCGGAAATAATGGAGTTGTTGAACAATTCGGTTTTGTTTGAAGGTAATGTGATTAATTGGTGTTTTGTTTTTTTACCAATAAAATACATGGCAATAGGCAAAATTGTAATTACTAAAAAGATAACTACAAGGTTCATGTTAGAACCGACAGTTTCCCAGTAGGAAATTCTTTCTGGCAACAAAGTGATTTGTTCAGTAGAAAGAAATCCGCTCATCATTTCTTTAAGATGATTTGGTTCAGCCACTTTACTTAACGAAGAACCAGATAAACCACCATGCCAAACCATTAAGCCAGAATAACCAGCTGCTCCAATTAATGGATAATTTATTTTCAATTTATTTTTTTGAGCAAATTCTGCAATTTTTCGAGCGAAAATAGCTCCAAAAATTAAGCCTAGTCCCCAATTGAATAAACTTACCAATATGGTTAAAAGCGTAACTAAGAAAGCAGCTTTAGCCGTATTGGTACACTGTTTAACCAATAATTTAATAATAGTATCTACAGGTTTAGAAAGAGCTAAAACATGCCCAAGCACTAGCATTAACATCATTTGCATAGCAAAAACCAATGATGACGAATTCCAAATACCTTCCTCCCAATGTTTTAGTAATTCAAAAGTGTATGAGATAGATGATTGATGGGGCGAGTTAGTGAAAATTAAGGCAATAAAAAAAGTTACAATAGAGAGCACTATGGCTATAGTAAATGGAGTGGGGAGGAGGTATTTAAAAACTCTTGTATAACTATCTGTAAAACTCATTTAGGTTTATTTAGCCAAGTAAAATTTTCCAAGCATTTATGATTTCACCCTTTTCAATTAGTTTTTTTGCCTCAGTATAAATATCAACAGTATTCTTCGAATAGTTATTTATTTCTTCTTGTATTGGTAGAGCTTCTACACTGGCTAACAATGCTAAATCATTACCACTAAAAAATTTATTTTTTTTAATGTGTTCAGGAATTTGGTCAATGCCGATACCAATAGTAGTTAAAGGTTTTGCAATTTCGAACATGGAGTTTTCGTCGGCTCTACAATACCAATTTCCTCCCATACGACTAACCAAATCAATTTTCTTTTGGTCAATCAACCCATTTTCATCTAATAATTCCTCTTTTATATGAATCCTTAAAACTTCACAAATAATAAGGTTTCCAGCACCTCCATTTTGACCAAGTTCTATTATTTGGTTTACTTTACACTCAAACTGAACAGGCGATTCTTTAACTCTAAATGGTTTTACTAGGTCAGATTTTATTGGAGTTAAACCTGCTTTTATAAATTCATCAACATCTTTTGCATAAGGAGAACTTGATAGTGACATTTGTTGTACAATATCATAATTTACTACATTTATAACTACTTCAGGAACTTCTTTTACATTATCAAAAGTATTTTTAGTTTGCCCTGTTTTACCACTTCGTGCAGGAGAAAAAATTAAAATGGGCGGAGCGGCACTAAACACATTAAAAAAACTGAACGGACTTAAATTTCTATTTCCATTTTTGTCTATAGTGCTAGCAAAAGCAATAGGTCGAGGGCCTATTGCCCCCAACAAATATTGATGAATTTTTTGAGTAGTTAAATCACTTGCGTTTACAGAAAGCATTTTTAAGGGATTACTAATTCATAATTATTCTCGTATATCGACACATTAATTTTATCATCACAGCCAGATCCAAAATTTAAAATACGAGTAGTTAAATTGTTGGGCTTAACATCCACTATGCCTGAATTTATCCAATTGCAGTTTCCCGCTAAATTTAAATCGGTTGTAATTTGTGATGTAAAACTATTTCCTTTAAAAGCTATTCCTGTATTTGAGCCACTTATCGAATAAATATCGTCACTGGTTTCTATAGTTGATTTCCCTTGAATAATACGTAATTGATGATTCCCGGAGTAAAATATTTTTTGATTATTGGTATTTAAAATTTTCAGTTCATTAAAACTTATCGAATAAGTAGGAAACGAATCGGTTAAACCAATATATTGATATGACATGGAACCAGACATAACAGTAAAACCGTTATAGCTGAAATCAGAAAATACTAGGGTAGTTGTTGTGCCAGTATTGTCGTAAAAGCCATTAAAAGAAGCAGACAAGGAACCATTTCTAACAATTCCATTATAGTTACAGTTGCTATTAAACTTTATAGTTAATGTTTTAGGGTTGCTTAATGTATCAACAGTAATAGTATCGCAATTAAAAACAGTATTTGTATCCATAGTAGTTGATGATACAATTCCTGAAGAAGAGTAGGCGGCTTGATGGATGGTTTTAAAAACATCATAAACCAAATTAGTTGAAAACGCCACATCAGCTGAAGAATTTGTGGTAACATCTTCGTCTCTATCAGATTTTTTGCAACCAAGTAGTACAACTGTAACTATTAAGATAATGAAGCTTCCTTTTTTCATAATTGAAAGAAATAATTAATAAAAACTAAATTAGTTTATTTTTTGATATACAGCAAAAGTATAAGAATGTTTGTGTTTTTCATCTTTTTCATGAAATTCATTCTTTTCCATTTTCCATTGTTTTAAATCTAATATTGGAAAAAAAGTATCGCCTTCAAAATTTTCGTGTACATGAGTAATGTACAATTTGTCAACAAGATTTTTTTCTAGAGCCTCTTTATAGATTTGACCACCTCCAATAATAAAAACTTCGTTTTCACCATTTCCTTTTGCAAAGTTTAAAGCATCTTCTAACGAATGTTTAATGACACAATTTTCTTCTTTAAAACTTGAATCTTTTGTTAAAACAATATTTGTACGATTTATTAGAGGTCTAAATTTTTCTGGAATAGAAACATAATTTTTTCTACCTGTAATAATATGGTGGTTTAAAGTAGTTTCTTTAAAATACTTCATATCGTTTGGTAAATGCCAAATTAAATTATTGTTATAACCAATAACATTGTTTTCAGCAACAGCTACTATTAAAGAAACTATCATAGTTTTCTCAACCATTTTTTGTAAACAATATTTTCGGAATCATCTTTTTTTGTCAGGTTGTAACTTGTTGATTTGCTTTCAATTAAAGGAAATTCTATAGTTTGTATAATATTATCCCGACTAATTAATACAGAAATTTTATCGCCTATTTTTTTATAGTTAATGAAATCACTAAAACTGCCTTCAAACCTTAACCCATTTACGGCAATAATTTCGTCGCCAACATTTAAACCGCTATCGTAGGCTGATGTATTACGAGTAATACTTTTGATATAATTGTTGGAAAAAGAAATTCCTAAACTGATTTTTTTGTTGTCGAGTATCAACATTTCATAATTCGCATAATTAAAAATGGTTTTGTAATCAAAAGTCTCAGTACCAAAAACATATTTATCAAAGAATGGGGTTAAATCTAATCCGGAAATTTGCTCCAAGGCTTTTCTCATTTCTGTAATATTAAATCCACGTGCTTGTTTTTTATAATATTCTTGATAAAGAAATTTCATTGCATCATCTAACGATTTTTCCCCTTGTGTGGATTCTGCAATCATTAAATCTAACATGTTGGCAATAACAGCACCTTTGGTATAATATGAAATGCTTGTATTGTAGCTATTTTCATTGGGTCGATATCCTTTTATCCAAGCATTAAAACTTGATTCTGCTGCAGATTGAACTTTGTTTCCAGGTTGATTTTCAATACTATTGATAGAACCGGCTAGTTTCCGGATAATTTCATCTTCAGTATATATTCCAGCTCGATACAACAAAAGTTCATCATAATAGCTGGTAAAACCCTCCATTACCCAAAGCAAGTCAGTATAGTTTTCATTGTTGTAATCAAACGGACCTAAAACATCGGGTCTGATTCTTTTTACATTCCACAAATGAAAATATTCGTGAGCAACCAAACTCAAAAACCCTTTGTAATCCTCTCCTTCATAAGTCCACCTGTTTACTTGAAGCGTGGTAGAGCTTAAGTGCTCTAAGCCACCCCCACCTTTTGTTAAATTGTGAATAATAAAAGTGTATTCCTTGTTCGGATTTTCTCCAAAAACATCGGTTGCAGCTTCAATTACCTTTGCCATGTCTGTTTTTAATTTTTCCACATTATAATTACCTTGTCCATACATAGCCACGTAATGTGTTAATCCGGCAGCATTAAAACTAAATGTTTCATGATTACCAATTTCTACAGGGGAATCTACTAAAATATCATAATTTGGAGCTTCATATTTAAACTCGGTAGTGCTTGTTTTTTTTAGAGATGTACTCACTTTTTTCCAATCCTTGTAAGGAATTATTTTTAGAGTAGTAGGTTGATTTTTTAGTTCGTCAATATACATAAACATACTTGTACCATTAAAATAACCATGTGAGGCATCTACAAAACTGTTTCTCACACTCAATTCATTTGCATAAACAAGGTAACTTACTTTAATGTCTGTTGCATTGTTGGAGTATATTCTCCAAGTATTTTTGTTGAGCTGTGTAGTTTTTATTTCTTTTTGATTAGAAAAAACCTGAAATTTTTCAACATTTTTTGAGAACTCTCGTATAAGGTACGAACCGGGTGCCCAAACAGGCATTTGGATGTCAAGGTATTCTTTTTTATAGTCGGTTATGAATATGCTAACTTCAAAATAATGAGTGTGTGGTTTAGACATATTCACTTCATAGTTAACAGATGAAGAAGAAAATAGTGATTGTGAAATAAAAATTGAAATAATAAAGATAAATATTTTCATAGGTTGTAATGTTAAAAAAAGTTAAAAGTAAAAGTAACGAATAATAATTTCTTGGTAAAACTGTTAAATGTGTTAAGAAACAAAAATTAGTTTTTTTTTAATGAAATAATTTCTAAATTTATTCTCCTAAAATATTCTGAGCTATGTCTAAAAAAACGTTAGAGTACACAAAAACACTCTTGAAAAAAGTAAGTTTTGATGTTAAACTATTCAGAAAAGAATTAGCAAAAGCGTATCAAAACCTGTTAGAAGAAGAAATTGAGGAGTTGAGAGAATGGGTAATTGTAAATTTTGGCGTTCAGTATTATTTGAACCCTATTTATGTTGTAAAGTAATTAGCAATTAAATTAACTCATATTCAATTGCAAATACATTACATTTTAACGTCGCTTTAATTTTATTGATGTCGCTTATGATTCTGTAATCATCAGGGTCATAATGCCAGAATATTTTTACCTCATCTGCATGTTCGGTAGTTAAGGTGTCTAGATTTTTAAGTATCTCAAATAAATATTTAGCAGATTCGGCATTATAATATTCTAAATCAATTAATACATTGGTAATATGTTTTGGATTGTTGATGTATTGATTTACTACATCTATTATTCTTGGATAAAATTCCTTAGTATTATCTAATGTAGATTTTCCTGTGAAATTTATAATTCCGTGTTCAAAGTCGATTAAAATTCTTGGGATTTTGGCAGATTCTTTAATTTCAAATTTATTCATTGTTTTTCTTCAAAGTTAATTTTGAAGAACTTTTGAAAAGGAAATTTAATATTATTAGTTCGTTATTAAAATATTATTACAACATTTTCACTTTCGCTATATCACTCTTATCAAATGGATAAGCGTTAAATGTCCCCATGGCTTTAGCCACCACTTCCCCTTTTTGGTTGTATATTTCACCAGAAGTTGAAATAATACGTTTCCCAGCGTTATCAACCCTTCCATAACCCTTTAAAACATCACCTAAATAAGCAGGTTTAAAGTAATTGAGTTTAAATTCAACAGTAGAAACTAATTTTTTATCCTGAGCAACCAAACTTAAAGCAGCGACACCAATTACACCATCCATCAATGCTGCAATCATGCCGCCATGTATGGTGTTTAATGTTGCTAAATGTTTTTCAAGAACTTCCGTTTCATAAATAATTTCACCAGGTTTTACCACAGTAAGTTTCATGTTGTTTTCTCGTCCGAAATTATTTACTTGATGGTATATTTCAATTAAATGTTGCATAAGTTTAAAAATTACGGTGATAATAATCAGTAATACTGCAAAAATAGTATCATAAAGTTTGGTAATTTAGTAATTCCAAATTAAAATAAAAAAAAATGAATTTAAAAAATGTAAAAACAATCCTATTAGTATCAGTTTTAGTGCTGTTATTTTCTTGTAAAGATGAAGAAATGGAAAATAAAATTGCTGATTTAGAAAATCAAAATACAGAATTGAATAACGGTTCAACAGAAAAAGACAATCAAATTGAAACCTATATTCAGTCGTTGAATGAAATTCAAGACAACTTGGCTGCAATTAAAGAAAAGCAAAAAATTGTTACTTCTAGCTTTAACATGGGAAAAGGTGAATTAAATACCAATGTTAAAGACATGATTATTAATGATATGGGTTTGATTAATAATTTATTGGAAGAAAACAAACAAAAACTTGCGTCCTTAAATTCCAGATTAAAAAAATCTAATTTAAAAATTACTGAATTAGAAAAAATGATTGAAAACATGGCTTCACAGCTTCAAGAAAAAGATGCTGAAATAGTTAGTTTACAAACACAATTAGCTAATGCCAATGAACAATTAAAAGTCTTGTTTGAGGAATACAACAACAGACTTGAAGAAATTGGAACTCAGACTGATAAAATGAATACCGCATATTATTGTTTTGGAACTTCTAAAGAACTTAAAGAAAAAGGAGTTTTAACCAAAGAAGGCGGTTTTATTGGACTAGGTAAATCTGAAAAATTATCTGCTGATTTTAACAAAGATTATTTTACCCAAATTGATATTACTTTAATAAAATCTATCGATTTAAAAAGTAAAAAGGCTAAAGTGATTACTACTCATGCCACAGATTCGTATAAAATTGAAGGTGACAAAGTATCAGTTGATAAACTGGTAATCACAAATCCGGAAAAATTTTGGGCATCTTCAAAATACTTGGTTATTGTTGTAGAGTAAAATAACATCGTAGCCCAAGTTTAAACTTGGGCTACGATGTTATTTTATTTAAAAGAGTAGCAAAATCTCCTGCTAATTTTTTTCTACTGTATTTTTCGAAATCTTCGCTATTAATGTGGAGGTTTTGTTTTTTATACCCTTCGTAATATTGAGTTAAACTATTTTTTAATCCTTCATCATCATTAAAATCCACAACAACTCCAGCTTTCGATTCAAGTATTATTTTTGCTGAATCTCCGGCAGGTTTTCCAATACAAAGTATAGGACGTTTTGCACCTAAATATTCATATAATTTACCCGGCACAACCCCATTGATATTAGGGACATCATTTAATGGTAAAAGCAATAATTGGGATTTAATTAATTCATCAATCACTAGTTGATGAGGAAGGTGGTTTATCCTATTTAAATTCGTTTCTAAACCAAAATGTTTGATATCATCAATTGCTGAAATATCAAGTTGCCCAATAAATTTAATTTCCAAATCTTCATCAAAACCAACAATTTCATTTTTCAACTCCTTTAAAACTTCCCACAATATTTTGGGGTTTCGATCTTCATTTAAAGAACCTGCATGAGTGATGGTGAATTTTGTATCTAAAATGGGATTTGATGGAGATTTAAAATCTTCAGGGTCAAAACCATTGGTAATAACTTCAACATCTCTATCAATCAATTTTTTAAAATCTTTTGCCCAGCTCCAACTAACTGTTACTATTTCAGTGGCATGTTGCAAAACTTTTTGTTCAAGTTTACGATGTTTTTTATCTGCCCATTTTGATAGCATTAATTTGTGATAAAAGTCGATGTTTGTCCAAGGGTCTCTAAAATCGGCTATCCAAGGAATTTTATGTTTTTTGGTTATGTTATATGCAATAAGATGAGTAGAGTGAGGTGGTCCGGTCGAAATAATGGCATCAATTTTATGTGTAGCCAAATAATTGATAAGAAATTTGCTCGATGGTTTTATCCAAAACATTCGAGCATCGGGAATAAACACATTTCCACGAACCCAAACCGACAGTTTTTGTAATGCTGAATTTCCTTTACTTTCTTGTCCTAATCCTGGAGCAATTTTTTCGTCTTTATGTTTGCCTAATAATTTTTTATAAAGTGAAAAAGGTTCCCATATCGGTACTCTTAACGTTTCAATGTTTTTTGGGATTTCACTTAGCATACTTTCATCAACGACCGATGCCTCGCCATTTTCAGTTGTGAAAATCACAGGTTCCCAACCAAAATCTCTCAAATATTTGGTAGTTTTTAACCAACGCTGAACTCCACCTCCACCCATAGGAGGCCAATAATAAGTAATGATTAAAACTTTTTTCATGAATAAATTAAAATTTAGCACATGGAGCAAAAAACTTTGCTTTTCTCTTTTTTTTCTTTTTTGTAGCTATCTCGTAAATTAAAGATATCTCATGTGATCCATATGAGTTTGCTGCTAATCTAGAAATAGTTGCGTCATAACTATATCCAATACTCATGTTCAAATCGATAAACGAATAGCCTAAAATTATTGAAACTGCATCGTTGTTAAGAACACCTTCATAAGACTTTATTAAAGGGAGCCCTCTATACCAAACACCAAAAACAAAAGGTTCTTGAGTGTAATATAAACCTAAATCAAGTTGGTCGAATTTATTTTGTGCTTTATAATGAAAAGCTACATTAAAGTATTTAGCGGTATTTCTTTTTTCTCCATCGGCTAAGGTGTATTTATATCCACCATGAGCAGAAAATTTCAAGTATAGAGGGCTCTCATTGTTGGTTAACGATTGGTTGGGTTGATTGATATGGTTAAAAGCAAAACCTCCCCAAAATTTCTCATTGTACAATAAAATACCAGTACCAAGGTCTAGATAAGACTGATTTTCTAAAGCAAATGATTCGGTTGTGACTCCATCGGTATAAAGTTGGTCGTTAAAAATTAAGTCAGAATAATCTAAACCAGTTCGGATGTAATTAAATTTTAAACCCGGTTGAATCCAAACTTTTTCTTTTAATTGAAATCGGTATGCGTATAATGCTCCAATTTGTGTTGTGGTTAAAGGCGATGAGCCAGCTCGTTCTTGCCCAACTAATAATCCTATTCCACTATTAAATTCTGCAAGGTTGTAATCATACGAAAACAGCATGTTGTTAAAATGACCAGGAATTCCAGCCCACTGATTTCGATAATTTGCGATAAAACGATGTTCAATAGTTGAACCAGTAAATCCAGGATTCAAATATAAAGGAGCAGCATTAAATTGAGTGAATTGCATGTCTTGTGCAAATCCAAAAATGGAAAAGCAAATAAGAATTAATGACAGTATTAACCTTAGTTGAAGCAATTATTTTTTTTGTAATTTAAAAATGATTGGGTTACTACTTTTAATGTCGTAAACTAAATCTTCTGTTTTTGGATGATAGCCTTCTGCTTGAATTACATAATTGTATGTTTTCTCAGGTTCAACAAGCATGATAAATTTTCCACTACCTTCTTTTGATTTATAAATCCCTTGAATTTTTGCTGTTTCGTTTTCAATTAAAGTAATTTTTGCAGATATTGGGGATGAATCACTCTCGCTGTAAACTTCCCCTTTTATAACTTGAAGTTGCTCAAACTCATCTTTTAAAACCACTTTATAAATGTCTTGACCACCATAACCGCCTTGTTGTGCAGAAGAATAATAACCAATTTTACCATCCGCTGCTAATACAAAGAAAATATCATCGGTTACCGTATTTATTGGATATCGAAGGTTATCCGGATTTGTCCACACACCATTCTCGTCAATCTTTGTTTTAAAAATGTCATATCCTCCCATGTTTTGATGCCCGGTAGAACTGAAATAAAGTGTTTTTCCATCAGAATGAATAAAAGGAGCATCTTCATCCTGTTCAGTATTTATTGTTGGCCCAAGATTTTGAGCTTTTCCCCATGTTCCGTTTGGAAGTCTTTCTACCTTATAAATATCTTTTCCTCCAAAACCACCTTCTCGATTGCTTGAAAAATAGATAATTTTGTCGTTTGCAGTAATAGATGCACTAGTTTCAACAAAACCCGAATTTATGTTGTCAGGAAGTTTAATTGGAGTTTCCCATTCATCTAAACCCATTCTGCTTTCGTATAAACTTCCCGAGTATAAATCGGGGTTAGTTCTAAAAATAAATAATAATTGTCCATCGGGTGATAATCCAGCACAAGCATCATTGGTTTCAGTATTTATTCCTGCTTTCATTTGGACCGGTTTTTCCCATGAATTGCCGGATTTTTTTGAATAATAAATGTCTTCAAAAAATCTACCATTTGGGTCGAGCTTATTACCTGTACTTTCAGGTCTTCGTGAGGTAAAATACATAGCTCCTTCATCAGCAGATATTAACGGAACATATTCATCATATTTGGAGTTAATAATTGCACCAACATTTTGAATAGCAACATTTCTAGGTTTTGAAATAACTTCTTCAGCATAAATCGACTTATTAATTAATCTGTTTATTTCGTCATTTGTTAAATCTTTTTTACCATTAATAATTTTGTAACCGTTATAAAAGTTGATGGCTTTTTTAAATTTTTGCTGAATATGAGCTATTGCCGCTTTATATCGGAACAATTCTAGACTTACGCCACTTGTGGTCTTTAAAAAATAATCTTCAGCGTTTTGATATTTTTTTAATTCATAATAACAAACGCCCAGTTTAAAGGCTGTTGTAGTATTGGTCGAATCCAAGCTATATGCTTTTAGGAACAATTGTTCGGCTCCAAAATAATCCTGAACATTAAACTTGTCTTCGGCAGATTTTAGAATTTTTTTAATATCTACGTCTTGGCTAAACGCACAAAAACAAATTGATATTAAACTAACTAATAGTAGTTTTTTCATTTTTTTTATCTTAATAATGTAATATCGCCTACAAATGTTTCAGATCTACCATCTACAAATGTAACTTGAATTTTATATACATACACATCTTGTTGTACGAGTTTTTCACGATAATAACCATCCCAACCAATTTTAATGTCGTTACTCACAAAAAGTAATTCTCCCCACTTATTAAAAACATTCAATTCATAGGTTTCAGCACCAAATATGATTGGGTGAAAAACATCGTTATCAAGATTTCCTGCAACTATAATTCCGCCTGTACTACCGCCAGAATTTGGAGTAAATGCGTTTGGTATTTTTATAATTCCTTCTGCTTTTGCTTCAACTGCCGAAACTATTCTAAAAGTATCTTTACAGTTATTTATTGATGTGGCAATTAATGAAATATCAAAAAATCCGGGCTGTGTATAAAAATGTTGTGGGTTTAAATCGGACGAAGTAGTTCCATCACCAAAATCCCATGCATAAGTTGATGCAAATTCACTTAGATTGTAAAGGGAAATTGCCTGACTAGGAATAGTTACCACCGAAGGGGTTACTGTGAAAAATGCACTTGGAATTTGATAAACTTCAATAATTTGTGTTTGTATTTGAGTGTCAACTCCACCATCGCCAGTTGCTGTTAATGTTACAGAATAAATACCGGGATTATAATAGGTATAATTAGGATTAACTTGAGTCGAAAAATCTCCATTTCCAAAATTCCAAGTGTATTGATTGGCGTAAAGCGAATTATTAACAAACTGAACCCGTAAAGGACGACAACCTGTTGCTGATCCATTAAAACTTGCTATGGGAACAGGTGGGATAATTTGTATAGTTTGAAAAGCTGTATCAGAACAATAAGTACCACTTACAATAACACTTATATCAAAATCACCCCAAGTTGCATAAATGTGATTTGGTGGAGAAGGTAAAATGGATGTTGTGGTATCTCCATAATTCCAATTGTATTGCCATGTTCCAAAAGAGGTGGTGTTGGATATGGATATAGCAGTACTTGGAAAAGTCTGACTAGAAGGAGAGGCAATAAATGAAGCAACAGGCGTAGTGTGTACAGTAATGTTTTGATATAATGTATCTCTACATCCATAAAAAGATTCGGCAATTAAACTCGCTGCATAAGTAATGTCAGATGGGGAAGTGTTAGTATATACATGGCTTGGACTAGGGGCATTATCTAATGCTGAACCATCGCCGAAATTCCAAATAAACGTATTTGCTCCTATGGAAGTATTTACAAAATTAATTGTTAACGGACTACAGCCTGAAGAATCTGAAATAAAATTAGCGACAATTTCGGGATAAACAGTAATGGTTTGAGTCGCCGTATCTAAGCAACCATTGGTTGTTTCCGAAATGAGCGTAATGGTGTAGTTTTGTACAACTCCGGTATTGTTAACATAGGTATAATTAAAATTTGGAGCTAACGTATCGAAAACAGTTCCGTTACCTAAATTCCAGTGGAAAATATTACCATTTGATGAGTTGTTGCTTATTGTTATTGGAAGTGGTTGGCAACCAACAATAGTATTTGTGTTAAATAATGCAATAGTTGGTGGATACACCAAAATCTGTTGAAAAACAGTATCAAAACAACCATAAACAGATTCAATAATTAATCTCACATTAAAATATTGATTTACAACTCCTGTATTAATAAATTGATGTGTTGGGTTTGGTGAATTATTTATTGGTGAACCATCACCAAAATCCCAATAATGATTGACTGCACCAATTGATAAACTCGTAAATGTTGTTGTAAATGGAGTACATCCAAAAGTATCTGCCTGCATTAATGCTGTAACATCCGGATAAATAGTTATTAGCTGGGTTGCGGTATCTTTACAGCCTTGATTGGTTTCTGCTATTAATGTGGTGTTTATATTTTGTAACATACCACTGGTATTGGTGTAAATATGAGTAAAACTAGAACTAAGTGTATCAAAAGTTGTTCCATCACCTAAATTCCAATGATAGAAAGAACCTCCGGTTGAATTATTGGTAAAAGTTATAGGAAAAGGATGACAACCATTGGTATCATTTACGGTATATTGTGCCAAAGGGTTTGGAAAAACTAAAACCTGACCATAAGTGGTGTCTGTACATCCAAAAGGTGATGTTGCAGATAAGGTAACATTATATATTAAATTGTTGGTTAAATTGTTGGTAAAAGTATGACTTGGAGTAGGTCCGGAACCGATAGTACCATCACCAAAATCCCAGTTGTAGACAACCGCTCCAATAACTGAAGGAAAAGTAACAACTAAAGGGCTACAACCTGAATCTGGGCTAATACTAAAACCAAATTGCGGTTCAGGATAAACAGTAATGGTTTTTGTTATTGTATCTAAACAGCCGTTTGAGCTAGTAGCGGTAAGAAGTATTGTGTAATTATTGATGAACAATGTTAGGTTTTGATAAATATGAGTGGGGTTATTACTGTTATTAATTGGAGAACCATCACCAAAATCCCATGTTTGAGAAACATGCCCGGTGGAAGTGTTGGTAAAATTGACCACCAAAGGGGCACAATCCAACAAGGCATTATCAGTAAATGAAGCTATTGGGTTTGGAAAAACAGTGATAGGATTTATAGAAGTATCGGTGCATCCAAAAGTAGTTTGAGCAATTAATTGAACTTGATAAGTGGTATCTGTTCCAAAAGTGTTGGTAAAAAGATGAGAAGGGTTTGAATTGGTATCTAAGGGAGAGCCATCACCAAAATTCCAAGAAAAATTAACGGCATTTATTGATGAAGTATTAGTGAAATTAACCAATAAATCAGCACAACCATTGTTTGTGTCGGTAGTAAAATTTGCAACAGGAATGTTTTCAACGTTAATTTGAACGGTATCGGTTCCCGAACAGAAGGCTGTATTCACTATCAAAATCATGTCGTAGAAACCGGGCAGACTATAAATATGATTTGGATTTTGCTGAGTGCTTGTTGTACCATCATCGAAATCCCAATTCCATGAAATTATCGGGTCGCCAATGGCTGATGTTGAGTTGTCAAAAAATGTAGCTATAGCATTTACACATACACTTGTTGGCGTAAAAGCAGGTACAGGTGATTGGTAAACCGTTAAAACCCTTGTTCTGCTATGAGTACATCCATTTAAATTTTCAACGGTAAGTTGAACATTATAATTTCCGGGTGAGCCATAAAATTGTGTGGGTGGGTTTTGTAGTGTGCTTGTGACGGTATTCCCAAAATCCCAATTCCACGAAATAGCGTCGGCTGATGAAGTATTCGTAAAATTAACGTACATACTGTCGCAACCATTATTGTTGTCGAAAGTAAAATTGGCCACAGGGCTATTTAAAACATGTAAGTTAACAGAAGCAGTATCAGAACAGCCTCCACTTCCACCTGTAATATTTGCAACAATATTAATGATGTAATCACCAGAATTGGCATAAGTATGAGTTACATTTCCTCCAGCGGAAGCAATCCAACCTGAACCATCGCCAAAATTCCAAAAATAAGAGTTGGCTCCGACTCCCGATAAATTATTGAAAGTAACAGTTTGTCCTTCACAAATGGTATCAATGGAAGCTGCTAATGCTGCAAAAGGAGGGGCTACAATTTGGATAGTAATGTATGCAGTATCTAAACCACAAAAACTACTGTCCACCATCATTACATCATAAGTGCCAATTCCAGGATATGCCATGGTATAGGGCAGAGCAGGAGGCCAAGGCACCCATCCCACAATAGAATCGTAACCATTTCCCCAGTAATCGCCAAAATTCCACCATTCGTAACGTTGGGCAATATTTCCTTGAGCTAAACAATTTCTATTGGTAATATTATTAAAAGTAACTTGAGTATCGGGGTAACACAATAAAGTTGCAGAAGCATTTATTGCAGCATCATCAATGTCCCAAATTCGTATTGGATTAAATGTTGCGGTACTACTTCCTCCTTGTACAGTATTACAATAATTTTCGGCAGTTAAAGTTACTTGAGTAACACAATTAACGGTTCCTTGTAAATAGGTATGAGAAATGGTTTGCCCAACGTTGGTGTAATCGGTAATTAAAAGAGGGCTTCCATCTCCAAAATCCCAAGTAAATGTTGTAGTTTGAGAAGTGTTTGTACTGCTATTTATAAATTCTAAAGGCGATGGAGCACAAGTTTGAGTTAACCCACCAACAGGAATTTGAATAGACGCACTTGTTGCTTGTTCCATAACTACAACTCCTTGTATGATACACCCTGTTGAGGTTTCTGTAAACACCACATTAAACGTATCAACGGTAGAATTATAAAGGTGAGAGATGTTATTACCCGGTATTAGAGAAGCTCCATTGCTAATGGGACTTCCATCACCCCAATCTATTGTCCAGCTCCCAATTACATCTGGAGAATTAATGTTTAAGGTAAAGTTGTTACCGCTACAATCAAACCAATATGGATTATTGTTTGGGTTACCGTAAAAATCGTTAAGTTGTGGACATTGGGCAAATATGGAACTGCTACTTATAAAAAGCATTAGAATAACGACATATTTCACCATGTGTTTTATCATTCTCAATTAATACGTAAATTTGCAAAAAAAGGTACAGATAATCAAGGTTTTAACCTTTAAAAGTGATGAATAAAAAATATATCGTAAAACCAATAAAATAAATTATTCCCATACCACTCAATATTTTCATGTAAATGTTGGGTTGATGTTCTTTAGGAACCTCGGAACTGGTAATGACCATATAATTTAAAATTGCAATAACAGGAGAGGTCATAAAGGCTAAAATGGTTGTAAAATCGATTAATGTTCGCATGTTTGTCATAAAATAAGCAATAATAATGGTTACCCCAAATAATAATAGAATTAACCAAATCCAATATTGTCTTTTTTCATTAATGTTTGGGTTCAATAGTTTTAAGGTGGACGCTAAAATTCTTGGTTGAGCATCTAAACAAGTTATAGTTGTACTTAACATGGTTGTAAAAGCAGCTAAAGCTATTATTATATAACTCCAAGAACCAATATTTTTAGTATAAATGTTGATTAATTGAGTTGCAAATTTTGGAGCACTTTTTTCTAATTCAATACCCGAACCGTATATTGACAATGCACCAAGAGCCACAAAACAGAGAGCTAAAACTAACGTGCCCCAGTAGCCAATATTAAAATCCAACAACGAAGATTTTAGTTTAAACTTTTTAGTTTCTTTCATTTTTTCAACCGTCCATAACGAATGCCAAACGGATAAATCTAATGGTGCCGGCATCCAACCCATTAAAGCAATTAAAAATAAAATATGTGATTTGTCACTGAAAGAAAATGAAGTCATGTATTCCTGATATTGAATATTGTTTCCTGTAAAAGCTGCAACAAGAGCAATAATGGTTGAAATACTTAATACCAGAATAATCACTTTCATGCTTTTATCAAGCATTTTAAATTTACCTAAAAGTAATATTAGGGTGCAGATTAAAAGTAAAATGAAAGAAACTAACCACAGCGGAATGGTAAGACCTGTTATTTCTGATGCGATACCGGCAGTAACAATAGTAACAGTAGATTGAATAATAAACATGCTGCTAAATGTGATGGCAAGAAATAAATAAATGGGCCATTTACCAAGCGACATGTAACCTTGCAACAAGTTTTTTCCGGTAACAGAAGCATATCTGGGGCCGTATTCAAAAAATGGATATTTTAAAACATTTGCAAACACAACTGCCCAAACCAATCCATAACCAAATTCTGCTCCGGCTCTTGTGGATTGCACCAAGTGAGAAACGCCAATGGCAGCACCAGCATAAAGTAATCCTGGACCAAGTATTTTATACCATTTACTCATAACACGAAAAAAAAACTAAGGTAATATAAAAACTTTGATAACCCATTGTGCATTTAGTAGAATTTTTAATAAAAAAGGTGTCAGTTCGAGTTTTTTCTGAAAGAAAAAGTATCGAGAACACATCTTTTATATTGAAAATTTGCCTTCTCGATATAAATTTCTCTTATTTCAATCGTGAAATTCACTCGAATTGACAAATTTTCTTACAAATGCACAAGGGGTTTTGATAGTATTTATTTTAAAGTAATTAATTTTAGCCGATACAAAACCTATAAAAATGGATATTTTCAAAAATCAACTCCTTAAACACATCATTGGAGTTTTAGTTTTAATTAGTGTTTCGGCGGTCTATTTTTATCCCGAATTACAAGGAAAAAAAATATTGGCACATGATGAGGTAAGTTCAATTGCTGCTGCAAAACAAATGCAGGATTATGAAAAGAAAGGGGAAACCATTTTATGGGGAAATACTTTGTTTTCGGGGATGCCATTGTTTCAGGTTGCATACAAAGTAAAAGCAAATTTGCTTCTTTTTTTTCTCGACACCCACAAACTTTTTCCAAAAGGCATGTGGCTTTGTTTAATGTTAATGCTGGGATTTTATATTAGTTTATCTATTCTGGGTTATAACACCGAATGGAGTATTCTTGGAGCTGTAGCATTTTCATTATCCACCTGGTTTTTATTGTCGATAGAAGGAGGGCATACCACTAAAATTATTGCTATTTCATTTATTCCGCCATTAATTTCCTCCATATTAATTACTTATAAAGGGAAATGGCTAATTGGCGGAGTTTTAACGAGTTTGTTTTTGAGTTTAGCTATTATGGCAAATCATCCACAAATTGTATATTATTCGTTGTTTTTAATTGCTGCTTTAGTTGTTGTTCAGCTTTTTCAAGCAATTAAAGAAAAAAAACTCCCAGTTTTTATTAAACGTTCGTTCATTTTATTGGCTTTCGGAATATTGGGTGTTTTACCAAATATTACCTTATTATGGACAACTTACGACTATAGTTCAGAAACCATAAGGGGGGGGAAATCGGAATTAACCAAAGAGGTTAAACAATCGACAGGACTAGATATAGATTATGCCATGCAGTGGAGTTATGGCAAAGCAGAAACTTTAAACCTATTAATTCCGGGACTTTATGGTGGGGGAGCCAAACTCGATGAAAACTCTGAAACTTATAATGATTTAGCTAAAAAAGGAGTCCCAAAAAATCAACTCAAAGATTTTCTTAAAAATGTACCGTTGTACTACGGAAACCAACCATTTACAACAGGACCTTCCTACATGGGAGCAGCATTAATTTTCTTGTTTGTGTTGCTATTTTTCATTTCAAAAAGCAATTTTAAGTGGGTATTATTATCGGCTACAATAATTTCAATCGTATTTGCTTTCGGAAAAAACTTTTTGGTGATAAACGAATTCTTTTTTGACCATGTTCCGATGTTCAATAAGTTTAGAACACCCTCCATGTGGCATTCGTTGGCTATGATTTCTATTACGATGGGAGCAATTACTTCTCTTCAACTTATTTTTAAAGCGGAAGTTGACAAGGAAAAACTTAAAAAAGGGTTGATTTATTCGATGTCTATTTTAGGTGGATTGGTACTTTTTGTATTGTTTTTTGGTTCGTCGTTTATTTCTTTTAATGGAGCCTACGATGCTCAGTTAACACAATCAGGAGTTTCTGTTGATTTATTGATTGAAGATAGGATATCGATGATGAGATCAGATGCTTATAGAACGTTTTTTATTCTTGCTGCTACTTTCGGAATTCTTTGGTTAATGAATATCCAAAAATTGGCAAATTTAACAGTTGCCAAAGTATTATTAGCCCTCTTAATTATTGGCGATTTATGGATGGTGGATAAAAGGTATGTAAATGAAGACGATTTTGTAAAAGCTAAATCGGTTGAACAATCTATTCATGCAACAGCAACCGACCAACAAATATTAACTGACAAAGAATTAAATTACCGTGTTTTTAATACTACGGTAAGTTCGTTTAATGATAACAACACTTCTTATTTTCATCAATCTGTTGGTGGATATAGTGCAGCTAAATTAATTCGTTATCAGGATTTGATTGAAAATCATTTGAGTAAAGGAAACATGAATGTGTTTAACATGTTAAATACAAAATATTTTATTACGGGTAAACCCGGTCAAGAAGTGCCTCAACAGAATCCTACGGCTTGTGGAAGTGTGTGGTTTGTAAACCAAATCGATTGGGCTAAAAACGCCGATGAAGAAATGGCAAAGTTGACTGATTTTAATCCTAAAACTACTGTAGTTATTGATGAGAGATATAAGGAATATTTAAATGGATTTAATCCTGATTCTACAACAAACGGTTCTATTGTTTTATCCTCTTTTCATCCTGATAAAATGGAATATACTTCAAATTCTACAGCCGACAATTTTGCTGTTTTTTCTGAAATTTGGTACAAAGGAAATGTAGATTGGAAAGCATATATTGACGGAAAAGAAACTGAATTTATTCGTGTAAATTATTTGCTTAGAGGAATGAAAATTCCAGCAGGAAAACATGAAGTGAAATTTGAATTTTATCCTAAGCCACACTACGTTGGAAGCAAAATTTCGTTGGCAACTTCTGCAATTATTTTAATTATGCTTGCGGGATTAGTGGTAATGTTGGTGCTTAAAAAACCATTGCCCGGAATGAAAGAGGATTAAAGATTTACGATTTTGGATTTACGATTTACAACTTGAGAATTTACAACTTGAGAACTGAGAACTGAAGACTGAGAACTAACGGTTAAAAATATAGTATTCCCACCAAAGAGCTAAGTTCAAGACAAACCATAATTGTTTCCCATTCTTTTTTTCAAAAATGGTGTTAATATAACTTTCGTTTAAATAGCCCGTATGTTCATTAAATAGTGCTATTTTTTCTCTGGCAATATTGCCTAGGTCATCCATCATCCAATCGTAAACAGGAGCATCAAAACCTTGTTTTTTTCGATGAATAATGCTGTCAGGAATAATATTTTTTATGGCTTGTTTTAAGATGTATTTGGATTCCCCTTTTGTTGTTTTCAACTTTGTTGGAATTCCCATTGCGTAGCTTACAAATCTGTCGTCTAAAAATGGAACTCTTGCCTCTAAAGAAACAGCCATACTCATTTTATCAACCCTCATCAATAGCAATTCCGGTAGTCTCATTTTTAAATCAATGTAACTCATCCAGTTTAAGTTGCTTTTTTCAGTTGCTTTTTGTTTAAAATTTTGATAATGTTTATCTACTATTTCCCATGATGAATAGTTGGGTTGTATTTTGTCTATAAATTTTTTGGATAATAATTTATTCTTTTGCGTTTCAGTAAAAGCTTCGGCACCACTCCAGAAAATTTTCTTTCCCTCGATTCCTCGTTTTAACCATTCGTAATAAACAGTATCGTTTTTTCCTAATGATTTCAATAAATTTAAAATCAGTTTTTTAAAACCCTTCGGAACAATTGTAATATCATTTAAATTTTGTAATCTCAACATGTATTTCCAAGAGGAGTAGCCCCAAAATAATTCGTCGCTTCCTTCTCCAACTTGGCAAACTGAAATATTATTTTCTTTTGCAAGTTTAGAAACATAATAAACCGGCATACAAACCGGGTCACCAATTGGTTCATCTTGATGGTGGATTAGTTTTGGTAGAAAATCGATAAAATCTTGTTGAGTAAGTATTTGCTGATAATATTCACAATTTGCATGTTTCGCAGCTTGTTGTGCATATTTGAATTCGTTGGTGTACGATTTTAAGTTTTCATCATTTTCATAACCAACAGAAAAAGCTTTTACCGGGTAGGTAGCTATTTTTGAAAATAAAGCCGCATTTAAACTGGAATCTATTCCACCGGATAAGAAAATACCAACAGGAATATCAGATACACCGTGGTAATTAACACTTTCTGTTAACTTTTCTAATACCTCTTTAGTAATGATTTCTTCACTTGAAGTATTTAGAATCACATCATCAAAAACATCCCAATATTCTATAGGATTTTCGAACTTGCCATTTTCAATTTTAATTAAATGACCGGCAGGTAATTTATAAATGTTTTCAAATAAAGTTTGTGGGGCAGGAACCGTTAAAAAAGAGAGGTAATTATACATTCCTTCATGGTTTATAGCTCTTTTTATTGAAGAATCTTCAATAATGGCTTTTATCTCACTTCCAAAATAAACCCTCCCATTTTGATGAGTGTAATACAAAGGTTTAATTCCGATTCGATCTCTTATCAACCATAAAGTATCTTTTTTTTCGTCCCAGAGAGCAATAGAAAACATTCCTCTAAACTTTTTAAGACAATCAATACCCCATTCAATGTATGCGTTTATTATTACTTCGGTATCGGAGTGATTGGTTTGAAATTGGTGTCCTTTTTTTAGAAGTTCTGCTTTTATTTCTTGATAGTTATAGATTTCACCATTAAAAAGAATGGTAATGTTTTTGTCGATACTTTGCATAGGTTGCAAAGCATTTGTACTTAAATCTATAATAGACAACCTTCGATGAGCAAGGGCGATGGTTCTTTTTGAAGGTTCCCGAAAAACTAAAGCTTCCGGTCTTTGATTTTTAAAATTTAAGATATCCTGATCAGAATATTTGCCAAAGAAAGCAAATCCTTCACCATCAGGTCCCCTGTGACTGATAACATCATTCATGCTAGAAAAGACCCCTAAACTGATAGGTTCAGCGTTTGTTAATCCTACATATCCTACAAATCCACACATGAGTTTTTATAATTATTGAGCAATATTAATGGTTTTGATAAAATTAAAACAACTTTTTTCCATATCCGCGTGAAAACAGTTGAGAATTAAAATTTTGTTCGAAAGGTTTGTTACAATAATCGGTTATGGCGATTTTATCGTCAAAAATTTCAAATTTTCTAATATGAATTATTCCGTAGTATTCAACCTTCAGTTTTATCGAATTTTTGGTTAATTCTAATAATTCGCACTTAGTTTCTTTTTCCAAATAAAATAGCCCATTTTTTGATGAAATAAATTTATTTTGTTCAATTCCATTTACAATAATGGTATGATGAGCCTTAGTTGAGCGAAATTTATTTCTCATTTCAATGTTGGATGTATAACAATAACTTCCGGCATCTTGTATAACATCCTTTCCATTAACAAATAGCTCAAAAGATAACTTGTCGTTATGCACATGCCCCCAACTGTGATGCATTTTTTTATTCGAAATAGAACTTATCGCTAAATAAAAGTTTGCAGATTTAAAAATGGATATTCCAAAATACGGAAAGTGTTCAAATGAAAGATTCTTGATTAGATTCTCAATTTTTTCATAAGATATTTCATGCTTTTTTGTGTATTCTAAAATTTTTATTGCTGATTTTGCTGGTGAAAATGATATGAGATTTAAATTTGTTTCAATTTTTTTGCTATTAGCTAAATTCCTAATAATAATGCTTTCAATAGGGAATTTGTTTTTGTATTCTGAGAAAATGTTGTCATCAATAATTCCGCTAAATGCAGCAATTAATCCCTCGTAATTCAATAAATTTTCATCGTCGTTTTGTTCAACATACGATAGTTTAAAATACCGACCACTATCGTTATCTCCAAATTGCGGAGCTTCTCCGTTGGGTTTTAAAATGGCTAAAATAAAATGAGCTATTTTAGCAAGTCTATTTTTAAATTCAACACTAAAATTATAGTTGTTTCGAAGCATTAAAGCGGCTGAATAACCCATCATTTCAGCACTTAAACAATGATAGGTGGTTGAACCTTCAAAATTTCCGCCGTCGTTAAAAAATTGTTTTGCAACTTCTTTTTCTATTTCCTGCAAGGAGAATTCTAACCATTTTACCGTTTCTTCAGTTTTGTTTAGATAGCTGCTTACAAAAAGCAGTCCTGATAAATTAAACAAATAATGATTGCCGGTTAAACCCTCTTTATATTCTAAGTGGTTGAAGATAAACTGTCCGTGGTGATAAATAGAATTGGAAAAAATCTTCTTAAATTCATCATCTAAAATATGGTTAGCATCAATCTGACTAAAAATATCATGAGCAATAAGCAGGTTTGAAACTCTTATGCCAACATCCATGGTACAAGCCCATTGAACCCCCATTCCAATCGGATTATTTACAATAAAATCAAGCGATTGATTTTTAAATTCATTAATTAGTTCGTTTTTATTTGTGGCGTAAATTGCAAAAAGTGCTAATCGGGGTAAATGTTGCAATCTTCCTAATTCCCATGGGTGTTTTATGTCAACGCCATTTTTAGTTTTTTGCTTATCAAAAGGATTTTTTATATCGAAATCATAATCGGCAATAATTTCTTTCTGCCAATCAATTTGTTGGTAGTTTTTAGCAAATAAACCAGCAATTTTAGTCGAAGTAGATTTATGAATAGATAAAACATCAATTTGATTATTTTTTTTATTTCTATTAACCCAATCACTACCAAGATAATTAAATTGGTGGTTTAGATAATTTTCTATTATGGTCGAATTAATTGTTAACTCAGGGTAATCATTTGGATTTAAAAAATTGTTTAGGGTTAGATTAGCTGATTGAAGTCTGTCGTCGGTTAAATGGTAACGATAGTTTTTTTTAGGTAAAATATTTTTTACAACTCTTTTAATTAAAACATTAAAAGGAAGGTTTGATGCTAATTTTATGTTATCTAGTAAATTAATCTTGTTGTATTTTATATACTTTGTTAACTACATTTTTAAAACTAATATTCACGACAATAAAAAATACTATTGCGACAAAAACCTGACCATACAAAGCTCCTTGAATTTGGTAAAACTTAACCAAATACCAATAAGGAATTACTGTAATTAACAGAACAATTAATGCGATTTGAAATGCAACATTAACATAACCGATAGCTAATAAAAATGGACCTTTTAACGACACCCAACTTCGTATTGCCCAACTCAAAGTTAATACTTGAAAGTAAAACATCGAATTATCATATTTTCCTAAAAACAAGTAATGAATAACAATAGGAGCGACGAATACAGCAAGTACACCTACTGCTATAATTGTTAAACAAAAAATTTTGTTTGATTTTTTAAAAGCTTTAAGTATTTGTTTGTCGTTACTAGAAAATTCAGAATAATAAGGAGTTACAAATTGTTGAGCCGTTGAGGTTACAATACGTAATCCTGAAATTAGGGTTAAAGCAAATCCATAAAAACCAATCTCTTCCGGATTTTTTACCAGATGATTTAAAAAGAAAATATCTAAATAAAGCGATAAGGTATTTATGGTATTTCCCAAAAATGCATATTTGGCCAATTCCCAATTTTTTTTAAAATGAACATGAGTTGTTTTATTCCAATTTTTTATAAACTTGGTTTTAGCCATCAGAAGAATGGTACTTATTAAAAACCCAATAATAAAATAATTCCAACAATAAATCCCGTTACACCAAAAAGATAGGTTAAGCTTATAATAATTGCCACGTGAATTATTCTGGCAACAATAAGTAAAACAGATACTTTTTTAAACTCTTTTAGTGCTTGGTAATAGGCTATTAATAAATTATTTAAAGCAAGTAATGGTATAGATAAACAATAGTAAATAAATAAATTATTAGTTAATGTGTCATTCGAAATTAGGTTGAAATATGACAAAATAATACCCAACAAAACGGTCAAAAAACTAAATAATAGTGTAGTTTTTATGGCTGAAGCAAAAAGGGTCTGTTTTTCATCGTTAGTAACATTTTTCTCGGAACACAATTTTAAAATGGAGGTATTAAAACCCAAGCCGGCAATAATAACACCTACAGCAGCAAAGGTTTGCAATGATTTTATTCTTCCTATATCATCAGCCAATAAAATCCAAGCAACAAACAACTGCGAACCAAACTCGATTAAATGTATAAGCGAGTTTGCCGAAAACAAATGGAAAAATCCTTTGCTGTATACATCGTTAAGTATGTTGTATATTTTTTTCAAAGATTAATTTTTTTACGAAGATAAACTTTCTAACTATTTCTTGATGTAAAAAATGGAACTAAACCCTGTTAATCTATTTATATAACTAATTTGGTGGACTAACTTTAAAAAATAATCAAATTAGTTATTGATTAATTACATTTGAATCTACAAATGAGAAAGAACAAACATATATTACTAATACTATTATTTCTTAGTATATGCAAAACAATCTTTTCACAAACATACCATTACAAACATTATACGGTCGAGGATGGATTACCTAGTTCTGAGGTGTATTCAACTTTTCAGGATTCGAAAGGGTACATTTGGTTTGCAACTGATGCAGGAGTAAGTAGATTTAATGGTTATGAATTTAAAAATTTTGATGTTAAAGATGGCTTAACTGATAATACTGTTTTTTTAATAAGAGAGGATTCGAAAGGAAGAATCTGGTTTGGTACTTTTAATAAAAAACTATGTTATTTTTATAACGATAGTATTTATCCATTTGAACACAACGATAAAATTTTAAAAACCATAGACGGACATGCTATTTTAAATTCATTTGCGATTGATAAAGAAGGAACTGTTTGGATGGGGTTTGCATTATATGGAATGCTTAAATGTTCAAAAAATGGAAAGGCAGAATTATTATCCAGTAAAGAAGAAAATAAACTAATAATTTATGAAATAGATGATCAACAGGTTTGGACTTTATCAAGAGATGAAGCAGTAATTCTTAATATTTTCAAGAACAACATTCCAGAGAGGCAAAATGTAAAAGTTGAATATCACAACAAAACAAATGTAGTAAGTTTAGGGGAATTTAATATGTTATTTAGCTCTGGTAAAACCGAAGGATCATTTAATTTCATTTTTCATAAAACTGACAATAATAAAATACTTTTTTTCGAAGATAGTCTTGGTTTTTTAGACTTAAAAGCAAAATATATTTTAAATAATTCGGTTAGTTTAAAAAATATGTTTCATAATAGAATACTTTCCACATCCTCATTTGATGATTGTTTATGGATATGTGTAGAAAATGAAGGTATTTATCAATTTAAAACTGTTAATCAACAATTAATTTTTGAAGAAAACATTTCTATTAACAAATTGGTTTCAAGAATATTTAAAGATGCTTCGGGAGGATATTGGATTACTACACTGAATGAGGGGGTTTATTATTTAAAAACAAGGAAATTTAAACATGAGAATTATATATTATCTTCAATTGATATTAATCCTGAAAATAAATTAATTTATTTAGGATTGAAAGATAAAAGATTAATTCAGAAAAGTATAAGTATTAAGAACTCAACGACAAAACAAATAGCAAAATTTGACGATATTCCAAATACTATACTATACGATAACAAGGATAAAAGTATACTATCAGATGGCTATTTCAATTATTTTAAAAAAAATTATAAAAATGGAACTTCTAAGAAAATTAATGTAATCCATCCATCAACAAAAGCTTTCATCATTGATTCTAATTTGATTTATCGGGTAAATAGTAACGGACTTTCTAAAATTGTTGATGATAAAGAGGTCTATTATTCATTTGTAGAAGGTAAAGAAAGATATTGGTGTACAAGTTTAGTAAAGGATGGAAAAAGAATATGGATAGGAACGAATGATGGTTTAGTTTGTTTTGATGGTGATACCTATAAGATTACTGAACCGTTTAAGAATCATAAACTTTTGAAGACTTCAATTACCTGTTTAGAAAAATTAAATAACGACATCATTTTAATTGGCACAAAGAGTTTCGGACTTTTATTGATGCAAAATGAAAAAATTATTGCAGTTGTCAACCAAAAAAAAGGACTTGCAAGTGATTTGGTTCGGTGTATTCATATTGACCATCAACATGAGATTTGGGTAGGAACAAACAAGGGACTATCAAGGTTAAATTACAAATCACCGGAAAATTTTAATATTCAGAATATTACCACCAATCATGGGTTAATATCAAACGAAATATCACACATTCGTTCGTATAAAAACACCATTTTTTTGGTTACTCCCAAAAACCTTGTTGAATTTGATAAAACTAATCTAACAATTAACAAAACACCATTGCCCATCTACATTACTAAATTTAAGGTAAATGATGTAGAAAAAGATTTAAAGAAAAATCCGTCAATTGAACTTTCGTACGATGAAAATAGAATAGATATACATTTTGAAAGTTTAAATTATAAAAGTTTAGGAGATATTAATTATAAGTATAGGTTATTGGATGTAGATACTACTTGGCAAAATACCTCACAAACAACGGTTAGTTTTTATGCATTACCGCCGGATAATTATACTTTTGAGGTAAAAGCACAAAACGAAGATGGATTTTGGAGTAAACCGGCAACTTATTCTTTTAAAATTAAACCTCCTTTTTGGCTAACTTGGTGGTTTATTGGTTTTGAAGTTGTTTTTATCATCCTTATTTTGATGATTATTTTTAAATACAGAGAGGCTCAATTGTTGATAAAAAGTAAAAATTTACAAAGGATGGCCGAAAATGAGAAGAAAATTATGGAATTGGAACTCAAGGCATTAAAATCTCAAATGAACCCTCATTTTATTTTTAACACCTTAAACTCTATTCAACATTTTATTTCAACTAATAATTTTAAAGATTCGAATAGGTATATCACCAATTTTTCCAGGCTAATCCGTATGGTTTTAAATCAATCGGATAAAAGTTATATTACTTTACGGGAAGAAACAGAAATGCTTAAATTGTACTTAAGTTTAGAACAAGTGAGATTTAGTAATGAATTTGAATTTGTAATAAACTTTGATGATAGTATTGATTTAGATTTTGATAAAATTCCGCCAATGTTATTGCAACCCTTTGTTGAAAATGCTATATGGCACGGATTGATGAATAAAAAAGAAAAAGGACATATTGAAATTAAATTTATTATAGATGGAGATTATTTATTATGTACAGTTACAGATAATGGGATTGGTAGGGTAGCAGCCGAAGAAATTAAAGCAACACGAAAAATTCAAAATAAATCGGTAGGCATGACCATAACCAAAGAAAGGCTAAACATTATTAATAGCGAGATATATGAAAATATGAATGTTGAGGTTATTGATTTGTACGATAAAAATAATCTCCCTTCAGGAACAACAGTAAAAATTAAAATAGCATTAACCTAAATTAAAAATTATGATAAATGCAGTAATAATTGATGATGAAGAAAAATCAAGAAAAATTTTAATACGATTGATTAATGAAATAACTGATGATGTAAAGATTGTTGGAGAGGCAGGTTCTGTTAATGATGGTTTTAGTGTTATCAATCAATTAAATCCGGATTTAATTTTTTTAGACATTGAAATGCTTGATGGAACAGGGTTTAATTTATTAGAGAAATTTGCAGAAATTAAGTTCGATATTATTTTTACCACAGCCTACGATCAATATGCCATACTTGCATTTAAATATAGTGCCTTAGATTATTTGCTAAAGCCCATTAATATTGACGAATTGGAAAATGCTATTTCCAGAGTTAAAAAGGATGAAACAAGTGTTCATGATAAATATGCTTTGATAGAAAATTTGTTACAAAACATGACATTAAATTCAACGCCCCAACGCATAGCAATAAAAGGAGCAAACTCAATTGATTATATTAATATCAATGAAATTCTTTATTGTACGACAGACTTGTATTTGACTGAATTTAACATGTTAAATGGTTCTAAAGTCTACTCTATAAAAACGTTAAAAGATTATGAAGAATTATTGGATGAAGACACTTTTTTTAGAATAAGTAAATCCCATTTAATCAATTCAAACTTTGTGGCTTCTTATAAAAAAGACACCTCCATTGTAAAAATGTCGAATAATTTTGAGATTGAAATAACCAGAAGGAGGAAGAGAGAATTTATAGAGTTTATGGACAAAAAATTGATGAATTAGTGGTAAAAATGGTTGATTTGTTGTAAAACAATTTTTTCATCAAATTGTTTCATCACAGTTTCTTTTGCGTTTGTTTTCAACTTATTTTTCAAAATATCATCATGTAGTAAATTGTTGAGGTGACCGGTTAATTCATTTACATCGCCTGGTTCAAAAAGAAGTCCGTTTTCGCCTGATGTAATTACTTCCGGAACTCCCGAAATATTGGAAGCTATTACCGCACAATCAGACAACATAGCCTGAACAAATACCAACCCCAAACATTCTATTTTTGAGATGGTGGTGAAAATAAAAATATCGGCTAACGAGTAAAATTCAAATAAATCCGATTCAGAAACAGCTCCCGGAAATAAGCATTGATTTTCCAGATGGGCTTCCCTGGCAATGCTTTTTAATTCATCATAAAAACCATAATCAGGACCAACAAACACAAACATAATGTCTTTATCTAAATCTTTAATATTTTTAGCCGCTTGTAAAATTAAATCAGGGGCTTTTCTTCGCATCATTTGCCCAACAAATAAAATACATCTTTTACCTTTAAGTTGAGGATGTTTTTCTAAAATAGTTGAAAAATTGTTTGCATTGTTGTTAAACTTATCAATATCACAAACATGATAGGTTAAATGAATTTTTTCTTTAGAAATTTTAAACTCATCAATCACAGATTGGCAGTATTTTGTGGGGCTCGATATTTTAGTGGCAAAAGCTAAAACATCCTTGGTAATTTTATTAAATTGCATAGAATATTCATCAATACGTTCAATTTCGTCTTTGTGAGGAACTAATTCTCCAAACGTTGTTAGTAATAATGGAATGTTATATTTTTTAGATAAATACATGCCAACAGCACCATCAGCATAAGGCTTGTTGTAAACATGAATATATTTTACTTTGTCTTTTATTTCGTGTAAGTAATTGTCAATTTCAGGGAACCATAAATAGATGAGTTTTATTACCTCGATAAAAGGTACATTGTACTTAAAAAGCAATTGATTGACGAAATTGAAGTGCCTGAAAAGCATAAAAGGAAGAGCAACCAAACCATAAAACTTATTTTTTATCAGCTTTGTTTTAAAGTTTGGCAAATCAACTTCTTTGTTTCCAAAATTTTGATATTCTCGTTGGGTGATTCCGTAAATTGGAATTTCGTCAGCAATTTTTGGTAAACTAAAAGATAAATATTTTGCAATACCACCGAAAGGAGGTTCAAGTAAACAGCTGATAATGAAGATACCTTTTTTTACTTCTGGCATAGTAGTTCAAATTCGATAACACTTACTATATTTCCCAAAATTCCTGCTATATAAAACAAAGGTTTTTGAATAATGATACTTGATATTTTTATATATTTTAACGATAAAACGTTGGTATATGAGTGAATTTTGTTGATACTAAATCGAGCAGTTGAATAATAAGGTCGTTCTTGGCAATGTTTTTTTGAAGGGTCGAAATAATCTAAACTATGTTCGGAAAAGAAATTTTTATGAGTAGGGTCGGTTCCCATATCTTTAGAGTTATAATAAGGAACTCTAATAATTACTTTGCCATTTTTTGTAGTAATTCGGTGCAATTCCTCAATTACCCGAACAGGGTTTTCAATATGTTCAAGAACGTTAATTGCGATAATTTCATCAAAATAATTGTCTTCAAAGGGATAAGGAAAAGTCTCTAAATCATGTTTTACATCAATACTTTTATCATCGAAATTATCGAGATTAATCCAGCCTTCTTTTATGTCGGTTCCACAACCTAAGTTTAACTTTTTTTTAGTCATTTTTAATCCAAGTTAATAATTTTGATGTTCCATCACCAAAAGTTTCTAGGGTAAATGTATCAACTATTTTTAGATTCTCATTAAAAGGAGCTTCATTAAAAACAAGTCCTGAATTATCTTTCAATCGAATATCAGCTCCATGTTTTTTATCTTTATTTGGAGTGAAAGTTCCTCCTGGAATATGGTCGCAAATAATTAGGTATTTATATTTCCGAACTTTAACTAAGATTTCTGCCACTTGCTGATTAGACAGGTGTTGTAAAACTTGTCTAATAACACAAAGTTCGGCTTCCGGTAATTCATCATTAATAATGTCTAAACAGTTAAATGAAATTATTTCAGAACCATAAGTATTTTGATGATGATTAATCAATTCTTCTACGACATCAATTCCAATATATTTTTCGACAGTTGGAGACACCATTTTACTTCCAACCCTAAAATCGCCACAACCTAAATCAACGATTGATTTTATATTATTTTCTGCAATATATTTAGTAGCAAACTCAATAAATCTTATGGATATTGAATCTTCAGAACCAGCACCTGAATTAAATTTTTCTTCTTCA
>JACPDX010000034.1:66673-84925 GCA_016183805.1 Bacteroidota bacterium
TTATCAGAATATATATTCTTAAACGTTGTAGCAACGTCTTGATTTTTTTTGAGTTTATTAAGAATTCTTCTTAGTCTATTCATCATTACGCATTAATCAAAAAAGTAGCTTCTGTTGTTTGTATCATGTCCCATAATGCTATTGGCCAATCCTTGTTATTACTTTTTAAAGTTTCATAAAGCAATTCTAATTCTTGTTTTTGTCCTTTATCGCTTCTTCCTATAGATATTTCTTTAAGTTTAACTCCATAACCTTTCAAAGTTTTGTAATCATCCATAACGATGGTTTTCTCATCAAAATGAATTTCCATGTATTCTTTGGAGATTTGTTTGCTTCCAACGGCAAAATATTGAATGGTACAAACCGAGCCGTCTTCATATTTTAAAACAATAGAAACATTATCTGTTGCACTTATTTTATCATTATTTGGTGAAATTTTTTCTACACTAATAGAAGTTATTTTTGATTCGGTAAAAAAGGTCATGAAGTCTATTAAATGACAAGCTTCTCCAACAATTCTTCCGCCATGCTCGTGTACCCATTGGTCTAACGGAATATGTCCCGCATTCATTCGGTATTGAATAAACAAAGGGTTAATTCGTTTCGAGGTATGTTTTTTTATTTCGGTTGCAAAAGGGCTAAATCGACGGTTAAATCCAGTCATTAAAACTGGTTTTTCGCCCGGTTGATTATAAAAATCTTTTATCAAATCTAGCTCTATTTGGTTAACAGCCAAGGGTTTTTCAACAAAAGTATGTTTTCCCGCTTTTAATGATTTTAGAGCCAACTCAGCATGACTATCATGTCTTGTTGCGATTAGCACCAAATCAATTTTAGGGTCGTTTAAAATATCATCAACATTTGCAGTAGCATATTCAGCTTCAAATTGGTCGGCAACAGTTTTTGCTTTAAATCCCGTTCTGCTCATCACACCTTTAAGGTTGTATTTGTCGTTTAATTTTTTCATGTTTGGCAAATGCATCCCGGTAGCAAAAGACCCAGCACCAATTAATCCAACATTGATGATATTAGAAGAAACTGTTTTCGTTTTAAGGTCAATTTTTGAGCCCCGATAGCTATCAGGGTTGTTGTAATCGAGTAACACAATAATTGGTTTTTTACCTTCTTGTTGTAGTGATTCAAATGCTTCGGTTATTTGTTCAATGGGGAACACCGCATCAATCAATTTTTCCACATCAATATAATGCTGATGAATCAAACGAAGGTATTCGGTCATGTTTCTGTTTTCTGTCCAACGCACATAAGCATAAGGATAATCCAATCCTTTTTCCTCGTAGTTGCTATCGTATCTTCCAGGTCCATATGATGTAGAAATTAAAAAATCCAATTCTTTGGCGTATATATCTCCACGTTCTATTTCCATTCCAACCACACCAACTAATACTACTTTGCCTTTTTTACGACACATTTTAAATGATTCCGATAGTGGTTTACTACTTGATGTAGCTGCAGTAAATAACACTCCATCAGCACCATATCCGCCAGTATAACTACTCACCGTTTTTATTAAATCTTCTTGAGCAGGATTGATAATTAAATCAGCACCTAACTCTTTTGCCAAGTCCAATCGTTTCTGGTCAAAATCACTTACAATAACCTGAATACCGCTTTTTTTAAGCATTTGAAGAGCAAGCAAACCTAAAATTCCTGCACCAACCACCACACAACTTTCACCTAATTTTAGGTCTATTCTTCTAACTCCTTGAAGGGCAATTCCGCCGAGGGTAACCGTAGAGGCTAATTTTAAATCCATTCCTTTTGGAACAGGCATTACTAAATTTTGAGGAACATCTATAAATTCAGCATGATTTGCGATTCCAGCACCTGCAGCAGCTACTTTATCACCTACTTGAAAATTGGCAACTCCTTTTCCAACAGCAACTACAGTCCCTGAAGCAGAGTATCCTGTTTGTTTCCCACCACCTAAAACACCTTTAACTCGTTGTATGGTTTTAGCTATTCCATTTGTTTTAGCAAATTCTATAGCGGTTTTAACTTCTTCCGGTGAGTTTAATGCACGTTGAACTAACGATTGTTTCGAAGTATTTACACTTGTCATTTCAGTACCTGCAGAAATGCAACTATAGGCAACTTGGATTAAAACACTGCCATCGCTAGCACTAGGCGAAGGAATATTTTCCGCTAAAACTTTTCCTTTTTTTACAATGCCTTGCTTCATGAATAAGTGTTAAATGTTTATTGAGAAAAACAAAGTTAACAATTTGATTTGCCAATTTGAATCAGACTTCAACAATTGGTAAATGTTTTATTAAGTTGTATTGTTCCGAAAGAGAACAAACATCAGTTCGTACTTTCATTTCGTAATAGGCTTCTTCTGAGGTAACTGATTTTAGATTACCTAAATTAATATCATTTCGAACGAAGATGGCATTTACCCCTTCAGAATCGCAACCTATCAACCTATAACCTTTTTCTTTGCCTAATTTTTCTGCAGCTTTTAACGATAAACCATAGTAGTAACCACTTTTATGTTTTTCCAATCGCATAAAGCTGGGGTCATATTCAACTGTTAGTGCTTTATCTTTACCAAATGTAGCATTGTATTCTATTATTACTACCCTTGGAGAAACAACGTCAATTGCTTTCCAAACCCAATAATCATTTCCATCTATATCGATAGAAAGCAAATCTATCTCTCCTTCAATTCCACCTTCTTTAAACAAAGAATTAATGTTTTCTTTTGTAATAAATTTATTTAGAATTTTTAAATTACCTTGCATTTTAGGATGAGTGCCGTAATATTTTTTAGCATGTTCGGCATAGGTTTTCGAACCTTCAATCATCAAACCTGACCAACCAAAATTTAGCAGTAAGTTGGCGGCAATACATTCTGTACCATCACCAATTCCAAATTCAATAAATTTTCTGTTAGTTACACCTATTTGAGAAAAAATATAAAGCATTAATCCATCTTCTCCATTTTGAGAATGAACACGGTATTCCTTTGATCTTAACTCGTTTCTATAGGTCAATTTTGGGTCTGATGCGGACAAATATTTCTCATGAAATAAATTTTCTAAATTTATTTCAATGAACCTTAATCGAGTATCCATCTGTTTTAATTGAAGGATAATATTTTTCCATCGTTTAAAAGAACCTATTAAATCCATGTTTTGAGGAATTTTTTTGGTTGCTAAATTAAACAAAATGCAAAATATAACTTAAAATAATATTTATCATAAGGTTTTTAAAGGTTCTTTGTAATTTAGTCAAAAATAAAAAGGAGCATGTCGAAAAAAATAATGGTGGTGGTTGGTACCCGACCAAACTTTATAAAAGTTACTCAATTTGAAAAGGAATTAGCAGCTTATGGCAATGAGTTTGAATTTATTTTGGTACACACCAATCAGCATTATGACGAAAACATGTCGGATATTTTCTTTTCTCAGTTGCAAATTAAAAATCCTATTTATTTAAATATTACCAATACAACCCCTTCTGCTCAAATTGGACAAATTATTATTGAGTTGGAAAAAACCATTGCATCAATTCAACCAGATGCTTTAATTGTGGTTGGAGATGTAAACTCAACACTTGCAGGTGCAATTGCCGGAAACAAAACCAATACCCGTTTATTTCATTTAGAAAGTGGATTAAGAAGTTATGACAACGAAATGCCGGAAGAAATAAATAGATTAATTACCGATTTAATTGCAGATGATTTTTTTGTAACTGAACAAAGCGGTTACGATAATTTGATCAAAGCCGGTAAAACCGAAAAACAAATACATTTTGTTGGCAATACCATGATTGACACTTTGGTTGCTTTTGATGAATTGATTCAACAAAACGATATTTTAGAGAAATTAGGCATTCCAGAAAAAAGCTTTGTGTTAATGACCATGCATCGTCCGAGCAACGTAGATACCAAAGAAAGACTTCAAATTTTACTTGATATTATTAGCAAAATAGCTGAAAAAAGTTATTTGGTTTTACCTATTCACCCACGAACCAAAAATAGTTTAGTAAAACATGGGTTAATGAATGAACTCACCAATAATACAAAAGTAATCATCACCGAAGCCTTGAATTATTTGGCTTTCCAAAAATTAATCAGTACGTGTAAATATGTGTTAACCGATAGTGGGGGAATACAAGAAGAAACCACTTTTAGACAAATACCTTGTTTAACCTTGCGTGAAAATACCGAACGTCCATCAACCATTATCCTTGGTAGCAATGAATTAGTGGAATACAATTACGAAGCTGTTGCTGAAAAAATCAATCAGATAGAAAATGGAACCTTTAAAAAAGGACAAATCCCACCGTTTTGGGATGGAAAAGCAACCAAACGAATTGTTGAGGTATTGAGAAATATTTTATAAAAGATTTTACCGTATCACATTAATAGATCCTATTTCTCTAAAATATTCATTTTCAAAAGATTTTAATTTAACTTTATATACATAAACATCCATTTGAACTTCTTTACCTTTATATATTCCATTCCATCCTTGGTCAATGTCTATAGACTCAAATAATAACTCTCCCCATCTATCGAATATTTGAACTTCAAATTCTTTTATTCCTTCTCCATAAAAATAAAATATGTCATTAATTCCATCATTATTTGGAGTGAAACTATTTGGTGCATAGAATAAAATTGGAGGTTTACTCACAGTAATGGTAATTGTGTCTGATGTATTACATTCATCAATATAACCTGTAACGACATAATCCATAGTTATTTCTGGTGAGGCTATTGGATTTTGACAATTTACACAGTCCAATTGATAATCTGGAGACCAAAAATAAGAATTTCCACCACTAGCGTTAAGTTGAACTGAACTACCAATTATTATTGTTGTGTCAGAATAAACAATAATTTGAGGTGTTAATTTAACTATTAAATTAGTTGTAACAATACTATCACATCCTGTAGAAGAAATTAAAGATTCGATGAAAGTTCCTGTTATAAATTGATAAGCTCCTGCAATAAAAATGCTGTCGCCTTGACAAATGGTTTCATTTATATTAGTTAAAAAATTATTAGAAACAATTAAAGTTGTTGTTATGGTACTATCGCAACCTGAACTTGAATTATAAACATCGGTATATATTCCATTAGATGTTTGGAAAGAGCCTCCTAAGAAAATACTATCACCTTGACAGATAGTTTCATTAGCAAAAATTTCATAAGTAGAATTAACCAATAATTCTTGATAAACAACGCTGTCACAACCATTTATAGCGCCATTTGGAATTACTTGATTGTAAATTCCAGCAATATTTTGATATACTCCAAAAATTAAAGCACTATCATTATCACAAATTGTTATTGGATTTAGTGTTGCCAATCCAATAGATTTTATTGATAAATTGGTAATTACATTACTATCACAACCTAACACAGAATTATATATATCGGTATATATTCCAGCAGATGTTTGAAACATTCCCTCCAAGAAGATACTATCACCTTGACATATCTCTATATTTTGATTAATTATTTCTGTAGGATGGATAATTAATGTTGTATTTACGATACTATCACAACCAATGGAGGAACTATAATTATCTGAATAAATACCAGCTGTTGTTTGGAAAGAACCACCTAATAATATGCTATCGCCTTGACAGATTGATGTACTTTGGTTTGATGTAAAAGTAGGGTTTATTGTTAGTGTTGTAAACACAACACTATCACAACCTGAGGTTGCTTGTAAACTATCTATATAAATACCAGCCAAAAATTGATAATTACCACCAAGAAATATACTATCTCCTTGACAGATACTCTGGTTCTGGAAAATTTGAAAAGAGGTAATTACATTTAAGTTTAAGATATAGATGCTATCACAACCAAATGAACTTTGTAATGAATCGGAATAGATTCCAGTAATGTTGTAAAATTGCCCACCAAAAAATACGCTATCGCTTTGGCAAATGGATAAATCTTGATTTACAAGATAAATAGGGTTAACAGTTAGTGATGTGGTAATGATACTGTCACAACCTGATATAGTTTGGAGGTTTTCTGTATAGATTCCAGCAGTTGTTTGAAAATTACCATCCAAAAATATGCTGTCGCCTTGACAAATGGATAAATCTTGATTTACAAAATAAACTGGGTTTACAGATAATGTTGTAATAATAATACTATCACAACCTACTAGAGCTTGTAAGCTATCTGTGTAAACTCCTGAAGTTGTTTGGAAATTACCATTCAAAAATATACTATCTCCTTGACAAATGGATATACTTTGATTGGTAAATGATGGGATTGGAATAGAATTCGGAAGCCCAAGTTTAGATTGTCCTAAACCCAAATTTATTAGATTATCATTATAATTTGATACACTTAAGAAATTCGGATTAATAATCCCTGCTAAATGGTTTGCATTCATCTTTGCCATGTATATATTTCCATCTGGTGCTAACTGTAAAGCACCATACCATTCTGTATTTGAAGACTTTAACATTACCTTACTACCATTAATAGTGGCTGAATTATCCGAAGATAAATCATAGCCATATAAAACACTTAAATTGGTAGCTCTTCCACAACTTACATATAAAATATTATCATCTTGAGAAAACTCAACTCCTTGTGACAAATTGTTTAAATTATTTAAAACGATAGGATTTGAATTTGAAATTACACCTGTATTTATATCAAAATCAAAAATTTCAACTCTTGAGGCACTATTAAAGTTTGCTCTTACTGCACAAGCCAATTTTGACCCATCGTGAGATGCTTTTAAATATCCAGCTGCTTCCCAAATATCGCTACTTATGTTATGAACTGAACCTACATTGTATGTTTGTGGTACAATATTTAATCCTGTTTGATTTAAATCGTAAACTACGAAAGTGTTGTTATTTACTAAATGACTAATAATCCAATAGTTTCCATCACACCTTCTCACCCCTGTAACTTTTTCAGTTATACCTGTAGAATTATTTAAATTAACAATTTGCGTAACAATTCCAGAAGTGTCTGTTGAAAAATCTACAATTGCGTAATGTAATTTGTCATTTGATGAAGAGTTAGGATAATTCGCGTCTGCAATAGCATCAACTGCAAAAACATAATATTGATTAGCATTACCTGGGTGAGGAACAATTATTCCTGATTGAGTAGAAGATGTATGTCCTCCGATAGAGGTTGCTCCACCAGGTAATGCTAACTGGACATGATTTCCATTCCATACTTGAACTCCATCGGTATATAGTAATAAATTACCATTATTGTCACAGATAGAAGCGACACCTTCTATTTGATTAATATTTGATAAATTTGGTGATATAGCCTGAACTGTCCCACTGTTAAAATCAATCATTGCTTTATTTCCAAAAACCCATTGATTCCATTCTTTTTGAGCATTACTAGAAAGATATTGTAAACTACACAATATAAATAAAGAAACCACCTTTATTTTATAATTTAGAGTTTTCATAGTTTAGAGTTTTCATAGTTTAGAGTTTTCATAATAGTTGGTTGTTAACCTCTATTAAAAAAATCGTTACATGTGCTTCCTATTGTTTTTTGCCATTGAATTGAAAAATCAGGATTAAATCTAATTATCAATAAATCTTCACCCCCAGCTCCATAACTTTTAGTAGTCCCACAAAATAAATAGTCTCCGTCTGAAAGTTGGATTGTGGCGGATGAACTTTCTTCTAGAGCACCACCAATTAAAAATTGTCCATTCACTATTTGTGAATAACCATTTATGCTTATAAAAAATAGTAAAAGAGTATGAATGAATATTCTTTTCATAGAAAATTATTCATAAAGGTAATCTTAATAATGAAGCAAAAATTGCTATGTCACGTTTTTTCAGTTAAACGGTCACTTTTGAGAGGTTAACGGTCAGTTTTTATAACTTTTTCATCAAATACACATACATCTCCACCATAGATTTGATGTCTTTTTTGTGAACTTTTTCGTCGGGGGAGTGAACAAAATCTTCGGCTGCACCAATAAAACACCAGTCAAAAGGGTAGGGGCTACGTTGTAATGCATTGCCGTCGCTACCTCCGGCACTTTCGACTTCTAACTGGAAAGGAATTTTGCTTGTTTTGGCTAGGTCAATTATTCTGTTGATGTATGTTCTTCTAGGTATGCCTGAATCTCTCATCGAAATGGCAACTCCTTTACCATGTTTAACACCTTCGGTAATCCAGGTAATATCAGAAATTAAAGCTTGTTTTACACCGAAACCTTCGTATAAAAATTTACCTAAATAACCTACGCTTCCGCCACCATGTTCCTCCCAAGCCGAGAAAACAATTGCTCCATTTTCTAATGTTTTAGCTACTTCTAAAGCACTCCAAATTCCCAAACGGTTGTCCATATAGCAGCATTGGATGTAGTTTTTGTCTTCTCTAAAGTTGGGCTGGTAGGTTAGGGTAGTACCTCGTTCTATTTCACGTTTAAAGTCTGCCGAATAAACTAAAAACTCATGTTCGTCTCGGTATATCCTACTGAATCCATATGGGCAAATATAGCAGTTTTTGGTTCTCCAAACACTAATATGATACAGTCTTGAAAATCGTCGCCATAAATTATTTCGGGTTGTACTTTCCAGTTTTTTTGCTCTTTTTTGATGTGCGACAACAAAAATTTAGACATCACATGTTCACTACCAGAAGGAGCTTGGATGGTGCAAAGTTTTTTTAGAAATTCCATTTTAGTAAAAAGTTTATAAAGTTTAAAAGTTTATAAAGAAAACAGGGTTAAAAATTGAGAAAACTTTTAACCCTGAACTATTAACTTTAAACTTTTTTTTAGTTGTTTAACATCACCGGCATTACCAACATTAAAATTTCTTCACCATCTTCCACCTTGTCGGCTGGTGTTAAAATTCCTGCTCTGTTTGGAGCTGACAATTCAAGAACAATACCCTCTCCTTCAAGATTTGTCAATAACTCTACAACAAATTTTGAATTAAATCCAATTTCCATTTCCTCACCTTTCAGCCGAAACATTTAACTCACTTCCGGTTATTTTTAATCGAACTTGGTGGGTAGTTTTATTCGCAAAAATGGAAACCCTTTTAATAGAACTTAAAAAAGCATTTCTGCTGATAGTTAATTTATTTGGGTTTTCGGTAGGAATAACAGCATTGTAATTGGGGTATTTGCCATCAATTAATCGACAGATTAATGTGGTGTTTCCAAAAACAAACATCGCATTGGTTTCGTTGTAACTTATGGTAACTCCATCAGCAACATTTCCTAAAATATTTTTTAATAAATTAAGTGGTTTTTTTGGTAAAATAAACGACGAACCTTTTTCGGCTTTTAAATCATTTCTTTTGTACCGAACCAATTTATGAGCATCGGTTGCTACAAAAATTAAACTGTCTTCGTTTAACTCAAAATATACCCCCGACATTACAGGTCTCAATTCATCGTTTCCACTTGCAAACAATGTTTTGTTTATGGCATTTGATAAAATGGATGCTTCAATTTTAAGTTTAGAAGAAGTGTCTAGTTTTGGAGTTTTAGGAAATTCAGCTCCATTTTGTCCGGTTAATTTGTATTTTCCGTAATCGGATGATATTTCAATACCAAAATTTGAATTGTCGATAGTAAAAGTAAGTGGTTGCTCGGGGAAACTTTTAAGTGTATCTAACAATAATTTTGCTGGAATGGCAATTAAACCATCTTCTTTAGCTTCAACATCTAATTGAGCAAGCATGGTAGTTTCTAAATCGGAAGCGGTAATGCTTAACTTTCCTTTTTTAATTTCGAATAAAAAGTTATCTAAAATAGGTAGTGTGTTACTAGAGTTTAGTACACCACTTATTCCTTGGACTTGCTTTAATAATACTGAACTGGATACAATAAATTTCATTTGTTTTTTGTTTAGAGTCTAATTACAACAAACAAAAATAACTTTTTAAAAAAGGTTTACTTTTTAAACTTTTCAATAATTATTAACAAACTTTTAGTAATCTACCCAACTCTGAAAGTACACCATGTTTGGGTTGCCTATTTAACCTTCACAGCATCTTTCACCTTTTGTTTTAACAAAGCCAATTCCACTACTTCCATCATGGTTTTAACATAATGAAAGGTCAAACCTTCGAGATATTTTTTATTGATTTCCAAGATGTCTTTTTTATTGTCTTCCGAAAGGATTATTTCTTTGATATCGGCACGTTTTGCAGCTAATATTTTTTCTTTAATTCCACCAACAGGCAACACTCTACCTCTCAAGGTAATTTCACCGGTCATGGCGAGTTTGGTTTTAACTTTACGTTGAGTAAATGAAGAAGCCAAAGCGGTAAGCATAGTTATACCTGCCGAAGGTCCATCTTTTGGCGTTGCACCTTCAGGTACATGAACATGGATGTCCCATTTATCAAATACTTCCGGGGTTAAACCAATCATTTCGGAATGAGCTTTTAAATACGCTAACGCAATTACAGCAGATTCTTTCATTACTTCGCCCAAGTTTCCTGTCAACGTAAGTTTTCCTTTTCCTTTACTTAAACTGGTTTCGATAAAAAGAATATCGCCTCCAACAGATGTCCAAGCTAAACCGGTAACTACACCGGCTACATCGTTCCCTTGATATTTATCTCTTGAATGTCCGGGTCCTAAAATTTCGTGCAGTTGATTTGGCATAACTTTTACGTCAGTAGCCTCTTCTTCCATGGCAATTTTTTTAGCGGTATTTCTTACCACTTTTGCCAAGGTTTTCTCCAATGAACGTACCCCCGATTCTCTCGTGTATTCTGTAATTATTTTTTCGATAACAGCACTCGAAAGTTGTAAATGTTTTTTGGATAATCCGTGATTCTTCAGCAGCTTTGGCAAAAGATGTTTTTTAGCAATTTCTATTTTTTCTTCAACGGTATAACCTGTCATCTCAATAATCTCCATTCGGTCGCGTAAAGCAGGTTGTATGGATGATAAAGAGTTGGCCGTTGCTATAAATAATACTTTCGATAAGTCGTAATCCAATTCTAAAAAATTATCGTAAAACGTACTGTTTTGTTCAGGGTCCAAAACCTCTAACAGGGCAGAAGACGGGTCGCCTTGATGACTGTTTCCCAGTTTATCCACTTCATCCAACACAAAAACAGGATTGGAAGAGTTTATTTTTTTTATATTTTGGATAATTCTTCCGGGCATTGCTCCAATGTAGGTTTTTCGATGACCTCTAATTTCAGCTTCATCCCTTAATCCACCCAACGACATACGAACATATTTTCTGCCCAATGCTTCGGCAACTGATTTTCCTAATGAGGTTTTACCAACTCCCGGAGGCCCGTACAAACATAAAATTGGTGATTTCATGTCACCTTTTAACTTTAAAACAGCCAAATGTTCTACAATGCGTTCTTTTACCTTATCTAATCCAAAATGGTCTCTGTCTAATATTTTTTGAGCTCTTTTTAAATCAAAATTATCTTTGGTATAATCAAGCCAAGGCAATTCCACCAACGTTTCAATATAGTTGTGTTGAACCGAATATTCGGCAGCTTGTGGGTTTAATCGAGCTAATTTTTCAAGTTCTTTTTCGAATCGTTTTTGTACCTCTTTGGTCCATTTTTTCTTTTCTGCCAATTTTTTAAACTCCTCAATTTCTTCCTGATGAGGGTCACCACCTAATTCTTCTTGTATTTGTTTGATTTGTTGATTCAAAAAATAATCACGTTGCTGACGGTCTAAGTCATGTCGAACTTTTGATTGAATATCGTTCTTAAGTTCTAATAATTGTAATTCTTTCGAAAGATGTGTAAGAAGCTTATTGGCTCTATCTGTTAGCTCAGGAACTTCTAATAAACTTTGTTTTTCAGCAACACTTCCTTTCATGTTGGAAGCAATAAAGTTGATTAAAAACGTAGGGCTTTCAATATTTTTTATGGCAAAAGTGGCTTCGGAAGGTATGTTTGGTGATTGTTCAATGATTTGAGAAGCCAAATCTTTGATAGAACTCACCAATGCATTAAAATTTTTGCCTTTTGGTTTGTCAACCTGATTAAACGATTCAATAGAAGCCCTTAAATAGGGTTCTGTTTGAGTAATTTTTTTAATCTTAAATCGTTTTTTGCCTTGAATAATTACCGTAGTGTTTCCATCTGGCATACGTAACATTTTTAAAATTAATGCTACAGTTCCAATTTCATTCAAGTCTTTTCCTTCAGGATCTTCGATGGTATCATTTTTTTGAGCAACAACGCCCAAAATTTTGTTTCCTTGATAGGCGTCTTTAATTAATTTAATGGATTTATCTCTACCAACAGTTATTGGAATAACTACACCCGGAAATAAAACGGTGTTACGTAACGGTAAAATTGGCAGTTCATCTGGGGTTTTTTCTGAATTCATCTGCTCTTCATCATCTGCCGAAAGCAAAGGGATAAATTCAGTTTCATCGTCAACCATATTAGTGATAGCTATATTTTTAAAATCAAAGTTGTCGTTCATGTTCTTTTTTGTTTAAGTCAATTTGACAGTATTTTCTTTAGATAACGCTCCGTTTTTGAGGGTACTCATTAAATTTCAAGGCTCGTGCCACAATGCTGAATTCGGAAAAATTGACTTTGTTATTCTCTATATTTTGAAGTAATCTCAAAAACAGTCTCTAGAATTTCCTTATCTATAGGTGTAAAAGGAACATTTCGACGTTCCATTACTTGCGTAGCCACCTCAAATGCTTTGTCGATGTTGTAGTTTTCGAAACTAGATGCACCACCCCAACTAAAGGAAGGTATAAAATTGGGTGGAAAATTTCCACCAAAAATATTTGCCGAAACACCCACCACAGTACCTGTATTAAACATAGTGTTGATGCCACATTTAGAATGGTCACCCATGATTAAACCGCAGAATTGTAAACCGGTAGGTTCCATTTTTTCTGTGGCGTAGTTCCATAATTTTACTTCGGCGTAATTGTTTTTTAAATTGGAATTGTTGGTATCGGCACCCAAGTTACACCATTCTCCGATAATTGAATTTCCTAAAAACCCATCGTGTCCTTTGTTGGAGTATCCTAAAATTACACTGTTGGTTACTTCCCCACCTACTTTACTGTGTGGACCAACTGTTGTTGCTCCATAAATTTTAGTGGCTAATTTTAAAGTAGCGTATTCGCAAAGAGCAAAAGGACCCCTTACTACACTTCCTTCCATAATTTCGGCAGCTGCCCCAATGTAGATACATCCGGTAGTAGCATTTAATGTGGCAGCTTCTACTTTTGCTCCTTCTTCAACAAAAATATTGTTACCCAAAATCGTATTTGTTTTTGATAAGGGTTGCGATGTTCTACCTTTGGTAATCAGGTCAAAATCAAATTGAATAGCAGCTTCATTTTTAGTAAAAATATCGGTTATTTTATCAATAAATAATGGTTTTGAAAGCGTTGTTTTTTTTGTGTAGTTTCCCCAATTCGATAATTCGAAACAATCTATATCTCCTGTATTTACAGCAATTACAGAGGTTGAATCCATTAAAATTTCGTTAGGGTTCAACGTTCTTATTTCGGCAATTAAGGTTTCATTTGGAAAAAACGAACTATTAATCCAAATATTAGATGATTTTTTATCCAATACAATTGGAAATTTTTTACTCAAATAATCAACTGTTTTTGTTGAAGTTTTTACGTTTAGCATTTTCTCCCATTTTTCTCGAATGGTTAAAATACCAACTCTAATATCGGCTACTGGTCGGGTAAATGTTAAAGGCAAAAATTGCTCTCTATTTTCTTCAAAAAAAATAACGTTCATATAAAATGATTTGATTGCGAAAATTACTAAAATAAAAAAAGTCCTGATGTATAAAATCAGGACTTTTCATATAATGAGTAAAAATATTATTTGCTGTGTTTAGCGTAACGTGTTTTGAATTTATCAATTCTACCAGCCGTATCAACCAATTGCATTTTACCTGTGTAATAAGGGTGTGATTTGTGAGAAATCTCTAATTTAATAACCGGATATTCATTTCCATCTTCCCAAACAATAGTTTCTTTAGTTTCAGCTGTAGATTTACATACAAAAGAGTAATCGTTTGACATGTCTTTAAACACAACTAATCTGTAGTTTTCTGGGTGTATTCCTTTTTTCATCGTTCTTTTATTATTAATCTTTTCTTTTAAGCGGACGCAAATGTAATCATTTTTGTAAAGAAAAAAATATTTTGATTAAATAATTATTTTTCGATTCCGCTTGGTGAAAAGTGCAACAATTGCGGTAGTAATTAATCCCATAAATGGGGTACCAATTACTGCCTGAATCATATAGCTGTTTAAATTAAAATAATTTTCAGCTTCTGTCTGAGTCATCATTCCTTTTTCAACACTATATTTTATTACATTGTTAAAGTAATCGGGTGTAATATAAGTGGAGGTAATGTATTGGGTTAACGGACTCACAATAGTTACAATAATGGTGATAATTAACCCCGAAATAAACCCTTGTTTGTAAGACATTGTGCCATCATAAAAATTCTTACGTTTATCTAACAAAGCAAAAACATAAAATGCAATTGCCGGAATCATCACAAAGTTGGAGTAAAAGGCGTGTTTATCAATATGTACATCGTGAAGCCCGGTCAATTTTTCGAGTACCATCCATAAAAGCATCATTATCACAAAGGCAATAGCCCATTTGATTTCAATTTTTATATTTTTCATGTCTCTGAAAGTTTTTTTACTAACTTAAAAAGTTTTTTTGAATAAATAAAATTTATTTAAAAAATTGATAACGAACTCTCGATCATTAATAAAAATTTTAAACCACATAGGCACATAGCCAATTTAAGTAAAAGAAGATATAAGACAAACATAGTATTCTCCGACATGTCGGAGAAAAACTACTGTGAAACTATTACCAATTTATGGGGTATGGAAATAGTAAAAATACTATGTGCCTATGTGGTAAAAAATAACTTTTTACTTAAAAAATTGATAACGAACTCCAATAAAACCTCTAATACCTTGATTGGAAGCATAAACGTAAGAGGGGTCGAAAGTATAACCATTTGGATTGTCGGAGGAGTTTACATTTTTATCAAAAGGGTCGTTGGGTCGGAGAATAGAATATTTTGGAGGGGTAAAGTTGAGTAGATTTTTTATTCCACCATAAATTTCCCAGCCTTTGTTAAATGTTTTGGTCAATTGTATGTTTTGTACACTGTACCATGCTGAATATTCAGGTCTATAATCGTTTTCTACCAAAGGTAATTTCATTGGTCCGTAAAGGTTTCCGCTGTAATCAATTTTGATGTTTAATTTCAGGAATTTATAACTAACGCTGTATGTTCCAGATACCTTTTCAGTTAATAAAGGTATGTTTCGTTCTATATTTCCAAATTCGTTTCTGTTCATTTGGTAAACGTCTAAAAAGGTTGCTCCAAACATTATTTTTATGGGTAATTTAAAGTCGAAACTTGCATTAAAGCTCATTCCTTGAGAAATTGCATAACCATCTAAATTATCATAAATAATTTTGTCCGGGTCAGTTTCGTAGTCTGGAACTATTTTATTGTTGAAATAGGTATAAAACAGACTTGCATCAACATTTATAAAACCAAATCCGGTATTAATAAATTTTTGATAACCAATGTTGCCATTGTAGCTTTTTTCGGGATTCAGTTTGTTTTTTATTTCAACTGTTCTAGCTCCTGTTACTGCTGCATGGTCTTCGGTAAATAGGTTAACCACACGATAACCCGTTCCGAAACTCAGTCTGATGTGCTGTTGGTCAGAAGGAGACCATTTGTAATTAACTCGGGGAGTCGTAATGTAACCGTGTCTGGAATCGTAATCCAAACGAATTCCTACTAACAATTTATTTTTTTCATTTAGATAGAATTCGTCTTGAGCAAAAAAACCGGGTAACCAAAATTGCTCTGGTTTATTGACAGGATTTAATGAGTCGGACGTTTGAGTCGCAACCGAATTATCATCGTAATAATTGTAACGCAGAGCTGTTCCAATCGTTAAACGGTGCAATTCTTTTATTTTTTTATCCCAATAGAGTTGAGCAAATGCAATGTTTTGATTGGCAAGGTATGGAACATTTCCATAAACAGAATTTTGGTTGTGATTGGAATAAGAAAACGAGCTGAAAAGGTTTTCTTTAATTGGTAATTGGTATTTTCCAATCAATTCGTATCGGCTGGTATAAATGGATTCAGCATAAATACTATCACCACCTCTAAATTTAGGTTTCCACTGCATTTCTCCACCCCAGCGGTCTTCGTATATATATCGTAAAGCAACAGAAGCTTCTTTTTGTTCTTTTCGTTTAAAGCTCCATTTATTAAAAAGAGCAACTCGGTCTTGTAGAGTGGCATCAGTAAAATTATCACCGTTGTTATCTATTGGTAGGGAATAGTTAAAGTAATTGATACCTATAATTGAAGTAGCATTTTTTACTTTAAACTTGGTAGTGATGTCGGTATTTACTTCACGCCAACTGGTAGTGAAAACATCAAACGAAAAATTAGGAGTTTTTTCAGGGGTTTTAGTTATCACATTAATTAAACCACCTACAGCTTCTGAACCATACAAGGTGGAAGCAGGACCTTTTACAATTTCCATTTGCTCAATCATACTGTTAGGGATACCATTTAATCCATAAACAGAAGCCAAACCGCCAACTATAGGCATTCCATCAATGGTTATCATGGTATAAGGTCCTTCCATACCATTAATGTGAACATCGCCTGTATTACAAACGCTGCAATTAATTTGAGGGCGAACACCATTTACAATTTGCAGAGCTTCAAATAGTGCCGGAGTTGGATTCTTTCTAAAAAAAACAGGGGTAAAAACTTCAATGGGAGCCACCGATTCCATTAGTGTAACTTCATTGAGTGTTCCAGTAATCACCACTTCGTTTAATTGTTGCTCCATTTTTTCCAATTCAAATTGAATAGGAGTGCTTTCACCGGATTTTACTTCAATGGTTCGTTTATAATTTTTATAACCAATGGCTGAGGCTTGCAAGGTGTATTTTCCTACAGGAATATTGGTTAGCTTAAAAATCCCTTGTTCGTTGGTTGAGGTACCATAAGATGTATTGCTTATGCCCACATTTACATAAGGTACAGCATGACGTTCACAACTAATTTTTCCTGTAATGTTTCCGGTAGTTTGACCAAAAACAGTAATATAAGCAAGAGAAAAGAATATAACTAAAAGTCTCATTTTATTTTTTTTTATACAAAACTAAACATAAATTTAGACTAGTCTAAAAATATATTTATATTATTCTTAAAATTTATTTTAACTTTGGTGAAAATATTTCGAATGAATTCACTGGCAGAAGAGAATTATTTAAAAGCATTGTACAAATTGGGTGGGAAGTCGAATGAGGTTCAAACCAATGCTTTAGCAGATAAATTAAGTACAAAAGCATCGTCGGTTACCGATATGATGAAAAAATTATCGGATAAAAAATTGGTGAATTATGAGCCTTACAAAGGCGTTTCATTGACGAAAGAAGGGTATGCAATTGCAATAGGTGTAGTTAGAAAGCACCGTTTGTGGGAAGTTTTTTTGGTAGATAAATTAGCTTTTAAGTGGGATGAAGTACATGAAATTGCTGAACAATTGGAACACATACAAAGTGCCGAATTGATTGAAAAACTGGATGAATTTTTAGATTATCCTAAGTTTGACCCACATGGCGACCCGATACCGGACAAAAATGGTAAGATTTACCAGCATTTGGAGGTTACTTTATCGCAATTAGAAAAAAGTGAGAAAGGAATTGTAGTAGGTGTAAAAGAGCATTCCAAAGCTTATTTAAATTACTTGGATAACTTAAATTTAATGTTAGGAACTGAGGTTTTTATTGAGGACAAAGTAGAATTTGATTCATCAATGAAAGTGAAAATTAACAATGCTGAGGTGGTTACCATCTCCAATCAAGCCACCAAAAATTTGTACATTAAAAAATTAAATTAAATGTTAGACGAAATAAAAATATTTTTTGAAAACATTGATAGCCCTGTTAATCAGGCATTGTTGGCATCAATGTTTACTTGGGGTTTAACTGCGTTAGGAGCTTCCTTTGTGTTTTTTTTTAAAACTGTTAACAGAGCAGTTTTTGATGGAATGTTAGGTTTTACAGGTGGAGTTATGATTGCGGCAAGTTATTGGTCACTTCTAGCACCATCGATAGAAATGGCGGAAAATTCGGGGGTTATACCTTGGCTTCCTGCTACAGTTGGTTTTGCCGGAGGTGCTTTGTTTTTATTCTCTTTAGATAAAGTACATAAATAATCATAGAAGTTTAA
>JACPDX010000011.1:0-8637 GCA_016183805.1 Bacteroidota bacterium
CAAACGTCAGGAAGAAGAAAGACTAGCCAAAGAAAAAGCTGAAGCCGAAGCTAAAGCCAAGGCAGAAGCAGAAGCCAAAGCCAAAGCAGAACAAGAAGCCGCAGCTAAACGTCAGGAAGAAGAAAGACTAGCCAAAGAAAAAGCTGAAGCCGAAGCTAAAGCCAAGGCAGAAGCAGAAGCCAAAGCCAAAACAGAACAAGAAGCCGCAGCTAAACGTCAGGAAGAAGAAAGACTAGCCAAAGAAAAAGCTGAAGCCGAAGCTAAACTTCAGGCAGAAAATGAAGCCAAATCCAAAGCAGAACAAGAAGCTGCCGCCAAACGTCAGGAAGAAGAAAGACTAGCCAAAGAAAAAGCTGAAGCTGAAGCAAAAGCTAAAGCGGAAGCAGAAGCCAAATCCAAAGCTGAACAAGAAGCTGCCGCCAAACGTCAGGAAGAAGAAAGACTAGCCAAAGAAAAAGCTGAAGCCGAAGCTAAAGCCAAAGCTACAAGAACAAGAGCGTTTGGCTAAAGAAAAAGCTGAAGCAGAAGCTAAAAAAGCCAGAGGAGAACAATTGGCAAGAGAAAATGAAATGGCTGATATAAATGCTAAAATGGCTGAAGCTCAGGCAAAAAGAGAAGCTGAATTAAAAGCATTTGAAGAGGCTCAGGCTAAAGCCAAAGAATTAGAAGAACAAGAGCGTTTAGCAAGAGAAAAAGAAGAACAAGATAAAGCAAAAAAGATAAAAGAAAATGTAAAAGAATCTGGTTTAAGTATAAAATCAACAGGAAAAGTTGAAAACAAGAATAAAGGTAAACTTTCTGATGCTGCTAAACGTTTTTCTAAAGGTTCTAAACAAATGAAGTTTTAATTCAACTCAAAACAATGAGAACATTTGACATTCCCGGATATTACAAAAGCTCTTTTATTTCTACCATAAAAAATTCAAGGAAAGACCATGATCCTCGAAAAAAAGATTTCTCTCCTACTCTTCTTGATTTTGGATCTATTCATTTTATCATAGCTCGTCATTTTGGTTTTTGCTATGGTGTAGAAAACGCTATTGAAATTGCCTACAAAGCAGTGGAAGAAAACCCTAACAAAAAAATTTATTTATTAAGTCAAATGATTCATAACCCGATTGTAAACGAAGACTTAATTTCTAAAGGAATTCAGTTTATTATGGATACTCAGGGAAATCAATTTATTCCTTGGGAAAATGTAACTAAAAATGATATTATCATCATTCCGGCTTTTGGTACAACGCTGGAAATAGAACAACTATTACAAGAAAAGAATATTGAAATAAAAAAATACAACACTACTTGCCCTTTTGTGGAAAGGGTTTGGAAACAGTCCGAAAAACTTGGAATAAAAGATTATACTGTCGTTATTCATGGTAAACACAATCACGAAGAAACCAAAGCCACATTTTCACACAGTGCACAAAACGCTTCATCAATTGTGATTAAAAACTTATCGGAAGCTAAAAAAATAGCAGATTACATTCGTGGTACATTTTCTAAAAACGATTTTTTGGAATTGTTTAAAGGAAGGCTTTCAGAGAACTTTAATCCTGAAGTTGATTTAACCAAAATTGGTGTAGTAAACCAAACTACTATGTTGGCAACCGAAACACAGGAAATTGCTGATTTTCTTAAAGAAACCATGACTGAAAAATATGGCTCTGACCAAATAAAAAATCATTTTGCCGACTCAAGGGATACCTTATGTTATGCCACCAACGATAATCAACAGTCAACCGTTAATTTACTTAAAGAAGATGCCGATTTAGCAATTGTTGTCGGGGGTTACAATAGTTCAAATACTTCTCATATTGTTGAACTTTGCGAGAAAAAATTACCTACTTATTTTATTAATTCTGCCAACGAAATAGAAAGTGCAACTACCATCAATCACTTCATTTACAATGATAAAAAACATGTAAAAACTACCGGTTACCTTCCCTATAAAATTCCATTAAAGGTGATATTAACCAGCGGTGCTTCTTGTCCTGATACTATTGTTGACGAAGTGTTAGAGCAACTATTGGGCTTTTATCCCAATGCAAAAACTAAAGAAGAAGTTTTAGCTGAATTTATTAATAAGAACTAAGCAATATTAAATGCTTAAAACAGTTATAACGTTACTTTTTTGCTACTTTTGAAATCCTTCAAATTATTACAATTTTTATTGAGTGAATCTTAAATTTTTCCTAAATATTGTTTTTTTAGTGTTGGCTTTCTCTTTAAAGTCGCAAGATATTGCAACCATAACAGGTAAAATAGTTAACCAAGATAACGAACCTGTTGAAGGGGCAACTATTGCTATTATTGGAAACGCTAAAGGAACTGTAACTAAAAGTGATGGTACTTTTATTCTTAAAATTCCTGCTAACAAAGACCTTGAAATTGGAATTACCTTTGTTGGATTTGAACCAATTGTTCAAAAATTTAATTTAAAAAAGGGTGAAACAGTTCAATTTAATCCCACCATTAATAAATCTACCACCAACATTTCAGAATTTGAATTAAAAGAAGAAAAAGAACGAATAACTACCATGGTTAAAATCCAACCCAATCTGGCAAGTGGTTTTATAAGTTCATCCGGTAGTTTTGAAACCATATTAAAAACTTTACCGGGCGTATCGTCAAACAACGAATTAAGCTCACAATACTCTGTTAGAGGAGGAAATTATGACGAGAATTTAATTTATGTAAATGACATTGAAATTTTTAGACCATTTTTAATACGTAGCGGGCAACAAGAAGGTTTGAGTTTTATCAATTCCGAAATGGTTGCCGATATTGAATTTTCGGCAGGCGGTTTTGATGCTAAATACGGCGATAAAATGTCGTCGGTTTTAGACATCAAATATAAGGAACCGGAAGGCTTTTCTGGTTCGGCAACCATGAGTCTTCAGGGTGCTCAGGTTAATGTTGGCGGAGCAAGCAAAAATCATCGGTTTACTTATTTAACCGGAGTTCGGTACAAAACCAACCGTTACGTACTTGGAAGCTTAGATACTGATGGCGATTATCAACCATCCTTCTACGATATTCAAACTTATCTAACCTACGACATCTCAGAAAAATGGGAGATTGGATTTTTAGGCAATATTGCCCAAAACAAATACAAATTTATTCCTGCAACCCGACAAACAGAGTTTGGTACCATTAACGAAGCACTTCAACTTACCGTTTTTTTTGACGGACAAGAAGTTGATCAATATTCTACTTATTTTGGAGCCATCAGCAATACGTTTACCCCTAAGGATAATATAGAATTAAAATTAATTGGTTCTTTTTACACCTCGTTGGAAGATGAAAAATATGATATTGAAGGTGCTTACCGTATTGATGAGTTAGAACGTGATTTAAGCAAAGAAACCTTTGGTGATGTTAAATATAACAGGGGCGTTGGCTCTTTTCTCGACCATGCACGAAACAGACTAGATGCTAATGTTTTTAACTTAGAACACAAAGGAAAATTTATTAAAAATAAACACACCACTTTTTGGGGAGTTAAATACCAACGGGAAATGATTGTAGATAAAATTAGCGAATGGGGAGCCATCGACTCGACAGGTTACTCCACTCCTCACCCTTCCGATTCAGTAGGTTACACCGACCCTAATGCACAAACCAATCAGTTGCTCGAATTAAACGAAGTATTAAAATCAAGAGTAGATTTAAACAGCAACCGATACAGTGGTTATTTACAACGAACTTGGAAATGGGAAGCCGATTCAATAAAATTTTCGGCATCTTTTGGTACTAGAGCCAATTATTGGGATTATAATAATGAATTAATTGTAAGTCCTAGAGGTTCTTTTACAGTTATTCCAAATTGGAAAAAAGATTTTCTTTTTAGACTTTCAGGTGGGGTTTATTACCAACCGCCCTTTTACCGTGAAATGAGAGATTTTGATGGAACTATTAATCAAAATATAAAATCCCAACTTTCGTATCAGGGTGTTTTTGGTGTAGATCGTAATTTTAAAGCTTGGGGCAGACCATTCAAATTTGTTACCGAAGTGTATTACAAGTACTTAAAAAATGTTATTCCTTACGAAATTGAAAATGTACGAATCAGGTATTATGCTAAAAACAACGCCAATGCTTATGCTTACGGAACTGATTTTAAAGTAAACGGTGAGTTTGTTAAGGGAGTTGAATCGTGGTTTAGCTTATCCATCATGAAAACTCAAGAAGATTTAACTGATGATTTTTTCCAACTGACCAACGACTTAATGCGTCAATATTTTTTCAGGATTATATACCTAAATTACCTAGTTTCACTATGCATATAGCATTGTATTACGGAATGGGTTTGCCATTTGGACCAACAAATACACACGAAAGGTATAAATCAACATTTAGAATGCCCGACTACAGAAGAGTTGATATTGGTTTTTCATATCATTTAAAAAGCGATAAAAAAGAACATAAATCAAATGCTTTAAAGTACCTAAAAAATGTATGGATAAGTGCCGAAGTATTTAATTTACTTCAAATCAACAATGTTATTTCTTACTTGTGGGTTGAAGACGTTTCAGGAAGGAATTATGCAGTTCCAAATTACTTAACCTCACGTCAGTTAAACGTTAAATTACACGTTGATTTTTAAAGAAACAACCTTTTCCAAAGTTTAAAACTTTGGAAAAGGTTGTTTCTTTTATTTTCTAATCAATTTAGTTTGATAATGATGAACCTCACCAACAATATTTATCAAATAAATTCCTGACTCAATATTAATATTGTTTAAGCTTATTTTATTGTTTCCTTGAGTCAATTGATGATTCGCTTCGATTATCAATCTGCCACGTAAATCATATAAATAAATTATAACGCTCTCATTTTCAAAACTATTTACTGTCAAATCTAATTTATCACTAGTTAATTGATGGTTGACTACTTCAAATTCGGTTTTATAACAACTAGAAGCTACAATTCTGTGGTAACGAAATTCTCCATTAAAATCAACTTGTTTTATTCTATAGTAAGTTGTTTTATCATTAAACGCTGGGTCTAAAAAAGAATAACTATTATTAATGTTTGAATTACCAGAGCCCATGACCCTTCCTATTTCATAAAATTTAAAATCTTGATCGCTTCTTTCTATAGCAAAATAGTCGTTATTGGTTTCACTAGCGGTCGTCCATTCCAATAAAGTATTTCCATTCTTACAACTATTATTAAAACCAGACATGGTTACTGGTAGTACAGGTGTACAATCTAAAGTTGCTCCGTTTGTAAGGTTCCAATTCAAGGCAAATGGTGTTGTATTTGCATCCCAGTTATCTAACATCATCACATATATTTCACCAGCAAGAACATCCAAAGGTTTTAGTTTTCCATTTTCATTTGAACCACCACCATATTCACCATTTTGTTCAATCACATCTGTAGCTGGAGCAATTAATCCGGTTGTTCCAGGGTTACCGGTACTCGCCAAACTCGAAGAAGAACATCTGACCGGAACATCGTTATTAAATGCCGGACATTCAAGTGAGTTATATGGACCCCAAATAGCCCAATCATAATCACAAGCAGAAGTTGGTGTAATGGAAAAACCAACAGTTCCACTGGTAGCAGGTGAAAAAACAGCCCAAGTAGATTCATATTCACCTCTATTAGGTGGAATACCTAAGCATGAATTCCATTGGTCAGGTAGCTCATTAAATCCATAGTTGTTTGTACCACCTGTAAAAGTACCATTGTTACAAATAATGTAAGCTCCTTGGCAATCTTCTGGATTACTGGAAGGAACTGTAGCTGATGGAGTTCCTGAACAAGTTACTGTTCCTTGCCATCCTGCATAAGTAGTTCCTCCGTCTGAATAAAATCGAAACGACAAACATCCTGAAGAATTGGAAGCTGTAGCTTTTACATTTCCGCTTAATGCTCCATTACCTGAATAAATACCCAAAATAGGAGCTCCGGCATCCCCACCATCAAACACATAAAAATAATCGGAGCCACTTTCAGTGTTGAAGGCTGTAAAATTTACATTAACGTATTGTCCGGCAGTAGAAGGGCAAATGGTAATTAATCCATTTTGATCATTTCCATAATCTCCAGTATTACCTGGGTCTTTGTACGTATATGAACTTCCACATTGTATGGTTGTAGAAGCAAAACCTGCAGCCGGATGAATAATATCGCAAGAAAAAGTGATGGATGAAGTTGTTGAGTAAGAAGTACATCCACTAGTTACTGCACATCTAAACATAGCATTTACAGTTGCTGCAAACACATAAGGATCTGTTGTAGCTCCTGCTATATTTACCCAAGTTACTCCACCGTCGGTAGATTGTTGCCATTGTTTTGTTCCTGCACCTTCCCCAGCTAATGATAAAGTGGTATTGGTAGCTCCACATGCTTGAGTAATAGAAGATGATGATGTTCCTGCAACTACTCCACAAGGAGTAAAACAAGTTACATTAGCTACCCAACCAGAACCAACTGTTCCTGCATCAGAATCAAAAACAACCGTTAAAGAGCCTGTTGTTGATGTTATTACTCCAGGTACATTGCCATTACAGTAGGTGCCAATTAATGGTGCCCCTGTAGTTGTTCCATTATAAATTTTAATCCAATCACAATCACAACCTGCCCCACCACAATCTTCCACAAACCACGCTCCAGCTCCAAAATTAATTTGAACCATCTGACCTGCAGCACTTGGATTAATAGTTAAAGTACCCAGTTGATTGTCACCATAATTTCCTGTTCCACCTGGATCATAATAGGTATAAGTTCCTGCACCACATTGTATAGTAGTAGATGTTGTACCTGAAGATGGATGTGTTATAACACAATTCATGGTGATAGATGAAGTCGTAGAATAAGAAGTACACCCATTGGTAACTGCTGCTCTGTACATTGTTGTAACAGCAGTAGTATGAACATAAGGATCAGTAGTTGCACCTGCAATATTTACCCATGTTGAGCCTCCATCAGTTGATTGTTGCCATTGTATAGTTCCGGCTCCTTCTCCTGCTAATGATAATGTTGTAGCCGTACTCCCACAAGAATTGGTAATTGATGAAGAAGATGTTCCTGGAACAACTGCACAAGGTGTGTAACAGGAAATAGAAGCAGCCCACCCCGCACCATTAGGTGTACCGTCAGATTTAAAGTCTATTGTTAAACTTCCATCTGGTGCGGTTGAAGTAATAGTTCCAGGTGTAACTCCACCTGTCGAATAACAGTTTATTAATGCAGCAGCTGTACTATTTCCATTGTAAATTTTCAACCAATCATAGTTAGTGGCGCAAGATGCACTTTCAGTGGCGAATGAAGTAAAAGTAAGCACTACCTTATCTCCAGATGCTACAGGATAAAATGTAACTGGACGAGTAAGTGCTGGTAGGTTAGAACTATAATCTGAACCAGCTCCTCCATTGTCATAAAAAATACCTGAGCATTGAGTATAAGATACAGGTCCGCCAGTAGTTGGATAAATTACATTATTACCGTTATTAAATGTTTTAGTACTACCAGAAAGTGCAGGAGTTAAATAGCATGTAGCTGTTGTGGCGTATTCATACACATCAAAGAAATAGGTTGTATTAGCAGTTAGTCCTGTAACATTTACTGAAGTTCCAGATCCATTATATACACACCAACCTCCACCAACTGCTGATCCAGATCCATAATTAGTATTTGCTGTATAAGTAGTTCCATTTACAGGGTTAACTGCAGCTGCAGTTCGTGCTACTACCATTACATTGTTTCCATTTCCTCTTGTCCAACTTGCAGTAGCAGTTGTGTTTGCTGTAGGGGTTAAAACTATAGAAGATGCCTGAGTAGTAGGTGCTGTACATGACACGCAAGAACCAGAATATGAAGCAAAAAGGCTAAAGCCTGAATTAACAGTGCTCCCATCTGATGTAAATTGTACTGTTAATGTTTGACCTGCAGTACCTGAATAATTAATCAATCCTGCTCCACTAAAAGAAGTCAATAATGTTCCTCCTGTACCTGAACCGTTATATATTCGTATGAAATCGTAAGTAGATTCAGTATCATATCTCCCTATAATATTTATTACCGATGGAGAACCAGAAACATTATTTAGAACAATCCAATCATTTCTGCTATTATTATAACTTGTATTATCACCAGCATGATCTTTTAATATATAATTAGTACCACAATTAGTTGACTGAGTCCCCGATCCTAAAACAGAAAAGTAAGTAGGACAGGTTTGTGCTACAGAATATGTGACAGTTGCAACAAATCCTGAAGAAACAACTGATCCATCTGAAACAAGTTGAACAGTAAGTGATTGACCTGAAGCCCCTGTATAACTAATAGCACCAGCTCCATTTGTATATGTTTGAAGAATTGTCCCTGCATTTCCATAACCATCACGGACATATATATAATCGCAGTTACATGTTTCTAAACCATATGTTCCTGATATAGTAATTGTGGAACCTGGGATTCCAGCAATTGTAATCCATTCATTTGAACTACTGGTGTAGTTTCCAACTCCACCCCGATCATATATGGTGGTATTACACGAAACAATATTACCAGGTAAAAGTGCTGCATTTTGTGCCTGAAAATACGTTGGTAAAATAAATAATAAAAAGACAAATTTTAAAAGAGTAATTATTTTTTTCATCTACAAAATAATTTAGTTGATAA
>JACPDX010000011.1:8725-27870 GCA_016183805.1 Bacteroidota bacterium
ACAACCGTTTTTTACCAAAACCTAAGGTATTGTCAGTCATTTTAATAGAGGATAATTGTATACCCCAAATTGGAGATGGTTTTGCTTTTGCAAATGGAAATTTTGAATAATATTTATCGTAAAAATGGGCTCCTTGTTCTTTTGTGGGGTTAATAAACTCACCGGTAAATTGTATACCTTGTATTTTTGCTACCGTTACCACTTCAGTAGTTATTGTTCCTGCTACTTTTTTGTTAATTAAAGCATCAATAATGTGTTTTGTAGTAGTATCCGACAAAAAAATCAATGTAGCTGTTTGTTCATCAAACACATAAAAGCAAATGGCACAATAAGGAGAATTGTCAATCGAGGTTGCTATGGTCAACACTTTGTTTGATTTTATGTAGGTGATAATTTTTTTGTCCATTTTCATTTTTTTATACAACAAAGTACCGAGTAAATTCACAGCTAAAAAAAAAATAACAACTGATATTTATCATAAATTAAGCCTTAAAGATTATTGAAATTTGCCCCATGTGTCAAGAACATACTTATTATTTTCTTTCGAGGATTAAAGCCCTCTCTTACCTGCGTAATATTAAACGTAGAGATTCTTTTTTGAAATAATTAGTGAATTAGTCATTGGTTATTACTTATTGGAAATTTACACATTTCCACATTTTCTCATTTACAAATTATAAACTTTCAAAAAAAATGAAACACAAAACTATTATAGAGCCTTTTAAAATTAAATCGGTGGAACCTATTTATGTAACTACCGAAAAACAACGTATAGAATATTTAAAAAAAGCACACAACAACCCTTTTTTATTACAATCCGACCAAGTTATTATTGATTTTTTAACCGATAGTGGTACATCAGCCATGAGTGCTGAACAATGGGCTGGAATTATGCGTGGCGATGAATCGTATGCCGGTTCAAAATCGTGGGAACGAATGGAAAATGCCGTAAAAAATTTAACAGGTATGGGATATATTTTACCAACCCACCAAGGTAGAGCAGCCGAACGTATTATTTATGGTCATTTAGGTGGAAAAGGAAAAACCTTTATCAGCAATACTCACTTTGATACTACTCGTGCTAATATTGAATTTTCGGGTGCAGAAGCAATAGATATTGCCATAGACGAATCGAACGACCCTGCATTAATTCATCCTTTTAAAGGAAACATAAATACTGAACGTCTGGAAAAATTAATTCAGGAAAAAGGCCCAAAAAACATTGGAGCAGTTATTTTAACGGTAACCAACAACAGTGGCGGTGGACAACCTGTAAGCATGAAAAACACCCGTGAAGTGAGTGCTATTTGTAAAAAACACGGTATATTATTATTGCTTGATTGTTGTCGTGTTGCCGAAAATGCTTATTTCATCAAACACCGTGAAGAAGGTTTCGAAAACAAAACCTACGAGGAAATTGCACAAGAAATGTTTTCATTAACCGATGGGGCTGCCATGAGTTCTAAAAAAGATGCGTTGGTAAACATGGGTGGTTTTTTGGCTTTACGCGATAAAGCAATGGCAGAAGCCTGTACTATGTTGTTAATTATTACTGAAGGTTTTTCGACTTACGGCGGATTATCAGGAAGAGACATGGAAGCTCTTGCCATTGGCTTGAAAGAGGTTTTTGACCCTGCATATTTAGAATACCGAATTAAAAGCACCGCTTATTTAGGCGAGCATTTACATAAAATGGGGGTTCCGGTAATGATGCCTATCGGTGGTCATGCGGTCTATATCGATGCAAAAAAATTATATTCACACCTTCCTGTTGATCAATATCCAGGTCAGGCTTTGGCGTGCGAATTGTACAAAAAAGCCGGTATCAGAACTGTAGAAATTGGCTCGGTAATGTTTGGTAAATATGATGAAACCGGCAAATTAATTCCAGCACCTATGGAATTGGTGCGATTGGCTATTCCTCGTAGGGTTTACACTCAAAGTCATATAGAATATGTTATCGAAACTTTCGATGAAATTTTAAAAGAAAAAAACCATGTAAAAGGTTATAAAATAACCAAAGAACCGAAGTTTTTAAGGCATTTCACTGCTCACTTTGAGGAGATGAAGTAGAGTTTAAGAAGTTAGAAGTTTGAAAACTGTGAACTGACCCCGAAAGCTTTCGGGGATTAACTGATAATTAATAACACTTTTTTCCTTAACTTCGCACCCTTATAAATTTTAATAGAAGATGATAAAAGTAACTTTACCCGATGGTGCCATAAAAGAGTTACCAAAAGGAAGCAGTCCGATGGACGTTGCACTTAGTATTAGCGAAGGTTTTGCCAGAAATGTAATTTCTGCAAAAGTAAACGGAAAAACCGTTGAAGTAACTACGCCAATAACTACCGATGCAAAAGTTACTTTATTCACTTTTGATAACGAAGACGGCAAAAAAGCATTTTGGCATTCTTCAGCTCACATTTTAGCTCAAGCCTTAGAAAAAATTTATCCCGGTATTAAGCTAACTATTGGACCAGCCATTGAAAACGGTTTTTATTACGATGTGGACTCTCCTACTCCAATCAGAGAAGAGGATTTTAAAAAAATTGAAGATAAATTTTTAGAATTGGCTCGTGAAAAAGCTGATTTTAAAATAAAACCTGTTAGTAAAGCTGATGCTTTAGCAAAGTATAAAAAAGAAGGTAACGAATACAAAGTTGAGTTAATTGAAAACTTAGCGGATGGAGAAATTACTTTCTGCGACCATTCTGATTTTACTGATTTATGTAGAGGCGGACACATTCCAAATACAGGAATCGTTAAAGCATTTAAAGTAATGAGCGTCGCTGGTGCTTATTGGCGTGCCGACCAAACAAAAAACCAATTGACCCGTGTTTATGGAATTTCTTTTCCAAAACAAAAATTGTTGGAAGAATATTTGGAATTGCTTGAACAAGCTAAACTTCGTGACCACCGTAAAATTGGTAAAGAGCTGGAACTTTTTACATTTTCCGCAAAAGTAGGACAAGGATTACCATTGTGGTTGCCAAAAGGTGCGATGCTTAGAGATCGTTTAGAAAATTTTTTGAAAAAAGCACAAATGAAAGCCGGTTACTTGCCTGTGATTACTCCTCATATTGGAAATAAAGAGTTGTATGTTACTTCCGGTCATTTCGAAAAATATGGTGCCGATTCATTTCAACCGATTTTAACACCTAACGAAGGTGAAGTATTTTTGCTAAAACCAATGAACTGCCCTCACCACTGCGAAATATACAAAAGTTCGCCACGTTCTTACAAAGATTTACCAGTGAGATATGCTGAGTTTGGAACTGTATATCGTTACGAACAAAGTGGTGAATTACATGGTTTAACTAGAGTTAGAAGTTTTACTCAAGATGACGCTCATCTTTTTTGCCGACCAGACCAAGTAGAAGACGAATTTAAAAAAGTAATTGATTTGGTGCTCTATGTATTTAAAGCTTTAGGATTTGAAAATTATACTGCTCAAATCTCATTAAGAGACCCTGAAAATAAAGAAAAATATATTGGAAGTGATGAAAACTGGGAAAAAGCAGAGAAATCAATAGTAATTGCAGCAAACGAAAAAGGTTTAAAAACTGTTGTTGAATTAGGAGAAGCTGCTTTTTATGGTCCGAAGTTAGATTTTATGGTGAAAGATGCGTTAGGTAGAAGCTGGCAGTTGGGAACCATTCAAGTGGATTACAATTTACCCGAACGTTTTGAATTAGAATATAAAGGTAGCGACAACGAAATGCACCGCCCGGTAATGATACACCGTGCCCCATTTGGTTCAATGGAACGATTTGTTGCAGTTTTAATCGAACACTGTGCAGGAAACTTTCCGCTTTGGTTAACTCCAGATCAAGTAGCAATTTTGCCTATCAGTGAAAAATACAATGAAAAAGCAGAAAATCTTTTAAATTTGCTAAATAATTACGACATTCGCGGTTTCGTTGACGACAGGAACGAGAAAGTGGGTAGAAAAATTAGAGATACTGAACTAAAAAAAGTTCCGTTTATGCTGATTTTAGGGGAAAAAGAAGCGGAAAGCAATCAAGTTTCTGTACGTAAACATGGAGTTGGCGATTTGGGTACTTTTAGTATCGAAGAATTTGCAAACATCATCAATGAAGATATAAAAAAAGATTTAGTAGTTAATCATTAAAATATAAACTTGGCAGAATTAAAACCATTTGGGAATAATAACAGAGGTCGTTTTGATAGAAACGCCGTCAAAGATCTTCACAAAGTAAACGAGCGTATTTTTGCAAAAGAGGTTCGTGTAATAGCTGATGATGTTGAACCGGAAGTGTATCCAATAGCAAAAGCATTGGAAATGGCTCGTGAACTGGGCTTAGATTTAGTAGAAATATCACCAAATGCGGTGCCTCCGGTTTGTAAAATTGTTGATTATAAAAAGTTTCTTTACGATCAAAAAAAGAAACAAAAAGAAATAAAAGCAAAGGCACAAAAAGTAGAAGTAAAAGAAATACGTTTTGGCCCGAATACCGATGAGCATGACTTTGATTTTAAAGTAAAACATGCCCAAAAGTTTATCAAAGAAGGTTCAAAAGTAAAAGCTTTTGTATTTTTTAAAGGTAGATCAATTGTTTTCAAAGACAGAGGCGAAATTTTGTTATTAAGAATGGCTCAGGCTTTGGAAGAAATTGCAGTTGTTGAAAGTATGCCAAAATTGGAAGGTAAAAAAATGTTTATGTTTTTAACCCCAAAAAAGAAAAAGTAAATAATAAACCATTTAAATAAAGTAGTATGCCTAAAATGAAAACTGGCTCCAGTGCAAAAAAAAGATTCCGATTAACTGGAACCGGAAAAATTAAAAGAAAACATGCTTTTAAAAGTCACATTTTAACTAAAAAAGCGACTAAACAAAAGCGTAATTTAACACAATTCACTACTGTAGATCCTACGGATTTGAAAAACATTAAATTACAATTGTGTATCTGATAAATCAGCTATTCAATAAATGTTAACTAAATCGGTTATCGTAAATTAAAAAAAGTTTGAAACCAGGTAATTAGTTTTAAGAACCTAAACAAAGGACACTAACTGCCAAAAAACGTAAGAAATTATGCCAAGATCAGTAAATGCAGTAGCCTCAAGAGCTAGAAGAAAAAAAATCTTAAAAAGAGCCAAAGGCTTTTTTGGAAGAAGAAAAAATGTGTGGACAGTTGCAAAAAATGCCGTTGAAAAAGCAGGTGTTTATGCCTATTCAGGAAGAAAACAAAAGAAAAGAAATTACAGAGCCCTTTGGATTCAAAGAATTAATGCCGGAGCAAGAATTCATGGTTTGTCTTACTCTAAATTAATGGGGCAATTAGCTAAAAAAGACATCGAATTGAACAGAAAAGTTCTTGCCGATTTAGCTATGAACCACCCAGAAGCTTTCAAAGCTGTAGTTGATTCAGTAAAATAAAAACAACTTATTATCCTTATAAAAAACTCGACAATTATTTGTCGAGTTTTTTTATTTAAAAACCTTATTATCACATTAATTTATATGATTTTAAGCATTATTAATACCTGTTTTTAATTATACTTTTGAAAAGTAAAACTTAAAAACATTTTAACTGTGAAAAAGAAAATTAACCTAATTGTAACAACATTTTTGTTTATGGCTACTATAAATGCACAAGAAAAAATTGTAGAAAATCCTTTTTTTAGTAACTACTCAACTCCTTATGAAGTTCCTGATTTTAAAAAAATAAAACCGGAACATTACTTACCTGCCTTTGAAAAAGGTATGGCTGAACAAAGGGCTATAATTGAAAAAATTGTAACCAACAAAGAAAAACCCACCTTTCAAAATACTGTTGAAGCATTAGAATATAGCAAAACTCTATTAACAAAAATAAGTAGTGTCTTCTACAATCAAACATCGGCAAACACAAACAATGAGTTGCAGGAAATAGCCAAAAAATTATCTCCTTTAATGAGTAAACATAGCGATGATATCAGATTAAATGCACAACTTTTCGATCGAATTAAATCGGTTTATGATCATCGGAATACATTAACTCAAAGCACAAAAGGAAACGATAAAGAGAATCAAATTAATTTGAATCTGGAGCAAAAAAAACTGGTAGAAGAAATTTATAAAGATTTTGTGAGAAGCGGAGCAAATGTAGCAGAAGATAAGAAAGAAGAGTTACGTACAATAAATAAAGAGCTGAGTTTATTGTCGATACAATTTGGAGAAAACACACTTAAAGGAGACAATAACTGGAAACATTTTATAAACGACGAAAAAGAATTAGCAGGTGTACCACAATCGATAAAAGAAGCTATGGCATTAGAAGCCAAAAATTCTGGTCAGGAAGGAAAATGGTTGGTAACCTTACATAAATCAAGCTGGATGCCACTTTTGCAATATGCAGAAAATAGAGCGTTAAGAGAAAAAGTATATACCGCATGGATGAATCGAGGCAACAACGGTGACGAGTTTGACAACAATAACAATGCTGCCAAATTAGCTTCTTTACGAGTAAAAAAAGCAAACTTATTGGGATACAAATCTTGGGCGGATTACACCTTAGAAGACAACATGGCTAAAACTCCTGAAGCAGCAAACGAACTCTTGGTGAATTTATGGAACAGGGCTTTACCAATGGCTAAACAAGAAGTTGCTGAAATGCAAAAAATAATTGATGCTGAGGGTGGAAATTTTAAATTAGCTTCTTGGGATTGGTCATACTACGCTGAAAAAGTACGTAAAGCAAAATACGATTTAGACGAAGAAGAACTTAAACCTTACTTTGAACTCAACAATGTTAGAAAAGGATTATTCGATGTAATTGGAAATTTATATCATATTAAATTTATCGAAAGAAACGATATTCCTACCCCCCACCCTGATGCTTTAGCATATGAAGTACAAGAAAATAACGGTAAACACATCGGCATATTTTTTATGGATTTTCATCCACGAGAAAGTAAGAGAGGCGGTGCATGGATGAGCTCCTACCGTGACCAATCCTATAAAGATGGCAAGTTAGTTACTCCAATTATAACTAACGTATTAAATTTTACCAAACCAACTGCCGATAAACCTGCACTTTTAACTTTTGAAGAAGTAGAAACCATGTATCATGAAATTGGTCATGGTTTACATGGCTTACTTTCAAATACCACTTACGACAAATTATCAGGAACAGCAGTATCTAGAGATTTTGTAGAACTCCCCTCTCAAATTATGGAACATTGGGCAGGAGAACCACAGGTTTTAAAAATGTATGCCAAACATTACATAACAGGAGAAGTTATTCCTGATGAATTGATGAAAAAATTACAAGACTCCCGTAAATTTAATCAGGGATTTGCAACTACCGAATATTTAGCAGCAGCAATTTTAGATTTAAAATGGCACAACCTGACAACTCCTGAATTACAAAACACTGCCGATTTCGAAAAGAAAGCCATGAATGAAATTGGCTTAATTAGTGAAATATTACCCCGTTACAAAAGCACTTACTTTAATCATGTTTTTAGCGGTGGATACTCAGCTGGTTATTACGCTTACATTTGGGCTGCGGTGCTTGATGCTGACGCTTTTAAGGCTTTTAAAGAAACCGGTAATATTTTCAATCAGGAAAAAGCCAAACTTTTTAGAGAACAAGTACTTTCTAAAGGCGGAACAGATGACCCCATGATTTTATACAAAAACTTTAGAGGTCAAGAGCCTAATATTGATGCATTGTTAGAAAACAGAGGATTGAAATAAATTATCCTAAACTCATATTGACCCAATAAAAAAACCGTTTGTCAATTGACAAACGGTTTTTTCTTTTAAAATTATTTCTGTAACCTTTTTATGAGTTGACACTAAAAAAAATTATGCATTTTCTTTAGTAGGTTTTTCTAACAAAACCTTTCTAGACAACTTTAATTTACCTGTTTTTGCATCAACTTCAATCAATTTTACTTCAATTTCTTGACCTTCTTTCAAAACGTCTTCCACTTTTTCTACTCTGTCCCAATTGATTTCAGAAATATGAAGCAAACCATCTTTACCAGGAATGATCTCTACAAAAGCACCAAAATTGGTAATTGATTTTACTTTCCCTTTATAAATTTCACCAACTTCAGGTACTGCAGTTATTGCTTTAATTCTAGCAAGAGCAGCTTTCATCGCTTCACCATCGTTAGTCATTATAGAAACAACTCCTTTATTATCTACTTCTTCAATAGTTATGGTAGCACCTGTTTTTGCTTGAATATCCTGAATAATTTTTCCACCTGGTCCTATTACAGCACCAATCATATCTTTAGGAATAGTCATTTGGGTTATTCTAGGAGTATGAGGTTTGTAATCTGCATTTGGTTCAGCAATGGTTTTTAACATTTCACCTAAAATATGTAACCTGCCTTCACGAGCCTGAGCTAAAGCTTGTTCTAAAATATCATAAGGTAATCCGTCAACTTTAATATCCATTTGACAAGCAGTAATACCATCTTTTGTTCCTGTTACTTTAAAATCCATATCACCCAAATGATCTTCATCACCTAAAATATCAGAAAGTACAGCAAATTTTTTATTTCCCGGTTCAGTAATTAAACCCATTGCAATTCCTGAAACAGGTTTTTTAATTTTAACACCTGCATCCATTAATGCTAAAGTTCCGGCACAAACTGTTGCCATTGATGAGGAACCGTTTGATTCTAATATTTCGGAAACAATACGAACGGTATAGGGGTTGGTTGCATCAAAAGGAATCATTGGTTTTAAAGCCCTTAAAGCTAAATTACCATGTCCAATTTCCCTTCGGCTTGTTCCTCTGTTTGGACGAGCTTCACCTGTCGAAAATGATGGAAAATTATAGTGTAACATAAACTTCTCGGTACCATCTGAAGTTACTTCATCAACTAATTTTTCATCCATTTTGTTACCTAAAGTAACTGTTGTTAATGACTGTGTTTCTCCCCTTGTAAAAATTGATGAACCATGTGCTCCTGGTAAATAATCAACTTCACTCCAAATAGGACGGATTTCATTTAATTTTCTACCATCAAGTCTTATTCTTTCGTCAAGAATAACTCTTCTTACTGCATTTTTTTGTACTATTTTAAAATACTGACTAATTAAAAATTTATCAGCTTTTTCTTCATCCGATAATGTAGCCACAAACTCCTCTTTAACAGCTCCAAATTTTTGACCTCTTAATGCTTTATCGGCAATAGATTCTCCAGCAATTGCATAACATTTATCATGACAGGCTGTTTTTATTCTTGCTAATAAATCTTCGTTGGTTCTTTCGTGGCTATATGTTCTTTTTACTTTAGATTTTTCAACCATTGCAGCTAAGTCTAATTGTAACTGACATTGAAGTTTAATTTCGGTATGAGCTACTTTAATTGCTTCTAACATATCTGCTTCCGAAACTTCTTTCATTTCGCCTTCTACCATCATAATATTATCCATGGTAGCAGCAACAATCATATCCATATCAGATAAAGCCATCTGAGCCGGAGTAGGATTAATAACCCATTTTCCGTCAACTTTAGCAATTCTTACTTCGGATGTTGGTCCGTTAAACGGAATATCTGAAACGGCGATACAAGCTGATGCAGCTAAACAAGCCAACGCATCAGGCAATACATTTTCATCAAAAGAAATTAACTGAACTGCTACTTGTGTATTTGCATGATAATCATCTGGAAAAAGTGGTCTTAAAGCCCTATCAATTAATCTACATATTAATATTTCATTATCACTTGGTCTTGCTTCTCTTTTTAAGAAACCTCCGGGTATTTTACCTGCAGCAGCAAATTTTTCTTTGTAATCTACTGTTAAAGGCAAGAAATCCATATCTTCACCAGCTTCGTTGTCTGAAACAACAGTGGCTAACAACATAGTTCCTCCCATTTTTACTACTACTGAACCATGAGCTTGTTTTGCTAATTTTCCAGTTTCAATTTCGATGGTCCTTCCATCGCCTAACGTGTAGGATTTTTTAATTCCAATTTGTGACATAATTTTTTATTGTTTTTGTTTATATGTGAGATGCACCCTGCATCTCGTTTGTTTAATTGTTTACGTTTTTATAACAAAAAAGGGGATTGCAATAAATTGCTGCCCCCTTTTTAATTTCAATTTTTATTTTGTTGAGTTCAAATTATTTTCTAATTCCCAACTCTTTAATCAATTCACGATACTTAACAATGTCTTTCTTTTTGTAGTAATCCAATAAGCTTCTTCTTTTACCTACTAAATCTAATAAAGCTTTTTGAGTTCCTTTATCTTTTTTGTTGGTTTTTAAGTGCCCTGTTAAATGGTTGATTCTGAAAGTAAATAATGCAATCTGTCCTTCTGTTGAACCAGTGTTTTTAGCGTCTCCGCCAAATTGTTTAAAAATTTCTTGTTTTTTTTCTGATGGTAAATACATGCCAAAATTATTTTAAATGTTTATTATGTATAATTAATTAAGGCTGCAAATGTAGCCATTTTTATCTTACATTATTATTTAGTATCAATTTTTAATTGGAACTATTACTTTTTTGACAGAGATATTAAAGTTATTTTTAAATCTAACTAATCGAAATACCAATTAAACTTCCAATACCAAAAGTGATTGTAGCTGCAATTAATCCAAAAAGTACTTGTCGGAAACCAGAATACCAAACACTTTTTCCGGTAAATAAGGTGATACTTGCCCCTATTACAAACAAGCCCATCGCACTTAAAATGGTACTGATAACTACTGCTTTATAACCTCCAAAAAAGAAAAAAGGAATAACAGGAATAACAGCTCCAAATGCAAATAGAATAAAAGATGCAATAGCAGCTTCCATGGCTGAACCTTTTAAATCATCTGGATTAATCCCTAATTCTTCTTTCACTAAAATTTCATGAGCTTTGTCTTTGTTGGTCATCACTTCCTTAGCCATTTGTTTAGCTTGTTCTTCAGGTATTCCTTTCGAATAATAAATCAGAGCCAATTCTTTTTCTTCACCTTCGGGATTGGTTTCCAGTTCTTCCATTTCTAATTCCATTTGATTTTCATACAACTCTTGAGAACTTTTTACCGAAATCCATTCGCCTAAAGCCATAGATAATGCACCTGCTAAAAGTCCGGCAAGCCCGGCCAACAATACTTCTTTTTGTCCGCTTGTTGCACCGGCAACACCCATAATTAAACTGAAATTAGAAACCAACCCATCGTTACCACCCAAAACAGCAGCTCTTAAGGCATTTCCACCAACTGAACGATGTCGTTTTTCAAACCGTGCTAAACTCGAACCCGAAACACTTGACGTGCTGTTAAGTATGTTTTTTAGAATAGTTACGTGTGCAGTATCAGATAAAGATGTAGCGGTTTTTGTTTTTTTTCGAGCATTAAGAATTGATGAAGAAATACTTTTTTCGGTATCGATCAATACGCCTAAAACATAATCGTAGCCTAATATTTTACCGATAAAACGTAATATTTTTGCTCGTTTTGATGGTAATGGTAAGTTCGATGAGTCTAAATTGTTTTTAGCCAAAAATGCAACAGCATGACCCATTTCAATTTCGCTCATTTGATAAAAAACATGAGCTACATTTTCGTCAGCTTCATTTTCGGCAAGAGTTTTATAAAGAAAGCTAGCATCAACTTCGGTTTGTATGGTCTTTATATCAATCATTGCCTGGTTTTATGTTCAAATGTACCGATTAGTTTGTTGATACAAAAATGAGGTCAATTAATCATCATCGTGTTTTTTCTTCTTTCCTTTTTCTTTATGGTTCGATTCGATGTGATTTTTTAATTCCCTTTTGTCGTTCGAATTTTCATTTGATGAATTGTTGTTATAAATAATATCATTAGAATGTTCAAAATTTGCAGGAGTCCATTTGTTGGTGTTGTGGCAAGAAATACAATTGTTTTTAAAATTACTATGCAAATTATCGTTAGGACTTTGATGACAAGTTATACAGTTGTTTTTTGTACTGTCTTGAATCATGTTGTGATTAAATGTTGTTGTAGATTTCCAATCATTTGTGGTATGACATTCATTACAAGCATTCGATAGTGGTCGATGAAGTTGGTCGGTTGGTTTGGTATGACAACTGTTGCAATTGGTTTGTTCGGTTAAGGGGAATAAACCGTGGTTAAATTTACTTAATGAAATACTTGAATTTATTCCTTTATGGTCGGTATGACAATATGTACAGGCTTGATTTTTTAGATTTTCATGAAAAAGCACCGATTTAGTATTTCCAAGCGAATCTTTACCAATTTCAGCCAGTTTATGGCATTCCATACATTTTTCGGTAGAAATCCCCCAAAATACATCGTGGCATGAAGTACATTTACTACTCAATTCCTGATGAACAGCGGTTAATTTACCCGGATTAAGCATTAGATAAGGCTCCTTAATCATCAACCAAACTAAAAAGGCTGTTATGGCTATAAACAATAAATTTTTCATTTGTTATACATAATGATTGAAATGATGTGAAGCAGCACCAATATTGCTAATAAAGTAGTAATGGGAAGATGAACTGTTCTCCATTTTTTCATTAAATCTAGGGTTACCGCATCAAAAAAAACTTGTTTTTCAACTTCTTCCATGCTGACACCTTTTTCAATTAATTTTTGTTTTTGGAGTTTTAATGATTCGTTTGATTTTTGCAAAAGAAATTTACCTATTAAACCTGTAGCAACAGCAATAAGCAACATTAAAATAGCCAACCAAGGTAATAAAGCATTAAAATGAATTCCTGCATGAACTAAAATCAAAATCGATCCAATCCAAGCAAGGTATTCGTGTAATTCTAACAATTTTTTTGGAGAGCCTGTTTTTACAATTTTTCGTTTTCGTAACGAATAATAAAAAGAAATAATAACGATAAATGTTCCCAAATAACCTAAATATCTACCAACTTCAACCAAATGTAAACGATGTAGAAAATAATCAATTGCAATGGTTATTAAAATCATTAATGCATACCATTGAAAAAATGGTATTACATATTTTGTTAAAATGGATTCTTTCATTTCATCTGTAGATATTTATTATTCGTTCTTGTTTATTTTTAAATTAAAGTACTCATGAGCTCACTTCGTTCGGTTGTTTTTTTTATGTCAGATGGAATACACCATGTCACCCACCCGTCCAAAAAAGGAATGTTCGGCCGGGTCTTCATCACTCTTTAGCTCAATATTTCTATTGTTTTTATTGTTTCGCTGCGAACTTCGTTGGTGTGTGCTTTTGCACGTGGCTATTTCATAAATACAATCAACTTTCCAATCATTATTATTGTACCATCGACAATATTTTACCACAAATGATTGACTTCATATTGCAAAATTAAACACCAACTGACGAGTAAAGAATGATGCTAATCATAATCTTTTATTTAAATAAATCATTGTTACAATCCAAAAAACCAAACTAAAACCAGCCATAGATTTCATAACAATACTTTCTTTACCAAAAACAAGGTAGGTTGTAGCTATCATGACAATAAGTATTGATACTACAATCAGTTTTATTTTATCTTTTTTTTGCATAACTTCATTTAATTCTTCAAAAATACGACTTTGGAGTGCTCCGATTGTGAATAAAAATTTCTAATTCGTCTATAAAAAATGATTGGTCATCGAAAAAAATGATTAAATTTGTAGCTGTTTGATTTTGAATAAATTATAAAATTTAAGAAAATGAAAAAGATTATTTCAATAACTATTATAACCCTATTTTTATCATTTAACCTATCTGCTCAAGCTTATTTTGGGTGGATTAAAAATGGCGAAAAAGCATACCAAGCCAAAGATTACACTACAGCCATAGATGAATTTACAAAAGTAATTGAAGCAAAAGCCGATCATGATAAGGCATGGAACAACAGGGGGTTGTGCTATGAGGCTACTAATAACTTAGACAAAGCTATCCAAGATTTTAAAAAAGCAGCTGAAATTAAACCTAAAGTTTCCGATTACCACTTTCACTTAGGAAGAGCATACTTTAACTCCAAAAAATATAATGAGGCAACAATTGCATTTTCAACCTCAGTTGACTTAGACAAGAAAAATATTGAAGCCTATGAATATAATGTTTTGGCTTTAATTGAACTTAAACGGTTTAAAGATGCTGTTGATGCTACCGATGGAGCGCTAGGAGCTGCTAAAACTGCCCGAATGTATTACCTTAAAGGAATTGCTCAGGATAGTTTGATGGATTATAAAAACGCAAATTTTAGTTTTAGTAGAGCTTTATTTTACGATAGCAAAAATATGGATGCTCAACTAGGTACTGCATTCACTTATTCTAAACTAAATGAATACGATAAAGCTATTGCATCTGCTGATAAAGCCGTAAATATTGATGTAACTAATGTTAAAGCGCTTTCACTTCGTGCCGATATCAATTTAGAACATAAAAATGCAATAAAAGCATTAGACGATTTATCGAAAATTATTACACTTCAACCTGAAAATCCTAATTCTTACATTGTTCGAGCTGGTGTTTACCAAGCTATTAACCAACACCAAAATGCCATTGCTGATTACACTAAAGCTATCCAATTAAATAAAGAAGATTATTTGGTATATTATCTTCGGGCAAAAACTTTTGAAGCATTATTAGATTATAAATCAGCCATTAAAGATTATGAAACCATTAAAAAATACACCCCTTATGATGGAAATGCCCTTAAATTATATGATGATGCAAAACAACGGTTGTATGAATTAAACAAAGAATCAAACAATCCTAAAATTGTGATGATAGACCCTGTTTCGTTAAAAGAAGGTCAATTACAAATTGCCAAAGGCTCATTGAAATACACTTTTAAAGGTCAGATTACAGACGAAAGTGCTATTGAATTTATTAAAATAAATGGTAAAGATGCAAGTTATACTAAAGACACCTTAAATCCATTTTTTGAATTAGAAGTAGATTTATCTACTAATAAAGAAATAAATATTACAGCTTTTGATATTTATCAAAATAGTGAGACATGGAATTATAAATTAATGGAAACTGAGATTGATGCTCCGGTGGTAAAATTAATGGCGCCTTATGCTTCTGATAATGGAATGATTTACTTAGACTCGGATGCCCCAACACTTTATGTAGAAGGAATTTTATCGGATGAAAGTTTAATTAGAAAAATAATGATTGATGGTGCAAATGCCAGTTTTGTTCTAGAAGAGATGAACCCCAAATTTTCGGCAACCATTAGCATTTTAAACAAAGACAATTTTAAAGTTATTGCCGAAGATATTTATGGGAATGCTATTGAAAAAACATTTACCATAAACCGGGAAAATGTGGCTATTTTAGCTGACAACCCGATGGGTAAAACCTGGGTAGTTTTTATTGAAAATTCAAACTACAGTAACTTTGCAAGTTTAGATGGACCAACGAAAGACGTTACCATGATGAAATCTGCTTTTGCAAAATACAAAATCAATAACATTATCCATAAATCAAACATGAGTAAATCCCAATTAGAAAAATTTTTCTCCATTGAATTAAGAGATTTAGTACGAAGTAATCAAGTAAACTCAGTATTAGTTTGGTATGCAGGGCATGGTAAATTTATTAACGAATCAGGATATTGGATTCCAGTTGATGCTAAACGTGATGAGGAGTTTACCTATTTCAACATTAACAATTTAAAAGCAGCCATGCAATCGTATTCAAAATACATTACACATACACTAGTAGTAACAGATGCTTGTGAGTCCGGTCCTTCTTTCTATCAAGCCATGCGTTCTACACCAAAAGAAAAAAACTGTAACGATTGGCAGGCAACTAAATTCAAATCTTCACAAGTGTTTTCATCGGCTGGTTACGAGCTAGCTGTTGATAATTCACAGTTTACCAAAACTTTTGCGAACACACTTTCGGCAAATCCTGATGCTTGTATTCCAATAGAAATTATAGTAAATAAAGTAAGTAGTGCCGTTGTAAAAGGAGGAGGCTCTCAAAAACCAAAATTTGGTAAAATTGCCGGTCTTGAGGATGAAGATGGAACTTTCTTTTTTATGAAAAAATAATTCAATCAACTCAATGAATTTTTATATCCCAAAACTAACCGACAAGATATTTCTCTTGTCGGTTCTTTTTTTTATGAGTTTTTCGTTAAAGGCTCAAAAATATTATTTTGATGTTTATAGTGTGAAAGAAGGTCTAGCTCAATCGAGTGTGCATGCCATTAAGCAAGATAACCAAGGTTATTTATGGATTGGTACAGCAAGCGGTTTATCAAAATTTAATGGCAAAGATTTTACCAACTACACTACCGAAGATGGTCTGTCTGATGGAGCTGTAAAATCCATTTATATTGATAAAACCCAAACTATTTGGACAGGGCATACAGATGGTGGAGTTTCCAGAATTATTGGGGATAAAAAGAAAACAGTTTTAAACATCGGAGCCGATATTACCTCTATGGCTGAAGATGATGAAGGAAATTTGTGGATAACTTCCTTTAAAAGTGGAGCAATAAAAATTACCAATCCTTACATAAACAACGTTGATTCGATAAAATTCAAACAATACAAAGGTCAAGAAGGCTTAAGTGACATTGTGTTTCAAGTAATAAAACTTAAAAATGGCACTATTTGTTTTGTTACCGATGTTGGCGTAAAATATTATAATTCACAAAAAGAGGAATTTACCAAATTCGTTGTAAAGGACATGCCACTGTATTTCCAGATTATTTACATGTATGAAAGAACAAATGGCGATTTGTGGTTTGGAACTTATAATGGTGGTGTTTATGAATACAATAAATCAGAGAATAGTTTTAAAATATACGATGTACGAGATGGTTTAGCAAGTAATTGGGTAACTTCCATTTATGAAGATACAAAGAACAATTTATGGATTGGAACCTGGGGAGGAGGAATAACAAAAGTTAATCACGAAAAAATGCTTATCAGTATAACTCCTGCTAACGGTTTAATTGATGATAAAATTCGTTGCATAGCTGGAGACAGAGAAGGTAATGTACTGTTTGGTACCAAAGAAAATGGTTTATTGCTTTACAAGGGAGAACAGTTTGTTGCTTATACCAAAGAGGAAGGATTAGTAGATAATCAAGTTTGGGCCATTTTAAAAGATAATAACAACTATATCTGGATAGGAACAAACAAAGGAATTTCTAAAATTAAAGACAATAAAATTGTAAAAAACTACAATGAAAATAATGGGTTGCCTTTTCAGGAAGTTCGATTTATCAAACAGGACAAACTTGAAAACATCTGGATTGGAACTTGGGGCGGAGGTGTTATGCAGTACAATTCGAAGTTAGATAAATTTGAAGTAAATTTTAGAATCAACTCCTTTATGTATCAACCATTAATTACTGCATTGGATGTTGACAAATTAAATAACTTATGGGTAGGAACAACCGATGGATTGGTATATTACGAAATTAAAAACCAGTTAGCTGACCGGCTTACTCAAAATCATGGTTTAGCAGGCAACGACATTACTGTAGTATTTGCCGATTCAAAAAATAATGTATGGGTAGGTTCGAGAGGTAAAGGAATTTCTAAAATTAAAAATGCCGACATCAAAAAAATTAATTTAAACAATAATTTTACACCAACTTGCATTGCAGAAGATAATAAAGGAAATTTACTAATAGGAACCGAAGGAAAAGGAATTTTGGTTTTTGATGGTGAAAAAATTATTAAAGAAATCACCACTAAAAATGGATTGCTTTCTGATTACATTTCGTTGATTAATATTGATGATGAAGGAAACAGTTGGATTGGAACCAACAAAGGGTTAAACAAATTTGATGTAAAAGCAAAGAAATTCTATTCCTATTCACAAAAAATGGGGTTTATTGGAATAGAATCAAAAAGTAATGCAACATTTAAAGACCAACAAGGTATTTTATGGTTTGGAACAATACAGGGAGCAATCAAATTAAATACCAAAGAAATAAACGAAAATTTACTAGAGCCTGTTACTTTTATTACCCGATTACGTGTAAACTTAGAAGACCGTAAATTAACCGATAATTTAACCTTAACTTACAGAGAAAAATCTATCACATTTGATTATAACAGCATTTGTTTAACCAATCCTGATCAAGTGTATTACCAAGTAATGCTTGAAGGTGCTGATGAAGATTGGCGACCACTTACCCAACAAACCTTTGCAACCTATTCGCCTCTTCCACCCGGAAAATATACATTTAAAGTAAAAGCATCGAACAATAATGATATTTGGAATGCCACACCCGTAACTTTTAGTTTTGAAATTACCCCCCCACTTTGGCAACGTACTTGGTTTATTTTACTTTGTGCATTTGTATTGTTAATTGTTGTGGTGTTTTTTGTAAAGTATCGCGAACAGCAATTACTAAAAGAAAAACAATTACTTGAAGTAAAAGTGAAAGAGCGTACCGAAGAAGTGGTGCAGAAAAGTGCAGAAATTGAACAAAAAAACAAAGACATTATTGATAGTATTACTTATGCCAAGCGTATTCAGGATTCTATTTTACCATCTGATGAAACTTTTGTAAAAGAGTTGAACCAAACCTTTGTATTATTTAATCCGAAAGACATTGTAAGTGGCGATTTTTACTGGCTTTATACAAAAGAGGATAAAATACTTTTTGCTGCGGTAGATTGCACCGGACATGGTGTTCCAGGAGCTTTTATGAGTATTGTTGGTTATAATTTGTTAGACAAAATTGTGGGTGAAGAAGGCGTATTAGAGCCATCCGAAATTTTAAACCGATTAAATAAAGGAGTGGAAAATACCTTTAAAAAAGAAGCAGAAAAAAACACGATTAAAGATGGGATGGATATTGCTTTGTGTGCTTTTGATAAAACCACTCAAGTATTAGAATTTTCAGGAGCTTACAATCCTCTTTACATCGTTTCTAAAACCCAACTCGATGCTTTTGGAGAAACTATTGAACCCGATCTAACTGAAAATGACTTGAATTTGTTTGAAATCAAGGCCAATCGATTTCCTATTGGTAGTTTTTCAGAAAATCAGCAAAAATATACCAATCAGCGTTTTAAACTAAATCATGGCGATACTATTTATTTGTTTTCGGATGGATTTGCTGATCAATTTGGAGGCCCTGATGGTAAAAAGTTCCGTTATAAACAGTTTAAACAACTGTTATTAACGATTTATCCAAAACCAATGGAAGAACAATATATCATTCTACAACAGACTTTTAATGATTGGAAAGGAGA
>JACPDX010000011.1:27932-62029 GCA_016183805.1 Bacteroidota bacterium
AGATTTCAGGCATCATTCTTTCAACTTTCATTAATTCTAATAAAATACTACTTTTGCATGGTATTGATTGAAAGTGATTAAAAACTTTAAATCTTAAACATAGAACTTGTAAGCATGTCAGTAGTTAGAGTTACAAAACAGTTTCATTTCGAAATGGCTCATGCCTTGTTAGATTACGACGGTCCGTGTAAAAATATTCATGGGCACTCGTATCAGTTAAATGTTACGGTAAAAGGTAAAGTAAAAACCAATACTTCCGACTCTGACGAAGGTATGGTGGTAGATTTTGGTATCATCAAAAAAATAGTAAAAGATTTGGTGGTAGATGTTTTCGACCACGCTTTGGTATTAAATGAAAAAGCTAAAATTGAGGCAAGCAATTTTGAATTTATGAATAAATTAATTCGTGTGCCTTACCAACCCACTTGCGAAAACATGTTAGTACATTTTGCTAAAACCATTCAAGATAATTTACCCAAGCATATTCAATTACACAGCTTATTTTTAAGGGAAACCAACACTTCTTTCGCTGAATGGTTTACAGAGGATAATTAACCTCATTTAACATTTTTGCTACCGTTAGTTAAATCGGTTATTATTTTCCATTTGCTTTACGTACATTAGTTTATTCTTTCTAAACCAAATCTGTATGAAAAAACTTTCCCTTTTTCTTTCTGCATTAAGTATTTCCTTATGCAGTTTTTCGCAAGTTATTGTAAGTTTAACTTCTGTTCCTTGTAATACAGGGTTAGAAGGTTCGTACCCTTTTACTTATGCAGGCGAATTAGACGGTACATCTCCAGATTGGAATACGCCAAATATATTTTTAAGTACCAATGCAGTTGCCGGATCTTTAGAGTTTATTAACGATAGTACTTCTGGAATGGTAACTGGCGTTGGAGTCCCTCCATTGGTAGGTGTACCAAAAGGTTATTTAGGATGCGATACATTGGGTAATCCAACACAAGATTTAACAGGAAAAATAGCTGTTATTTATCGTGGTGCTTGCGAGTACGGATTAAAAGCTTACAATGCTCAAAAACGTGGAGCAATTGGTGTTATTATCATCAACCATACTGGGGATGCTGTAAATATGGGTGGTGGTACTTATGGTATTCAAGTTAATATTCCTGTTGTTATGATTGGTCGTATTGCAGGTGATGATCTTCGACTCGCTATCGAATCTTGTCCACCCTATTCTGTAACTGGTTTTATTGGTACTAAAGTAGGTTTTTATGCTAATGATATGAGTTCGAGTATGGGCGATATTTTAATGCCAGAAAATTTAGCAACCCCACAACATTTAGCACCAAACGGTACTGTTTTTCCAGTTGATTTGGGATTGTATGCCTACAACATAGGTACAAATTCTCAAACAGGTGTAACTGCAACGGTTACTGTGGTTCGTCAATCAAATGGTTCGACGGTTTACAGCCAAACTTCATTACCACTCAATTTTAATGGCTTGGATAGCACTTTTGTAGATACACAATACATTGATTTAGGAACTTATGCACCAAGCTTTTGGGTTGTTGATACTTATACTGTTACTTATTCTTTGAATCCAACAATTGATGATGACATGTCAGACAATACTTTTGTGTTTGAATTTAAGATTACCGACATGAATAATGGTGGTTATTCAAAATCTAGAACCGATATAAATGAGAAACCTATTCATACAAAATCATTTTATATACAATCATCTATTCCAGAACATGAATTTGAAATTTGTATTGTGTATAGATTTCCAAGTTCTAATAATTTTTGTATTGAAATAGATGGGTTAACATTCTCATGTGAACCAGTAGGACAAACAATGACTAATCAAGTTGTTGAAATTAGAAGGTATGAATGGAATGACATTTTTACTGATTTGAATACTCCACCAACATTTAATAATGTACAGTTAGTTCAAAGCGGTAGTCATATTTTTGCAGATGAATCGGAAAATAATCAAAATATAGATGTACTCTTTAATCCTTCTCAATATGTAAATATCCCACCAAATCAACGATATTTATTTTGTGTTTATTCAGCAGGTGATTCTTTAAAAATAGGATTTGATGATGGTATAAACTATAAAGCCACAGTTGAAAATTACTTGCAGCCTATTGCTCCCGTATATTTTGCGGATTCGTGGAATTCAAATCTTCCTTCAGGTTGGTATGTGAATGGTTTCGGTAATGATGTAACTCCAGCAATTGCAGTTAATTTCTCATCATGTGTTGGCATTGAAGATAATCTTAATAATACTGAAACTATCCCCTACCCCAACCCAACCGCCAATTTGTTAACGATTCCAATCCAAAAAAATGCAGTTGGTAATGTATTGGTTGAAGTGTTTGATTTAACCGGAAAATTAGTTTTATCAGAAAACAAAACAAATGGCAACGAACCATTAAAAATAAATGTAGCAAGTATTAAAAACGGAGCTTATTTGTTTAACTTAACTTTTGCTGATGGTACAAAAGAGGTGTTTAAAATTTCTGTCAATCGGTAATTTAACTTATGATAATTAAATATACTCAAACATAGCAGTCCCTCAGATGAAGGATTGGTTAGTTGAAGTAATTCGGCAACTAAAATGCTAACTATTTTCCGATTCCAAGTACTCGGGAGGATTGTAGTATAAAAGTGTTATTTGTCAATTTTAACATCTACAGCAACCGGTCCTTTTTGACCCATTTCTAATGTAAATGTTACTGTATTTCCTTCTTTAATCTCGTCAATATGTCTGTTGATGTGAGTAAAATAGCTGTCCTGGCTATCTTTTTGTTTGATAAAACCATATCCTTTTGAAGCATCAAAAAAGGTAACCGTTCCTCTTTTGGTTGGATCTTCATTTGCAGTATCTTCTCTTTTAGCCGCACCCAATTGAATAGATTCGACATCAATTAATTTTTTCTTTTTAGTTGGATCTGGTGGAGTATCGGTAATGTTGCCAAATTCGTCAACATAAGCAATCATGCTATTAAGGTCTGAGCTTGAAGAAGTTGATTTTCTGTCCTCTTTTTTGAGTGCTTTATCTTCTTTTTTCTTTAATCTTTTTTTTTCTTTTTCTTTTTTGTTCCAGGTTTGTTGCGATTTTGCCATAAGTAGTTTTAGATATTAGTAGAATTGGCAAAGAAAACAAACCGGGTTGTTACAAAACTAAAGGTTGAAAAATTTACCGGTGCAAACTTACGATTTAATAACCGTATTTACTAGTGATTATTTTTAGTGCTTTCACCATCATCTGATGCTAAATCGAGATGACGTAGTTTAGGAGAAAACAATCCTGTTGAAATAACAATAAGTATAGTCATACTCCCGCCAAAAACAACAGAACGAACGGTGCCAAATAATTTCTCCGCAACACCACTCTCAAAAGCACCTAATTCGTTCGACGAACCCACAAACATTGAATTCACAGCTGCCACTCTACCCCTCATGTTATCGGGTGTTTTTAATTGTAATATGGTTTGACGAATAACTACCGAAACACCATCAAAAACTCCGCTTAAAAACAAAGCAATTAACGAAATCCAGAAAATGGTAGAAACGCCAAAAAGAATAATACATAAACCAAAACCAAAGATAGCAATCAATAATTTTAAGCCTGCTCTGCTAGTCAAGGGAAAATAAGCAACGGTTAAGATGGTTAAAAATGAACCAATTGCCGGTGCAGCCCTCAAAACTCCAAATCCTTTTGAGCCAACGTGTAAAATATCTTGTGCATATATTGGCAACAAAGCAATGGCTCCGCCAAACAATACTGCAACCATATCTAAGGTAATAGCTCCTAAAATTTCTTTGGTATGGTAAACAAACTTAATTCCTTCTTTAAGACTTTTCGCAATTGGCTCACCAATTTTGGTATTTAAAATCGGCTTCCTTTCAATACGTAATAAAGCAAACGCAGCAATGAGAGCAAACATAAATACCACAAACATCGACCAATTTACTCCAAACCATAAAATAGCAAAACCTGCTATGGTTGGGCCAAGTACAGAACCAATTTGCCACACCGAGCTGCTCCAAGTAGAGGCATTGGCATAAACACTTTTTGGTACAACTTGAGCAAACAATGAAAAAATGGTTGGTCCGATAAATGAACGCACAATACCTCCAATAAATACCAGAACATATATACTCGAAACAATAATGTAGTTAGAGAATATAGATTTAATGTATTCATTGGTAACGATAAACATACCTAAACATACCACCATAAAACCCAAAATACATTTCATCAACATTCCTCGTTTTTCTTTTTGGTCAACCACATGCCCTGCATATAAAGCAAACGAAAGAGCCGGAATTACTTCCATTAAACCAATTAGCCCTAGTGACAAAGGGTCTTTGGTTAAACTATACACCTCCCACTCTATTACAATAAATTGCATGCTCCACGCAAAAACCAAAGCAAATCGAACCAACAAAAAAATGTTGAATTCTTTAAACCGTAAAGCTTCGTATGGATCTTTTTTTGCCATGTTTCAAAAATAACTATTCCAAATACTATGTTCTGATATTTAAAATTATTTAGCTAACTTCGGTTTGTTAATTCAAATACAAAAAAATGGCAACTCTTTCAAAATCAAACCTTGAGTTTTTAAAAGCTTTAAAGCAAAACAACAACAGAGATTGGTTTACTAATAATAAAGATGTTTATGAAAAACAACATGCAGAAACTATTTTATTTGCCGATGCAGTGTTGAATGAAATGCGTAAACATGACAACATCGAAACGCTTTCGGGCAAAAAAAGTTTAATGAGAATTTATCGGGATGTTCGTTTTTCGAAAGATAAATCGCCTTACAAAACAAATTGGGGCATTGGGTTTACACGTGCAACAAAATTATTGCGTGGAGGTTATTATGTTCATCTAGCTCCCGGAGAATCGTTTGTTGGTGGTGGTTTTTGGGCTCCAGAATCGGCTGATTTGACTAGAATGAGAAAAGAAATCTCATTAAATACTACTGAATTTAGAGCAATATTAAACGATAAAAATTTTAAAAATACTTTTGGACAATTACAAGGTGAAAAATTAAAAACCGTTCCAAAAGGATTTGAAAAAGACCATCCTGCGTTGGATTTATTGCAGTTTAAACAGTATTTGATTTCCAGAAAATTTACTGATAAAGAAGTGACTGCTCCCGATTTTTATAAAAAAGTAAACGAAACATTTAAAGCCATGCGTCCATTTTTTGACTTTATGAGTACAGCATTAACTACTAATGAAAATGGTGAACTACTAAATAATTAAACATGTAACCACATAATCAGAAAAAACATATTGGTCAAATTATCTATTGAAACAAGACTATGAAATCATTACTTTCCTCGCTGATATTTATCTTTCTAATCCTGGTAATTTCAACTCCAACTTTTGCTACCATGGTTACCTCCAATGGAACAGGTGGTGGCGACTGGGATGATGCCTCTTCTTGGAGTCCTTCGGGAGTACCGGGTTGTGTAGATACTATTTCAATCTTAGCAGGAGATGTAATCGAAATAACTACACAACAAGATTACGAATCTTGTGGACCAATAATAATTCTTGTTTACGGCACTATACTTTTTCCTGAAAATGGTTCAAAGCTTAAGTTGCCTTGTGGGTCTAGTGTTGAGGGATTAGGTGGATTAATTTCAGCACCTGGAGATGATAATTCAAACAAAATTTCTATCTGTACTGAATGGGTTTGGGAAAGCGATGAAGCAGATATGTCAGGTTCGTTCTCGTTGAGATTAGGAGCACTTCCGATAACATTAGTAAGTTTTGAAGCTGAAATAGACAATACAACAGTGCTACTTAAATGGACCACAGCTGCTGAAATAAATAATGATTATTTTACTATCGAACGAAGTACGAATGGATTAAGTTTTGAAGAATTGGGCAAAATACAAGGCAGTGGCAATTCTAATGTATTAAAAAAATACGTTTATAGCGATAAAAAACCATTGAAAGGGATTTCATATTACCGGCTAAAACAAACAGATTTTGATGGAAAATTTGAGTACTTTAAACTTGTTACAGCTAACTTATCTGAAACTGAAGATGGTATCTGTTTATTAAACGTTTATCCGAACCCATGTACTGGAAATTGCACTATAAATTTGGACGACTGCCCGTTATCTAGTAATGAAGTAGATGTTCAACTCTATGATGCTGCAGGAAATAAAATCACCAATAGAATCCAACCAAAAAATAGCGATAGTGATGTATCATTTCACATTAACACCGCTAATAATCTTTCTCCGGGAGTTTACATTGTTCGTGCTAAAACAGGGAATAAACTTCAAACTCAAAAGGTAATTATTAAATAAAAAAAGTCCATCAAAATTTTATGAAAAACATCTTACTTAATATCTGTCTATTACTTTTAACGTTGCTGTTCGCTTGTTCAGACGATAAAAAACAAGTAAATGATTCCGCTGATTTAGAATCTATCCCTCAGATAGAACTATCAGAACATTTAAAAATGGATAGCGGAGAAGTTCGTATGTTTACAATGCCCACTCCTCTTCAAATTGCAACTACTTTAAAATTATTGAATGTTGAATACAATGACCAATTACTCTTACCTAGGTATGATGGTTTTTATAAATCAAAGGTTGAATTAGCCTTAGGATTGGGTGCTTATGTAGTTGATATGGGTTATACCACTGTTTACAATAATTATCAAAAAAGTATTAATTATGGTCATGATATTCAACAAATAATGGAAAAACTGAACATTTCACATTACATCAATAAATCACTTGTTGACCGATTTCAAAAAAACATTGATCATCAAGATTCTTTATGTCAAATCATATTAAGTACTTATAGTGAAGCTCATTCTTATTTTAATCAAGACGAAGGTTTAGGATTGTTGATTTTAACCGGTGGATATATTGAGGGGATATTTTTAGCCACTCAAAATATTTCTAATCAAAAATCGCGAAATGAAAGTAATAATCTTATTATTCAACAAAAACTTTTTTTAGACAATTTTATTTTATTGTTAGACGGTTATTCGGAAAATTCCAAAATCAAATCAGTTGTTGAAGATTTAAAACTTCTAAAAGTACCCTTTGATAATATTAAAATATATTCTAATCCTGATAAACAAGGAGACTATTCCTTAGTTCAACCTATTAGTAAGGTTAATATGGAAGGTATAAAAAATCAGGTGGCTATAATTAGGAATAAACTGTTAAAAGAAAACTAACTTAACATTAAAAGTTAAAAACCCTTGAAATATTAAATCCTAACTTATATTCCCCTTTCTCCCATGATGAGTTAGTATAAGGAATAAAATCATTTTCGATAATTCCAGCGGAATTGGTTACATTAACATGAAAGACATGTCCTCCGGTTTCAAACTCAAAACCAACGCCTAAAGCATCATAAAAATTATTTTTACTATCTCTGAATTTATCAAATGGTAAAAAGTAATCAACAACAAAAGCAGTACGTTTTGATATTTTAAAACGCCCGCCAACTCCAAGTGCAAAAATATCGTTTTCATCAGTCGAACCATTTTTAGGATGTTCTAAAGTTTTATCTACAAAATTTCGATGGACAAAAGTGGGTAATAACTCCAAAGAAATAGCATTGTTTATTTTACTGGCAATAATTAGTTGATGAGTATATGAAAGACGGTTTTCAAATTTGTCTTGAGGAATATCTGCAACTGCCGAAACAACTGCATTAGCGAAATAAGCCACCGAAATAGGTAACCCACCTTTTTTTTGTTCTAAAAATCGATATTTTAAATTTCCATCGATATTTTCTAATGTTTTGCTTCTACCCACACCAATACTTATTTTATCGGTTAAACCATAATCGAACGAAAAGCGAATGTTTGAAGCGTTGTCCATACCATATAACGTATGATCTCCAATAGTATTTCCAATTTCCATATTCCCAAAACGGTGAGTAATTCTAAACTCTAAAGTTTTCTTTTTGGTTGTTTCAATGGTATTTGCATTAATTAATCTGATTCCTTTAAAAGTTGATGATATTTTATTGGATTCAGTAGATGTTGATATTTCCGATTTTAATTCATTCAATAAATCATCTTGAGCTGAAACTGATAAGCATAATGCCAACGATAATGTTACTAATAATAAGTATTTCATTGTTAATTAGTTTTTGGAATTAAAGATGATTTGACTGTTACTTTAACGGTTTCGGCAATATTTTTTATCACCATTTTTGGGATTTTAATTTTATGGTCTTTTAATTGAACATCAAAACTTGAATTTAATTCGATAGTGCCATTTTTTACAGTTATAACTCCTGATATTTCTCGTTCCTGATCAACTCCGTGAATATTTAAAACACCCTTAGCTTTTACGTTATATTCCCCATCTTTTAAATAATCCACATCTCCAATTACTTGCCCTTTAAAATGAGCCGTTTTATATTTGTCACTTTCCATGTAGTTTTCATTAAAATGCTCTTCCATTAAAGGTTTTTTAAACTTAAACCCAATAATGGTAACAACAAAAACCAACTCATTTGTTTTTGTATTTAATATTGACTTACCATCTTTATTTACAGCATCTATGTTTTCCATAGGGGCTTCCGAAAAAAAAGTAATTTCACATGAGTCCGATTTATAAATTTGTGCCGATAAATTTATACCAACTGTTAATAACCACACAATGAATAATAGATTTTTCATGATTGATTTTTTTATTGTACGGTAATCGTGCCGGACATACTAATTCCATGCACATCACATAAATAAGAATAATTTCCAATGGTATTAAACACAAAAGTATAAGTCCAGGGTGCAGCAGCAGGACTATTGCCAAAACTTACTGGATTAGAAGGGTATGTTGTTTGTGTGCCATTTACATTATGAAACCCTGAAACATTATCCCATTCAACAGTATCACCTTTATTAATGGTTAAACTGGAAGGTGTAAAAATCATTCCGGTTGCAGTAACTATGTATTTTTGATTGGCAACAGGAATCGTTGGCTGAGGAGCTATTTCAATATTTTCAATATTATTATAGGCACAACTACAAAGAAGCGACAAAAAAATCAAGTAAATAACTAATTTCATTATTTATTCTATTATTATTTTTTCCACCATATTACCATCTACTGTTTCAATATCTAAAATATAAATACCTTTTTGTAAATCTACTACGTCAATTTTAGTTGATTGATAGGATTTCTTAACTGACTTTCCAGTAATGTCATAGATAGAAACCGTTATTATAGATTGATTTGCGTCAATTATAAAACAATTAGTCGCTGGATTGGGAAAAATTTTAATATTCTTTTGAGCATCAACTTCTGTTATTTGGAGTGGTGTCTGAACAGAAACGGTTCCCGACATATTAATTCCATGAACATCACACATGTAAGCATAATTTCCAATGGTATTAAATACAAAAGTATAAGTCCAAGGTGCACTTGCTGGACCATTACCAAAACTTACAGGATTGGATGGAAAAGTTGCTTGTGTACCATTTACATTGTGAAAACCGGAAACATTATTCCATTCTACAGTATCTCCTTGATTAATTATTAAACTTGAAGGAGTAAAACTCATTCCTGATGCCACCACTGTATATTTAACCTGAGCTTTTAGCCCTGTAGTGATTAAAACTAGAATGATTGTTAAAAAAGTAATTTGTTTCATGATGTTAAAGTTATTGGTTCATAATTTTTAACATCAAATCTAAACAAAAATATTAAAACATGATAATTATCATGTTTTATTTATGATTATCATCATATAAAGAAACGTCCAACAAATGTGAAAGAGATACATTTTTTAGTGCTGTTAAAATAATAGAAGACCGATCCGGATACTTCTCTTCCCATTGTTTTAGCATGTTTTTAATCTCTTGTCGCTGTAATTTGGGCTGAGAACCACATAAGTTACACGGGATGATTGGAAACGCCTTATAATTGGAATAAACTTCAATATCTTCCTCTTTGCAATAAGCCAAAGGGCGAATCACTTCAAAACGACCGTCATCGGTAGTGTATTTTGGCGGCATGGCTTCCAATTTTCCACCAAAAAACAGGTTTAGCATAAAAGTTTCAATCACATCATCACGGTGGTGACCCAATGCTAATTTATTACACTTAAGTTCCTCTGCTGTAGCATATAATCGTCCTCTTCTTAAACGAGAACATAAACTACAAGTGGTTTTACCTTCTTCAATTTTTTCTTTTACAACCGAGTACGTATCTTGTTCCACAATTTTAAAATCTACACCTAATTCAGTGAGGTATTTTGGCAAAACATCAACAGGAAATCCTGGTTGTTTTTGGTCGAGATTAACGGCTATTAATTCAAATTTAATGCTGCTGGTTTTTTGGTAATGAAGTAAGATGTCTAAAAGCGTATAACTGTCTTTTCCGCCCGATAAACACACCATAATCCTATCTCCGTCTTGGAGTAATTTATAATCAACGATGGCATTCCAGGTTGCTGTACGAAGTTTTTTGGTGAGTTTTTGATAGTCCATTGTTTTTAAGTCTTGCATCATGCAAAATTAAAACATTTCTATTCCTAACATACTAAAATGCGTACCTGTTGCAATCACAATTGATGAAATAATAACACCGATACTAACAGCAATAAATGCTTCCCGTCTTCTTATGTTAAAAATAGAAGCAGCAATGGTTCCCATATAAGCACCTGTTCCGGGTAAAGGAATCATTACAAAAACCATTAAACCCCAAATACCGTATTTATCAATATTATTCCCCATCAATCTTTTCGACCGACGTGCCAATTTCACTACATATTTCCTGTAAAAATGGATGTTCCAAAGCTTTTTATTTGAATACTTGATAAGTAGAAAAAGAATTGGAAAAACCAATAAATTTGCAACAGTACCAACTACAAAAGCTGTAATAGGATGTAAATCATTAATTATACCGTAGGGAATGCCTACCCTGCCCTCTCCTAAAGGAGAAATACTTAACAGGAAAGTAAATAAAATATCATAAATCATATTTTTTGATAAAATAAGGGAAGTAAATGTAACGACTTTTCTTTAGGATTAGGATAATCTCCTTTTATAATCGACGTATTCGAACTTTCGTACCAACTGATACTCATTTTCTTTCGTCCAAATAGCAATGGAAGGGTGAGAAACTCCATTAAACATGTTCGATTTTACCATCGTGTAATGAATCATGTCGTCGAAAACTACTCTATCACCTGTTTTCAATTCTCGCTCAAACGAATATTCGAACATGTAATCGCCCGATAAACAACTGGTGCCTCCCAATCGATACGTCGGTTTTCCTTTAATTGGGTCAGTCGCTCCCCATACCTTTGGTCGGTAAGGCATTTCTAAACAATCGGGCATGTGTGCAGTAAACGAAACATCTAACATAGCGGTTTTAACACCATTACTTTCTACAATATCTAAAACCTGTGCAACCAAATAACCCGTTTGCCAGGCAAAAGCAGAACCTGGCTCTAAGATTACATGAATATTATTGTATCGCGATTTAAAAGCTTTTAAAACACGAATTAAATGCTCCACATCATAGCCTTTTCTAGTCATTAAATGTCCGCCACCAAAGTTGACCCATTTGGCTTGTTTAATTAAATGTCCAAATTTAGATTCAAAAGCAACTAAGGTTTTTTCTAAGGTGTAAGAATCATTCTCGCACAAGGCATGAAAATGAATACCATCAATACCTTCAGGAAGTTGTGTTCCAAAATGTTCTGCTGTAACACCTAAACGAGATTTTGGCGAGCAAGGATTGTATAATTCGGTAGTAACTTCAGAATATTCGGGATTAACACGAATACCAATACTTACTCCCTTTGCTTTGCATTTTTCTTTGTAAAATTCAAATTGAGATAACGAATTGAATGTTAAAACTGAAGAATAATCCAACAGCTCATCAATTTCGTTTGGAGCAATAGCCACCACATAAGAATGAGCTTTGGTTTTCATTTCTTCAAAACAAAGCCTGGCTTCATACAACGAACTTGCCGTTGCCCCTTTAATATACTCCTTAACAATTGGGAACGTGCTCCACATGGCAAAACTTTTAAAAGCCAAAATAATTTCTACATCAGCTCGTTCTGCAACACTTTTAACCAATGCTAAATTTCGTCGAAGCAATTCTTCTTCGATAATGTAACACGTTTCGGGTATTTTGGTTAAGTCAAGGTTCACAGTTTTCAGTTTTCAGTCCTCAATCTTCAAACTTCGGTCTTCCGACTTCCATCTTCTAACAAATCTTAAACCTCTAAATCAATATTATGCAACTCGTGCCAAGGTAAACCTTGAACATTTAATTCAGCCATAAATGGATCCGGGTTAAATTCTTCTACATTAAATACTCCTGCACCTCTCCATTCGCCTTTTAAAAACATCATTGCTCCAATCATGGCAGGAACTCCTGTAGTGTATGAAACTCCTTGAGTACCTGTTTCTTTAAATGCCACTTCGTGGGAACAGTTGTTGTAAACGTAATATGTTTTTTCTTTTCCGTCTTTTATTCCTTTAATTCTACAGCCTATAGAAGTTTCGCCTGTATAATTCTCTCCTAAATCGCCCGGATTTGGCAACACTGCTTTTAAAAATTGGATAGGAACAATTTCTTTTCCTTCGTACATGATTGGAGTAATACCAGCCATTCCAATGTTTTGAATAACTCTCAAATGTGTTAGATATTCCTGTCCAAAAGTCATCCAAAAACGAGCTCTTTTTAGGGTTGGGAAATTTTTTACCAACGATTCCAGTTCTTCGTGATACAACACATACGATTCTTTAGGTCCGATGTTTGGATAATTGATGGGTTGATGAATTTCGTGTGGTTCAGTTTCTACCCATTTACCATTTTCCCAGTATTTACCTTTTTGAGTAACCTCTCTGATGTTGATTTCCGGATTAAAATTGGTAGCAAAAGCTTTACCGTGGTCGCCTGCATTACAGTCAACAATATCTAAATACTGAATTTCATCAAAATGATGTTTAGCCGCATAAGCGGTATAAATTGCCGATACTCCGGGGTCGAAACCACAACCTAAAATAGCGGTTAATCCTGCTTTTTTAAATCTATCTTGATAAGCCCATTGCCAACTGTATTCAAATTTTGCTTCATCTAAAGGTTCGTAATTTGCTGTATCTAAGTAATTTACACCACATTCTAAACAAGCATCCATGATGGTTAAATCTTGATAAGGTAAGGCTAAATTTACACAAATTACCGGTTTATATTTTTTGAACAATTCAACCAATTCAGGAACATGATCTGCGTTTACTTGTGCAGTTTGAATCGTTACCCCTAAATCTCTTTTGATGGATGCCGCAATAACATCGCATTTCGATTTGGTTCTACTGGCTAATACAATTTCAGTAAAAACACCAGTATTCATTGCACACTTGTATGTTGCAACCTGTCCTACTCCTCCTGCTCCAATGATAAGTACTTTTGACATAATTTTAAAATTTTTATCCCGATTAATATCGGGGACGAAATTAGTTGTTTTTATGAATTAATACAATTGCTCCAATTGTTCTTTTACTTTATCATTTTCAAGATACTCGTCATAGGTCATTTCTTTATCGATACAACCGTTTGGAGTTAATTCAATAATTCTGTTTGCTACGGTATTTACAAATTCGTGGTCATGTGAAGTAAACAGCACCGTTCCTTTGAAATCTTTCAAGGCATTATTAAATGCCGTAATCGACTCTAAATCCAAGTGATTGGTAGGCTCATCTAAAATCAATAGATTGCCTTCTGCAAGCATCATTCTGGAGGTCATGCAACGTACCTTTTCGCCTCCCGATAATACATTCGATTTTTTGAAAACTTCCTCTCCGGAAAACAGCATTTTACCTAAAAACCCTCTAATATACACTTCGTCTTTTTCTACTGAGAACTGACGTAACCAGTCAATTAAATTGTAATCGGCAGTAAAATAATGAGCATTTTCGTTGGGTAAATATGCAGTGGTAATGGTTTGCCCGTAAGTAAATTCGCCACTATCCGGTTTAATTTCATTAACTAAAATTTGAAACAAGGAAGTGGTTGCCATGCTATTTTTAGAGATAAAAGCTATTTTGTCACCTTTACGAACATTCAAATTAAAATTCTTGAATAATCCGTTTTTAGATAAATTGGTAATATGAAGAATTTGGTCGCCTGCCTCACGACTTTGGTTGAAAATAATAGCCGGGTATTTCCTAGTAGAGGGCTTAATGTCTTCAAAATTAATTTTCTCCAACATTTTTTTACGCCCTGTTGCTTGTTTCGATTTAGATGCGTTTGCACTAAAACGAGCAATAAAGTCCAACAACTCTTTCTTTTTTTCGTCCGCTTTTTTATTTGCCGATTGTTTTTGGCGAAGTGCTAATTGACTACTTTGATACCAAAAAGTATAGTTACCTGTAAATACGGATATTTTACCAAAATCAATATCTGCAACGTGGGTACAAACGGTGTCCAAAAAATGCCTGTCGTGAGAAACCACAATAACGGTATTTTTAAAGTTCATTAAAAATTCCTCTAACCACGAAATGGTATGAATATCCAAATCGTTGGTAGGTTCATCTAAAATTAAAATATCAGGATTGCCGAACAAGGCTTGAGCTAATAAAACCCTTACTTTCTGATTTCCACTAATGTCTTTTAGTAAACTGTAATGATGTTCTTCTTTTATTCCTAATCCACTTAACATGTTTGCAGCATCCGACTCGGCATTCCAACCATCCATCTCAGCAAATTCAGCTTCAAGTTCGGAAGCTTTTATTCCATCGGCATCATTAAAATCGGATTTTGCATAAATAGCATCTTTTTCCTGCATTACTTTCCACAACTTTTCGTAACCCATCAACACAGTGTTCAATACGGTTTGGTCGTTAAATTTATTGTGTTCTTGACTCAATACAGCCAACCGTTTACCCGGGTCGATGGAGATATTACCTGAATTTGGTAAAAGTTCGCCCGATAAAATTTTAAGAAAGGTAGATTTACCGGCACCGTTGGCACCAATAACACCGTAACAATTTCCTTCGGTAAACTTAATGTTTACCTCGTCGAATAAAACTCGTTTACCATATTGTAACGAAACATTGTGAGCAGCAATCATAAGCAATAATATTAACCCCGAACAGTCGGGGGCTGCGAAGTTAAGGAAATTAACAGAATTAAACGATTTTCTGTTTATTGCTCTTATTTTGACACCATTTAGCAAAAAAAAACTCGCTAAATAGCGAGTTTTCCATATCATTATTATTGTTAACGTTATTATTCTTCTTCAACTTCAATCATTTTAAAGGGTACGCTAATGATGGCTTGATAATCTTCACCTGCCTCCAACATATCCTCATCGTCTTCTTCGTAATACCAATTAATGGTAACTTCGCTACTTCCTGCATTAATTACTTCTAATTTTTTAAATACATCTAAAATACATTTAGATGAACTGGTATTAAAATATTCTAATTGAATATCAACTTTGGTTTGACTTTTTGAGTTTTTATTGTATGCTTCTAAAGCATCCACTAAAGGCTTATAAAATTCTATTGAATTTTCAGGGATAGATCTACCTCTTACCAGTAAGTACCCTGTTTCAGGGTTAAACTTAATTGTTGGTGTTTTTGATGATCCTTCTACTATTAACTCTTCCATATTCAAATTTTTATTGTGCTATATTTACTATTAAACTAAAAAAAGAGAAGTTATTGTCAATGTTAACAAAACTATAATCTAATTTTTTACCAGATTTTCTTGCAATATCAATCATTCCTAAACCACCGCCACCTTTTGCCGACATTTCTCCGTTATTAAGAACTTCTTTATAATAATCTTTTAATTCTTCTTTATCCATACTGTTAATCTTATCCAATCTGCTTTTTAAATGATTAACATTTTCATTTGCGATATAATTACCTGTCATTATCGAATAGTCTCCATCATCGCTTTTTCTTATCATAAACAACGCAGATTTTTCATTTGCAGCTGTTAATGTATCATCTTCATCAATGTGATGATATAAATTTTGAAGGCATTCAACAAGTATGTTATATACTTTTTTCTTGATTTTAGGCGATTCATCTAAAACTTCCATTTTAGATTCCATAATTTGGAGTATAGACGTAAGTAGATCGGATGTTACTTCCCCTTTAAAAGAAAGCATAATATTTCCGTCTTCCATCATATTATAAAAATCGTGTATATTTTTCATCTACTATACTTCCACTTTTCCTATTTCGTTTTCAAAGATATTAATTTGATTGAATAATTCAAGTATTAGGTTATTTATTTTTAAAAATTTATTTCAACTAGGATGTAGATTAAAAAAAAAGGACATAAAAATTTGACTTTTTTAATGTCATTTATTATAAAAAAAGCAGGAAGTCCGAAGACATAAGACAGAGGTACTTCCAACTTCGGGCTTTGGGTTTCTGACTTCCGACAAAAAATAACACAGAAATTTACCCCATTTGTTGTATAATAACTTATTTTGCCACTTAAAACGCTAACTTAACATGCAAAACAACCAAAACAATATGAACTGGTTTGAAGATTGGTTTAATTCTCCCTATTATCATTTGCTGTATAAAGAACGTGATTTTGTTGAAGCAGAATATTTTATTCGCAATATTTTAAATTACCTGTCCCCAAAAAAAAATGCTAAAATACTTGATGTAGCATGTGGAAAAGGCAGACATGCCATCTTTATAAATAAACAAGGGTTTACTATTGATGCTTTCGATTTATCAGAAAATAGCATTGCTGAAGCAAAAAAAAGTGAAACAGCAACATTAAAATTTTACATCAACGATATTCGAAAACCTTTAAAAAAAGATTATTACCAGTTCGCATTTAATATTTTTACCAGTTTCGGTTATTTTGTTGATGAAAATGACAACCAGAAATCAATGGATGCCATGGCTAAAAGTTTAACAACAGATGGTTTTTTAGTCATTGATTTCTTAAATTCAAATTATACCGTATCTAATTTAAAACCCATTGAAACAAAAACAATTGAAAATATTACCTTTAACATAACCAAAGAAATTGAAGGTGGTTTTGTTGTAACGGTTTAACTATAGAGGCTACTTTTGGCGATTATTCATTAAATCCTTTTAATGAAAACTATTCTGAAAGATTGATTATTATTGCAAAAAATAATGGAAATTAAATACACCTATATTATTCTGTTTTTGACACCACTAATTACCGGATTAGTGGTCATGTTTTTAAAACCAAAACTTACGGCAAATTTAAAGTTGTTGCTTTCTTATAGTGGTGCATTTTTATTAGCCATCTGCTTTTTACACCTTATTCCGGAACTGTATCACGATTATTCTTACTCTATAGGTATTTTTATTTTAGTAGGATTTTTATTGCAAATATTGTTGGAATTTTTCTCGAAAGGTATTGAGCATGGTCATTATCACCCTGATAAAGAAAAAAAAATATTCCCTTATGCCCTATTTTTAAGTTTGTGCTTACATTCTTTTGTAGAAGGCATGGCTTTGGTTGAACCAGACCTTCATTTAGGGCATGAATATAATAACACCTCTTTATTAGTTGGTATTATTATTCATAAAGTACCCATTGCCATTATTTTAGCTACTCTAATGATAGTTAATAAAATGAGTTTAAGAACACGACTTTTAAGTATATTCATATTTGCATTAACCGCTCCTGTCGGGCTTTATTTAGCTACAACTTACGGAAGAGTTTTATTAGATAATGTTGCTATCTTAAACGCATTAGCAGTTGGAATTTTATTACATGTTTCTACCACCATTTTGTTTGAAACCAGTGAAGGACATAAGTTTCACCTCAAAAAATTTGTTGTCATAATTATTGGCTTACTAACTGCAATTTTAGTTCTTTAATGGAAATCAACCCCATAAAACTTACTGATGTAGATTTTATCAAGAAACTTGCAGATGAATCGTTTGGAGCCAATTATATTACTACCAGCGATATTTTAAGCCATTTGGATTCTTCCGATAAATTTGGATTTTGCTTATTTGATAAACAGGAATTTATTGGGTTTTTATTTTTAAAAACCTATTCTAACGATACTATTCAAAACTATTTCCTTACTCAAAAAGAATGGTCTAAGAATTATTTTAATTCGACAAAAACAATTGCCGTTATTACTCAAATTGCACTAACAAAAAAATACCGGCAACAAAAATTATCAACCTTGTTACTTCATTCAAGTATTGAATTTATAAAAACAACATGCGACACTATAATTAGTATTTGCTGGATAAAGAAAGAATCCAACAACATGAAGTTTTTATTACTGAACAATGGTTTTAAAAATATTAAAACCCTCCCCAATTATTGGTTACACGATAGTATTGAGAAAGGCTATTGTTGTGAAATTTGCGGTACACCACCCTGCCAATGTGGTGCAGAGGTTTTTGAATTAAAAAGCCCATCAATCATTTGATTAATGGGCTAATATTTTAATTGTGTTTTGATTTAAAACAGATTCTTCACTTCATTTTTTTGCAAGAAAATTGCTAAAAAATATTGTTCTGAATGACACCAAATTTACTTAGAAACAGCAGCAATTTGCTCTGAACGATATTCGCCTCTTTCTAATTTTTCTTTAACAGCTTTAAACGTATCAATAGTATATTTTACGTCTTCCATAGAGTGAACTGCTGTCGGAATAATTCTTAACATTATTACCCCTTTAGGAACAACCGGATAAACTACGATTGAACAGAATAAATTGTAGTTTTCTCTTAAATCTAAAATTAAGTTGGTGGCTTCAGGAATATCGCCTTTTAAAATAACCGGAGTAACTTGAGTATTGGTAGTACCTGTATCAAATCCGTTATCTCTAAATCCTTTTTGAACAGCATGAGCAATCGTCCAAAGTTTTTCTCTTAACTCAGGCATTGTTCTAAGCATTTCCAATCTTTTTAAATTTCCTATAACCAATGGCATAGGCATCGATTTGGCGTAAATTTGCGAACGCATGTTATAACGTAAGTACTCAATAACATTTTCATCGGCTGCAATAAAACCGCCAATACTTCCCATTGCTTTTGCAAATGTTCCAAAATAAATATCAACTCCTGCCTGGCAACCTTGAGCTTCACCAGTTCCCATTCCTGTTGGTCCCATTGTACCAAATCCATGAGCATCGTCAACATACAATCTAAATTGATATTTTGATTTTAAAGCCACAATATCTTTTAATTTTCCTTGATTACCCGACATTCCAAAAACACCTTCGGTAATGACTAAAATACCGCCATTTGTTTTTTCAACAATACGGGTAGCTTTATCCAGCATACTGGCTAAACTCTCCATGTTGTTATGTTGGTAAACAAAACGTTTTCCCTGATGTAAACGAACACCATCTAAAATACAAGCATGAGATTCGGCATCATAAACAATTACATCATTTCTATCCACTAAACAATCAATAGCCGAAACCATTCCTTGGTAGCCATAATTTAATAAAATAGCATCTTGTTTTTGTTCAAAAGAAGCCAATTCAGCTTCAAGTTGTTCGTGTAGATTTGAGTTGCCTGACATCATTCTGGCACCCATTGGATAACCTAAGCCCCATTGTGCCGATGCTTCTGCATCTACTTTTCTAACTTCAGGATGGTTAGCTAAACCTAAATAATTGTTTAAACTCCATTGTAAAACTTCTTTACCTCTAAAAATCATTCGACTGTTAAGCTCTCCTTCTAATTTTGGGAATGCAAAGTAACCATGAGCCTCTTTTGAGTATTTTCCTAGGGGGCCTCTGTTGTTTTTAATTTTTTCAAAAATATCTGTCATAATTGGTTTTTTTAAAACAAGGGGCAAATGTAATATAATTATAGTATTTTTTAAACTGTTAACCCATTTAGTTTTAAAGAAATATTAACTTTGTTCACCGCGACAAAATGCTGTTTTTATCATTATAATTTGATTATTCAAGACCTTCTAATCGTCCTCTCTTTAGCATTTATTGCCGGCTTTACTGATGCGGTTGTTGGTGGCGGTGGATTAATTCAATTACCTGCTTTAATTTTATTTATGCCCCAATATGCCATTCCAAGTTTATTGGGTACCAACAAATTTGCCGGATTTAGCGGAACCGTTATAGCCACCTTCAAATACATGAAGTTGGTAAAAATTAATTACAAATTACTGTTGCCCGGAATTGTAAGTGCTGTTTTATCTTCTATGTTTGGGGCTTGGCTCATTACTTTTATGACCAACGATTTAATTAAACCCATCATTTTCGTTTTATTAGTACTCGTATTTATTTATACCCTCGTAAAAAAAGAACTCGGTCAGTACGAAAAAGTAAAACCACTAAAAACAAACAGCTATGTTTATTCCGCATTGGTTGGATTAATATTGGGCTTTTACGATGGTTTTTTTGGACCCGGAACGGGTAGTTTTCTGATATTGATTTTTATCAGCTTGTTCGGTATGGAATTTTTAATGGCTTCCGCTCACGCTAAAGTCATTAATGTTGCCACCAATATTTCGGCGTTATTGTTTTTTATTGTTTCCGGAAACATCGTATATAAAATTGCTATTCCCTTGGCACTTAGTAATATGTTTGGTTCGTATTTGGGTGCGAAGATTGCTTTTAAAAAAGGAAATAAATTTATCCGGAAATTTTATTTGTTGATTGTTTTTTTACTGATTTTAAAATTTGTTTACGACTGGATGATGTAAAGTAATTGCCTAATTTTGAACCTTCAATAAATGAATTATGCTCGACGGCAATCTTCGAAAAAACATACAGATAGGGATAGAAGTTGAAGTGGTTCAAAAACAAGACCAATCTTCCGGAAAATTAACTAGCGGTGTGGTAAAAAAAATATTAACCAATTCGCCCAATCACCCGCACGGCATTAAAGTAATGCTTGAAAGTGGAATTGTTGGTCGGGTGAAAACAATACTTGAATAATGGCTTTAACCAACAACGATATTTTTAAAAAACTACGTGTTGCACACAAATTACGTGATGATGATATCGTTGCCATTTGCAAATTAGTAGATTTTAACATTACCACCAGTGAATTAGGTGCAATATTCAGAAGTGAAGACCACCCGAAATACATGGAATGTGGCGACCAATTGTTACGAAATTTCTTAAATGGTTTAATTATTCATTTACGTGGACCAATGCCTCCTAAACAACCAACAACTAAATGATAGTTAAAAGAGTACACCCAAAAGAAAAGTTAATTCTTCATCCACGAAATAAACACCGTGAGCGTTACGACTTTAAACTCCTGATAAAAACTTGTCCGGAGTTAAAACCTTTTGTTCTCATCAACAAATTTGACGACGAATCGATTGATTTTTTTAATCCTGAAGCAGTAAAAATGCTGAACAAAGCCTTGTTAAAACAGTATTACAACATCGATTATTGGGATGTGCCCAAAGGATATTTATGTCCACCCATACCCGGCAGAGCAGATTACATCCACTACATTGCCGATTTATTGGGCGAAAGTAACAACGGCAAAATACCGACAGGCAAAAAAGTAAAAGTGCTTGACATTGGTGTTGGAGCTAATTGTGCCTATCCAATTATTGGAAACAGCGAATACGGGTGGTCGTTTGTTGGTTCTGAAATTGATGCTGTGGCAATATCTTCTGCAAATGCCATTATTAAAAAAAATGCTTCTCTAAAAGAAAATGTGACCTTACGTTTACAACCTAATTCTCACGAAATATTTTATGGCATTATTCAAAAAGACGAACGTTTTGAGGTGAGCATTTGCAACCCTCCTTTCCATGCTTCGTTAGCCGAAGCACAAGCCGGAACGATGCGTAAATTAAAAAACCTTACCGGTGGAAAAGCGGTACAACCTACCTTAAATTTTGGTGGTAAAAACACCGAATTGTGGGCAGAAGGCGGAGAAATTAAACTGGTACGAAACATGATTCGGGAAAGCAAAAAGTTTGCTGATTCTTGCTGCTGGTTCACTACATTAATCTCTAAAGAATCGAACTTACCCAGTGTGAACCAAGCTTTAAAAAATGTTGGTGCAGCCGAAGTAAAAACCATTGCCATGGGGCAGGGCAATAAAGTGAGCCGTATCGTAGCATGGACTTTTTTAAAACCTGAGCAACGGTTAAAATGGTTTAATCCTTAATTTTTTAATTAACATTGGACAAACCCATCAACAAGTATTTGCCTGTTTCAGCCATATTGCTGTGCTGTGTAATTTGGGGAACCACCTTTGTTGTGGTTAAAGACGTTTCTACGCTCATCGACCCATTTTTATTGGCTGCATCTCGAAACGTATTGGCTTTGGCAGCTTTAGGACTTTACCTTATTACTGCAAAAAAAACAGCTGTTTTAAAAATGGAGAAAGCCACAAAATATGGGGCTGTCTTAGGAATATTACTTGGTGCCATTTACATTCTTCAAACTGCCGGGTTGGTTTATACCAGTTCAAACCACAGTGCTTTTATTAGTTGTTCGGCTGTAATTATGGTTCCTATTATGATGTATTTTGTGGGTTGGCAAAAATTTACGGTACAACAAGTTATAGCTGTGGTAATAGTTAGTGTAGGATTGCTACTACTCACCTACCAACCGGGAATAGCCAATTTTAATTTTGGCGATTTTTTAACCTTTATTGCCGCAATTATTTGTGCCGTTCACTTGATGTTATCCGGGCATTTTGTTCGAAAAGTTGATTTTTTAGCCTTAATTTTTTATCAATTTTTATTTGCTGCTTTGGCATCCGGTATAGGTTTGCTGATTAAATTTTCAGTATTCGATACCGAGCCTGTTTTGTTTAAAATGGAAGCTGTTCCCAATGTTTTGTATTTGGGTTTATTGGGTACGTTGTTTTGCTATTTTGTTACCGTTTGGGGACAAAAACACGTAAGCACCGTTTATACCGTATTAATTTTTTCGTTAGAACCTATTTTTGCTTCGTTTACCGCCTATCTGGCTTTTGACGAGTTGTTTTCTAAAAATGAAGCCTTTGGTGCTTTTTTAATTTTTTGTGGAATTTTATTTTATAGTGTTCCGAAAAGTTATTTGAAATTGGGGCTGAAGGTTAAAGATTAATTTTTGGTTATATCACCCATCCGTCAGCTGACGGATTGCGGAGCGTATCGAGGAGTTGATGATTAAATCTACAATAGCAGAAATTTAAAAGGCTTTATAGCCATTGGAACGAGAAAGCCAAGAATTGTTATCTACAATAGTAGAAATTTAAAAGACTGAAACCTCGTAATGGGTAAAAACGTTTCCATAATTAAGTATTTTTCAAAATGCCAAAGAACGGGTGTTAATAATTACTGTGCCTTACTGTTAATATCTTATGTTAACTCCAGTTAGAAAAGAAGCAAGTTATTTCTTTTTCTTAATGGATTTTTCGAGTTGTTTCAAGGTATCGAGGTATGATTTTTCTACTTCGCTAAGGGTTTTGTTGTGGTATTTTCTTAATTCAGTTTTTGCCTTTTCTTGGGCTTGTTGATGGCTTATTTTTCCAGCATTTTGCAAAATCTCTCGCCCTGTGGAAGACAATATCAAATCGAGCTGATTGATGTAATCTTGCATTTTCATTGGTTTTTCTTCGATAGCACTGATTTCTGCTAAATCGAAATAAGCAGACACCAAATTATTAAGCACTTTTAGTTCTTCTATTTGCAAATAATTTTTAGCAATCAATGCCTCAGTTGATGTAGGTTGTGTTCCTTTAAAATGGGTTAACCCGGCAAAAGGCTTGTCGGAATCTACCCTAAAATAAACCACTTCGGCTGCGGTATTTCCGTGTGCTGCAAAGTGTAGTTTGTTTTGTACAATTTTAAAAAACTGAGTGCTTTCGTCTGATTTCGGGTTGTAATCTATTGCTGTAGCGTACAAATCGAGCACTTGTCGATACATCACTTTTTCGCTGCTGCGAATATCCCGAATACGGTCTAACAGTTCTTTCCAATAATTACCTCCCCCTATTTCTTTCAGGCGTTCATCGTTCATCGTAAAACCTTTAATCAGGTATTCTTTTAAACGTTGGGTTGCCCAAATACGGAATTGTGTAGCAATACTTGATTTGATGCGGTAACCAAGAGAAATAATCATATCCAGATTGTAATACTCAATTTCTCGCTCCACATTTCTGCTTCCTTCTTTTTGAACTGTTCGGAAATTCCGAACAGTTGCTTCTTTTGTTAATTCTCCTTCTTCAAAAATGTGTTTTATATGCTCACTTACATTGGCTTTGCTGCTTTGATACAATTCCACCAATTGTGCTTGTGAAAGCCAAACGGTTTCATTCTCCAATTGAACTTCAATTTGAATGTTATTGTCTTTGCCTTGATAAATTATTACTTCACTCATTCTCCTTAGTGTTTTGGTTGCACAAATTGCAGCCATTCTTTATTGCTGGTGGCTAATTTATTTTTTTTCAAATCTGGTGCTTTTTTAATTTTTTGTGGCATTTTATTTTATAGTGTTCCGAAAAGTTATTTAAAGTTGAGGTTGAAGTTTAAAACTTAATTTTTGGTTTATCCATCCGTTTGGGTTTCTTCTAATAATAACTTGGTATGTAATTCTGTTAACTTCATTTTAAAAAACTAAAAGTCTTCGCACATTTCTTTATAATTTCTGAGCAATGCTTAATAAATCCATATTTTGCTTAGGTATTAGATATTTTGAAGCAGAATAATTCGGTATTTTTAAATAACCAACAGCACTTCCGTTCAAAGCAAAAACTTCATCTTTAATTTGAGCTAAACAATATGCTCCATTATTGTAATTTATAACTTCAATCGAATCAATTAAAAAAGGCCAATTTGGATAATCGGACGAGCAAATAATTTTTGTCTTTGAATACGTTTTGATATTGATAAATTGCAAATCAGTTTTATTTAAAGGGAGATAATCCTTTTGAGTGTCTATTTTTGGTGCTAAATATTTTAGTTTTCCTAAATCTTCATCCCTCATTAGAATAAATCCTCCAAAATCACCGTAATGTTTTTTCCCTTCATTACCTAAACCATGTGTAAAAAATCTGCTTATTGCTCTAACTCCTTTTTCCACCGTTATAATTATAGATTTTAAAATATAACGTTCCTCTTCATCATAAGTCATTGTTGTAACATCAACATCTTTTGAATAGGAATAAATTAAGGTCTTAAATCTTATAAATGAGTTATTTTCTTGTTTTTCCTTTTTTACAATAGTATCAATGTAATAATAACGTTGTTGTTTTGAGAAATCAGTAATTATATCGAGAAATTCTCTGAAGCGATTATCCTTTTTGATAAACACTAAATCCTCTATAACCATTGGGATTTCATTCATCAATTGAACCGTTTCAGCATACAGAATTAGTTCATCAATCATTTTATTAATTCCATGTCCATTATCAAACTGAAAAAAATAATTTTTTTTCTTTTCAATTATTGGATAATTACCAGTAGTGTGCTTTTCTTTTAATAGCAGCAAAATTTTAGCAAGTCTTTCAAAACCTGACGATAATAACTGCAAAGGGACATGGTTACTTAAAATGGCTGATTTTTGATTATTGAGCATTCTTATTCCTTCTTTAATAAAATTAAATGAGGCTTCAATTTCTTCGCCAATCGCATCGACTTTCTCTATTTCTAATGTGTTATTTTCCATCACTCTCCCTCCACAATTTTAATTTCCTCCTCACTTAACCCATAAATCTCATAAACCATTTGGTTTTTTAGTTTTGATTTTTGAAATAATGCCATTTATAAATTTCTGTTTAAGAACTTTAAAATTAACATTTTTTAATACATAAATTTTCCACCTTTAAACAATAACATTTTTTAGCTTACGTTAATAACAACAAACAACGTAATTCATTGAAAATGAATAAAAAAACCATCTCTATTCTTTGTGTAACTGCCTTGTACACAACACTTTTTTATCAACAACACGTCGGCATCAACTTTTTACTTTTTACCATAGCAGCCATTGCTTTTTTTTATTTTCAAGATAAAGAAGCTTTTAAAAGTAAGTCTGTATTGTTGTTAAGTGGGGCAGCCGTTTTTAGTGCTTCATTTGCAGCCGTGCATGGCTCGTATTTATCCATGTGGGCAACCATTGTCAGTATGTTGGTTTTACCGGGTGTTATCATCAACCGTCGGTCGGCATTGTTAATCGATTTTTTTTCCTCGCTTTATACTACGTCGGTTTCTAGTGTGTACCTGTTTATCGATGCCATTGAGGCTCGAAAAAATGAAAAAGGAAAAGGCTTTTTGAGTTTACTCAAATACATTGTACCTACCGTATTTGTTATCGCTTTCTTTTTTATTTACCGTGCCATGAACCCTTTGTTTGAGAAATTTACTCAAGACATTGCAGAAATTATCAGTTTGGAGTTTGTGTTTTTTACCCTTGGTGGATTTCTTTTGGTGTACAGTTTTTACAAACAAAAACGAATTAAAGAATTAGACACTTGGGAAAACAATTGGTTGATTAACATTGACCAAGAAAAATCAATTTTTCCAAAATGGAACGAGTCGTTGAGTTTTATCATCCTCTTTGTTGTTTTAAACCTGATGTTGGTTGCCGTTAATTCAATGGACATTAACTACCTCTACATTGGCAACGGTTTGCCCGAAGGAATAGACCACAAACAATTTGTACATAAAGGTGTGGGTATGCTCATTTTATCTATTGTTTTAGGAATTTCTATTCTGTTGTTCTTTTTTAGAGGTTCGCTAAATTTTACCAAAAATAAAAATGTAGTAAAAGCCCTTGCCTTTTTATGGGTAGTGCAAAATGTGTTTATGGTTTTTTCTACTGCCATCAGAAATACCATGTATGTTGATGCTTCGTTATTAACCTACAAACGGATAGGCGTTTATTTTTGGTTGTTTTTTGCCATCATTGGCTTAATTACCCTGTTTATTAAATTACAACGTAACAAAACAGTTTGGTTTTTAGCACGACACAATGTTAGTGCGTTGTTTGTAGTGTTATTACTTAGTTCTGCCGTAGATTGGGATGATTTAATTTCTTCTTTTAACTTAAACCGGGCTCACCAAATGAAAGAAATTTCTGCATTAGATAAAAACTACATGCTAAGCCTCTCCGAAGGAAATATTGAAGGATTGTTTGCTATTAAAAAATTGTCTGGCTTTGAAGTCGATTCGGTATATTCCTATCAAGACAAGTATTTATCCAACACCAATTGGTTAGATTGTAAGGTGTATAATTTTTTATTGGACGATGCTGAAGGAGATTGGAGGTCGTATTCAGTTCGTAGAAATCGAGTACGAAACGAAATAAAACATCTCCACGACAATGGCTTGATTACAAAATTAGAATTACAAAATCGTTATTTAAAATCCTTAAGTCCCATTTACTCTTTAAACAAGTTGGAGGAACTCAATTTAAACAGCAATCACTTTAACACCAAAGAAAAGTTGGCAGAAATCAATCATTTACAACAATTAAAAAAACTGTATTTAAACAATAACTCTATTACCGATTTATCGGCATTAAAAGGCAGTATAAATTTAACCCATTTGTCGCTGGAAATTAATGAGATAGACAACTTAAACTTTCTAAAAAATTACCCCAATCTCGACTCATTAGAACTAAGTGGCAACAGTTTAATAACACTATCTTCACTTCCTGCTTTGCCCAACCTAACCAACCTTCGGTTAGATAATAATCCTTTGAATGATATCAGCACCTTGAATAAACTGCCCCGATTAACGCATTTATCCTTAAATACTATTGTAGAAAATTGTGGTAAATTTCCCGAATTGGCAAACTTAGAAAACTTAAGTGTTAGTGGTTCGCCAAATTTAGTGATGTATGGGTTAAATATCACCGCTTCTTTTCCTTCACTTACCTATTTAGAGATATCTAATAATGAGTTGACAGGACTTTACCCACTTCTAAAACCGGAAACTGGATTATCAAAAGCACCTGAATTAAAAACACTTGTAATAAGTTCGAACAAACTTGGAAATCTTTATGGAATTGAACAATTCGAACAATTGGAGCATTTTGACGCACGTAATAATTCCATCTACAATTTATCGGGTTTAGAAAAACTCACCAAACTTCAACGATTGTATTTAAGCAATAATCAACTTAATAACCTTTCACCTTTGGCAGGAATGGTTCATTTAAAAGAACTTGACCTTGGGTACAACTCAAGTATTCAGGATTTTAATGTATTATCAAACTTTAATCAATTGATATTTTTAGATTTATCAGGAACAGTTTTAAAGGATTTACAACATATTGAAGCAAAAAAATCGCTTAAAACGTTGAACTTAACAGGTTGTAGAATAAACAATTGGGAATCATTAAACTCCTTTAATCTCTTAGAGAATTTATCGGTTTCTTATTTGAAAAAAGAAGACGTTGCTTTATTTAAAAAGTTGACCAACCTAAAATTTCTTCGTATTACCAATACCGAAGAAGAAGTAGTACTATTAATGAAAGAGGCATTGAAAGACTTAGAAATATACTAAAATAGTGATAAATAGTCTAATAGTTAAATAGAAAGACGGAATCACCTCTGTTTTCTGACCAAAAATTAATTCAAATGGATAATTTAATTATCACCATCAATTAAATCACCTAATCCTCCCAAAATACTTCCTTCACCTACTCTTTTGCCACCCATTTTAGGTGCGGAAGAAATAATTTTATCTGCTAAGCGGCTAAAAGGTAATGATTGTATCCAAACTTTACCCGGGCCGGTTAATGATGCAAAAAATACACCCTCACCACCAAACAAAGTATTTCTAACTCCGCCAATAAATTCAATATCGTAATTCACATCTTTGGTTAAAGCAACCAAACAACCCGTGTCCACATGTAGTTTTTCTCCCGATTGTAAAGTTCTTTCAATAATTGTTCCACCGGCATGAATAAATGCTAATCCATCACCTTCTAATTTTTGCATAATGAATCCTTCACCACCAAAAAAGCCGGTTCCCAGTTTCTTTTGAAATTCAATACCCACAGCAACACCTTTGGCTGCACACAAAAAAGCTTGTTTCTGGCAAATTATTTTTCCTTGATATACGGTTAAATCAAAAGGAACTATTTTTCCGGGGAAAGGAGCAGCAAAAGTGACATGTTTTTTACCATTACCTTGATGAGTATAAGCTGTTAAAAACAAACTTTCGCCAGTTAACAATCTTTTACCGGCTGAAAACAATTTACCAAAAATTCCATCCTCTTGACCTGTACCATCACCAAATATGGTTTGCATCTGAATTTCTGAAGATTTCATCATTAAACTTCCTGCCTCAGCAATTACAGTTTCTTGTGGGTCTAATTCTATTTCGACACATTGCATGTCGTCGCCAATAATTTTATAATCAATATCGTGTGCGCTCATGGTTTTATTTTTTTTGTTATGAAAATTAATAAAATTCGAATTCCAAAGTAATTACTTCTTCTTTTTTAATGATAAATAATCAATATAGTACAATACTTTTATTGAAAAACTTTGTGCTCGAGGTTCTTCAAATGTTTTATTAAAGTTCTCAGCATAAGAAGCCGATATGTTGTTATTAAGAGCCAAAAGCGAAGTTTTATACACCATACTTATTTCACTTCCGGGTGCAAAAACCCATCGGTAAACCATGTCAACATTAAACGCATTAAAATTGGTGTTGTGCAACGATTCTCCGTTGAAATCTAGTCCATCGTAATTAGATGGGGTTAAATGTCCGTTTTCATCCAATACATGAAAAGTATTGTATTTTACGTTCGACCAATAATGTCTTACCCTTAAAGTCAACCCCATTTTATTGGTGAAAATATAATTGGCTGACAACACATTTTCGTAGGTGGTTTGATTTCGCTTTCCAAAAATAATATCGTTGCCAATAAAAGTACCTCTACCATATAAATCAAGTGCTGCTCCCTCATCGTTTACAAACTCATATCTACCGAGAGTATAAACGATTGAGAATTTATTGGAAAATCTAAATCTTGGCCCGGCTGTTATATTAAATCGATACCTGTTTTCAGCACTAAATTTTCTATAATTTGTATTCAAATCCAATGCAATTCTTTTTCTATAATCAGAAGAAATCCACCCACCAAAATTATTGCTGGTTTGCCAAGCATGGAATCTTCCCCACACTCGTGGCTCGTAAAAATCGTAAGTTTCTAAGGGTTCTGCTGTATAAAATAATCCGGCTGAAATCCAATTTTTAAATGTTCCTCCTATTTCAGTGTTGATATTAAAATCTGCATACTTATCAGGATTATATATTCTGGCATTATACGTCCTAATGCTCGACCAAAACTCTAATAATTTCCAAAAAGGCTTGTATATGTTATACCCAATTCGTGCATAACCATCTCTAATGTTATTGTTGTATAAATATCCTAAATCATTAGGGTCGTAGGTGTCATCAATTTCATTATAACCAATACCAAATTTAAAATTGCCTCCTTCTTTAACAAAATCAATATTTGCTCTATGTCCGAGAGAAACAGAGTCTGATGAAAAATATTTTTGAGAAACAATTCCTTTACCCGACAATGAAAACACATTCTTTTTAGTATTGAGTTTAAACATTCCTCCGGTAACATTAGCATCGTAAAAACTACCACTTCTGGTTACATTGGTATTGATTAAAGTTACATAGGAGTTGTTTTTTAAATTTTGATCTAAAACTAATATGTTGTAATTGGTTAGGGGATCTGTTAATACTTCTCTTGTTTGCCCTGTAACAGTGTCTTTTACAGTAGCAAACATCGATTTGGTAACTCCATTAAAAACACCAATACCTAATCCACTTTTTGTTCTCCCCGATATTTTTGTGGCGTTCAATAACTGACTTTCTACAGGGTTATCAATAACTTCCTCATTATCATCTAATTGATTGTATGGAGCATTGTAATTGATTGGTGTACCACCCAACCTCCTCGAATAAAACAAACTACCTTTGTTAAAGAGCTCTGTTCCCTCCATAAAAAAGGGTCGATTTTCATTAAATTGAACTTCAAATGGCGAGAGATTTAACACCTGATTATCAGATTGAACTTGTCCAAAATCTGGAATTAAAGTCATGTCTAAAGTAAAAGCATCGTTTATTCCGTACTTCACATCCATTCCACCATTAATTGATTTAGAGTAATTACTCTTTCCTGTAACATTGTAGGGATAATGTTCCACGTATCCTGCAACGTAGGGGGTAAACATTAAACGTACAGGTGCTTCAACATCAGAAATTCCCATTAATGTTCCCCACTGGTTTACAAAACCGTTTACTTCAGGGTTTACCTCATTCCAAAAATTAAACTCTCTGATTCGTCGAATTTTTCTGGCAAAATTAATACCCCATTCTTGAATTGGTTTCTCCGGAAAACGAATGGCAGAATAAGGAATTTTCATCTCTACATACCAATTATTTTCATCCATAGAAACTGCACTAATCCATACGGCATTCCACGAAACATCCTGACCCTGTGTAGCAGAATATCGAGCATCCCATTGAACTCCAGTTGGATGCACTACAAAACCATACCCACTTTGCCCATCTTTGTAAGTATCTAAAAAAACAGCAAATAAATCAGTGTTTTCTTCTTCATCACGTTGGCTTAGTTGACGCATAATACTGTCTTTTGAAACGTCGTACATCGTTGCTCCAATATACATTGCAGTATTATCGTACAACACTTTTACCTCAGTTTTTTGTGAAGGTTTGTTTCCTGGATTAGGTGAATTTTGAATAAAATCGGTAGCAATTGGTACATTTTTCCATACTTCATCATCTAAAATTCCATCAATTTTTGGAACATCCTGAATTCTGCTGGCATTAATTATTTTTTTTGAAACAACAACATCAATGTCCTTCTCAGCAAAAGAAAAACTAGAAACTAGCAAAAATACTATGATTAAAAAAAATCGCATCGAAACCAATTTATAAACAAATTTAAATTTAAAAAGAAGTTCCTTTTATAAAAATGTGATAGACGGTTATACTATCTATTTTAAGTATTTAAGGGCTTTATTTTTCTATTGAATAATTTTGTGTTTTAAAAAATTAAAAATTTGTATTTTGCAAGCTTGTAAAATAAAGGAATTAAATGAAAGTCTGTATTGCCGAAAAACCAAGTGTTGCACGCGAAATTGCTACTGTATTAGGGGCAACCGCCAAACACGACGGTTATTTTGAAGGCAACGGTTATTTAGTAACTTACACTTTTGGACATCTTTGTACTTTATTTGAACCTCACGATTATCAAGCCTATTGGAAAAGCTGGAACATCAACAACTTGCCGATGTTACCCGAAAAATTTAAAACTAAAATTGTCGATAATCCGGGTATTCAAAAACAATTTAAGGTCATAGAAAGCTTGTTCGATAAAGCTACTCTAGTGATAAACTGTGGTGATGCCGGGCAAGAAGGAGAATTGATTCAGCGTTGGGTGATTGATCAAGCAGGATATAAAGGTGAAGTTCAACGTTTATGGATTTCATCGTTAACCACCGAAGCCATTAAAGAAGGGTTTCAACACCTAAAACCTTCCAAACAATACGACAACTTGTATTATGCCGGATTTTCTCGTGCCATTGGCGACTGGTTATTGGGCATGAATGCCACCCGTTTATACACCTTAAAATATGGTGGACAAAAACAAATTTTATCGATTGGAAGAGTTCAAACTCCAACATTGGCCATGGTGGTAAATCGGTTTAAAGAAATAGAAAATTTTAAACCTACCCCCTTTTGGGAATTACAAACCATTTATAGAGAAACGGTTTTTAATTGTGAAGAAGGTCGTTTTACTACTAAAGAAGATGGTCAGAAATTGGCGGATAAAGTAAAAGAGGCTGATTTTGAAATTGTATCAACAAGCAAAAAAGCCGGAAACGAGTATGCTCCTAAACTATTTGATTTGACTGGTTTGCAGGTATATTGTAACACCAAGTTTGGCTACTCGGCTGATGAAACCTTAAAAACTGTTCAAAAATTATATGAGTTAAAAGTAGTTACTTATCCAAGAGTTGACACCACCTTTTTACCTAATGATGTTTACCCATTTTAACACAGCCTTTGTTAGGTAAAAAAATTAGAAAATCGACTAAAATATTTAACGACAAAAAAGTTACCGACCACCACGCCATAATTCCTACAGGAGTTCAAACTCACTTAAATCAATACGAAGAAAAAGTGTATGATATTATTGTAAAACGCTTTATTGCTGTTTTTTACGAGGATTGTTCGGTAAGCAACACCACAGTGATTGGTAAAGCCGATGAAGTTACTTTTAAAGCCACAGGAAAAGAAATTTTGGAAAAAGGTTGGCGAGTGGTTTTTGATGGCGTTGATAGTGCAGAAGAAGATAAAGAATTACAGTTACTTCCAAATTTTATAAAAGGAGAAAAAGGTCCACACGAGCCTTCGTTTTTAGAAAAAGAAACCAAACCACCAAACATGTTTACCGAAGCAACCTTGTTACGAGCTATGGAAACTGCAGGAAAACATGTAGATGATGAGGAATTGCGGGATTTAATGAAAGACAACGGGATTGGTCGCCCTTCGACTCGTGCAAACATTATTGAAACATTGTTTAAACGAAAATACATTGAACGTAACAAAAAACAATTGGTACCAACCTCCACAGGAATTCAGTTGATTGATACCATTCAAAATAAATTATTGACCTCGGCAGAGCTCACCGGATCATGGGAAAAGAAATTGAAAGAAATTGAAAAAGGGACTTATAATGCCGGTTCTTTTATTAAACACATGAAACAGATGGTGGATCATTTGGTGTATGAAGTGCGTATGGAAGAAAATCGTACTCGTATAACTTCTATAGTTAGCAACAAGGGGATGAACCCCCTTGTCAATAAAGAAAAAGGAAAAGCAGCTTTTAGTACACAAAAATGCCCTAAATGTAAAACAGGGAATTTATTAAAAGGGAAAACGGCTTACGGTTGTAGTGAATATGCAACAGGCTGTAACTTTATTTTGCCTTTTAATTTTAAAGAGAAAAAACTTACTGAAAAGCAAGTTCTGCAATTGTTGCAGAAAGGAAAAACCTCAACCATTAAGGGTTTTAAAACCGAATCAGGAAAAATTGATGGTGTAATCTGTTTTAACAATAACTTTGAATTGGTTCTCGAAGAAGTAAAAACGACTAAAAAATCAAAACAAAATAGTGATGA
>JACPDX010000035.1 GCA_016183805.1 Bacteroidota bacterium
GGTAGGAACATGAACATTTCACAACCCAAAAGTCCCTTAAGGACGGAATCAACATATCGTTCCTACGGAACTTAGGTGCACATTCAGCATAAATTTTACCAAGATATTGTCCCTTATGGGACTGAAAAAAAACAAAAGGTACTATTTTGTCCCGTTTGCAATATACACTAAAAAAAATCCGATGGTTATTCATCGGATTTTCAATTTTGGTATTCTAAATGCAACTAGTTTCTTATAACCTTGTAATTATAATCTTTACTATCAGTTCTTAACCGAACAAAATAATTTCCTTTCGGCAAGTCAACAATGTCATCACTAAAATCATAAGTATAATTACCCGGAGCATACTTTTCAATAGCTGAATTAACTAAGACTCTACCAGAAACATCAAAAATCATTATTTGAACATTTGAAGGATTATCTAACGTATATTCTAATTTTAATGAATTGGAAAAAGGGTTGGGGTAAATTTTACTTTCAGAAACTGGTTCTAGATTTTGTTGGACTCCAGTAGCAGTAGATGAAAGAACTTCAAATCCATCAATAAGAGTTACATATCCATCTAGTGCATTATACGTATTGACATCATACAATCCTGTTGGTGTACTAAGGGGTATAGTAAAATTTACAATTAATTGTAAATCATTAACTACAAATACGGAGTTAGAAGGAATGATATCCATACCCTTAGAGAGCCATACTTGAATGGTGTTGGTTCCTTGTCCAAAATTGGTACTATTACCTGTAATAACAACATTTAAAGTTTGACCTTGTAAAGCCGAATCGGGTGTAATTGACACAACAGATTGTGCGGAAACCGTTTCTAAAATACTAAAAGTAACCAAGAGTATTAATAAGCGAAAGTAAATTTTTGACATAATAACTGGTTTTGTGTTAAACAAAGCTAATCTATTTTAATATTATCATCAAATTATTTCGTTATAAATAATAAAATAGGAGTCAATAAAAATTTGTTCCTCTATACTTATACTGTTTTTGATTGATTTGTTATGGATTCTAATCATCCAATTTATATTATCCAAATAATCATTCATTTTTAATTTCATCGTTTCATTATACAGATTTGTAAATTCCTGATTATTTAATTTTGAAAGTTTTAATTTTCTTGAATTCCAGTTTTTTTGTTGATTAATCAAATCTGATGGTAATCCTTCATTCTCTATATCTATTTTTATCTGTTTAAATTTTGCATGAACAATAACAGACAAACTCGTGTTGTATCTTTCATTGATTGTATTTTGGTTAATTTTTCTTATAGTTTGATATGCAGAATCTACTGCTCCAGCATTAAAATAGCTTGCACTTAAATTTAAGATGACATCTTCAAAAGTTTGGTTGATTAAAAGAGCCTTATTAAAATAGTTTATCGCTTTTTCGTGGTCATTTTTCAGCTCAAAACACGTTCCTAAATTATTTAAGATATGAACATGGTAAGGGTTTATTTTATAAGCTTTTTCAAAATCACGGAGTGCTTCCTCGTGTCTGCCCATATTAAAGTATGCGGTACCTCTGTACCATTCCAACGGTGTACTCATAGGATCCATAATGTAATAAGGAGAAAAAGCTTTGTCAATTTGAATAATCATTTTTTGCCAATTATTTTTCCTTTTAGCATCTAATGCTTTTAAAGTATGAATATCAGACTTTATTCTTTTTAACCCAATAAATATTGAAAAAGCGATAAGTATTAAAAAAACTACTAGGAAAAAAAGCCATTTACCGGAGGTTTTATTTTGGTTAATCAATTTATCTTTTGACCCATTATTTTTTATCGAATGGTATTTTATCATAACCGGAATAAACATAAACATTAAAAAGATATTTTGCTCAATTCTTTCTTTAGGAAAACTGAAACAAGAAACCACAATAAAGCTAACAACACCCGAAAAAACTAAAAAATAAAAAAATTGTTCATTTGTTTTGGTGTTTTTTAAAATAACTATGATGTAATAAAAGATTGCAGCAAATATGAGCAAATAAAAAATCAGTCCAATAATTCCTATTTCTGTTGCTACCATTACAAAATCATTATGAGGATACTGATAAAAAGTTGTCGCATCTTCAGGCTTTGTTCCTCCTACATTGTATTTCAAAACCTCAATTTTCCATGAAGCTAATCCAACACCTGCAACCGGGTTTTCTTTAAAAATTTGGAAAGATTTTTTCCATAATTCTATCCGCTCATTTGCTCCTCCATAATTGATATTTGAAATCGCACTTATTTGCTTTCTAAACGTCTCTTCTGAATCGAGCCTTGAATAAAAGAAAATAGCGCTCATTATTGAAACTAAAACTATTATTATAGGGAAAATAACTTTTCTAAAATGGAATAAAAAGGAAGTATTTTCTTGTCTATGCCTTAGAAACAGATAAAGAATTAGCGTTAAAACACTTGATACAATTAACCCAACCCATACAGCTCTGGTAAGAGTAGATGTAATTAAAAATAATGAGCTTAATAACGATAACGAACAAATTATTCTTAGAATACCTTTAAATTTAAAAACACCAAAAAGAACAAATGGTAAGGTTAGCAGTAAAATTTCAGCGAAAAGATTTCTATTAGCAAACGTAGCATCAATGAGATACGTTGAATAATGAGAAACTTTATGATGAGTTACAAGTTGATAAAATTGATACAAACCTATTCCATTAATTAAAAAAGATAAACATGAAATAGCTAAACACAAGTCGCTAACCAAATTTTCTACTTTTTGAAAATAAAAGACAGAAAGCACAAGAAAAATGAAGAATAGAGATAATTTTGTCCATTCAAAAATTCCATCAATATAATTTATAGAAAAAAAAAGAGATAGTGCTGATACAATTATATATCCTAAAAAAAACTTAAATAGATTATTTTTGTAAATAGAAATTTCTCTATTATTTTTCACAAACAAAAAATAGTAAGAAACAACCACCAAAAAAAACAGCATATAAATTGAAAAAGAAAGGTACTTGGGAAGTAAAACTGGGTCGACTGTGGATTTACTATATATCAAAGGAATCAATACCGCAGGGATAACAATCAATATCTTATTCAATAAATTACTCCTCATATTTTTGTCAAGTATTTATATCTTCAAAAGTATCCATATCAATTCAATAAAAAAACAAAATCTAAATGCACAAAAAATTACAAAACGAAGAACTGAATCGAATTTCGACCGAAGAGTTTAAACAAACTGAAAAAACTCCATTGATTATTGTTTTAGACAACATCAGAAGCTTAAACAACATTGGCTCTGTTTTTAGAACTGCCGATGCGTTTTTAATTGAAGCAGTTTACTTGTGTGGTATAACGGCTCAACCACCTCACCGGGACATTCAAAAAACCGCTCTAGGAGCAACCGAAACTGTAACCTGGAAATACTTTGAAACCACCATTCAAGCACTTGTTGATTTAAAACAAAACCAATACAAAATTGCTTCTATTGAGCAAACAGAAAATAGCACCATGCTCAACGATTTTAAGGTTAAACCTAACGAAAAATGGGCATTGGTTTTTGGTAATGAAGTTAATGGTGTAGAACAAGAAATTATCAACCAAAGTGATGTGGTGATAGAAATACCTCAATACGGTACAAAACACTCGTTAAACATTTCGGTAAGTGCAGGAATCGTTGTTTGGGAAATACAGCAAAAATATAGATAGAGAAGCATCATTGTGCATTTCTACTTATTCGGTAAATCCAAGACGTACAATTGTATGTCTCTACTTACTCGGAAAATCAGCTAAAATATCCAACAAAAATCCCCAGAATTTTTCTACTGTTTTAATGTTTACTTTTTCATCGGGTGAGTGCGGATTTTTAATGGTCGGTCCAAATGATATCATATCAACCTTTGGGTAGTTTAATCCTAAAATCCCACATTCCAAACCTGCGTGACACGCTGCAACTTTAGGGCTTTCTTTAAATTTAGCTTCGTATTTAGCTTTCATCAAATCCAATATTTCCGATTTTGTATTGGGAGCCCAACCAGGGTATGAACCTCTGTGTTCAACTTTACAACCCATCAACTTAAATGCTGCACCCACAGTATAAGCCACTTCCATTTTACCAGACTCTATCGCACTACGCTGTAAACTTTGCGTAATAAATTTTCCATCTTTTACAATAACTCTAGCTAATGATGAGGATGTTTCTACTAAACCGGCAATGGCTAAACTCATTTTAAACACTCCGTTATGAACCGCTTGTAAGGTGTTGGTTATTTTTGTGGTTTCAGCCAACGTCATTGTTTTTGCAGGTAAATTAGTAGGTTCAATACTTATTTTTGCATCAGGGTCGGAAATAGATAATTCATTTAAAACATCCTTTTTTCGTTGTTCAAACGTTTCTAAATAAGTATCATTTTCAACTGTAACAATAGCTACTGCTTCTCTTGGAATAGCATTTCTTAAACTTCCTCCATCAATTTCGGCAATACACAATCCAAAAGTTTCAGTATCAATAATTAAGCGGTTGATAATTTTATTAGCATTACCTCTTTCTAAAATAATATCCATTCCCGAATGACCGCCTTTTAACCCTTTTACTTCAATTTTATAGGCTTTTCCTGTTGCATTTTTTTGTTCATAAGTATATTCAGTATTGGTATCTATTCCTCCTGCACAACCAATCGAAAATTCATCGTCGTCTTCGGTATCTAAATTCAATAAAATTTCACCATCCAGTAAACCACCTTCCAATCCAAAAGCACCTGTCATGCCTGTTTCTTCATCAATGGTAAATAAAGCTTCGATGGCTGGATGTGGTATGTCTTTGCTTTCTAATAAACTCATGATAGCAGCAACACCAATACCGTTATCAGCTCCTAAAGTGGTTCCATCGGCAGTAACCCAACCATCTTCAATAAGCATTTTTATTCCTTGTGTATCGAAATCGAAATTGGTGGCTGCATTTTTCTGGCAAACCATGTCTAAATGCGATTGAAGAATAACCGTTTTTCTTTTTTCCATGCCTTTGGTAGCCGGTTTTTTGATAATTACATTTCCTGTTTTATCCACCATGGTTGGCAATTGAAGGTTTTCACCAAAACTCTTCATAAACGCAATAACCCGTTCTTCTTTTTTTGATGGTCGTGGTACTGCATTTAATGCGATAAAATTTTTCCAAACGTTTTTTGGTGCTAAGTCTTTTATTTCCATGGTTGATGTTATTAAAATTTAGATGGTAAAGGTAGTTGAGTAATTGCAATAAACAAAATGCAATTGTGGTTTTAAGTCCGTAGTTGTCTTCGCTCATTTCTTTCGCTTCAAACTACGGATAGTGAGGGGCATATCGTTTTCTCATAACTGGAAAATGAAGCTCGATAATTCAAGGTGAATCAATAAAACCTGTAATTTTAAATTTAATATTCTTTCCTTATTTAGTTGATGATTTTCAGTAAAAAACTCATCAAATTCTACATCATTATATCTTTCAAATTCCTTTCTTTCAGAAGGGCTTGCATAAGTATGAGATATAGCTTTAAATTGAAAATCATAATAATCCTTATAAATTGTAGCTAACAACTCATTATTATTTAAAGAATCTACTTTACTTATTCGATAAACAGTGTCTCTACTTTTAGTATAAGATGTTCGATATGCTTTATACGCTAAGCCAGTGTATGATATTGTATCCTCAAGGTAATCCATAGAATTAAGTAACCGACTAGTTTCCAGTTTCCCTATTTGATAAATTGTCTCTTCCAAATTTTTATCCAGCCCTTTAATGTTGTTATCTTTTTTACCTGAACAATTTACAAAAAAAAATACGACCAGTATACTGTAAAATATGTCTCTCATAATATTCTTGCTATTTTTTATTTCTAACATAAGTGAATTTCTATTAATTTTTGCAGCCGACCCGTTACCCCCGTAATCGCTAAGCTGAAGCGTTGGAATTTTAGCAAGGGGGCTTAGTGATATGTTTATTATAATTTATCTTCACAAACAAATATAAACAAAAAAGTCTCGCAATTGCGAGACTTTTTTTATCTTATAAAGTGAGGTTTTAATTAGTTTACAGCAGCTTGAAATTCAGCGTCATCTTTAAATTTGATGAATTCTGCATCAGTTTTAGCTTTAGCTTTTAAAGCTGCATCTTTACCGATAGCTGATTTCAAGTTGTTTACCAACATGTTTTTGTCGTTAGAACGAGCACCTGCAATTGCTTTTAAGTAATAAGCCAATGCTTCATCTTTATCAGTTGAACCATCAATAATACCTGCTATTGAGTTGTTACCGCTTAACAAGTTAGCTAAAGCAGCATTGAATGAGTTAACACCTGAGTAGCTAGATTTAGCAGAAGCATAATCACCTTTCATGATGTAAATGATACCTTTGTTTTCGTTTACTTCTGTTGTTCCTGCACCAGCAGCTTTATCGTAGAAAGCCATTGCAGCATCGTTGTTACCGTTTAATCGTTCGCAAACACCTAAGTTATTGTTTACAATTGCATTGTTAGCAGATAAACCGGCAGCTTTTTCGAATTGTGCTTTTGCATCAGCCACTTTGTTTTGAGTAATGTAGATGTAACCTAAATTGTTTGGTCCTCTCCAGTCTTCCGGAAATTTAGCAGAAAAACTTTTGTAGATAGATTCTTTTTTAGCATCATCGTTGTATAAAGATGCTGCGTAGAACATTTGTTCTGCATCTAACGAATCAATTTTGGTATCCACCAACACTTTCATTTCATCGTCAGTTAAGTTGTGGTGTTTCATCACTACACTTAATTCAGATCTTCTTAATTCTGGTAAAACTTTTTTAGCAACTTCGGTATAGGTAGCTGCTAAGTTTTTAATTTCTTCTTCTCTTTTGGTTAAATCAGAATAAGATTCTAAAACTCTAATGATTAATTCTTTGTCTTTAATGTCAGAAGCAACCATTAATTTTTTAAAGCCATCCCAGTCTTCACCTTTACCAACTAATTTAGAAGTTCCTTCAGGAATAGTCAATTTAGCTTTTTTAAATTCACCAGCCATTGCTTTGTCTGCCGAAGCAGCTCTTTCGTTAGCTAAGTTATCATTTTTAGAAATTTCACCTTCAGGAGAAGCATAAGCATTTACTTCGATACCATTAAATTCCATTTTAGGATTAGTAGCCCAAATTTTTAGGTTTGCTGTTAATTCTTTCACATCTTTATCAGATAATTCAGAACCTCTAACAGTAGAATTGTTAACTAAATAATTGATAACTGCACTGTAATTTTCTAAAGCAAATTTTTGGAAATTGTCTTTTGCAGCAATTGCTTTTTCGGCCGACATTACTAATTTAGGAGTAATGATGGTTCCATCAGCAACTTTACGCGGGTCTAAATCTTTAGTTTTTGTTTTGTATGTTCCTGTTACTCTTAATTCAACAGTTGCTACATCCATACCGTCTTTGTAAGGAATTGTTGCAGAATGGGTAAAACTTCCACCTTTTTCATAATTAA
>JACPDX010000037.1 GCA_016183805.1 Bacteroidota bacterium
ACAAATATCATTCAGAATGACATGGGGAATCACTAACTTTAACGCATGATTTACAAAAGCACCAAAGATTGTGTTGAAGACCTCGAAAGAAATGGCCACCTTGTTCGTATAAAAGAAGAGGTCGACCCAAATCTTGAAATGGCAGCCATACATTTACGTGTTTTTGAGAATAATGGACCAGCCATTTTATTTGAGAACATCAAAGGTTGTGAATTTCAGGCTGTTTCTAACCTATTTGGAACACTCGAACGTAGCAAATTTATTTTTCGCCATACTTTTGAAAAAGTGCAACAATTAGTCGAATTAAAAAACGACCCCATCAAAGCCATTAAGTCCCCCATCAAAAATTTATCGGCAGGATTATTAGCATTAAAATCATTACCTAAAAAAGTCAGCTCGGGTGCAATTTTATTCAACGAAACTACCATAGATAAACTCCCACTCATTAAATGTTGGGAAAAAGATGGTGGAGCTTTTATCACATTGCCTCAAGTTTTTTCGTTAGACCCCACCAACACTTCCATTTACAGTTCTAACTTGGGAATGTATCGTGTTCAACTCAGTGGAAACGATTACGAAACTAACAAAGAAATTGGTTTACATTATCAAATTCATCGTGGAATTGGGATTCATCAAAACAAAGCCAATCAATTGGGCAAACCTTTAAAAGTGAGTATTTTTATTGGTGGCTCACCGGCTCATACGCTTGCTGCGGTAATGCCTTTACCCGAAGGTTTGTCGGAACTTACCTTTGCAGGAGCTTTGGCAGGAAGACGTTTTCGCTACATCGAAAAAGAAGGCTACATTCTATCTGCTGATGCCGATTTTGTTATTACCGGAGAAATTTATCCGAACGACACCAAACCCGAAGGTCCGTTTGGTGACCATTTGGGCTATTACAGTTTAACACATGAATTTCCAGTATTGAAAGTACACAAGGTTTACCATAGAAAAGATGCGATTTGGCCTTTTACTGTTGTTGGCCGGCCGCCACAGGAGGATACTCAATTTGGTGCTTTAATCCATGAAATTAGTGGAAGTGCACTACCGCAAGAAATTCCCGGTTTACACGAAGTAAATGCTGTTGATGCAGCAGGAGTTCATCCGTTGTTGTTGGCAATAGGAAGCGAACGCTACACCCCTTATCAAACTCTAAAACAACCTCAGGAATTATTAACCATTGCTAACCACATCTTGGGTTTCGGACAGTTGAGCCTTGCCAAATATTTATTGATTGCCGACAAACAGGACAACCTCATTTTAAGCACAAAAAACATTGAAAGCTTTTTTACTCACATCTTAGAGCGGATAGATTGGAGCCGTGATTTACACTTTTACACCAACACCACCATTGACACGCTAGATTATAGCGGAACTGGTATCAATCAAGGTTCAAAAGTAGTAATTGCAGCCGTTGGTGATAAAAAACGAACATTATGTACTGCTGTTCCAACTGAACTTGAAAATGCTAAAATGGTTTTGCCAGGAGTTGTAGCCTTAAATTTTCCATCATTTACCACCTACCAAAATGCAGCACAGGAGGTCGAAACCCTCAACTCTCAACTCTCAACTCTCAACTTAGATGGTTTACAACTCATTTTATTAGTGGATGATGCCAACTTTGTTTCGGAAAACCTCAACAATTTTTTATGGGTAACTTTTACCCGAAGCAACCCAGCCAACGATATTTATGGTGTAAACAGTTTTACCCAACACAAACATTGGGGCTGCAAAGGACCATTAATAAAAGATGCCCGAATAAAACCGCACCATGCACCACCACTTGTTAAAAACCCCGAAATTGAAAAACGAGCGGACAAATTAGGCGAAAAAGGTGGTTCGCTTTATGGGGTGATTTAAATTTTATGGTTAGATTTGGTATGAGTTGTTCATTTAATCTTATACAAGATGAAGTCTTTATTTTTGATAATAGTGCTTTTTATTTCAACATTAAAGATGATTGGACAAGAACAACAATTCTTTATAAATGACAGTTTAGTTGACTTTAATATAGAAAGTTGTTGGTCATTAACTAAAAAATATCAAGTTAAGGAATTTGAAAACTTTGAATTCTATATATCAAAAATTGAAATCAACGACAACCAATTAATCCTCTATGTCGACTATGGGGGTGGGTGTGGAAATGTTTACCTAAAACTATATATAGATGACTCCTATAATTTATTAAACGAACCTATAATTAGACTCTTCCCTGAATTTATAGATAATGATTTTTGTAAAGCTATTAAATGGCGTAAAGTATGTTTCGATATTGAAGTCTTATTAAAAAACAGAACAAGACCTCTTCTTTTACAAGTTGGCAACCACGACAAAATCATCCCCATTAATTAGTCAACTCTCCCCACTCGCTTTGTTGTTCTGAGTGAGTATAATCTCCTACCCACTCTCTCGGCACAGCCGAGCGAATATTATCTTAAAAGCACTAAAAAAAGCAAGGCAACTTTCGTCGCCTTGTTTTAAACACACTAATTAATCACCTATTTTTTAATCCTTTTAATCCTTCAAAATCTTCTTCGTATAAGTTCTATCATTCATTATCAACTGTAAGTAATAAATGCCCTTACTTTGTTCCGCAATATCCATCACCATAGATTGCTCACTTTCTTGAAAGATTTTTTCGATAATTAATTTACCTTCCAAACTGTATAACCTGATAGTTAGTTTTTCTTTTAAACTACTTGGTTTAGAAATAGTAAATACACCTGTACTCGGATTTGGGTAAATCACAACATCCTCTTTTTCGTTTAATTGGCTAATATTAGTGGTGATACATGAGTCAATGGTAATCACAACAGAATCTGTTGCTACACAACCTGAATCATCGGTCATGGTAACGTAGTACATTTCTGTTAAGGTAGTTGTTGCTGTAGGATTAGCCAAATTAGGGTCATCCAAAGTAGCTGATGGAGACCAGTTATACGTAATATTCCCTGCTCCAATTCCTGTCGGAGAAGCACCTAACACAGTAGAATCACCTAAGCAAACTATTCTGTCGGAGCCGGCAAAGGCGTAACAGGTATCCTGAGCATTACAACTAACCGTTCCTGCATTAACACTATCTATATTTGTTTGAGTAAATGTAATTGTTCCCGGGCTACCTTGATAATTAGTTACCATTATCATGTACAGTTCTCCGGCCTGTGCATTAGAGATGGTGGCATTTTCAACAGCACTTGCTGAATAGCTACAATCAACGGTATTACCGGTAGTTAAATCAGAACAAACATTAGTTAACGATGAGTACGGTCCCCATAAAATGAAATCTACGTCTAAATCACCTCCCGACCCGGATGTTGAGGTTTGTGTTATAGCTAATTGTATGACTCCTGAGTTTTCAATTTCCATATAATACCAAACCGGATTAGGTTGAGTACTTAGGCATCCGTAATTTGGTCCCGGCTGAGCCGAAGATCCATTACTTGTATTTGAATAAGAGAATCCAATACAAAATTTCTCTGCTGTTTCACAAGTTTGTCCCTGAGAAAAAACGATAGAATTTATCATTAAAAATAAACTCAAAAAAGAAAGTAAAGATTTTGCCATAATCATAATATTTTAATTAATTTTTTCAAATATAAAGTATTACTGAATGTGAAAGTTAAAATGTTTCATTTTTCTTTTTAACGGTCGTTTCTGAGTTGTTTTTGTGCAATTTGAATTAGTTTATAACAAAAAAACAAGACAACTTTCGTCATCTTGCTTTAAACATTAAACACACTAACTAAATTTTTAAATTGATGGTTTTGCAGCAAACCCACTCAAATAACTGTTTTCGGTAGTAACAATTTGCAATTGTATTTGAGATAATTCGTGTAACAATACCGATAAAATAGTATTGGTTAATTGCAATTCATCTATAGCAATTACTTTATCCGCTTGTGTTGGATAAATTGTCTTCACTTGAGCATTATAAGCCTCTATTGACTTACTTAAACTTTCAAAAGAATGTTCTCCTTTGGCGTCATCAAAATTATTCCTGTTAATATTACCATCGTTTGCTCTTTGCATGTCCAACAAGGTCATTTTTTTAGCCTCTTCTTGGCTAACATCTTCTGCTTTTGAGATTAATAAAAGCTTTGTTGCTTCTATGTCTTCAAACAATTTTTTAGATGTTTGATGAAATTGGTTTGCTTCCTCTTTTACATTAGCTGAAGCTAACAACATCTCATTTTCGGCTACCAATTCCATAGCATTGTTATTCATAAAAGTATACGAAGCACTCACACTTTCTTGCAGAGCAGAGCTTGGTCTTAAATTAAACATGGCAAACAACATTCCTCCACAAGCCATCATTAACACCGCATTTATGGTGGTATTAAATTTCGATTCTGCCTGTCGTATTTGGGTAATATAATACAAAGGCACGTAAGCAAACACAAACAATGTAACACTTCCAAGCATTAAAATATTGGCAAAAGGCCAGTGCATTATTTTAAAAATAGTACCGGTTGCAGCTCCCATGGCCAATAAAAAGCCAAAAGAAAAAACCCATTTACTTATTTTGCTTTCTTCATCTTTAAACTTTAATACTATCATTAAAGGAAGAAAAATTAAACTAAACGACAAACCTCCAAGTACAATTAACATACCTGCTCCAGGCCAGTGCATTACTTTAAATATTGCTCCAAAAATGGTAAGTATCGATGATATTATTCCTGATATTTTTAATGTATTTTTCATGGCGTAATAGTTTTTAAAGGTTAATAAATTATTCGTTTCTTGCTCTATTTCTTTCAACTCTTTGTCGAAAAATCGGGGCATTATGTTTCCATAGAACTTGTAAAAGTCCTCACCTTCAGGCATCTCGTCTTCAATTATGCAGCAAATGTGATCCAATAGGTTATATTGCAGATCTTCAATAGTTACCCCATTTGCCTTAATGTTGCCGAGAATAAAATCTATCTGTTCATCGGTTACTTTGTACATTACTCATTTTTAACTCAACGTCTAACAAAAACTTCATGGTATTCATAAAGTCTACAAATTCATTTACTTTCAGGTCGACAGTAATATGGCCTTGCTTTGTAAGCGTGTAGTATTTCCTTACACGTTTACCCATATACTCGGTTTCTGTATCCAATTCGCCGTTTTGTTCCAGCGAGTGCAAAGTCGGATACAGTGCACCTTCAGTAATTTGAATTTTGTCGTTTGTTAATTCTTTTACTCGTTGAGTAATTTCGTAACCATACATTTTACCTTGCTCTTTAAGCAATTTTAAAACGATAGTTTTTAATGTTCCTTTTATAAGTTCTGATGAATACATAGGACAAATATACATAATATTCTTATGTATGTAATTTTAATACATAAGAATATTATGTATTAATAGTTATTTGATTGATTTACTGATAAATAAAATTAATTTTGAGATAAAAAAGAAATATGTGCAAAAACATTAAACTATAAAACCTAACTTTAAAACAACAAAACAATCCAACTATGAATAAAATAACTTTAACAATTCTGTTGTCAATAGTCCTCGGAAAAATTAATCAGGTTAATGCACAAACAACTTGTGCATGTTGTACCAATCATCACCAACAATTCGATTTTTGGGTGGGCGATTGGATTGTATTTGACACATTAAATACTCAGATTGGCGAAAACTTAATTGTAAAGTTAGAAGACCATTGTATTATTAACGAACATTGGACAAGCGCCACTGGTTCAACAGGAAGAAGTTATAATTATTTTGATTCGGCAGATTCAACCTGGAATCAACTTTGGATTGACAATCAAGGCTCAAATCTTAAATTAAAAGGAAAAGCTGAGTCCAACAAAATGGTACTAAAAAGTGCATTACTTCCCGGTAAAAAAATTGATTTCTACTACAATAGAATTACATGGACAAAAATTAACAATGATGAAGTAACACAAGTGTGGGAAATCTTAGACAAAAGCGATAATATTTTAACAATGGTTTTTAAAGGTATTTATAAAAGAAAGTTATGAAACGACAACTCATTCTAATTTTTACTGCTCATCTGGTATTAATTTCGTGTAATATGGAGACTAAAAACAATTCCATTGAACAATGGAAACAAGAAATTTTAACTACCGAACAAGAATTTGCTGCAATGGCGAAAAAAGAGGGCATCAAAAAAGCTTTTTTAAATTATGCTGCTGACGATGTTGTTTTATTAAGATCCAAAAAATTGGTAGAAGGAAAAAAAGCTATGGATGAATTTTTTGGCATTCCAAATGAAAGTGAACATGAAAGTTTGGAATGGAAACCTGATTTTGTTGATGTAGCTGCCTCAGGAGATTTAGGTTATACCTATGGAAAATTTACCTATTCGGCAATTGACTCTACTGGTAATAAGGTGGAAAGTTCAGGAATTTTTCATACCGTATGGAAAAAACAACCCGACAAAACATGGAAATTTGTTTGGGATTAATGTAAAATAATATTCAGAGAGCTCTTTAAAAATGTATTTAAGGTATTTCAACTCTTGAATTGTGTGAAGGCACGAACCACACACTATTTTTTAATACCGTTCAGAACCTTATTTTTTTGTGTGTGTTCAAAAACAACAAAATAATTCTGTTAAAAAATTAATTTTTTTATTCCTCAATTTTGGGTTACTTTTGCACTCTAATTTATTATAAACCAAAACAATATATTATGAAAAAAATTCTACTTTTTAATTTAATGTTGGTGGCTTTATCGCTAACCACAAAAGCACAAACGATTTTGTATTCAAACAATTTTGATGCTTATACCGATGGTGGTTTTCTAGGTACTCAAGCCGGACTTCCATTTACAACTTGGAGTAATGCTCCAGGTGGAACAGAAGATGCCGTAATTTCTACAGCTTTCGCAAATAGTGCTGCAAACTCTGTATTTATTGCAAGTACAAGCGACGATGTAATTTTAAGATTAGGTAACAAAACAAGTGGTAAATTTAATGTTTCATTTTACTATTACATTCCTTTAGGTTTTGGTGGATATTTCAATTTACAACACTTTGAAGCACCTGGTAATCAATGGGCAAATGAAGTGTATTTTGGAAACAATGGTAATGGAGAATTAAAGGCTAATGGTGCAACAATAAATTTTACCCATCCAAACGATGCTTGGTTTTTAATCGAAAATCATGTGGATATTGACAATGACACTGCTGCATTATTCATCAATGGCGTACACATTACAACATGGCCTTTTGCTACTCAAGCAGGTGGTGGTGTAGGTGCTGCCCAATTGGGTGGTGTTAATTTTTATGGTGGTGCAATTTCCGGGCAAACTCCAAAATACTATTTTGATGATGTAACTTATACTGAATTGGCGACTCCATTAACTCCTCCAACCATCAATGTTAGTACTACTGATGTTTATACTGCGGGTGCTGCTCCAGAAATGTTTACCATTACCAATGATGGGGACCAAAATATGGATTTTATAGCTTATCCAACGTATCCTTGCTGATGTTACCGTAAAAGCTGCAAATAAATTTATGCCTTCATACTTAAGCGATGCCATTGGACAAGAAATCACTTCTGTAGATGTCCAAATTAATGATACTGCTTCAAATTTCGCCTTATTGGTTTATGATAGAGGTTCTTTTACTACTCCTGGACCAGGTACATTATTGTATAATATTCCATTTACGGTATCTGCTGCATTTGATATCATTAATATCCCTTTGCCTTCTCCAATGTATATTGACGGAAAAGATATTTGGATTGGATATGTTTGTGATGCTGACTCAGGAACTTATCCTTTAGGTTTAGATAACGGCCCAAGAACTGCCGGTGTTAACTGGATTTCTACAGGCCCGGGATGGAGTGAATACAATTTAACAATTGATGCAAATCTTACTATTTATGGTAACTTACAAGGTAACCCGATTCAAAAATGGTTAACTGTTTCTCCAATGTCTGGAATGTTAACTCCTGCACAAGCAGTCAGGTAAACGTTCACTTGACTCTTGTTACTAGTGTTGATGATGTTAATGCTAAAGTTGCTATAATGACCTACCCTAATCCAACAACAAACAACATCAACATTAAATCTGACACTAAAATTGATGCAGTTGCTGTTTATGGATTAAATGGTCAATTGGTTAAAACTGTTCAAGTAAATGCTAATACAGCAGTTATTGAAGTGAACAATTTAGCTAAAGGAACTTATGTTTTCGACATAAAATCTGGCAACAACATCATTAAAAGAAATGTAGTTGTTCAATAAGAACTAATTATTTTAATATTTAGAGGCGATGGTCAATGGACTATCGCCTCTTTTGTTTTCTCAAAACTTGTTAAAAACAAATTCAAAATTTTAATCCCGATAGCTATTGAGACAAAAATTAATAACCCTATATTTGTTCTTTAGGTAAAAAAGTATGGAAAATTTTGTTGTTTCGGCCAGAAAGTATCGCCCGGTAACCTTCGATTCGGTTGTTGGACAACTTTCTATTACCTCTACCTTAAAAAATGCTATTAAAACTGAGCATTTAGCTCAGGCATTTTTGTTTTGCGGACCAAGAGGAGTTGGAAAAACAACTTGTGCCAGAATTTTAGCTAAAACCATCAATTGTTTTAACATTACCGAAAACATTGAAGCGTGTGATGAGTGTGAATCCTGTAAATCATTTAACGATGGTCATTCATTAAACATTTATGAACTAGATGCTGCATCTAACAACTCGGTGGATGACATTCGGAACTTGATTGACCAAGTACGTTTCGCTCCACAATTAGGTTCAAAAAAAGTCTATATCATTGATGAGGTTCACATGCTTTCTGCTCAAGCATTTAATGCATTTTTAAAAACCCTTGAAGAACCTCCAAAACATGCTATTTTTATTTTAGCCACTACCGAAAAACACAAAATAATTCCAACCATACTTTCCCGTTGTCAGATTTTTGATTTTAATCGTATTCAAATTGAAGACATTGCTACAACCCTTGCAAACATTGCTCAAAAAGAAAATATAAAGGCTGAAAATGATGCTTTACACATTATTGCTCAAAAAGCAGATGGTGCATTGCGTGATGCTTTATCCATTTTCGACCAGATTGTTAGTTTTTCGGGCAACAACATCACCTATCAAAATGTAATTGATAACTTAAATATTTTAGATTACGATTATTATTTTAAGTTGACTGATGCCATTTTTGAACATAAAATTGGAGAAAGTTTACTCATTTTCAACGATATTCTTTCCAAAGGTTTCGACGGGCATAATTTTATTAACGGATTAGCCGAACATTTCAGGAATTTATTGATTTGCCAAGATGTTTCAACATTAAAACTTTTAGAAGTTGGAGAAAATATTAAGGAAAAGTATAAAGAACAAGCTTTAAAAGGCAATACTTTATTATATGTTTCATTTTTAGACATCACTTCTAAAGCAGATACTTCTTATAAAAGTAGTAAAAACCAACGGCTACTTGTTGAAGTGATGTTGATGCAACTGTGTTCTGTTAATCATGAGCACGAAAAAAAAAAACCTATAATTAACCTGCCTTTTAACAAAACAACCGATTCATTAACCTCGACTCCCAAAACACTTCCTGTTCAAAAAACAGGTACAACCAGTCCCAATTTACAAAAAAACCTAGTAAACGAAGCCCAAAGCAGCCATTATGGTAACGAAGTAGAAAAACAACCAACTCCTCCAGATAGCCCTGATAGCTATCGGGATCAAAAATCTACCATCACATTAAAAAATTTATCTTCAGTTAACTTTTCCCAAAATATTTCTATTCACAAAACTGCACATCAAAAAAAGGGAGAAGAAGTAGCCATACAAGAGTTATCGAATAGACCAACAGAACCTTTTACTATCGAACTTTTTAAACAAAAGTGGTCTGCCTATAAACATTTGTTAATTGAAAAAGGCGAAACCAGTTTAGCTTCAGCATTCGAAAACATGCCTGAGCTAATTGATGAAAAAATAATCGTTACCATCAATAACAAAGCTCTAGAAGATGAGATAATAGAAACAAAAACTGATATTTTAGACTTTTTAAGAAAAGAATTAAAGAACTATAATCTCAGTTTAGAAACCAAAATAAATATTGATCAAAAGACAAGAAAAGCTTATACCCCCATGGAAAAATTCGTAAAAATGAGCGAAAAAAATCCACACCTGATTACCTTGGTAAAAACTTTTGATATGGATATTAGTTACCCTAAAGACTAATTTACAGTCGTCAGTTCTCAATCATCAATATATAAGTTTCAATAAAAAAATTTAATTTCGCGTAAAAAATCAAATTATAATGAAAAGAACAAAAATCAACGATTTGTTGAACACTCCAACAATTGGCAGTGAAGTATTGGTTAAAGGATGGGTAAGAACATTTAGAAGCAATCGTTTTATAGCTATTAACGATGGTTCAACCATAAACAACATACAAGCCGTTTTAGATTTTGAAAAAGAAGATGAAAATCAATTAAAACGAATTACCACTGGTTCATCTATTGCTGTAACTGGCGAAGTTGTAGCATCACAAGGAAAAGGTCAATCTATCGAAATCATTGTAAAATCGTTCGAAATTTTAGGTGATGCCAATCCTGAAGAATTTCCTTTACAACCTAAAAAACATTCGTTAGAGTTTTTAAGAGAAATTGCTCATTTACGTTTTAGAACCAGCACATTTAGTGCAATTTCAAGAGTTCGTCATGCCATGATTTTTGCTGTACACAAATTCTTTAACGACAAAGGATTTTACAACATTCACACCCCTATTATTACTGGTTCTGATGCCGAAGGAGCAGGTGAAATGTTTAGAGTTACTACGTTAGATATAGAGAATCTTCCAAAAAATGAACAAGGTAAAATTGATGCAAAACAAGACTTCTTTGGTAAAGAAACCAACCTAACCGTTTCGGGTCAGTTAGAGGCAGAATTAGCGGCTTTGGCTTTAGGACAGGTGTATACTTTTGGACCAACCATTAGAGCTGAAAACTCTAACACCACTCGTCATCTTGCCGAGTTCTGGATGATTGAGCCAGAAGTTGCTTTTAACGACATACACGACAATATGGATTTGGCAGAAGAAATGCTAAAATATTGTGTAAAATATGCTTTGGATAACTGTGCTGAAGACTTAACATTTTTAGCTTCTCGATTGGAAGAAGAAGAAAAATCAAAACCACAAGACCAACGTTCTATTCCATTGTTTGAAAAATTAAATTTTGTGGTGGAGAACGATTTTGTTCGTTTAACTTATACCGAAGCCATTGATATTTTAAAACGTTCAAAACCCAACCAAAAAGGACAATTCAAATACCCGATCAACGAATGGGGTGCTGATTTACAATCGGAACACGAACGGTTTTTAGTAGAAAAAGAATTTAAAAAACCAGTCATTTTAATTGATTATCCAGCCAAAATAAAATCGTTTTACATGCGTCAAAACGACGATGGTAAAACAGTTGCCGCTATGGATATTTTGTTTCCCGGAATTGGTGAAATTGTTGGAGGTTCGCAACGGGAGGAGCGTTTGGATATTTTAAAAGAAAAAATAAAAACCTTTAATATTCCGGAAGAAAGCGTTTGGTGGTATTTAGAAACCCGTAAGTTCGGTACCGTTCCTCATGCAGGTTTTGGCTTAGGTTTTGAGCGTTTAATGTTATTTGTTACTGGAATGACCAACATCAGGGATGTGATACCATTTCCAAGAACACCAAAAAATGCAGAATTCTAATTCCGAATTAAATTCTTTATTTTAACCTATAAAATCATTATTCCATAATAATATTTGGAAATAACCAAAAGTGTGGATAGTTTTGCACTCAAACGTTCTTTAAATCATTTGCATCAGTAATGATGTTTATCAAGAAAG